>JAALKI010000017.1 GCA_011088105.1 Nitrospirota bacterium | reverse complement strand
AGCCCCTTTTCTTTTAATCTGTTGAGGAATTCTTGCTTTTCTGGGACATGCCGTACTTATAAAACGACATTGATGATAGATACCGATGAATATATAAGAGAAAGTCATGCATGGACTATCAAGAATTAGAATATAGATTGACCGCCTCTTCTGAATCATCACGGTAGTGCTGATTCGACGGCAGATTCCAATCGTTTCAATCCTTTTTCAGTGTCACTTCCAATATGAATACGAATCACCCGTCGTTGCCGTAATGTGAGACTTTGCATGTCCCCCAAGGCCTGTGCAGCTTTCAGTGTTCCAAACCCATAAGGTTCTCCAGGAATCGGCAGATCTTCCGTATCATCACACGTTATTTGGATAAAGACCCCCTTGTTGGGGCCTCCCTTATGTAACTGACCAGTTGAATGAAGAAAACGAGGACCATATCCCAGCGTTGTCGCCACGTGCTTGGCATTTCGAATCCGCACGCGAATGTTACTGAAGATTTGATGAATCGCTTTCGTTCGTTCCACATAAGCATTGATGGCCACATAGTCTCCAGGTCGCACTCGATCTAGATGCGCCATAAGCATTTCATTGAATGTTGTCACACGACCTAATGCCTGACGATTATGAGAATCTGCATATATTTGAATGTCCTGATCGACTAAGGCTGGCTCAGGTTCAAGGAGCGTTCCTGTCTTTACGAATTCTTCCAAGTAGGCCTTTGTATAGTCTTTATTTTCCTGAACATCTGGTTGATCAAACGCATTGATACCTAATGCAGCTCCCGCAACAGCCGTAGCCATTTCCCATCGGAAAAACTCTTGCCCAAGATTGAGAAGATCCGTGACGGCAATGTGTATGACCGGATGTCCTGCTTTTTGTACGGCTTCAATGCCCTTTTCCTGATCCAAACCCGGTGCTTTTGTATCGCGAAGATACACGAACACTCGGTCGGATCCATACACCGTGGGATCGCCAAGCGGCTCCTCATCCACCGGTACAATGCCTTTTCCCTCTTTTCCGGTACTCTCGGCAATGAGTTGTTCCAGCCACGCCCCTAACCCATTGATGGTTGGAGAAGCAATCAATGTCACTTTATCGCGTCCCATCTTTGCCAATTGCGCCAGGGTTATACCCAGCTGTACACCAGGATTGTCTTCAGGGGGCACACAAGCCGCGCAACTTTGTCGCATCTGCTCAGCCCGTCGCAGGAACTGTTCGATGTCCATGCCCATGATCGCCCCAGGCACCATGCCAAAGTTTGACAGCGCCGAATACCGCCCGCCGATGTCGGGCACTCCTGGTAAAATGGCTCGGAAGCCTTGCTCGTGCGCGACCTGCTCCAGCGATGAACCAGGATCAGTAATCGCGATGAAATGCTCTCCCGCATGCTCGCCCTGTATTGCTCGTATGCACTCGTAAAAATATTTGTGAAAGGCTACGGGCTCAACGGTCGAACCAGACTTACTCGCAACAATACAGAGTGTCTTGGCTAAGTCGACCCGCTGTTCCAGGCTCTTCACTTGCCCCGGCACGGTGCTGTCTAGCACATGAAGTTCCGGATAGCTTGGCACGATACCAAATGTCATTTTGAGGACTTCAGGACACAGACTGCTCCCTCCCATTCCTAGCACTAACACATGCTGAAACCCGGAGGATTTGATCTCTTCTGCGACGCGCATCAGGCTTGCAAGGCTCTGAATTTGTTGTTCGGTAATGGTCAGCCATCCCAATGATTGTGTAATCAGAGCCTGATGCGTCAGATCCGAATGCCATAACGATGGATCTTTCGCCCACAACCGACGGACGGCATTTTGTCTTTGCCATTCCTTTAACGTGGCCGTGCTCTCAGCCTCATCCCCCGCAAGGACAATCATCTGATTATTCAGCTTCGACCCCAGGAATGCTTCCCGTTTGCGGCTCACTGCTCCCATCAGCTTGTCAAATGCATCGACAAAGAGTTGCGCGCCGTCTTTCAGCAATGTCTGTGTCACTGCGTCCATTGAGATTCCACTACTCGCCAGTCGTCCCATCGTGGCTTGAGCTTCATCGACACCTTGTTGCAATGTTGTTCCCACCGTTCCATGATCTCGAAAGGCTTCAAACGTCGCTGTCGGCATGGTGTTGACGGTATCAGGCCCAATCAACTGATCCACATAATAGGTATCTGGGTATTGAGGATTTTTGGTGCCGGTGCTGGCCCAGAGCAACCGCTGCACCTGTGCGCCCTGGGCTTTGAGACTCAGAAATTGTGGACTCGTGAAAATTGTTTGAAAGGTACGGTACGCCAATTTGGCATTTGCAATCGCGACCGTACCCATCAACGCTTCGAGCCTGGCCCGTTTCTCCATGTCTGTTTCATGTTTAGCCTTCGCGTCTAATTCTCGATCAACCAGCGTATCAATCCGGCTCACGAAAAAACTTGCAACCGACGCCAAAGTCCGCACGTCTCCACCTTGTTTGGCAAACGTCTCCAAGCCTCGGACATAAGCCCAGGCGACTTGCTCATAGACATCCTTGCTAAATAACAGTGTCACATTAATATTGATGCCCATCCCCAGCAATTGCTCTATCGCGGGGAGCCCTTCAGGTGTTCCGGGTACCTTAATCATCACGTTAGGGCGATTGACCGCCTGATGCAGACGCATGGCTTCCTGGACGGTGGCGTCTGTCTCAAACGCTAGGTCTGGAGAGACCTCCAGACTGACATAGCCATCCTGCATGTGACTGGCCTTATACACTGGAGACAGCACATCGGCAGCATCCTGAATATCCTGAACCGCGATGGCTTCATAGATCTCTTTCACGCCATTGACCTTGGCAGCACATGTGTTCAACACCTGCTCATAGTCTGGACTTCCGGCAATGGCCTTCTCAAAAATCGCAGGGTTAGACGTCATGCCCTTTAAGCCATCCTCCTCTACCATTCGCTGCAATTCGCCTGAGGTGATTAAGGTATGGCTAATATAGTCATACCACGGACTCTGGCCGCATTGGCCAAGCTGAACTAACGGATTCATAGATCATCTCCTTCAAGCAAAGACTGAATCACCTACTCTGGAACGTAGGTCGCGAAATCGTACCATGTTTCTCCACTTTCCTTATAGATGTCCCCTTGAGAGATCCCGTAGAGAGGATGTGCCCTCCTTCCGCTCATAACGAGCCCCTGGCAGGAGCAACTCCATTCTGTCGAGACTCACACCATCCGATTTGCAAACGATAGAGACGCAGACATAAGATAAACGCCTACGATGATTGTCCATCTCACCAATCCAGACAGCACGATTACCATTCAAGGCCCGAAACAGGTCCGTCAGCTTCTTCAAGACCTCAACCTCATTCCTGAAGCCAACCTGGTCATTCGTGGCGATGAACTTGTGACGGAGGACACCTTCCTAGATGATCTCGACACTATTGAAATTCGATCGGTGATTTCAGGCGGATAAGGAAGACCACCATGCGCTGCCGCGTTTGTCGAGAATCTGCCGTGATCAATCTTCCACGGCACAATATTGCTTTTTGCAAAGCGTGTTTTTGCAATTTTGTGCATACGCAGGTGACTCGTGGCATTAAAGCTCAACAGATGTTCACGAAAGACGATCGAATTCTCGTCGCTGTATCGGGCGGAAAGGATAGTCTGACCCTCTGGGAGATTTTACTCAGCTTAGGATATCGCGCAGACGCAGTATATGTGGATTTAGGAATTGGTGACTATTCCATTCGATCCCGTCAAAAAGTTCAGAACTTTGCCGACAAGGTCACCCAGACCCACGACGCAACCCTGCATATCCATACGGTTCGTGAGGAAGCAGGAGTCGGCGTTAAAGAATTAGCCAACCTGGTTCACCGACCAACCTGTTCAGCTTGTGGCACCATTAAACGGTATCAGTTTAATCATGTCGCGCTTGAGCAGAATTATGATGTGATGGCCACCGGCCATAACTTAGATGATGAAGCCGCTCGCTTGCTAGGGAATGTCCTCCATTGGCAGACAGAATACCTCGAGAAACAAACCCCGGTTCTGCCCGCATCCATTGATGGCTTCGCCAAAAAAGTCAAACCCTTGTATCGGCTCACGGAGCGAGAGATTGCCGCGTATGCGGTGATTAATCGAATCGACTATATTATTGAAGAATGTCCAATGGCCAAAGGGTCAAAAATGCTGATGTATAAAGATGCCCTCAATCGCTTGGAGACAGAATCCCCCGGAACCAAACAATCTTTTTACTGGAAATTCCTCGAGCAACAAGCCAAAAAGGGAACCACGACCATCGTCGACCGCGACCGTGCCCAGCTTCATCCTTGTCCTACCTGTGGGCAGCCCACCTCGGCGGAAGTCTGCTCCTACTGCAAGCTGCTAGCGAAAGCGAAGATGGCAACATCAGACTGTTGAAAAAGATGGCTAACTGGCCCTTTTCAACAATTTTGTTGCATTCTGATAGCTGAGTTGTGAACAGGCAGGATCTACGATTGGCACATACCCGACGATCATTTAGCTGATACAGCCATCCTGTACATGAATCAAGCGATCCGCTTGCTGAGATAAGTGTTCATTGTGCGTCACAATGACGATGGCACTCCCACTCTTCTGATTGAGCTCTCGTAAAATCGCGAAGATGTCCTCACCCGTGTGCGTGTCCAAATTACCAGTCGGTTCATCAGCCAGCACTAAGTCGGGTTTCAGCACTAACGCGCGCGCGATGGCCACACGTTGTTGCTCCCCACCTGATAACTCACCGGGCTTGTGATGAAGCCGATGACCCAATCCAACATCGGTTAAGAGCGTTTGCGCGTCTTCCCTGGCCTCGTCTTTCGACCGCTTTTGAATCAGCGCCGGGAGGGAGGTATTTTCCAACGCGGTAAATTCCGGAAGCAGATGGTGAAATTGAAAGACAAACCCGATTCGTCGATTCCGGAATTCCGCTAATGCTCGTTCCGACCATTGAAAGACATCGTGGTCTTCAAACAACATGGTACCGCTGGTTGGCCGATCTAATGTGCCCATGATCTGCAATAACGTGCTTTTTCCTGCTCCGGATGCTCCGATAATTGCCAACATTTCCGCTGGGTTGATGGTGAGGTGGATGTCTCGTAAGACGTCAATCGTTTGCTGGCCCATCACAAACGATTTATGGAGATTGTTGATTTGCAGCAAGCAAGACCGACTGGCTGCTGGGGAGATAGCGTCACTACTCATAACGGAGTGCGCTCACCGGGTCGAGTTTCGCTGCTTGCCAGGAAGGATAAAGGGTGGCCGCAAAGCTGATCGCCAGCGCAGAACAGGCCACCAGCAACACATCCACCGCTTGAATATGCACAGGAATCTGGGAGATGTAGTACACACTGGCATCAAAGGTCCAATAATTCTGGATCAACCATAGAAACGTATAGCCCAGAGGAATGCCAATGCCTGTGCCAATACCCCCAATCACCAGACCGTTTAGCATGAAAATGCGCATGACCGCATTGGGTGTAGCGCCCATCGCTTTGAGAATGGCAATCTCGCGTTGTTTTTCATTGACGATCATCGTGAGTGTGCCGACGATATTAAATGAGGCCACGAGGGTAATGAGCACGAGCAAGAGAAACATCATCGTCTTTTCAAGTTTTAAGGCTGAGAATAAATTCTTGTTCATCTGCATCCAATCCCTAGCACCATACGTAAAGCCAAGCGCGACTTGAATATTGCTGGCAATCTGATCAGCCACAAACACGTCTTGGACCTTCACCTCAATGCCCGAAGCTGTATCCCCTAACCCAAAAAACTTTTGTGCTTCTTGTAACGAGATATAGGCCAAGGAAGAATCATACTCGAACATGCCCGATTCGAAGAGCCCAGCAACGCGAAATGGACGAATCTTGGGAGTCATGCCCATCGCACTGATGGTCCCAACGGGAGAGACCACATTGACACGATCACCCAGAAAAACACCGAGACGAAGCGCCAGTTCTTTACCAAGGATAATCCCTGGTTTGGACGCATGATTAGCTGTTGATTCATCGCCTATTGTGGTTTTCGCTCCAACCAACCCTGCTTCAAGGGCACCAAGCGTGCCATGTGTCAAATTATTCGCAATTTCCGTTACGGTGGGCTCTTTCTCTGGATCGATTCCACGCAGGACAACCCCTTGCACTCCGGACTTGGTTGTCAGCAAAACTTGCTTAAAGATAAACGGTGTAGCTGCAATCACGTCGGGCACGGTCTCAATACGTGTCACCAGCGCATCATAGTCTTTCATTGTTGCCTGCCCGCGTTCCTGTACAACCACATGAGACGTTGTGCCAAGAATCTTAGCTTGCAGATCTTCTTTAAACCCGGTCATGATGCCGAGTGTCCCAATCAAGGCGGCCACGCCCAAGGTAATCCCGGCAATAGAAATAAAGGTGTTGAGAGAGATCGTCCGAGTACGACGTTTTGCACGGAGGTACCGCAGTCCGATCACGATCTCATACGGAAGGGTCACGGAGCCTTCTCCGGACGGAGTTGCGGAAATAGAATAACATCCCGAATCGAAGCCTGGTCTGTCAGCAGCATGACCAACCGATCAATGCCAATGCCTTCCCCAGCCGTGGGTGGCATGCCATATTCCAAAGCCCTAAGGAAATCCTCATCAAGCACATGCGCTTCTTCATCACCCGCCTCTCGTTGAACCGCCTGCGCTTCAAATCGCTGTCGTTGATCGAGTGGATCATTCAACTCGGAAAATCCATTAGCGAGTTCTCGCCCGGCAATAAATAACTCAAACCGGTCTGTCAGAGCTGGGTTCCCATCTTTTCGTCGAGACAAGGGTGAAATATCTGTAGGATAGTCGGTGATAAATGTCGGCTGCGTCAGCTTTGACTCAACCGTTTCTTCAAACAAGCGGTGCAAAATTGGCAGAAGCTCTGCATTGGGGTCCACATCAACATGAAGCGTCTTCGCTGTGTGCAACGCCAGCGCTCGATCATCGAGAATCTTCGGATCCACACCGTTGGTCTCCACGATGGCATCCAGATACGAAAGCCGCCGCCAAGGCGGGGCCAAATCAATCGTCTGCCCTTGATACGTAAGACACATCGAGCCACAAACTTCCTCAGCCAGTTGGCCAAATAGAGTTTCTGTCAATGTCATCAGATCATGATAATCCGCATACGCCTGGTAAAACTCCAACATGGTGAATTCTGGGTTGTGAATTGTCGAGATACCTTCATTTCTGAAATTCCGGTTGATTTCAAACACCCGCCGGAACCCACCGACGATCAACCGCTTTAAGTACAACTCAGGCGCAATACGCAAATACAGATCAGCATTGAGACTGTTATGGTGCGTGATAAAGGGTTTCGCTGCCGCCCCACCAGGAATAGGGTGCATCATGGGCGTCTCAACTTCCAGAAAACCCTGCTCGGTGAGAAAAGTCCGAATGCCGGCAATGATACGGCTCCGGGTGCGAAAGATCTGATGGACAGATGGATTCGCAATGAGGTCGACATACCGTTGTCGGTATCGCATTTCGATATCGGTCAACCCATGCCATTTCTCGGGTAAAGGCCGAAGACCTTTGGCTAACAAGGTAAGCGCGTTAACTTCTACCGTCAATTCATCCGTTTTCGTCCGAAAGAGGCGGCCCCCAACACCAACCCAATCACCAAGATCCAAGGTTTGAGAAAGATGAAACGCTTCATCACCGACCACATCTTTTTTGAAATAGACCTGAATCTGATGTTCGCCTTCTCGCAGTGAAGCAAACGCGGCTTTGCCAAAACGGCGAAGCGCCACAATGCGCCCCGCGATCCGGCACGAGAGATTGGCCTCCTCGAGTTCTTCCTTCGTGTTCTGCCCATGTGCATTCAGCACCGTTTCGATGGGATGTGAGACATCAAATCTGCTCCCATAGGGCGGCACCCCCAGATCGTGTAAGGCTTCAAGCTTGTCTAGACGCTGTTGACGCTGTTCGTTCAGTTCATCCATAGAGGATAGTCTCGTCTGTTAATGAGATGGTTGATCTTCTCCATAGCATAGCCAGAGGTCACTTCCTCAAAGGAAGAGCTTGAGAAACCGTGGTTTCTCAATACTAATGAATGTTTCAATGAAATGCCTCGCGGCCTACAGCGGAGTATTTCATTGAACATCAATTGGATGAGACCTCCGCCGCACGATACTTTAAATAGGCTTCGATGAAGGGGGTTATCCCGCCATCCATCACAGCACTCACGTTGCCAGACTCTTCATTCGTTCGATGATCCTTCACCATCTGATAGGGTTGAAACACATAGGATCGAATCTGGCTTCCCCAGCCAATGTCTTTTTTTTCACCGACAATATTTTGAAACTCCGCTTCCTTCTTTTTTGATTCCACCTCGAACAATTTCGCCTTCATCACACGCATCGCGCCTAACCGATTTTGGAGTTGTGACCGTTCATTTTGACATTGCACCACAATGCCTGTTGGGAGATGCGTCATGCGAATGGCGGTTTCGACTTTGTTGACGTTTTGGCCACCAGCGCCGCCGGCGCGAAATGTATCAATTTTGAGATCCTTCTCATCAATCTCAACCTTTACTGTGTCATCAAGTTCTGGATAAACAAACACAGACGAAAACGACGTATGGCGGCGCTTATTGGCATCGAAAGGAGAAATCCGAACCAACCGATGGACACCGGCTTCGGCTTTGAGATAGCCATAGGCATGCGGGCCACTGATTCCTAATGTCACGCTTTTAATACCCGCTTCGTCTCCTGGTTGCAGATCAATGGTCTCGACGTTGTACCTCTGTTGTTCCGCCCAACGCACATACATCCGCATAAGCATCTGAGCCCAATCCTGAGACTCGGTTCCTCCAGCGCCGGGATGAATGTTGAGAATGGCGTTGGCCTGATCATGCTCGCCAGATAGGAGCATTTCGACTTGAAGATGTTCAAGCGTCGCTTCCAGCTCTTGCAGACTCGTTTTGAGTTCTTGCTGAAGGTCAGGATCGTCCTGCTCACCCACTAATTCGATTATCGCTGATAAATCGACCTGCTGACGTTCGAGATCGGTGACTCTGAAAAGCTCCCGTTCGATAGTCGCCTTTCGACGTCCGACCTTGGCCGCCACGCCGGCGTTGTGCCAAAAGTCAGGTTGTGCGCTTTCTCGCTCGATTTCATCAAGTTCGTTGGTTAACCGAGGAACGTCAAAGACGCCTCCGTAAATCTGAAATCTGCTCATCAATCTGTTTCATTCGCGTAGCCAAGTCTTCAATCATGCCATGTCTCCTTACAATATTCCTGTTACGGCACAATGCCGTCTTGGTGGCCGGTGCGGCGCGCCAACCATAACAAAATTCCCGCAAGTATAACACAGCCCCAAGCAAACACATTGCCAAATTGGGTGTAAAACGTTTCTGCAGAGCGGAGGGGAATCATGCCGGCCAGAGATTGCGCCGTGTAAATAGACGTAGCCTTGCTAATACGACCGTCCGGAGCCACAAAACCGGAGATACCGGTATTGGCTGCCCGTGCAAACGCCATTCGGTTTTCAACGGCTCGAAAGACCACCATAGCAAAATGTTGATAGGGCGCCACGGTCCGTCCAAACCAGGCATCGTTGGTAATCGTCACTAAAAAATTCGCGCCTTCATTGGCTAACGTGCGCACAAGATCCGGAAAAATCACCTCAAAGCAAATGGCGACACCAAATCGAATGGGTGATTCAGATGATGAGAGCTCTTCGGGACTCACGGCAACCTGTGGGAGAGACAAGAGTGTCGGTCCGGGCCCCGATCGAAAATCTCCAATTCCCACTACGAGTTTATCTAAGAATGAAAAGAGCCATTGCAGGGGGATATATTCACCAAATGGCACAAGATGTTGTTTGTCATAACGCCCAACAATTTCACCACTCCGGTCAAGTAAAAACGCGCTATTCAAAAGATACGGGTGACGATCAGGGTCATATCGCAAGGCCGGACTGCCAAAGAGCAATGGCGTATTTGTTTTTTCAATCAATGAGGCAACTAGCGCCTGATAGGCTGGCTCTTGTTCATAAAGAAATGGTGTGGCCGCTTCTGGCCAAATGATCAAATCATTTTCTTTTCCCGTCTCTTGAGTAAATTGCATGTACCGATTCAACGTCTCTTGGCGATAGGCCTGATCCCATTTCTGCCCCTGGTCAATGTTTGCTTGGACCAGACCAATGCGAAGCCTCTTGGTCTCACCAGCTAAAAAATCTTCATGACCGAGTGACCATGTGCCATAGGCCATCACAAAATATAGAACCGACAACATGCACAAAGATGCCCGCCAAGGGAAAGGCCACGTCGAATGCGGTCGACGTCGAACGGAGAGCCAATCTCCTATCTGATAGAGGACAATATTGACAAGCACCAATAAAAAAGAAATCCCATAGACGCCGGTGATATCAGAAAATTGAATGATGGTTAAAGCCTGATACTGCGAATAGCCGAAGAGTCCCCACGGAAGCCCACTGAGAAAAGATGTGCGGAGGAGTTCAAGCGCAACCCACAGACTTGGTGCTCCCAAAAACAGAAGATGGGCATGTTGCCGTTGCATCCATGCGACACCCAATGCATACAACGCCACATACATTCCTAAATAGGCAGCCAATAACAGCATGAGACAGACACTGATGCTCAACGGGACTTTCCCATACAAATGCATGGCTGTAATGACCCAATACATCGTCCCCACAAAAGCCACAAGTCCAGCCAACCAGCCACACCAGAAGGTCTGCCGCAGCGTCGCATTCCGCAACACCCAATGAAGAGGAATCAAAGCTATCCAAGCAACGCCACTCCACGGCGCATCAAGCCCCATGTCCGCCAAGCACAGGCCATACAACAGGCCTGTCAACACCGCGCCACACATATATTGTAGTCGTTGAGACATTTTCCCTACCGTAGGGGAAACCCGGTAACGATGCAAGGTTGAGATCAATGAGGGGTGAGGCAGAATGGGAAGCAGTGAGAAGGCAGTATGTTCGTCATCCCTCTCCATTCATGATCGTCGAACCATCAAAGAGAGGAATGCGATGAGACACCAAGCCCTTGAACCTGGCCATTGCCGTTTCACTATTGGGCCCTGTTAGCGTTTCCAATCCTTGAACCGTTTGAGCAGTTCATCGCGAATGGCCGGAGGCATGGGCTCACTTGGAAGCTTCTCTAAAGTTTTAATAGTCTGTTTCATTTGACGCAAATAATTTCTGCAGCCAAAACACATACCCAGATGCATGTGAAACCGGACCCAGTCCCAAAAGGGTAACGCACCTTCTAGATAGTCGGTAATAACATTGGTGACGGCTTTGCAAGTCATGTTTCCTGCCATGTAACTCATAAGTGCCTGTTTGAGTTTGCTAGTCATCGCTTACGTGAGATCCTTGCACATAGGGCTCCAGTATCTTTCTGATCGAGACCTCGCACGATGGAGAAGAACACGCTGATTAGTCTCTGTGAGATCCAGAATGTTACAGACTTCAAGGGACGTAAACCCCTCAACATCCCTCAATGTGATCACATGCCGTTGGGTCGGGGGAAGAGAGGCAATCGCGGCATCAATCTGTGTGCGGCTTTCCTTTGAAAGAAGCAGTCGTTCTGGCGTGGCCGCATCCCAACTTTGAGGGAGCACCGCCCAATGGTCACTCATGGGGCCACTAGCAAGAAAATATTCCTGCTCAGGCTGCTCGTTCCCCTCATCATCAAGGAACCCATGAGAAAGAGGTTCGTACCGGCGTTCGCGTATGCCTCGGGTCTTGGCCCGATTGATCAAAATTCGAAATATCCATGTTTTCAGTGAAGATCGGCCTTCAAATTTTGGCAGGCCTTCAAGCACACCCAACCAGGTTTCTTGGACAACTTCTTCTGCAACCGCCTGACTAGGCACATGGGCCATGGCTAATCGCAGAAGAGGGCTATAATAGGTCTCGACTAATGCAGAAAAGGCCGCTTCATCGCCTTGAAGAAGAGCTTTGAGCGTTTCAGCTTCTTGGGGTGAAGGTACAGGTGCACTCATGTGGTGAGAAGACGCTGACGGACCTGAATAGCAGGCATCGGCATAACCACAAAGATCCTGACTAGAACCTTACCCCTCCTCCTCTTTGATAGGAGGAGAGGCCTAGGCCATGACTTGCCTAAAATAATCCAGACGCATGCCCGGAAGAAGCCATAAAGAATAACATGGGAATAGAGAGCATCGTATTTGTTCGGGAGGCCAAGAGGGCCACACGAGCGGACTTGGCCTTTTCCTCGGGAGTGGCTTCTTTCATGCCCAAGACTTTTTTCTGATTAGGCCAAATAATCCCCCACACATTGAATAACATAATGGTGCCTAACCAAGCCCCCATCCCAATAATGGCATGCTCCCCTTGCAACATAAATGCCGACCCCAGCCTGCCTTGGTTCACTAAGAGCGCCGCGCCAAAAAGCCACGTCAACAAGGCACCCCATCGAAACCACCACAAGGCATTGGGGACGAGCGATTTGAAGGCTTCAGCCTTAGTTTCCGGCGTCACCACCTTCAAAAATGGGACTTGGATAAAATTAAAGTAGTACAAGATACCGATCCAGGTAATACCTGCGAGGAAATGCCCCCAGGCTAACAATGTTTCCATATTTTCGACCTCTTATGTGAAATGTCCGTGAAAGTTGGTAAGACGTGTTCAGCTCGCATCACACGAGCAGGCTGACGACAACATACAGAATACCCGTGAGCACGAATCCAGCAATAATCGTCCCTGAAATGGTATCGAGTGGATTTCCCATCTATAAGCCTCCATGATGAATTTCATGAAAATGATCTGTGAAACGTTGACTCAGCAAATACCCTACCCCATTCACTGAACCCTCTTCAAGAGAGTTCTGACTTTCCCCTTGTGGTCGCTCGCCTCTGCCGTGTTCGTTTTTGGGGTGGGTTGGTGTGATCTGGCAGGCAAAACCGCCAGGGTTTGGCTGCCCAGGTTCCCGCATAATCGATACCAATTCTAGGAAGCGCCTGGATCTGCCTGGGGGGAATACGTTCCCCTCGATCTTCAATCCAAAGGGCCTGCCCCAAGGTAGCATCCCATGCATTCAGCGTTCGATCAATATTCAGATGCCGAGAGACCCGCCCAGGGCCATTGATCCGCACACGATCAGAAGGGACGCCTGGACCATCAACCTCAATCCCGCGGATTAACACCGCTGCCGGAAAATCAATCCGTTCCGTGACCAAGTTGAAACAATGATACATGCCATAAATGAGGTACACATAGGTCATCCCAGGAGGACCAAAGAGCACTTCCGTTCGCTTGGTTCGCCCTTTCGAAGCATGACAGGCTCGATCCTCAGGCCCCACATAGGCTTCGACATCAACAATCCGAACCACACAGGCATGATGTTCGCCTTCACGAATCAAATATTTTCCCAGCAAATCTTTGGCGACATGCAATGTTGGTCGATGAAAAAATGATTGAGGAAGCGGTTGCGGAAGAATCATGGGACCTTGTCAATACACGTGAAGCAGAGGGTGAAAAACTCCTTGCCATACAAGCTATCTCTGTCACTTATGAAATTGTGTCGTGTTCCAACTGGGAAAGAAGGAACAAAAGAACCTTTGGCAGGTGATATTCGCCTTACTTCCTCGCCGGAAGTTTGGCTTGCGCCTGTTCAATCGCTGTTAACATTCTCTCACGGGTGGTCCCACTAAAACCAGCCAACAATGCCAACACCCATTCTTTAGAAGAGACAAAGGCCTCATGCTGGCTCACAAAGTACTTTGTGCCTTCAAAACTCCATCCCAACGTAAAATCCTCTGGTTGGGCGATCACAGTCGCATGCAAGCCATTCAGATTTTTAGAAACCTGATCATCTTGTCCTTGCCCCATGAAGGCAAGAATTTTGAGGAGACTCAAAGGAATTATCGCCTGCGCATCGAGAGCTGGCTGCCCCAACAAATCGGACAAGCGTTGTGCCGCCGCACCAAACCGCCCTGTAGTCAGATGCACCTCGGCAAAATTCATCTTGGCTGATTCATCATCGGGGTGGGTTGCTAGCCAGGACTCATTGAACGCATAGGCCTCGTCAAAGTAAAAGAGTTTTTCATGAAAGACCCCATTCACAGTTAAATACGCATCTTGATAATCCGGGTAGAATTCCAACACATTCGTGTAACTGGTCACAACCTGTCCCCAATCCTCCAGGGCTACAGCCGCCTCAGCCAGATTATTATGCGTTTGCGCCCATTGTGGCGGTAAAGATTCTCTGGTCCGCACCTCCAATGCCGCCCGATATGCCGTCACCGCTTCGGCTAACAGCGCTTGGCCTGCCGCACCCCCCGTGCGAGTCCCTTGATTGCCGAGCGCAGCCCCTAAATTATTCTGGGTCGTAGCCCACTGTTGTGGCAATGCCGTCTGTGTGTACACCTCCAATGCCGCCCGATACGCCGCCACCGCTTTGACTAACAGCGCTTGGCCTGCCGCGCCCCCCGTGCGAATCCCTTGATCGCGGAGCGTAGTTCCTATTCCAACCTGAGCGCTGGCTTTTCCCTCTTTTTGCCCAAGTTGTTCGTATGCCTTGATGGCTTCTTTATATGCTTGTTTAGCGCGTTGGAGATGCTCATGCACCGCTTGGGCCTTTGTCCGGATTCCAATGGCCCAGTTAGCACTAGCGATAGCCATCTGTACTTCTGCCCATAATTCGGGAAAACCATCTTTTTCAAGGCTTTTCCCTGCATTTTCATACTCTTTGAGAGCTTTACCGAACTTGTAATTGTTGTAAGCCGTATCTCCGGCAAGCCTAAATTCTTTGACGGTTTCCTGGGTGAGCCTCGAGAAGGCCTCCTGCTGGTGTTTGAGCGCTTCTCGTGTCTTTTGTAACCGTTTGGCTTTGGATTGAGCTGCGTGGTCAAAATATTCTATAGCTTTCCCAAAATTTTCCTCGGCTAACTCTTTGAGCCCCTTCTTGTGGAGATCTTCTTCAGAAGCCTGCTCGTTAACCGTGACTGTGGCCGCCCATTTCTGAATAGCATGTTGTACTTCTTCAACTCCCAACCCATACTTCTGGGCCCATTCTTGAACAGGGCCAATTAAATCCATCTTTTGCTGCTCCTGAGTTGGATTCACTGTTTCTTTGACTTGAGCAACGGCTTTTTCCAACATCCGCTGGACATGCTCTTCGGATAAAAACTCCTTGGCTCCTAGTGGCCGTAGCCGAACCTTGATCACTTCGCCTATTAAATCCTCTGGTACATAGAGTTCGCCTTCTAGCGGATGCTCAATTTGCCAGCCTTCGTGGTCAATGAGGAGTGTGATGAGTTTTCCTGGGCTGAACCGGGCACGGAGGCGAAGACGAAATTTTCCATGAGCTTTGGTGTGTGTTTTATCACCAGACTGGGCTAAGGCCACTTCAAGCCCTTCGGCAGGTTTGTTTGTTTGGCTCGGCTCGACATACACCACTCTGCCTTGAAGATAGCGTGGAGTCGTGGGGATCTGCGTGTTGGCTAATACGTCATGCTCCTTCGTGATCATATTGAATGCCACCAATGGAAACAGCGCAACCCACCAGACGATTCGAGTTTTCATGGAGAGTTCCTTTTCATGGTAAACGACAGGGTAGTGGCACCTAATTGCAGGTCATCTTCGTATCGGATAAATCCGTCTTTTTCAGCCTGAAACTCCACGTAGGCTTCTTGGCCAGCTTTGGCTGTTAACTGAAACCGGCCAAATTGATCGGTAACGTCTGTGGATCCAGGTTGAGGAAAATAGCGAGGCAACGTCACTTTGACTCCTTCTAACAGCTCATTGTTCTTATCACGAATCAACCCTTCCAAGACTTGTTCAACGATTCCGGGCTCTGTGATTTCGGTTTTTCTGTGGATTTCTTTTTGTGATTTATCCTGATTTCCAACCGGAAGTCCTTTTTGTAATTGTACGAACAGGATCGGAATGGTCAGAATTCCCACCATTAATCCCACCCAGGTTTTCCATCGTTCAACTAGCGATTTTTTTGTTGGCAGTAGTTGGGCCGTTCCAATATGAATATTCCCCTGCACTTGGTAGATATTTCCACCCACTGACAAACTGGGTTGGTTGACGATGGTATGGATGTGTTGGATCAGGGGTTGCGGTTCCGTGACCGGAGCTGCTGCTAAGGTTTCCAGAAGTTTATCGTGCTGATTGCTAGAAACCGATGGGGGCAGATTCTTGAGCGCACCCATGATCTGTTCCCCTGCTTGCTGAACATCTCCATCAGCAATGCAGTGCGAAGAGTTGAGGATGGACGGAAGGGCGGTTTCGTCTAAGAAACAGGATACGATAGGTTTTTTCAAGCCAACGGCAATGGTCCATTCCAGCTCCACAAGGTCGGACTGATTGGCCTGGGCGGACCAAAGGAGGATGACCGCATCGGATCCCGCAATAGCATCGCCCAGTTTCTTAGGCCAGCATTCGCCAGCATGGAGTTGGGTTTTATCTCGCCAGGCGTCGATGCCTTTAGCGGTAAGCTCGAATTCTAATTGGCGAGCATATTCTTGCTGCTCATTGGCGTAACTGAGGAAGACATTCGGCCTTTTTCCCATCCTGTCTCTTCTCCCTCACCCTCAGTCTTTCCTCACTGGGAAGAAAGGGCTCTCGTACCAGAGGGCAAACCGCACATGCCGTTTCTATCAAGACGCCTTGCCGAAACGGCTTTGCACAGCAAATACGTGGCCCTACTTGATTTGAGCAAGCCTAATAGAGATAGGCAAAAAGCTCAAGCAGATGGCGGCATGGCCCCCTGTGTATAACGGACATGGTACGATCTTGATCAGATGAATCCGTGCTTTAGGGTAGGCATGGAGATTAAAAGAAAGAGGAGATGGAAAAGACACATAAACATTGCGTTACGCATTTGAAATTGGCTCCTCATAAGGTGGCAAGGTCATCAATCGTCCATCTTCGACAGGGCCTCCCATAGTGAAATGATACAAGGATTGAAACCTGGTCTTTGGGAAAAACCCAAATACCCGATGAACAGGATCATCGAAGAAACACCCGATTCCTGTGGCACGCACGCCAGCAGCTTCAGCTTCCAGATATAAGACTTGCCCAATCAATCCCGCTTCCCAAAACAGCCGCCGATAGAACCATGGGCCATATGTTGTGAGCGAGTCATCAAATTCTGCAATCATGCCTAAGGAGAAGGCACTCTCACCAGCGATTTCTTGCCCGCAACTCAATTGCGTGGCCAACTGTTGCGCATTGCCTTCTTCCAAGAGATACAACGGGATATCCTCGGGACATTGGTCGGGCTTCGTCCACACAAATTGTTCATGCATCGATGCTTGGAAGAGTTGTTGCAAGGCAAGGTCCGCATGACGAAGCAAGAGATAGAGCCCAGAGGGTAGATCATCAACGCGGTGAATAAACAAAGCCAGATGAATGGTCGGATTCCAGGGAATTGAATCCCAAGGAACAGGCCGATGTAACACAGGGTGCTGCGCCTGCGGAAGAATTCGTTGTAACATCCGGAAGAACCGATCTCTAGCAATGCTCGTGACCCCATTGAATGCGACCGCACTGCGCCGCTGATGAATAATCTGGCCTGCGGTCGAGGACGTGTCCTGTTCCTTCGTACGTGAGAAGAAACCGTTTCCTGAGGACTGACTTCGTAATTCCAGGGCCTCCACAGAAGATTTCCACGACGCTTCATTCACATCATCAATAATTTCCCAGGGCACCGGATTCTCGGTACTCAGACGATTGGCATGCCCCTGCCATGTCTGCTTTGTGATGGCGGATAGGCTCTCGTGATTGAGACACGTCGGAACCACCTCAGGGTCTGTGGGGGTTGTCGACCACACTAAGGCCATGAGTTCAGGGGATTCCCGTTCAGCATCAGGAAAATCTTCCGCACGGTTGAGCCCAAGCAACGCCGCAACCATTTCATCTGACATCCCATCAAGAAGCGTCAGCTGCCAACCCAAGGTCGCGGCGGCAATACGACATGTGCCAATGGCATGCCCGATATCATGCTGACAGTACCGAAATGCCCGTTCCCCATACTTCCAGACTTCTCGCCAATGAATCGAACTCAGGCCGATGAGAAAAGACTGTGCTGGCAATCCTTGGAACACCTGATTGGCGAGTTCTTGAGCACTCACCAATCGCTGCTCAAACCCATGTTCCTTGGGTGCATAATGATAGAGCCCTGCCTCAAGTGCCAAGCCTGGCAGGTGCTTCAGAAACAGATATCCTTCCGTGGGGTGCAGATTGCCACTGGACGGGTTACTCCGCAAAGCCCAACGGGTGTCTCCATATTGCTTCCACGCCGTGATCGATAACGCATATTCAAAAAAACGAGACAGTGTCGTTAGGGTGATCGGCTGTGACGGAATGGAACGTTGCCCCACGACGTTTTCATACAGCGGCGACACAGGGGCATCGTCCAGTGTAAGCCGTGATAGAGGCAGAAGCGGTGCTCCGTGAAATCGACGAAAGGGATCAGGTTGGTTAGCCCAGTCCAAGTACCCCAATGAACGAGCATATCGATTGAATTCATGCTTCGTGGCCTGATGGTAATGCTGAACCCGTTCCACCTTTGTTGGTGATTGAGTTTGATTCACATCATCAGACATCGTTCAATTGCTCGTCTTTTCCGTCGTGTATGACAGGGATACCTTCTCAAAGCAAGCGGTTGAGAACTCATGAGTTTTCAATGGAATGAGGACCTTATTAGCAATACCCCTACTCCATGGAACGGAGTCTTTCATTCAGACATCAAGATTGTCCGCAAGCCGTGCATTGGCCATGAGAAATTCATATCTGGCCTCAGTCCGCTTGCCCATCAAGTCATGAAAGGTATGATCGGTGCGCAATGCATCTTGAAGTTCCACTTTCAAGAGTCGGCGAGTGACAGGGTGTAACGTGGTCTCTTTTAGTTGTTGCGGAAACATTTCACCAAGACCTTTGAAACGGCTGATCGTCAGCTTGGCATTGCTACGGGCCTGATTGACAATAGCATCCCGCTCTTCATCGGTTCCCGCCCAAAACACGTCTTTGCCAATGTCCAGTCGATACAACGGCGGTTGCGCGATAAACACATGCCCATGGGTAATCAGTTCTGGAAGATGTCGAAAGAAGAACGTCAGTAGGAGCGTGCTGATGTGAAATCCATCAATGTCGGCATCCATAAGCAGAATGACTTTGTCATATCGAAGCCGTTTAAGATTAAAGTCCTTACCGATGCCGCACCCTAGCGCTTTGACTAAATCCGCTAATTCTTTGTTTTCTACAACTTTTGCTAAAGTAAGATCTTCGGTGTTCAACACCTTTCCTCGAATGGGCAAAATGGCTTGTGTTTTCAGGTCACGACCCTGTTTCGCTGTCCCTCCAGCCGAGTCCCCTTCGACGATGAATAATTCGCTCACGGAAGGGTCTGTACTTTGACAATCCGCTAGTTTACCTGGGAGATTCAGCCGATGACTCACCGCTGACTTCCGCATCACCGCCTTCGAGGCTTCCCGTGAGGCTTCGCGGGCACGTGCGGCTAAAATCATTCGACTAATCAACGTTTCGGCCACACTTTGATTGCCATTGAGATAGGTCTCTAACGCCGGGCGAATGGCGCTATCCACCAAGGCTTGGACTTCCGGATTGTTGAGCCGTTCTTTGGTTTGTCCTTGGAATTGCGGCGTCAGCACAAACACACTCAACACCACCGCCAATCCTTCTCGAATATCTTCCGCTTGTAACGTGACGCCTTTCGGTGTGAGATTGTGCGTCTCAATATAATGACGGACGGCTTTGATAATGCCTCCGCGTAGCCCGGCTTCGTGTGTCCCGCCATTGGGTGTAGGCACGCCGTTCACGTAACTCCGAATATATTCAGCCGGCTCATCAGTCCATTGCAGCGCCACCTCCATCCCAAAGTCATGAGAGGATGCGTCCTTTCCATTGCCGCCATTCACCGTACGATCCAAAAAAAACACAAAGTCTGCCGTTGGTTTTCGATCTCGGTCCGCCACCAACTTCACCAGGAATTCCCGAATGCCCTGCTCATGGACAAACTGATGGGTTGCTCGCGTCCCTTCATCACGAAATGTCAGTTTCAGCCCCTTATGAAGATAGGCCTTGGCCTCTAACGTTTCCTTCAGTACGTCTGCATCAAATTGTGGATGCTTTCCGAAGATGACGGGGTCTGGTTGAAAGTAAACCGCCGTCCCAGTGCCTCGTGCAGGTCCAACTCGCTTGACATTTTCCTGCGGGATTCCCCCTTGATAAGTCTGGCTCCATTCCACGCCATCACGTTTGACCCGAACCTCCATATATCGAGATAGTGCATTCACCACTGATGCCCCGACCCCATGCAATCCCCCAGAATGGATATAGCTTCCTGTTTCAAATTTTCCTCCGGCATGCAGCGTGGTCATGATGATTTCCAACGCTGATTTCTTGTGTGTGGGATGCTTGTCGACGGGAATGCCCCGCCCATTGTCCGTAATGCGGATGCCATCACGAGCCTTGTCTAATTCCACCAAAATCGTCGTGGCGTAGCCATTGATGACCTCATCAATCGCATTGTCCAAAATTTCCCAGACAAGGTGATGGAGCCCTGTCTTATCCGTTCCTCCAATGTACATCGCCGGCCTTCGCCGCACCGGCTCAATTCCTTCTAACACTACAATATCGCTGGCATCGTACTTTTGAGGCATGCAGGAGATCCCTTTCGTGACACGATGATATGCCTTACCACAAGCAGCGAGGCAGACATGTCATATCGATGAATGACGGTTCCTTCTTTGTATCAAACATATGCAGCAATTAACAGATCCATGGCAGCAGGGTTGTACATTCCCCCTGCAATACGTATTCTTGATTGTGCTTCATGTCTGTACACGTATTGATCGCAACAAGAGTCAGTGACGATGGAGGAAACGGGTATACCTAAGATCCAACGATATGTGAAGAGGACAGGATCGCATTTTCTTCCCTCATTCAAGACAGACATGTACCAACGTCATTCGCCTGTTCTCACTCGTTGGCCATGCTGGTTACTCACGGGATGTCTTGCATGCCTGTGGACATTCTCACCTTTACCAGCTCAATCTGCACCTCAGCTAGCATTAGACCCGGTTATTGTCAAAGGCCTGACTAACCCGCTCTTCCTCACACATGCTGGAGACCATAGTGGGCGTCTCTTCATCGTGGAGCAAGGCGGGCGTATCCGCATCGTGGACAACGGGCATTTGCGCCAAACCCCGTTTTTGGACATTTCCACCAAGCTTTCGTCCGGTAGCGAGCAAGGCCTTCTTGGGCTGGCCTTTCATCCTGCCTATCAACAAAACGGGCGTTACTTTATCAATTACACCCGAGCTAAGGATGGCGCAACGGTTATTGCGGAGTATCATGTGTCATCGAACCCTCACCGTTCAGGCCCATATGAGCACAGGCTACTCATCATTCCCCAACCCTACAGAAACCATAATGGCGGCATGCTCGCCTTTGGTCCAGATGGACTGTTGTATGTCGGCATGGGAGACGGGGGCGCAGGAGGGGATCCGGAAAATCGGGGACAGGCTCCACATGCGTTGCTTGGAAAGATTTTGCGAATCCCTGTTGATCCTCAGGCACCGGGCAGGATTCCCAACGAGAATGGGGTCACTGAGCAAGAAGGCCACCCTGAAATTTTTGCCTTGGGGTTTCGCAACCCCTGGCGGTTTTCTTTCGACGCCCTGAATGGTCAACTGTGGGTAGGCGACGTAGGCCAAAATCGATGGGAGGAAATCGACGTTGTGCGTTTTGGAGAAAACCACGGATGGTGGATTATGGAAGGCCGCCATTGCTTTCGACCAACAACAGACTGCGCCACACAGGGACTAACCGACCCCATTGCGGAATATCACCATGAAGGCTCTCGTTGCGCCATTACCGGAGGCTATGTCTATCGTGGAGTACATATGCCCAGCTTGTATGGGACATACGTTTTTGGGGATTACTGTAGCGGAGAGATTATGGGCTTGGTCAATGGAAAGGTGGAGGTCCTGCTACCCACGGCTGCCCGAATTGCTTCATTTGGTGAAGATGAATTCGGCGAGCTGTATCTGGTGGATCATCAAGGTTCGATTGCAAGAATCACGCATAAGGCATCCACGCCTCACCCTCGGTGAGACGAAAGGAACCAGGTCTACCGCATCGTCCGTTCAGGTGTCATCAGCGAGACCTTTTTCAACAGGTCAATCTCATCGAGCACCTTCCCCACACCAAGGACGACGGAAGTAAGCGGATCTTCGACCGTAATAATCGGCAAATTCGTTTCTTCCTGAAACCGCGTGCTGAGCCCTGGAAGCATTGAGCCTCCTCCGGTAATGACCACACCGCGATCAATAATGTCGCCCGCGAGTTCAGGAGGCGTGTTTTCTAAAGCCGTCCGAAGTGCATTCACAATTATATGAATAGGTTCTTCAAGCGCCTCTCGAATTTCGGCATCATTGACCATGACCGTCCGCGGTATGCCGGAAATCATATCTCGCCCCTTGACCATCATGGTTTTTTGTTCTTCCAGAGGATAGGCCGATCCAACTTCTATTTTGACTCGTTCCGCCATATGATCACCAATCAACAGATTGTAGCGGCGTTTGATATAACCCATAATCGCTTCGTCCATGCGATCCCCGGCGACTTTGACGGATTCACTACAGACAATGCCCCCAAGCGAAATCACGGCAATATCTGTGGTCCCGCCACCGATATCCACCACCATGTTGCCAGAAGGCTCCGTAATAGGAAGACCGGCTCCAATCGCAGCAGCAACCGGTTCTTCGATGAGGTACACTTCTCGCGCTCCCGCATGCGTGGCTGATTCGCGTACGGCGCGCTGTTCCACCTCGGTAATGCGGGATGGCACACCAACAATGGTGCGGGGCCGGACAAATGCATTGCGGTTATGGGCCTTCGTGATAAAATATTTCAACATGCGTTCGGTCATGGCAAAGTCGGCGATAACCCCGTCTTTGATTGGTCGAATCGCCACGATATTTCCTGGTGTTCGACCCACCATCCGTTTGGCTTCAGCCCCAACCGCCAGGACAGAATTGGATTGCTTTTCAATTGCGACGACTGATGGTTCGCTGAGAGTGATCCCTTTGCCTCGGACATACACCAAAGTCGTCGCCGTCCCCAAGTCAATGGCTAAATCTCGTGAAAACCAGCCCAGCACGTTTCCAGCCCAGCCCATAATGTACTCCTTACCTTGTCACTAAATGTATTCGTTGGTGTTGTTTCAACATCTTGATTTCAGCATGCTTACGATCTCAAATCTACCGAAGATGACAGAACCCGCCACGTTCGTGCAGGATGGTCAGCCATTTGACCATGTGCGTGGGACGGACCACCGACAGGATATATGGTTAACTGAATGCAGTATCAACGTGGGAAATCCACTGACTGTGTCCTGTGCAATTGTTGCGTGTGATGGGCCGAGCCGGACTGTGAGCCATGTTGTGTACGGTCTGGCAATAGACGCTTCAGGCTATGGTATCATCGCTCATGTGTCAAGGTTTTTCTCATAAAAAACAGGGAGCTTTGACCAGAGTTAAGACTCACAGAACCCTGCCAATGCCTCTTGAACTTGGAAATGGTCATGATAAGATGGCATAACAGTTGTGGCGCAGGATCGCCTTGTAGGAGGCAATCTCTGCTTGAATATATATTGTCTACCTGAAGGATACGTAAAACCGTGGGACAGAAAACCTGGATCTTGATTGCCGGCATTAGCCTTGTCACCGTATATGTCGTATTTGTTGCCGTGATGCGATGGGGAGATACGACACCTCCAGAACTAACCTTAAAGACTGCATTTGATGTTGTCGGTCCTGAAACACCACTTTCCATCCATATTGAGGACCACGAAACCGGTTTACAAAGCCTATCCATCCGCATTGAACAAAATAGAGAGTCGTTCACGCTCACCGACCAACATTTTTCATCTCATGGGTTCTTGACACCGGATGGAGGAGACGTCAAGACTTTTGATTTCGACATTACACCGTTTGCTGGAGAAGATATTCCCCGACGGCGCGGGCCGGCCTCGTTAATCATTACCGTCAAAGATTATTCATGGCGCGGATTCTTTGAAGGCAATTTTCATCGGCTGACACACCAATTTTCGGTCAAATTTACGCCCCCTCGTCTTGAGGTCCTTTCTTCGCATGATCCAATTCCTCAAGGAGGCTCGGGGATCGTGTTTTATCGGGTGTCTTCTGATGCCACGACGCATGGCATCCAAATTGGCGGTGCCTATTTCCCAGGGTACCCTCACCCGTATCGGGATGACCGGCAGTTTGCGTTTATTGCGGTTCCGTACAACGCCAAGTCTACCCAACCTATACAGCTTGTGGCTGAGGATGGACTAGGCAATACCGCCATCCAGACCTTAGACTATCGTATCCGCAGGCAAAAATGGCGAAGCCGGCAGATTCGCATTTCCGACCGCTTTATTCAAAAAACGGTAATGCCTGTTATTGCCCGGACGCCAGAGATCGAGGATCAGGGAGATCCCTTGAAAAACTTTTTAGCGGTCAATAGAACACTTCGTGCTCAGCACCAAGAGCAAATTATGACCTTTGCCTTGATGAGCCAGCCTGAATTTTTCTGGGAAGGACCTTTCGTACAACTGTCCAACTCTCAAGTCGAGGCTGGCTTTGCTGATCACCGCCGATATGTGTATCACCGAAAAGTCGTTGATACTCAAGATCACTTAGGATTTGACTTGGCTGTTACCAAACGGTATCCCGTAGAAGCCGCAAATTCTGGGACCGTGATCTTTGCTGATTACTTTGGGATTTATGGCAATACCGTCATTATCGACCATGGCTATGGGCTCCAGTCTCTGTATGCCCATCTCTCTTCAATGGATGTGAAAGAGGAAGAATGGGTGAGCAAAAAGCAAATCATTGGCCATTCGGGCACCACAGGACTTGCAGCCGGAGATCATTTACATTTTAGCCTGTTACTGCATGGCGTACAGGTAAATCCCAAAGAATGGTGGGACCCACAATGGATCAAAACACGGATTGCTGATCGGTTAGGACTCCTCCCCCCTGAAGAACGTCCTATGCAACAACGCCAACCTGTCTCTTCACCTCAGGGACCCTATTTTCCACCTGTGCATCAGCGCCCTCCTTCAGACAACTAATCAACCTCATTGTGTCTATCGCCTGAGAAGCCTTGCATATGGCCAGAACAACACGTCCACGCACTGACAATAACCAGACGGCGGTGCCAACAGTCACCACAGTGTCATTGGACGAAACCACGCGTCAGCGCTATCTCAATTATGCCCTGTCGGTCATTACATCTCGGGCGCTTCCGGACATCCGTGATGGGCTGAAGCCCGTTCAGCGGCGAATCTTATTTTCTATGTACCACAATCATCGTCTAACCCCAGACCATACGCCCATTAAAAGCGCGAAAGTCGTGGGATCGGTGATTGGTGAATGGCACCCTCATGGCGATTCGGCTGTCTATGATGCCATGGCTCGAATGGCCCAACCCTGGTCGTTGCGGGTTCCGCTCGTTGACGGTCATGGCAATTTCGGCAGCCTTGACGGGGACCCTCCCGCAGCCTACCGCTATACGGAAGCACGATTGACCTCAGCAGCTTTGGAGCTCCTCTCGGAACTCAACAAAGACACGGTCAACCTGCAACCCAATTACGATGGCAAAGGAGAAGAACCCCTTGTGTTGCCGGCCAGGTATCCCAACCTGCTCGTCAATGGATCGACCGGCATCGCGGTAGGCATGGCCACGAATATCCCTCCCCATAACCTTGGAGAGGTCATTGAAGCAGCCATTGCACTGATTCACAAACGCGATGCCTCAGTGGCTGACTTGATGAGACACCTTAAGGGGCCAGACTTTCCCACAGGTGGAGAGATTTTGAACAATCGTGGGGAACTTCGGGATATTTATGAAACAGGACAGGGAACTATCCGACTCCGGGGAGAGTATACGGTTCAGCCCCATTCATCGGGAAAAACGGAAATCATGATTACGTCCATCCCGTTTACCGTTGATAAATCAACCATTGTCGAGCGGATCGGAGAGCTGATTGTGGCGCGTAAAGTCCCGCAGCTTTTGGATGTACGGGATGAATCCACGATGGATGTACGGATTCTCTTGGAAGTCCATAAAGATGCGGACCCCCATGTGGCAATGGCGTACGTGTTCAAACATACGCCGCTCCAACATAACTTTTCGGTCAATCTCACATGTTTGATCCCTGTAGCCGGGTCATCTGTTGCACGGCCAGATTGCCTGAATCTTAAACAGATTCTGGAACAATTCATTGACTTTCGCTTCGAGACCATCACCCGACGGTATCAATATGATCTCCGCGTCTTAGAACAACGCCTGCACATTTTGTCTGGCTTCAAAACCATCTTCGATGCTCTTGATCACGTGCTCACACTCGTCCGTCAAAGCGATGGCAAACGTGACGCGGCCGAAACATTGCAACGTGACTTTGCACTTGATGCCATTCAAACCGAAGCCATTCTGGACACACCGATTTATAAACTGTCTCGTACCGATATTAAAAAAATGCTGGATGAATTGGCTGAGAAGCGCCGACAAGCCAAGGACCTCAAAGCTCTGTTGGCGTCGACACCAAAATTGTGGGACGTCGTGAAGAATGAATTACAAGACATCGCCAAAACCTATGCCGATAAACGTCGAACAAAGATTGGCCGACGGCAAACCGAGGATGTGCCCTTTGACCCAGAAGCCTATATGGTCAAGGAAGATGCCGTGGTCACCATTTCAACTGATGGATGGATTCGACGTGTTGGGATCATCAAAGATCTGGCCAAAGCAAGGGTCCGCGAAGGAGATCGTCTCATGGCGGTCTTAGGGGGTAACACGGTCGAGAACATGGTGGTGTTCTCAAACTATGGCAGCGCGTACACGATTCGAATTGGCGACATTCCTCCAGCCCGAAGTGGGTACGGGGATCCCGCGCAAAAGTTCTTTAAGTTTAAGGATGGAGAACGGATTGTCGCCGCCTATAGCTTGGATCCTCGTATGGAACAGACAAGACCTTTGCCCCAAACCTCCCGCGTTGAGTCGCAACTGCCTCTTTTTGAACAGACTGCCGACGCACTTTCACCAAATGGGAGACAAGCGTTGGCGATAACATCATCGGGAATGGGCGTACGATTTGGACTAGCGTCGTTCCATGAACCCTCCACACGCCTAGGACGAAAGTTCATTAAAATGAAGGAAGGGGAAGAAGTTTTAGGGGTAGGGTTTCTCAATGACCCCATAGAAGAATCTCTCGTCGCTGTGGCCTCAACCCGTGGCCGTGCGCTGCTGTGTCGAGCCGAAGACGTATCGTTTCTCTCCGGACCTGGAAGAGGCGTGATCGTGATCAAACTAGAGGGCACCGATCAGGTGGTGGGCTTTACCTTGCTTCAGGAAAAAGGCGCCCAATGTGTGCTCCTCAAAGAAGATGGCTCAAAAGTGACCCTTTCAGCCAGAAAATACCAACCTGTTAGCCGAGGAGGAAAAGGCCATGCGTTATGGAAGCGCGGACGCCTTGCCAGCATAGAATTGCCTGAAATGGTGCTGCCCGTTTTTCCAACCGAAAAAAACGGTGATTGACCAGTCACTTATTGAAAGTGATAAATCACGAGAATCTTCGTGCCGGCAACTACAACCCTCTATCCAAGAGAGAATTTGCTTGAAATTTGCACGAGATTTTCCTCCTCTTTACCCTGGATAGCACTCTTTGTTTTTTAACGTAAGTGCGATAGCAGTCTGCTGCTTCCCTGGGGTTATTGAGGTGAGCCTTGGTGCTGTATGATGAATTATGTGTGAATGTGAATACTATTTCTCTCTCCTTCTTCATGCACAGGGTTAGTCAGTGCGCCAATGCGTTCAATCTCAATAGTGACCTGATCTCCTGATTTGAGAAAGACCGGTGGTGTTCTCACGAATCCAACACCTTGTGGAGTCCCAGTAAGAATGACTGTACCGGGTAAGAGCGTCGTGCTTTCACTGAGAAAGCTAATGAGTGTGGGCACGTCAAAGATCATATCGGATGTGGTCCAATCCTGCATCGTCTCGTTGTTGAGGATGGTTTTGATCGTGAGATCGTTTGGATTGGGGATATCATCTGGTGTCACCAGACAGGGTCCGAGAGGACAAAAAGTATCAAAGGATTTACCTCTACACCATTGCTTGCCGCCTCCCTCTTTCTGCCAACGACGGGCACTCACATCGTTGGCACAGGTGTAGCCAAGTACATAGTCGAGTGCTTCATGACGGGGAATGTTTTTACCACGTTTTTTTATAACTACCGCTAACTCACATTCATAATCGACTTCACCAGGAGCAACTTTGGGGATAATAATGGGATCATTGGGATGATTGAGCGTATTGATGGCCTTGATAAAGACAGCCGGATGTTGCGGAATCTTTGCGCCGGTTTCCTCGGCATGTAAACGATAGTTGAGGCCAATGCAGAGAATCGTGGTTGGCTCAACCGGGGCGAAGAGTTTTTTAACTGATACGACGTCGTCTGTCGGATAGTAAGTGTCGAACGGATTCCCCTCGATGCGTCGCGCTGACTGGGCATCGACATATTCGCCATAGTGCATGCCCCCCGCATGATCCCGAAATCGGACAATTTTCATCGAGCGCTAGTTTGTCACTCTCTGCCCCATTGCCCCTTGGCACTTGGAGCACACAGTGCCAAAATGGAAAGAGAGTTCACTGGCAAGATTGTCCATGATCTTACTCCTTGGGCTCTTTCATCATGAGTGGAAAATTCAACACCCACATTTCATACATCGGAATGATGAACATGACCAAAAAGCTTCCCACGAGGAGAATGTCCCCCGTAAGCATCGTAAGGACAAAAAACTTGGAGACATAGGTAATGAGCCAAGGGGAAATGAGGTCTAACGTAACACCGGAAAACGCTGCCCATGTCGTGATAACTTTGACCGTCGTGCTCGCAACGGTGAGATAGAGCACATGCACCATAATCAGAAACACGACGGGCATTGTGAAAAGATGAAAATGGGTGGTTTCGGCGAGTTGTCCAAACGACATGGGTTCGCCAAAATTGGCATCGGAGCCACGATAATGCTCCGCAAGACCTTTAGGAGAGAGCTCCGTCATACTATGAGCCCAGAAAAATGTAAAGAGGAAACCCGCGAGCATGAGGAGGAGAAACCAGCTGTAAACCAGCCGGATATGGCGATCGGTGTCGCGCAGACGAAACCGCGTATTAAAGTTTCGCATACAATATGGCCAACATCAAAAACCTAAAAAGGATTCAAAAAATCCCTTTTCCGTATTACCTGCCATCACAGCCTTGCTCCCAAGGCCCTGTGGTTTGAGATACAATTCATCCACCAAGACAAGGACTCGCTTGACACCCGCGCTTGCCGAACGAACGGACATGGTCGCTCCGGTAATATTAATAATATCCCGGTTGATCCGAATTGGATCACCCACGTCTTTTCCTTGGTATTGGTAATTGAATCGTTTGGTGGCAATTTCATTCCCGCGTGATTCGCGATACACTAATACTTCAAAATTCGTGACCGCGCCTTTGGGGTCCACTCCCACCATATACGTAATAGGTCGATGTTTTCCAATTGTGTTCTGGACGATGGCATAGCCATCAATCTTCTTTTTCGTTTCTCCAATGTAAACCGTAAACAGTTGTTCCGGGAACTTCCAACCAATTCGCTTTTCGACTAACGCTTTCTGTGCAGGCGTGAGAGTAATCGTTTCTTTGCGAATCTGATCGGACTCTGGGAACATCACATTGGCAGCGTCAGCCTCAGTAAAGTAGACCTCCTGATGTCCAAGTTCTTGTGGAGTCAGAAAACGTTTTAACTCGTTATCCCAAATGCGCTCAGACGGTTCAGCTTGGCTGTTAGCGGCAACAAGACATGTTCCTAGGGAACACAGACAGGCCACGACCAGGCAAAGGGTTCGGTGGACAATACTAAGGCCTAACATCCCTTGGCCTCTAATTTATTATGAATTCTATTCACTAAGCGCTGCTCTTCTTCGGGAACAGCAGGAATCCGCCGCCAAGCCTGTGACTGAGACTGCACTCCATACGGCGAAAAAAACTCTCGCGCTTGATGCACAGAAATGCTAGTTCCCGTCTGATGCGCTTCCAGGTTCACGAAAAACCGAAGTCGTTCTTGGTTCACATTTCGCTTTAAGGGACCCCCTGCAGTTCTTGACGAGACGGCAATCCAGTCAGTCTCGATGGTGCCACCCTCTTCATCGATCTTTCGTAGTTCAAACTCACTAACGCTCGTGAGGGCTACCCCCCATGCTTGATCAAATGAGCAGACCGTCGTCACGGTGGGTGCGCCGGATAACCCGGCACACCCACTGAGAACCAACGACAGACTGAAGAAAAGACTACGTTTGAAAATCATATGCTTATGATGGCCTTACCCTCAGAAGTAGGTAGCCATGGAAAACTGCCAGCCACTGTTTTTAACCGAAGGGACTTCGTCATTAAAGGTATAGGCAAACTTTACGACAGAATCCTCGACTGGCCGATAGTTCATACCGAGTGTTAAACGTTGAAGATCATTTGCATTGCCCCTTCTATCAGAATTGGTATCGGCTTCTCCCCAACGCACCACAGCCGTAAAGGTCGAGGCATCACTAAAATACGTCGGTGCCATACGTTTAAAGGCTTCGGGCATGAAGTGGAAATTTCCTTGCACATAGTATCCATTCATACTTTTTGGTGGGACACCAGATCCAGACATAGGGTTTCGGTTTCCGCCCTCAACGTCTACCCAGGCTGCTTCCCCTTGAAGTTCAAATGGACCACGTTGAATGTTCCCATCAACAGCCCAAATCGTGAGGTCATTCTTGCTGCGAGTGTCCCATTTCCCATGATGAACTGACCCGGCGACCTCGATGCCTAGGATGGGACTCACTGATATACGACTGACAATGGCTTTGTTTTCATTGTTGTCTGTTTTAAGGCTTCCTCTAGACGATCGAAGTCCGGATCCTTCCGTTAAACTTGTTGCTCCTCCAGCGGTGGAATCTCCTTTGAATCCTTGAGTCACATAGAACTCATAATCGACTTTGGAAAGTTGCGTGGGATAAAAAGTGCCATAGAAGCCAATCCCTGACTCAGCAAACGTCGACGGAAGGATTAACCGACTGACCATTGGACGAAGGGGTAAATCATTCAAGGGTGAATCATGAATCAAGTTAAACCGGCCCATGGGAATCAAAAGAATCCCAGCCCGGAGGTTGATCCAATCTTCAAATCGATAATCCATTGTGGCGAATTCGATTTTGACATCACCATCACCTTGATTGCTTTGAGGCCCCCCATGCTCAATCTCAAGCTCCGTGGCTACACTCAGTCGATCCGTGACTTGCGAATAAAAGAACGGCACAAATCGTTCCTGATCGAATTCAAGCCCATCACCACAATCACGCGATGAACCAGCACAATCACTAATTGTAAAATCTATATATCCACCAACGATGGTTTTCGGGGCTTTGACGAATGGTTTGGCGTAAATAGTTCGTCCCCCTTCTAATGTCGATCCACCAGAAAAATTGACACCATAGGCTGGTTTCGATTTTGCGGTCTCTCCCAAGCCAAGATCTCCTCCCGGTGGACTGGGCATTCCTACCATGCCCTCCTGGCTTCGCTGTTTGGCTAGCCATTCTTCGAATAGGCCATGCATTTCTGCTTTTTGCTGTTCAGTTAATCCATCCGATGATGCACTCCACGCTGTCGCGGATGACATCATACATAGGGCAAGGAGCCCCCCAAGAATCAGCCACTGCTTCATTGATACGCCTCCTTACAAGCTGATAAGGGACTCTGTGGGTCCTCTACGGTTTATGAACATTGGGAACTCTTGTGGTCCTCTTGTGAATGACTCAGCAAACCTGGATTGTCAATTCTGAATCGGAAAAGGCTGCAAACGGAATAGAGACCATTCGCTTACAACGTTTGCATTTCAACTCCACCCGTTGATGGCAGAACTTGGCAATGAGCTGCCCGCAGGCACAACGCGCTTCCGACCCTTTGCATGGTATTTCTTGAGCCATGTGTTTTAGTTATGAGATAATTACTAACAATGAGAATGATTCTTCTTTTTATCTTTTTCTGTATTGAAATTGAGAATTGTTATTAATATTCTAAACATTAGGATTTTGTCAACCCTTGTCTGTTCCAGATGCGTCCTGCCTTTGCCAATGTGGCTCATGAGCACGTTGCTCGCCATCATGACAGGCTGTACAGGAATGGGGGCAAACCCTTTGAACAAGGCCATCGAGCCCCATTCCCTTGTGATAGGAGGCATTGAAATCGAGACGATTGGGCCTAACCCTCGCTCCTATGACACCCATGTCCGGTTTGTTGATCTCTATCATCTCGATCGACAGGAACGTATCCGAATCCGTTTGACCGATCACGATCCTCTATTTAGCATGCTTCTGCCAGCTGGACGGTATCAGCTGTCTCGACTCCAGATTCATGAAGGTCCGTTTATGGGAGAAGCCAATCTCCATTCCACCTTCTCTGTGCCTGCAGAACGTGTGATCTTTTTGGGTACGTGGCAATTTTCTGTGGACACGCCACGGACTCAACGCATGGTGAAGATGGACATTTCAGAGAAACATCCCTCACTTCGACACATTCTGAATAGTCATGCGGCCTTTCGTGAACAACCAATCGATGTAGTCTTGCCCGATCCTCCGGTTGATTCATTTCGGTTGTTTTCGGTGGCGCCGTATCCGAAAGCTCGCTATTTTTATAGAAATTAATCACAAGCAGTGTCTCACATGTTTATGCGGTGATTGAGGAGTTTGCCGAAATGTCATTGTTTCCTCCATGGTTACAGCTCCAAGTCAAAATAGTGCTTGTTCTCTCTTTGGGGTGCCTGCTCTTCCTGAACATTGGCTGTGCTTCGCGTCCTCATATGGTCAAGCGTAGCCAAATGCTCATGGGGACCTTGGTGTTTGTCACAGCCGTGGCATCCGATACAGAGAAAGCCCAAGAAGCTGTAGCGACAGGATTGGCAGAAATTCGAAGGTTGGAAGAATTGTGGAGCACCTGGATTTCCACCAGCGAACTTTCTCAGATTAACGCCGCGGCGGGAAAGACCCCCGTCACGGTCAGTCCAGAGACCATGGCGCTGCTCACACAATCTTTCGAGATGATGCGACGGACCGAAGGTGGATTTGTCATTACCATTGGTCCCGCCGTGAAAGCCTGGAATATCAGTGAGCAAGGACGTATTCCGACAGACCAGGAACTAGCGCATATATTCCCATTGCTTGAGATGTCCCACGTCCAATTAGACGAGGACGCCAGCACGGCATTGTTGGCCAAGCCTGGAATGCAACTGGATGTCGGAGGTATTGGCAAGGGCTTTGCGGCTGATTTTGCCGCTCAAGCCATGCGGGACGTTGGCGCAACAGCTGGCGTGGTCGCCTTATCAGGGGACATCACCACGTTTGGGCGTATGCCAGACGGGCATCGGTTTGTCTTTGGGATTCAACATCCTCGGGAGGAAACTGGGGTTGTGCTGGCACGACTCGAGCTGGAAGATGAGGCGGTATCAACCGCCGGCGATTACCAACGATTTTTCATGAAGAATGACCGACGCTACCATCATATACTTGATCCGCAAACATTGCGGCCCGCACGCCATGTGCAAAGTGTCACGATTGTGGCAAAAACCGGCGTCATGGCTGATGGACTCGATACCGGTATTTTTGTGATGGGGACGGAAAAAGGCATGGCCTTGATCGAACGTTTGCCTGGCGTGGAAGGCATTATTGTCGACGAAACAGGAAATATCCTCGTCTCTTCAGGGTTGAAGCACCGTCTGATGATCGAAACCATCCAGCACAATCCATAGCAGAGGCAAAAACGAACAGACCGATTAGCACCAAATTGTGAGGATTACAAAATGCCCACGGCATTCAGGAAAACAATGAGCACCGCAGTGGGAGCCAAAAAGCGAATGAGCATTTGCAAAGCTGATACCCCGTCATATCCTGCATCTGTAATTCGGATTGGCTGACTTGAGGAGTCATCAACCATCCGGAAAAAATGGCGAGCGCAATGCCACCAAGAGGGAGCATCAAGTTGGAGGTCAGAAAATCAAGAAGTTCAAAAAACGTCATGTCAAACAGCGTGGTCTCAACGCCGATGTTGAAAGAGAAGACCGTTCCGAGACCTAAGACCCACGTGAAAAGTCCACACCAGATTGCTGCAGTCCGGCGAGTCATTCTGAAGTTTTCTACACACAAGGTGACGGCTGGTTCGATCAGGGAAATAGAAGATGTCCAGGCTGCCACAAGCAGCAAAATAAAAAAGAGGACACCAAAGGCCAGCCCCCCAGGCATATGCCCAAATGCTACTGGTAACGTTTCAAAGATTAAGCTTGGTCCGGCTTCCGGTTGCATGCCCTGAGAAAACACAATCGGGAAAATAGCCATTCCCGCAAGAAGTGCGACGAGGGAGTCCGCAATCGCAATGGCAACCGAGGTTTGCGCAATAGACGTCCCTTCAGGAACATAGGAGCCATAGATCATGATGGTGCCCATGCCCAAGCTCAAACTGAAAAAGGCTTGCCCCATAGCGGCTAACATGCTTGTTCCTGATAAACGACTGAAATCAGGAGTAAAAAGAAAGGATAACCCTGTGGTAAAGAATCCTGTGGTCATCGCATAGCCAACCAAGACCACGAGTAAGACAAAGAGAGAGGGCATCAGGTACCGCACAGCTTGTTCGAGACCGCCCTGCACCCCCCGGGCGACGATGCCCATGGTCATGACCAGAAAAAGCGTATGCCAGAAAAAGAGCGTGAGTGGGTCAGAGACAAATTGTGCAAAGAGATTGGTGGCAGCCTCTCCGGTGGCTCCGGTAAATGTTCCCATGGCCGACTTCACGATATACGCGAGCGTCCACCCTCCAATCACACTGTAATAGGAGAGAATGAGCACCCCCGCTAACGTGCCAGAGATTCCCAGCCATTGCCACTGCGAACTCACACCAACTTCCTTGGCCAAGGTACGCATGGTATTGACTGGACTTTGACGGCCACGCCGGCCCAGCATAACTTCCGCCATCATCATAGGTATCCCAATAGCCGCAACACACACAAGGTACACGAGGACAAAGGCACTGCCCCCATGTTCGCCCGCAAGATAGGGAAACTTCCAAATATTCCCAAGTCCGACGGCAGCGCCGGTTGCAGCCAAAATGTAAATCCACCGCGAAGACCATTGGCCATGCATGGATTGGTGATTAGAACTCATCATAAGTCAGGCATGTCTCGATGAACGGGAAGGGGAGTGTAGCGTGGGAAAGCCGTGTATCTCAAGGTTCATGTGTCATGCGTCGCGGTATCCTCATCATCCATGTACTCTGACAGAGACATCATCGGCCAACTACATGCAATGCTTACTCTGGACAACCGGTGCCCAAAGAACCATGGTGGGAGGGCTGATCGTCGACCATGTTCGTTGACACTAGAGCCGTGACTTGGGCCACTAATCGTTCTTGCATCGTCTGTGCCGCTCTGACCCTCGCAGCCTCTCCGGTCACATGCCCTTCACGTCCGGAATCCGATGCGACCCCAATAATCCGATTTGTGGCAGCATCCAAAATTTTGAATTCTCCACACCATCGAACGTAATGAAAGAGCGGATCCGGCAGTTCAACATCCCACAGACGGCTTCTGCCTTCAATGACGACATGTGGTTTCTCCTGTGTGGACGACACAGCGCTATCGGGAAGGATTCCAGGTTGATCATCCCCTATTACCTTGAATCCATGCCGCGTGAGGCCTTTCACCACCGCTATGCGTAAGGCTTCAGATTGATCGCCTGAAACGAAAACTTGCAGCAAGAACTGTCGACTGAAGATCTGCGATAATTGGTTGGATAACGCTACGATCTGATATGGCGCTGGGACGCCAGTCCCACTGTCTCGAATGACTCGCAGATCAGCATTATCCGTTTCTCGAAGCATAAGGATCTTGAGCGCACGTTGCAGATTCCGCACATGGTCCAACTGATCAAAACCCTGCTTGGCTTGTTCGACAATTGTTTTGACGTCATGATCATAGTCCGCTATTCGTTCGAGAAGCGCCTGTTCCGCTTTGGCACGGTCAATTCCTGCTAACACAAATGATCGGCTATGATCTGAATTGGTCCAACGGTCCAAAATGTGGACATGCGCTAATACTTTGTCGGTGGTAACGTGCGTAACAGAATCGACAGTCAATGTGCGAACATGCGAATTGCTGTCTTCCGTTTCTGAAAGCCGATACGATTCTTGATCCTGCGATTGGTTTTGAACTCTAGCCTGAAAAATTTTTGCCACCGCGGCATAGGCACGCCGTTCGGCAACTGACTGCGTGTCGGCCTCTCCCACACCAAGAAGATAGCGGTCGGCTGGGTATTCAGGAGTGCTGCCCATCCTGGCCCACTTCGGAGGTTCAGCAGGCCCCCCAAGGACACACCCCACAGAGACCAAGAGATAAACAAGAAGAAGGCATCCCACCCCCACTCGCTGTATGGCCCCCAATGCCATCATGCTAAAAGACCACTCGTTTGGTGATAAGGCGAACCTGACCAGGTTCGAGGGTCACAGGCCATTGAGATTGAACGCCCAAAGGCTGCCCATTCCGATCAACGGATTGAAACTGTAACATATAAGGACCCGCAGGCAGCCAGAATCGTGCCACTTGAATTTCATCAGGCAAGGTGCGCCAACTCCGTTTGTCCGACTCTTCTGACGCTAGCACAAATATACGAGCGATGGCGCTCACAATCGCTCTCACAAGATCTTTAGATTCTTTATCCACTGCTGCCCCAGCCCCAATCCCTATTCCTTCGGCCGCAGCCATTTTCCCCGCAGCCCGAGCCACGGCCTTCACAACCAGACCCGCATAACGATCATCAAGGTTTTTCTTAGCTGTGGCCGCTCCATTATAGACTCGTTGTGTCTGTTCCTCACGAGTGCTGTCCGCGCTTACCATTCGCACCGTGCTTGATCGAACCTTGGTCTTTTGAGGAATCAGTTTCGGCACCCCGATGCGGACAATATGACCATGAATGCCATACAGGAGGGCCTGTTTTCGGGAACGCCGAGGGGAGTTGAGCGATTTCGTTGTGGCGAGCAGGTTCAGCGCATCCATGCTAATGGGCACATCAACAAATGTATCCTCAAGGTACGGCGCCCGTCCATTCAGACTGATCACCACGAGTTGCGCCCTAGCCATTCCCGACATTTCTTGGGGCGCGGGAAGATCCTGAAAGGCCTGACGATAGGCTTCATGCTCCTGATCCAAATGCAGCATCTTCGTGACTCGCAATAAATCCTGACGCAACACTTGCGGGGGCGTCATCCCTAACCATGAGCTTGCTTGTGTATACGCCGTGTATGATTTTTCATACGCAATCAAGGCATTGGGCAAATCCCCTGCGGTTTCATATAAAAGCCCAGTGAGGTAACGCGCAAAGGGATCTTCATGGTAATCCTCAGGATCGACAGAATCCGTCAAGACATTCAGACGGTGATCAATTTTTCGTGCCTCAACTAGCGCTTCCTCAAAATCGCCTAACACGCCATAGTTAAGGGCTTTCACGACATTGACCATGACCTGTTCATAAGGTTCTCCTCTAAACGGCAACTGCAAATCGTTGAGCAAGAGAGCCGACACTTCGTTTCTGAGATGCCGCGTATAGAGATCACCAATCAGAGCATCGGCTTCTTCCAAGGCCTTGTTGCTTTCATGGTAGTGCCCAGCGAGATGCAAGGTCATGCCCCGATCCATCAAATACAATAACCGGCTCTGGGATCCATATGTTTCCTTGGCCGCTTCAACAATCTTGACGGCTCGTTCGGGATTGCCTTGACGAAGGCTTGTTTCAAGCGTGGGATAATGCTGGGATCTTATGCCACAGGACGTGACACACAGCATTGAGATGAAAAGGAGCAACCACCGAATTCGAGGGAGCCGAACGCACAGGGCAGACACCGCAGAACGACAGGTTTGGAAAATCACAGGCGGCCAGACGTTAACCTGACGATGGGCCCAGACGGGACAAGACACTTGCACAGAAACACATGACGCTAAAAGAGCGTGCGTTCCCGCTCAATAACTTTTTTAATTTTATGCTGGCCGTACCACGATTTCACATTGTTGGCCAGATCAATCAATTCCAGGTCAACTTGATAGAATACGGACTTAATACCATCGGCCTCGTCTTGGATGGAGGAAATCTGGCCTTTCATCATATAATCGGCGCCAACCTCACGCCCTGGGACTTTTTGTGTGGATTCCAGCGCATGGACCGCCTGATCACGCCGTTCCTCTCGCACCTCCTGCCGTTCGCCTTTATCAGCCACAAATGTCACCTGCTGACTGTTTGTCATCTCACGTTCAAGGTCTGTAACAAATGTCTGTACATTGATATGTTCATGGGTGCGATTGAGGATCGTTCCAACAATCACGACGGGTTGCGTCCCTTGAGATTGCGTGAACGTCTGAAGCCAGGACCGTTTCAGCATTTCACTGATCATTTTTTCCGCGACTTTCTGCGAATCCGTGTCATTCCACCGGCCGCTAAAATCCGTCTCTAATCCGGTCTCCACACGTGTGACCCGTTTGCCGGATCCACAGCCAGGCATTCCGATAAGCACCGTTCCAATACAGACTGACAGCACAACAATGGCAAATGGTTTCATAGTGGTCTCACCTACATCTTATGGAGTCACACGGCGTTTGGCTTCTTCTGCTTCCAATTCTTTGAAGACGCGTTCGCCATGGTCTCGAGCAAAATCTCTGACTGGTGGATCGAGTTCGTCTGCCTGTTCGAGCATGTCTTGCGTTTCCTTCAGAGACATTTTGACCAAAACATAATAGGCAACACGCTCTTCATCTTTATACCGACCAACTGGACGGACGTCACGCAGTGTCACCGTCGTTAAGGTTTTGACAGCTCGCTCGATGTTCTGCGCTTCAGTCGATTGTAGAATATCTCCAGTACCCGTCGAAGTCACATAGTCACGCATTAAATATGCCGTATAGGCTTTCACGCTTTTGGCAAGTTCTGCACGAGCACGATTTTCTGCAGTTTCCCAAGCCAATGGTTCGTTCCGGACCCCAACCACAGACCCCACGCCATACAGAACTTGTTCATCTTCTGTATTCAGAATGCCAGAGCCTTCTGAAACCCAATCAGGCGCACCACCACACCCCGTTAGCCCAACCAGTATCCCGAATATACACCCCACCCATATCAAAGAGATCTTGAAAGTCTTTGTCTGAACATTCATCGTTCGCCTCACCATGTCCTACGGTTAACTGCTGCCTTCCTCAACACCACGCCCCTGATTTCATGGCTGAACCATTAGAAAGCGCCCTAAGGAAAATGCTACCCTATCTTCCCGATGAACGCAAATACGTCACTGGTATCAGATCATACAGAAGGAAGGAGTGCATTGTGGCCGAAGTCAAAATTGAAGACGGCATCATCAAAGTCAAAGACCTCGACATCCAAGACGCCAAGGTGGCGAAAATTCTTGCAGAATACCCCGAAGCCCGTTGGAGTGAAGTCACCCGACGAGCCTTAAAAATTGGGCTCGGCTATCTTCAAGGCGGGGCACAGGATTAGACACTATTAAGGATGTTGCCTCACCCTAAAGGAAACTTCTGATTCCTAGCGCCCAATACGCTCAAAGAGACTTCTCATGCCGATTCATTTTTCAGATAGTTTCTTGAGCAATTCTTGGGGACATTCCTCTAGAATCCAAACAAACTTACGAGGAACCATTCTAGGCGCAGGCCTTGGTAGACGCCTCGATCCTCTGACCACGCACCACTTACCTAAACCGCTCTTTCCCCTTGGAGGGAAAGTCCCTATTGCAGAAGTTTGGATTCAGCGAATGATTGAGTCAGGGATCACAGACGTTTCAATGAACATCTGTGTGTTAGCTGAAACGATAAAACGTCATTTTGGAAACGGAAGTCGATTTGGGATTGATCTAAAATACCTCGAAGAAGATACACCAACAGGCACACTAGGTGCAGTATGCAAACAAGCACTTGGAGTAAACACCAAACAACTCGATCCAGAAAAAAATCCTTCAACAATTAGTGAGTTCACGGGGTCAACCATTCTTGCGCCAAGTGGAGATATTGTCACCAACTTTGATTCAGATTTGTTAGAAGAGATGTATGCCACACACCGCAAGATGGGGGCAGCCATAACTATGGTAGTTACCCAAGTTGCGGAAAACAGGAAAAAAGACTTTGGAACAGTAGTATTGAAGTCACCTGATCAAAATAAAGGACTCATAAGTCAGTCAGGACAAATTGAGCAATTTATTGAAAAAGACCAAAATTCTCCTAGTAATCTCACAAACGCCTCAATTTATATGATTGAAATGGACTTGCTGAAAACAATCGATAAAGTCAGAACCGACGCAAAAGCTGAGCTGGAAAACCCTTTTTACGACTTTGGAAAGCACGTCTTCCCCGCAATGCTGGGCAAGCTCCCCTATATAAAGCTCCCCAAAGACTACCTTCTGTGGGCTATCCAATATGATGGAGGATGGTTTGACGTTGGCAACAAGCGAGATTACTTAAAAGTTAATCAGCACTTGCTTGATGGTAGAATCAATGTTGCGCTTCCTTATGAAAAACTTCTATGGGGATACTTAGGCACAAATGTTTCGATTGACTTTTCTACGGTAGATATTCATCCACCCGTCGTGATTGGCAATGACTGTGTTATTGAACCCGGAGTCAAGCTAGGGCCTTACGCCATTATTGGAGATGGATGGATTGTCGAGAAAAATTCAACAATTCGAAACTCTGTCTTATGGGAACGGTATTCTTATTTTCCCAAAAATGGAGCCGAAGTATCCGCTGCGGATCGTCGGTTGATTGATCGGCATGAAGTCAGAAGAGATGTCACAATTGACGAAAGTATTATTGCCTCCGGTACCATTACCACAGATGTGACAGGAAAAACTGTACATGTTCTTGAGACAGGGGAACTTGAAGGTATTTCCATCGACTATATACCTGACGAACCACGCGCCTAACCTCGAATGGTCCTTTGTCAGAAAATCACAAACAATCTAACAAAGTCCAATGGACTTTGTTCTCCTTGACAGTCTTTTTCAATCTTGTCACTTGCGTTGAATAATCTAGAAAATCATAATGATCAAGTGCCTTATCGTTTACCTTATTATGTTAGACATCTAAGGAGTCAGACAGATGGCAGAACAGATTGAAACCCTGTTAAAGACAGGCCGCATCATCGAACCCACGTCACAGACAAAAGCTCAAGCCCATATTCAAGATTATGAAAAAGCGTATGCTCGTTCCATTGAAGACCCTGAGCAATTCTGGGATGGCATTGCCAAAGAGCTAGATTGGTTTTCTCCTTGGGAGAAGGTCTTGGAATGGAATTATCCCTGGGCCAAATGGTTTGTTGGCGGAACATGCAACATTACCTATAACTGCTTGGATCGGCATGTCCAGAGTTGGCGAAAAAACAAAGTTGCCGTCATTTGGGTGGGGGAGGAAGGGCAAGAACGCATCTTCACCTATGCCGAACTCTATCGGCAGGTCAACAAATGTGCCAACGCGCTCAAAGGCCTCGGCCTCAAGCAAGGCGACCGCGTCACGATTTATCTGCCCAAAATCCCGGAACAAATCGTGGCCATGCTCGCTTGTGCCCGTATTGGGCTGATCCATTCCGTTGTGTATTCAGGGTTCAGTGCCCCAGCACTAGAGTCACGCATTAAAGATTGTGGTTCGCGGCTGGTCATCACCGCCGATGTTGGGTATGACCGAGGAAAGAGTTTGAATCTGAAACAGGTAGTCGATGAAGCGGTCGCTCGTTGTCCATCGGTAGAACACACGATCGTCGTTCGGCGAGAACAACCTGGGGTCCCACTGGCACAGCCAAAAGAACTGGATTGGGAAACATGGGTGGAAGGCTGCTCACCTGTATGCGAAGCCGAACCACTCGATGCGGAAACGCCTTTATATTTCCTCTACACTTCGGGGACAACTGGCAAACCTAAAGGGGTCGTCCATGTTCATGGCGGGTACATGGTCGGAACATATATTACCTCAAAATATGTCTTCGATCTCAAAGACGACGATATCTATTTTTGTGTCGCAGACCCCGGTTGGGTCACTGGCCATAGTTACATTGTCTATGGCCCCTTACTGAATGGAGCAACGATTTTGACTGCAGAAGGCAAACCAAATTACCCCACGCCAGGCCGATGGTGGGAGTTGATTGCTCGATACAGCGTCTCCATTTTCTATACGACCCCGACTGCTATTCGCTTACTCATGAAATATGGTGAAGAATGGCCAGCCAAATCAGATCTTTCTTCATTACGCATCTTGGGATCGGTGGGCGAACCCATAAATCCTGAGGCCTGGGAATGGTTTCATCGAGTCGCTGGCGGCGACAAGCCCATTATGGACACATGGTGGCAAACAGAAACTGGGATGATCCTAGTCACCCCATTACCGTCTGTTCCTTTAAAGCCTGGATCGGCGACTCGACCCTTTCTCGGCATTGAGGCTGATGTAGTGGATAAGGAGGGAAACAGCGTTGGCACGGGCGGTGGATTTGCCGTCATCAAAAAACCCTGGCCCTCGATGATGCGGACTATTTACAAAGATCCCGAACGGTATACCACCTATTGGAACACTATTCCTGGCTGTTACACAGCTGGCGATGTCTGTCATAAAGATGAAGACGGCTATTTTTGGTTTATGGGACGGGCTGACGATGTAGTGAAAGTCGCTGGGAACCGCATTGGAACGGCTGAAGTGGAAAGTGCATTAGTCAGTCATGATGCCGTTGTGGAAGCTGCCGTCATCGGTAAACCCCATGCGACCGCAGGTGAAATGATCAAAGCCTTTGTCATTCTCAAAGAAGGGCAAACCGAAACCTCAGACATGATCAAACACCTGCAAGCCCATGTCTTGCAGGAGCTGGGGAAGATCGCCGTACCTAAGGAAATTGACATCGTCACTTCATTACCGAAAACTCGATCTGGCAAAATTATGCGTCGTGTGTTGAAAGCCAAAGAACTGGGACAAGACCCCGGGGATATTTCGACCTTGGAAGAGTAAACGAGAAAAACACACGCAGCCTGACCTCCATCGTATGGAGATCACAAAACAGGTGGCTCGTTTATTGGTAAGTACTGTGTCTCATTTCATCACAGGCAATCCATGTGCTGCAGCTCCATTCATAGAATTGGATCAACAGCCACAGCGAGAGCGGAATGATAACCGCGACAGAAACGGCAAAGAGTAAGATACGAAGAGGAGGAGAGAGTTTCATGGTGTCAACCCTAGAAACAGCGGTTGGGCGCAAAAGAAACATGGCGGAGATTGGTGGGCATGGTGCAGGAAAAACATTCGTGGTTACCTTATTTGGTAATGAGACATTCTTTCCTTGTTCCAGGTGCGTCAAGAATTGGCATGGACTTTTGTGATCCAGCTGCCGTTTCTAGGTTATATCAAACCTCGTTTTTGAAGATAGTCCTGGTCAATGACCGTTGGTGATTTTGGAGGAATGTGTCCACTGGCCTGAAGGAGACGCTCCACATACTTTCCTATGAGATCAGTCTCAATATTGACTGAATCTCCAGGATGCCTAATCCCAAGAGTCGTGACCTTCGCCGTATGAGGAATCACGGCAATAGAAAATGTGTTGTCGGAAACATGGTTGACCGTCAGGCTAATGCCATCGACGGTCACCGAGCCCTTTTTCACACAATACGGCATCAGCGTGTGAGGCGTTTCGATTGTCAGCAATGTGGCATGCCCATCCTGTTGCCGCTCTCGAACAATTCCGACCCCATCCACATGACCTGAGACAAGATGCCCACCAATCCGTTCATTCAGTTTCATCGCTCGTTCGAGATTCACCGCTGTGCCCACATGTAACGCACCAAGGGTCGTAACCCCGAGTGTCTCATTGGAGACATCCACAGAGAAGTCCTGCGCGCCAATTGCGACAACGGTCAGACAAACCCCAGACACACTGATGCTTTCTCCAACATGCAAATCCTGAAGAGTCGTTGAGGCCATGAGGTTCAAGGTTCCTCCCGGCAACCCTTTCTCAAATGCCTTGACGACCCCCATCTCTTCAACGATTCCACTAAACATGTGCTTGCCTCTTATTTCCTCAAAATAGACCAAGCCAAGAGAAGAAAGACGACTAGCAACACCACCACGCCCAGGCCAGCGAGGACTCCGATGACCACGTCAACCGTTCCCATTGTCTCATTCATCTTCTACCTCTTCTTTTGGGACTGCGCAAAGACCGTCCAGCAACACCATCAATCGCCAAGCAGACGAGCGCCTATGGGTATTCCGTTCGTCGAATAACGACCAGCCTACGCGTAAGCTAGCGACTTAGGTCAACAGGCCTTGTCATCCATCGACGAACTGCTTGCTATCTGAGTACGATACATGACCGCACCAAATCCTAGTGCTGCGACAAGTTGAATCGAGCCAATAGCGATGAATCCGCCAGTATACCCAATTGTTCCGACTAACACACCCGCAACGATCGGGCCGCCGGCATGGCCAATATCCATAATTGTTCCGCGCAGCCCCATCCCAGCCCCCAAACGTTGGCCGCCTGACAAGTCGGCGATCAATGCGGCCGACGAGGACGTCACAACCGCCTCCCCAAATCCAAAAACAGCCGCTAAGAGCAAGAGAAAAACAAAGCCTGTCGTCTGAGAGATTCCCATAATCGCCAAGCCACAAATAACCAGGCCGAGCATAATCAAGGGACGACGTCCTACCCTGTCCGAAACCCGACCCATGAACGGTTTCGCAACAAACGAGGTGAGGCCTTGCACACCAAACAACCAGCCACCTTCTGCCAGAGAGAGGCCGACAGATAAGCCATATAATGGTAAAAATGCCATGAGGGTTCCATTCGCCATCATTTTGGCCGCTTCCGCCAAACTTGTCATCCGCATCTGGGAATGACTGATCACCCGTTTCACACTTGCCAACAGATCAGACACCGTCGTGGTCGTAACCTTTGGCGGAACCACAGTCGACGATGGCGCCGCCAAGACCACCATGTACAAAAGCAACGCAAGCACCCCAAAGACCCCAGCAATCTCAAAAGTGAGGGAAAAGCCTGACTGATCAACCAGCCACCCCCCCAAGACAGGCCCAACCAAGGCACCGCCTTGTGCTGCCGACGTGTACCAGCCTAACGCTGCCCCTCGTGTGTCCTGATACATCTCTGCGACCATTGCTAAGGCTAACGGCGTAAACGTGGCGGTGGCCAATCCATGAACAACTCGCAAGACAATCAGCGTCTCCACATCCGTTACATGGGGATAAGCAAAGGGAGGAAACGCAAAGGCCAATATGCCAATGAGCATTAACCGTCGTCGGTTGATGACGTCCGACAACACCCCCATCGGTAATTTTAAGAGCACGCCTGTCATTGTCGAGGCGGCGATGACCATGCCAACGAGCGCCGGGCTTGCACCAAGGGACTCGGTAAACGGCGCCAATGCTGGCATCCGGACCAAATTGTAACTGATAAACGACAGAAACCCGACACCACATAACACGACAAACAGCATAGTGGGGGGATGAGCCATGACCTCAACGCGACCATCGGCTGGAGAATGCGGAGATCGTATCATCCAACAACGGCCTGCGGTCGTAGGTCATGATTGTCATCCCTCTGGATCCCTAACCAGAATTGAGAGGACATGTTGAAGTCCCGTGTCAATTGCAGTGCGGTATCTGTGATAACACTCCGTTTGCCTAATATGATTTCATTAATACGGCGTGGCAGCACGCCGATATGGAGGGCCAGACGATTTTGTCTCAACCCCATTGGCTTCATAAACTCCTCTTGCAAAACTTCGCCGGGATGAACCGGTACGAGTTTCTTCGTCGCCATGGGTCTTCTCCTATTCAAGACAATAGAGCATCGGATGTTCTCACTATCACCCCATACCACACATCATTGATGACGGGTTACTCCTACTAAACATCTGGCAATAAGGTCAAACACCTTCTCCCTATTTTCTTCACAGATGTTCCTGATACAATCCTAGTCTATTCATGCCACCTGCCATTCATCCAGTTGACTTAGTTGAGGTACTGCGCTCCAAGCGGCTCACCCCGGCCATCGTGTTTCTCACGTCACGTCGTGCCTGCGATGAAGCCATCGATGGCTTTGCCTATCGGAGTACACCGATTCCCCCGACCCGTTCAGCCGCCATCGCACAGGTGTTGAAACAGGTCGCCACCGAATATCCCAGTATTGCTGATCATCCGCTCACCCAAACCGTGCAGCAGTACGGCGTGGCAGCTCATCATGCTGGCCACCTCCCTTCGTGGAAAATTGCGATTGAAGAATTGATGCGTAATGGCTGCCTCGATGCAGTATTTGCGACAACCACATTGGCCGCTGGTGTCGACTTTCCGGCCCGCAGCGTGGTCATCACGCAATCTAGCGTTCGAAAAGCCAGAGATTTTGCCGATTTAACGATTGGGGAAATTCAGCAATTGGGGGGTCGTGGGGGCCGTCGCGGAAAGGATCTGGTCGGATTTGTCGTGATCACGCCCTCACCGTACATTGATGTACACGTCCTTGCCCGAGGTCTAACGAGATATCCAGAAGCCATCGACAGCCAATTCGTGGTCTCCTATCCCATGGTGTTGAATTTACTGAAAGCCCATGCCCTGGACCATATCCAACCGATCTTGGCGAAGAGTTTTGCCCAATTCCAATTGAATAAACGAGCCGAGACACTTGAAGAACAACTCGATGCACTCCATGTTACCATGCAGCCCTTTGGCCCTCGAGAATGTATGGATTGGATTAGCCAATGGCAGGCCTTTGACCAGGCAAAAAAACGAAAGACGCAACGCTGTTCTATAGAATTGCAGGATGCCCCAGACGTGAAAGCGCGATGGCCCTTCCTCACCCTAGGACGCGTCGCTGGACTTTCAAAAGGCAGAGGCATCGTGCTACGGCAATACCGGAGCAAAAACCGTCGTCAGGCTATGCTGAGCGTCCTGCGAGAACAAGGCAACATTATCGAAAGTCCGGCACATATTGTCACACAGGTGTTTGACCATGTCGTCGAACTGGAAGAATTTCGTCGATTTCCCTGGTGCACACCAGCCAGCATGGACAACGCCCTGCATCAACTCCAAGAATTGCCAAGACGGTTGCGCCCTCTTCCGATCCTCATGGAAAAAGATGACATTGATCCCCCCATGCTCACAGACGTGCTGCAAGAAGAATTTCCCTGCCCTACTTGTCCGTCGCAAAAAGCCTGTCGCCGTGATTATCCGCAAGCCCTTCGACTGCGGCAGGAACAGCATCGGCTGACAAAAACCATTCAAGCCCTTCATAGCGAACTCTGGCACCGATTTCATGAACATATCGAAGTATTACAACGATTCGGATACTTAACCCCAACATGCCAGCTCACCGAAGACGGGGAATGGGCGCGGTTGATTCGAATCAATCATTCGCTCCTGCTCACTGAACTGATTCGCATGGACGCCTTTACCGGCATTCCACCGTCCCTACTTGTGGGAGTTCTCGCTAGCATCTCCCATGACGATGATCGGCCAGGGGCCTTTCCTCGCCGAAGCTCTGAATTGGGCACGCTCTTACGACAAGTGAGAACTCTTGCGGAAACCCTAGCCCCGGATGAAGACCCACCGCTGCTTCGTTCTGATGTCGCCGCGTTGGCAGAATATTGGGTCAACAACCCAGCGGAATCCTGGGCTCAGGTTATTCGAAAAACCACGATGGCAGAAGGCGATGTCTATCGACTCCTCGCCCGAACTCTAGAATACCTCTCACAATTTCGAACGCTCAAAGCCACACATCCTGGACTCGCCGATATTGCCGACCAGGCCATGGCACTCATGCGACGCGACGTCTTAGAGGAATTGCCATAAAGAGAAAGAGGAATCGGCAATGCGTAACGAAAAATGGGAAAAAATGAAAAGGGCAGGTGTTATGCATCACCCTGTACACAGAAGCATCACGTCCAGAAGGAACATGGAATGACCAAAGACGAACTCGCGAAGCGCCTGGAACATCAATCGCTGCGACAACTGCACCGGTTAGCGAAAGACCGGGTCTCCCGTCATATTCGAATGGGCAAAACCCGATTGATTCAATCCCTCCTTCAGCTTCCACCAGAAATGTACATTCAAATCAGCCATGAAATGCAAGCCCTTCATTCCCAACCAAAGCCTGCGGCAAAACGACTCTCGACGGCGAAGCCCCAGACGCCATCAGCTCGAACACCTCGCCGGTCCCCTGAAACTTCAACCTCATCACCTTCAGACCCATTGACGACGATGGGAGAGTTGTTGGATGGGATCGGAGTCCCCGCGCCAGCATCCTTTGTTCCTGATGCGTGGCAAGAAGAAGCCATTGCGTATCTGACGTCTTCCGACGTCATTGTCAGTGTCCCTACCGGAAGTGGAAAAACCTATGTGGCATTAGAAGCCATTCGACGAGCCATTGAGAACGAGCGCACTGTGATCTATACCTCTCCCTTGAAGGCACTTTCCAATACTAAGCTAACAGAATTTTCGCATATTTTTGGGGCAGACCAAGTCGGCATTCTCACTGGAGATCGAAAAGATAATCCTCACGCTCCCGTGCTTATTATGACCACGGAAATCTTACGCAATCTTCTTTATGACGCCACCAGTGGGGAAATTGATGTGCGATTGGATACGCTAGGCCTGGTGATCATGGATGAGTCGCAGTACCTCGCTGATCCTGAACGAGGCGTGGTCTGGGAAGAAACCATTATCTTTTGCCCTACACAAGCCAGACTCTTGCTGCTCTCAGCTTCCATCGGCAACCCCGAAGAAATCGCAGCTTGGATGACAAGCATTCGCTCTACCCCCTGCCAGCTCATCTCACACCGCAATCGATCCGTGCCCCTACGCGGAGGCTACCTACATCCCAATGGCAAACTGACGCCGCTGTTCAAAACCAAAGAAATTGCCCAAGGAAAGGGTTATGCCTTTCACCCCGAAACTAAACGCCTGTTTGCTCAGTACGAATCGGAAACGCTCGGCGGTCGGTATCGGCGATAACTAAATAGTACCCGTGTTGAAAGTCTGTCCCTTCTTCAACTGCTTGAGCAATTATGGCCGCGCTTCGAGAATAAGATTAAAAGGGGTTTCGGTTGCACGACGGAAGCGTGTAAAGCCTCCTGACATCACAACATCACGTAGCCGCGCCTCTCCTGCTTGCGCCCCAAGAGCCACTCCCACTTCTTGGCTAAGTGAGACTGGGGTACAAACCGTTGTGGAAAAACCATAATAGACCCTGCCAACTGGATTGAGATTCTCGGCAAGGCTATCCTTTGCAAAAGGTTCAACAATCAGCCAGGTCCCATCATGAGCCAGCGAGGCCTTCACATGCTCTGCCGCGCCAACTGGATCACCCATATCATGGAGACAATCGAAAAACGTTACGAGATCGTAGTGATCGCCAGGGTATGTTTTCGCCGTTGCGACTTCAAATCGAACATTTGTTAACCCTGTATCCTTGGCCATAGATTCCGCTTCCTCGATTGAGGGAGGATGGATATCAAAACCCACAAATTCTGTATTGGGAAAGGATTTGGCCATGATCAACATCGAGTGCCCATGACCGCACCCCACATCAGCCACCCGAGCTCCACGTTGAAGCTTCTCTTCCACACCCTGGAGTGCAGGAATCCATGACGAAATTAAATACGCCTGATAGCCGGAGCGGAAAAACTTGGCTGTGCCACAGAAGAGACAGGGATGGCGATCACCCCAGGGAATGCTATGCCCCGTACGAAAAGCATCTGTAATCTTCGGCTCGTCAGCTATAACAGAGGCAATCGAGTAAAAGCCTCCACAGGCATAGACGGGAGAATGCTCATCTGCAAACACAGCCACCTGCTCGGGGGTCATTGAAAACTGATTCGTCTCCGAATGGTATTCGATATACCCTGATGCTGCCTGGCTTGCCAACCATTCACGGATGTAGCGTTCCGTGGTCCCTGTACGTTCTGCAAGTTGATGAGACGTAAGAGGGCCAAACTGGCTTAACGCTTTGTACAATCCAAGCCGATCACCGGTGAGAACAAGAGCGGCTCCAATCGCGGCCCCCATATCACCGATTATTTTTCCCATAAACTCATTGAGTTTTGCCTCGTTCAAGGCCATGTCTTTCCTCCTTTTCACGAATTGACCTCGGCCTGTTTGACCACACGACTGACCGTACTGTAATGCACCCCAAAATGCGTGGCAATGGCCTTCAGCGTATACCCACCCGAGGCAAACGCTGCCGCCATCGCAGCTTTGGGATTGCCATGTTTTCTGGCGTAGACGGCTAATGGTTGAGCTGGGACACAGCGGTGTACTCGGGGTACTTCCAAAAAGTCCCGATCGGTCTTGATACGTTTTTGACTCTTCTGGATAAACGCATCCGACCCTAAATAGATTTGGTGGCGCAGTGCTGTCCAGATAGGTTCTTGCCCTCGGCCCTCGGAGACAAATTGGCGATAGGCTTCTTCGGCAGCCTTTCGCCTCTTCCCAAAGTGACTCAACACCCAGTCTCCTATGAACCAAGGCGAGCTGCTTGCCTGCCCAGCCGTAGCCCGATAGCTGCTCCACGGCCACTCACGCGCACTCCGGACTATTCCTGCTCGTACAGGATTCAACACGACATAACGACACAATTCCAGAAGATAACTTTCCCGCTCTACCAAAATAGCCGTAAATCGTCCTTGGAAGACATGACCAGTTCGGCCATACTGTCGATTAAAGCGTTGGGTATACACCCCATTAAGTTGCCTCATGCCACTGGATAAATTGGCTTCAGGAGTCTCGATGACGAAATGATAGTGATTCGTCATCAAACAATAGGCATGACACCGCCACTTGAACCGGCGACTGACTTGAGCGTAGACGTCGAGAAATAATTGTCGGTCAGCATCGTCCAAGAAGATATCGCCCTGGGCATTCCCCCGAGCTGTGACATGATAAAGAGCACCAGGAAATTCAAGGAGAAGATGGCAAGCCAGGGTGAGAATCTGTATAGAACGTAGTTATACAAGACCTGACCCTTAATTGGTCAGGTCTTGTAATAACATATTCAGAAGGAGTAGCATTTTGGGATGGCTCGTCCACTTCGCATTGAATTTCCATGTGCGTTCCATCATGTTAGCTCCCAAGGGCATTCCCGTGAGGATACTTTCGTGGATGAGACAAACAGTGCCACCTTCTTGGGTGTGTATGTCCAGGAAAGCCAGCAGTCTACGTTCGCCAGGCTGTGACACCTTACGTGGCGATGGTGAAAACCTTTGCCTCTATGAGGTATATACTGAAAACCATTGTTATTGATTTTGAGGTTACTTGTGTCATTACCGCATTTAGTTAAAAAATATCCTGGGCTGACTCATCAACATTTGGTATTTCACAAACCCTATGGGGTGTTGTCGAAATTCACTGATACAGAGGGGCGGCCGACGTTGGCAGATTACGTGGATGTTCCACACGTCTATCCGGCTGGTCGATTGGATATGGATAGCGAAGGGCTATTATTACTGACCTCTGATGGAAACCTTGCGTCTCGCTTAACCTCTCCCTCTTTTAAAATTCCCAAGACTTATTGGGTGCAAGTCGAACGCATACCCAACGCATCGGCTCTTGAACAATTGCGGGGTGGGGTCCTTGTGAAAGGTAAACAGACTCGCCAGGCACAGGTTGCGATTCTTGCTACAGAACCCAACGTACATCCTCGACCTGTCCCCATTTGTTTTCGAAAATCTGTGCCGACAGCATGGTTACAAATAGAAATACACGAAGGCATGAATCGGCAAATCCGCCGCATGACGGCTCAAGTGGGGTATCCGACTTTACGAATCATTCGAACGGCGATTGGGCCTATTCAATTGGGTTCCCTCCCTCCTGGAACATGGCGAGCGATTCATGACGAAGAGCTCGATCAATTAGCAGAAGGTTTTAAAAACCAAAAAACGGTCACAGGTTAATATGAAGATCAAGTCAAAGGGGTCAGGTCTTGTATTGCTATATCCTATCTCCGCCTATCTGAACCTCTTTCAAGTGAAAGCTTATCAAGGCTCCAGCAGCGAACTATACAGGGATGCTCTTGAGCTTCAGCACGAACGGATTCCTTTTAAACCAAAAGGCTCTTACGCTACGGTTAAGATAACAGTATGGCTTGTTTGTCTGTAATAGTATGCTGTTTAACAATTGAGCTCTTCGAAGAGATGAGATCTTCGTTTCCTTACGATGGATATGAATAGCCACCTGAATTAAATTGGGAGTTTCAGACAAGTTGTATCTGGGAAACCTAGAAGCTAAACGAGACTGGCGCTATGCTCTGGCATACATCCAAGCTATGTGGACGATACAACAGACATATATAATCCCAAGACTCTATCATCCAACAGGAGACACACATACCGTGAGCGGATTTATTGAAATCGACGAATGCTCCTTTCAGCTTACAGAGGTAGAGGTCGCAAGAAGATGCAAGCCAAGTAAGAGTTGTTGAGTTAGGAAACAAGAATGTAAATGCTCTGAGCGTATTTCGAGATAACTATCGAAAATCTCGTCGACTTAACCACAAGGCTCACAGAATTCAATGAAGCAATTACGTAAGATGCGTCAAAACCAGATAGTCAACTAAAAGGTTTAGTGGATGCGAGTAAGGCCGTAGAGGCTTGAGGATTCCCCTTCACAAACTTTCCTTGAGCAGAGACGGAGATGGACAATTGAATGGTCAATAGAAACACTTGTGAACTCATGTGCTGAAGAAGCATCATGAAAGTCCCTCTATATCAATTATTACTCAAAATGGAAAATGTCTAGCGCACATGATCTATTGAAAGCTCCTTATCCAGAAGCACTATTTATGGTCATAGTACGGGTAAATTATGCAGTTCGTATACCGTGATTGGATGAAAATCTCGCCTAAGTCACTCCTAGGATGGATACTACGCCTACCGCTTCGCTTGATCCCACGTGGAACGGTACTTACTGTTCGCACAGGACTGAATTGTGGCATGAAATGGATCGTAGGGACGAGTGTTCATAGCTGCTGGCTGGGAACTTATGAGTTGAATACGCAAGAAACTGTAAAGCCCTTCATCAAACCAGGCATGACCGTGTTTGATATAGGAGCGAACGCTGGCTTTTACACATTAGCTTTTTCACGTCTTGTAGGAGATAGAGGCAAGGTATGGGCCTTTGAGCCTTTGGCTGAAAATGTGAAGAGCTTATTGAAGCACGTTATGATTAACCAATTACGAAATGTGACCGTGGTCCAGGCAGCGGTTTCATCTGAGATCGGTATCACAGGTTTCCAGACTTCCGGTCACACATGTACTGGGTCGCTTACTGAAGGTGGCTCGTATAGAGTGCCAACTGTATCGTTGGATGGATCAATAACACAGCATGGGTTACCAATCCCAGACCTTATTAAGATCGATATAGAAGGCTCTGAGTCTTCCCTACTAGAAGGTGCCAAAAAATTATTGGAGAAGAAGACGACGACGCTGTTTATCAGTCTTCATGGAGATGATCAAAAGAAACGGTGTCGAGAAATACTAGAAGCAGCAAACTACAGGATTTTGACACTGGGTGGGTCTGAACTTTCCAACGGTCAATTAATAGGCAATGAGATCTATGCTATTCCAAAGTTAGAATCATCTTCAGCATTATTGCAAGACGAAAACGCAACAGCAAAATATGATTAAGAGACAATTATTAAAAAATAATTCGCTCCACTTGTTAAAGGCAACCACTCAAAGTATTTCGACTGGTCTAGGAGCCCAGCTTTTGCTCCTTGTTAGTGGCCCTCTTGTAGCACGAATATTAGGCGTAGATGGGCGTGGATATCTGGCTGCCCTTAATGCATGGGCAACGATGCTGGGGATAGTTGGGACATTAGGCGTTCCAGTTGCTTGTGCCTATTTTCTGAACCAGAGTTCAACATACAAAGACCGTTTAGTTGGTGAAGCCTACCGTATCGCTTTTCTACAGGCATTAGCACTAACAGGGGTGTTGGCATTGACTCTCTTTGCATGGAGCCGTGGGAAACCGATTGAAGTACAAACGTCCATCTATGTCACATTACTCATAATACCGGCAATCCTTTTTCATCAATATTCCCTTGCCATATTGCAAGGGCACCAACAGTTCTGGACATTTAACGTTATGCGGATACTCCCACTCACCTTTTACGTCCTTGGCGTTGTCATGCTCTTCTTTCTTAACCAAAATCATTTAATCGTGGTAGTAGTGATCTGGACAAGCGCGAACCTTCTAGCCGCCATCATCTCAACGTCTGTAGTCCTGAAAACGACACAGATCGATTGGCATGGTGAAACAGGACTTCGAAAGCAACTTTTACAGTTTGGATTACGGGGCCATTTAGGGGCTGTTGCACCGCTCGATGGCCTGCGCCTCGATCAACTAGCCGCTTCAATCTTTCTAGCACCTGCAGCCCTGGGCTTGTATGTAGTGGCTCAAGCCTTCACGAATCTGCCGCGGTTTATCTCCCAGAGCGCTGGGATGGTTGCTTACCCTTCTGTTGCCTTACAACAAAAAGCTCCTACTGCAGCAATACGGCTCATATGGAACTATTTCTGGGGCGTGACACTCATCAATAGCCTTCTCGCCCTCTTACTCATTTTTACCATGCCTTTCCTTATACCATTTTTCTTTGGGCAGGACTTTGCTAGTTCCATTCCGATTGCACAAATCCTCATTGTTGGAACAACGTTCGCAGCTTCGCGCCGGATACTCGTCGAAGGGATGCGTGGGCTAGGGCATCCTCAGATTTCAACTTTCGCAGAAGTGTCAATGTACCCCTGGCTGCTATCTGGTGGGATATTCCTGCTTTGGCAGTACAACATTGAGGGACTGGCGGTGGCAGTGACCATTGCCTATGCACTTTCTTTGTTTGTCGCAGTTGTCAGAACCTTGAAAGCCATTAACGATATACCAGAATCGATCAGTAAACGAACTGGAATCAGTACTAGCACTGGTTGAGCACGGATTTGTTGGATACTGAGCCACACCTCCCCAAAGTGAAGAACTGAGTAATGTTTGCCGAGTATATCCGTCTTTCAAGTTTCAGATTGCCAAGATTGCTTTTTTACCTTGGTGTTTTGTTGATTGCTCAAACGAGATGGAGACCGATCCTATCATTTACCTTATCCGATTGGTTGTTTCTTGCCGCTTTTTTGTGTGCACTCATAGTATTGATGGGACAGAGCAAGGTCGAGATTCCCATTCCTAAAATAGTATTGATTGGATTGGGATTGTTTATGGTAGGCGGGCTTCTTTCTACAATACGGGCACAATTCCCAATATCTTCACTTATTGCCCTGTTAAAATATTTTTATTTATTTGGTGTCTGGGTTTGGTTGGGGACCATTCTATTGCGACGATCTGAAGAAATTCGTGATACCATGATATTTTGGACGATATCGGCAGCCGTCACAAGTGCAGGTGCCGCCATTCAAATGCTTTGGGGCGATGTCATTCCTGGGGGAAACTTTCCAATTACTGATAGAATGACCGGTTTTTCAGAGCACTTTAATGATTTAGGAGAAATAACAAGCGTGGCTTTGGTTCCTGCCCTCTATGTAGCAACCCACGATCATCAGAAAACCTGGTTGTCCTTTTGCATGTGGTTTTCGGCCTTTCTTGTTGTCGCTGGATTAATTTGGTCGAGTTCACTTACAGGAATTGTGGCCGCTGCAACAGGCTTGCTCATATGGATGATTACGAACAAAGCTGGCCTAAAGCATTTTGGAGTTTTAGTCATTGGAGGAGCAACAATTCTCTTCTTGATTCTCATTGCAAGTAACAGTGTAAACGGATTGAATCGTTTAGCAGTTGTAACAACACATGAGGAGTCATTGGGCAACAAACACGATATCCTAAAACTCGGTGATCGCCTGAGAAATCTAAAGAATGAAAAACATCGTTTTCCTTCTTTACTTCCACGTTATACGACATACGATGAAGCATGGGAATCTATCTCCCAAAACTTTATTGTGGGTGTGGGATTAGGACCGGCTAATGGAAGAACCTCTTCTGGTCATGTCGTTCATAACCTTTGGCTCGGTAGTTGGTACGAAGGAGGCTTCTTTGCCCTCCTGGGCATCTGCCTATTGGTTGGTGGCATCGCCAAAATTGGTCTTCGGATTTTTTTAGATTCTTCCTTGGAAGAATCAAGTCGAATGATGGGTGCATCACTCTTTGCTGCCCATTCTTCACTCTTAGTCTTAGGATTAGCACATCCTATTTACTATAAGAGGTTTGTATGGATTCCCACTTTATTGCTTATAGCTTTGTATGTTCGAAACAAAGTAGAAGAACGATTAGAGGGAAAAGCCGAAGGCTTAGATCTACTTACGCGTTAAAGCGCTTTGGTGCGCAAGCGCATAGCTGCTCCGAGCCTTTGAAAAGGTTCAGGATATGTTTGTTAAACAAACCCAGAAATTGAATGTCTCTGGAGAGGAGAAGATTGAAAAAGGAAAGAAAGCCCTATGTCGTATATTGGAATAACATTCCTGCTCCTTATATTGTCGAGCGATTGAATGCAGTAGCAAAGCGAGGTATTCTCGATCTTGAAGTATGGTTCAATGATCGAACAGCTCCTGGCCGAAGTTGGGAGGTGGTTGAGTCAAGTTGGAAGTTCCAATACAACTACATTCCCTGCTTCAAAATAGCCTCATGCCGTTTTCGTTTTCCTCTTCTCCTTCTCAAACAGGATATTCCAGACATTTTAGTAAGTACGTATGCTGAACCTGTATTTTTAGTTGGATGGACTATTGCAAGGATACGTGGAAGTGTAAGCTTCCCCCAACCACGGACAGGCGCAATGTAGAGCTTTCTGGCAGA
>JAALKI010000016.1 GCA_011088105.1 Nitrospirota bacterium | reverse complement strand
CAATTAAAACAGTGGGTTAAGCCTTATATGAAATAGTTATCTAGGATAGCCCCAAGATTTTTAACCTGCTGATCTGATGGACCCATTCGGAAAAGGCGCTTGAGAACCTTTTTCCCTTTTTTCCAAAGTCGAAAAGCTTTGGCTGGCATGCTTATGACCTCCGTGTTGTCAAAGAATGGTTCAATCCCTAATCATATGCCTCCGCAGGGGGAGCTTTACAGATATAAGAAAAAAGCAATGAGAGTATTTACTCATAGATATCTGTAAGGATCTTCTTACACTGAAAGGAGGAGTACGATGGCACGTTGCAAGAAGTGCAATAGAGTCGATGTGGTTCAAACGTGTGAAATCTCAGTACAGCATTGACAGTATTCAGGAAGATGCCTCAGAAGCCATGAGTGGGACAGTATTAGTCCGTCCATTAACCGAATGATGCACATCAAACCCTAAAAGGGCTCGTACCCGCTGAGCAACCTGGTTGGCTTCATAGAACGGTGGTCGATGGTCAGTTTGAAAAGCTGCTCCAAACATGTGTGCAATACCTGAGTTGTTCAAACTTTGATGAAGAGCTGATAAATCGCGAGGAGGAAGCACAATCCCTTCTGAAATAAGCCAGGCACAGAAATATTCCAGTCGTTGCTGTGGTCGCGCAGTGCCTCGATTATTTAAAGGACGGGAATGTGCCCGCGTTAGGATCCATTCTCCAATTCGCCTTGTGAGGGTTGGGGACTGTTCTGGTATGGGATAGATATAAAGTGGTTTGCCTGTAGCCGAAGCTTCCGACAGCATCGATTCACTTTCGCCTGTGACAACAAGCACATCCGCCGATGCCAGATAACCCCAGTAGGGATTTTTGGATTGTTCTGGCTGCCATTCGTGTATGGAACCGGAATTTCCAAGGGCTTGACGGAGAGCCTCAATAGCTTTTTTGCCTGTTCGGCGACTGGTGACAGCTAATACACTGCCTCCTGCTTTTTGGGCAAAGGCTTGGACTTCTGCTCCCATTTTAAAAGCCGTGGGAGCATCAAGCGTGTACCGAGGTGTGGTACCTCCAACAAGGAGAACCACATGAGGAGATGGCATCGAATCAAATAGTTGGGAGAACTCCTTTCGGGCTTCTGCCAGTCGTTTGGCTGTGACCTGATGTAGGGGGGCAACGGTCATAATCCGTTTGGGGTGAGGCAACAACCGACAGTATCGAGGTGTGACCACAAGGTCGAATGAGTCAGCCAGTTGTCCCCCTTTTCTTCCAAGGTGGACGAGTCGTGTTCGACCAAGGCTCTGTTCTCCAATCCAACGAGAAACGGCGGCTGTCCGTTTTCCAGCGGCAATCACCACATCGGGCCACGGAGGAACAAGTAAGGACAACGAAGACGGAGTCATGCCAGGCAAGGGATTCTTGGACCGTCGACGATGGAATACGCGCGATGTTATGAAATTCAATGGTTTCTTTTCATAAGACCATCCGAGAGCATCGGCTAATCCAAGAGATTGTGTGGTATTTCCTGGACGATCATCTGTAATAACCCAGACTCTTGGATTTTCACCGCTTAAAAAGCGACCGCCTTGACAAAAGTACAGATTATTTCCGGTTTTTCTCGATGAGGATTCAATAGCTAATTCCCAGTGAAGGTGAGGATACCGTTTCGCGGTTGCATGAAACTGTGCTTCCCACCAATCAAGGGTTTTTTTATTTCGCACTATGGTTTTCTCTGCAGGCCGTTGGTGAGATGAGGGATTGGCTATAATTGATGCATAGATGAAATAACGGGCATGTTTGAATGCTTCGTCCAAAACCCAGGGGACATCATCTTCTGGAAGACAGTCAAGGAAATTCAAACAAATCACGCCATCATATTGAGGTTCAGGGGACTCCGAAGGAACTGTGGAGGCAGGATTATAGCGGGTGAGCCGTACAGTCTCCATGAAATTTTGTTCGTTCAATGAAGAGGCAGTGCTGCTGTTGCAGATTGTACCTGACCCTTGCCTCATCTCGGGCCCATAATCAAGGATCGTCTTCGCTTGGACTTTTTGAATGAGCTGTGTAATAGCTTCCTTGTGAGTGGAATACGACAAATGGGAGCATGGTTTTTCTTGCTCAATGTCAAGCGTTGCTGGGGTGTTCCGTTCTTCCAGGTGGTTCTGAGAGGAGGTAAGGCATTGTCCAAAGCGTTGGCTAGGACGATGCTTGGTAAACACTTGGGCTCCAACATCGTCTGCCGATTGTTCTAGAGACAACCACACGTCAGCAAAAGGATGGTCCTCATAGACAAAATACTGTGGGAAAGGGCGCCACGGTTGCGTATGGAGTGTTGTGTAATGTAACAGCTTTGCGTGATCTGGGTGGTATTCTTCGTCTCGTGTATTCCATGCTGGTTCTAGAGGGCCATACAGGTTGGGAAGGGCAAGGGCTTTGGCAAGCAATGTTTTCTTAGGGGAATGACAGGCTGACTCGAATTCCCAGATATTGGCCATCCGTTCACAATCAATTAGCATGACTGAAGATTCTGTTTCGGAAATGGCCAGAAAACCATGATTGTTCATGTCCAGGTCGAATAATTCCCCAGGATCACAAAGGTAAATTTGATCGACATCATTGTAAATAGCGCGTCCCACGCCATTGGTAAAATGAGGAATCGCAAAGCGATAATTGGTAAAACCTGTTGTCCATTTCGAGCGATTAAACCTCGCCAATTCTTTCATGAGGTAAATCTCATACACGCGAGCAGGATCCCGGGCTTGTTCGATGGACCAAACAAATACTCGTTCCGCTCGATACTGTGCTGGTTCTGTTCCAATAAAAATGCGGACGGGTGGTTTAGGACTGGGGACAACGCCTTCTGCCACATCGAGGACGACCCGTTCTGGCTGAGTTCTCATGCCTGGGCCTCGATACAGTGTACGGTTAGGAAATAGCCTTGAGATCATCATGCTCTTCTTTATACTATGCCTTTGCCAAGCTATAAGATGATGCAACATTCATGAGGGAGCATTCAGGTCTACTATACTATAGACTTTTTATGCAACGGTAGAGTGTTTGTAAAGAATCTCTGAAGAACATCTTCTAAGGATTTCCCAAAATCTGGCAATACTTTTGAAAGGTTGTTCCGGCCTCTTTTGGGGGGAGGTTTCTGAACTCTTTGACCAGCTTGTTCTGAAAAAAGAAAAAGGCTCACGCGTAATGGAGTTGTCAAGGAATATATGAAACATTTTACAGCGGGTTCTTCCCATACATAATGGAATCTTTCTTAACCACCATAACTGAGATAATTCCAACAGAAGTATGGATTGGGTTAACAGTTTTTTCGGTCCTGGCGTTTATTGGGACGCTGATAGCCGTGCCCGCAATCCTGGTTCGTTTGCCAGAGGATTACTTCGCAGAACATCATCCTCGGGGTTGGATGGCCGACCATCATCCTGTACTTCGGGGAATCGGCCTCATAGTGAAAAATGTCATTGGGTGCATCTTTTTCTTTGCTGGGGTGGTCATGTTGGTGCTTCCCGGACAGGGCGTGTTAACCATGATCATCGGTCTTTCCTTAATAGATTTCCCTGGAAAACGGAAACTGGAACAGAAAATCGTCGCTAAGCCAATGTTTTGCAGTACTATCAATGCGCTTCGTCATAAATTTGGAAAGTCTCCGTTGATCCTGAGCTGACTTCCTTCCATGATAGGCTTTCTCTCCAATCCTCCTGCTCTCGTCTGTACACACCTGAGGTTTCCCGGCTAGCATAACGCGTATGACAAAACTCATGATGCTATTCTGGGGTATGGTGTCGGCTCTCTGTGCCATCGCGTTTGCGTTGGTCACGGGTCTAGTGAACCCTGAAGAAAAAGTCAACGCCCTATGGTTAGTCGTCGCCGCTGGATGTTTTTATGTCTTGGCCTACCGGTTTTAGGGCGATTTTTGGCTCGGCAGGTTGTCGAACTCAATGATGAACGTGGGACTCCGGCCTATCGATTAGAGGATGGCACGAACTTTTATCCAGCCAATAAATACGTGCTATTCGGGCACCATTTTGCGGCGATTGCGGGAGCTGGTCCGCTGTTGGGGCCAGTGCTGGCTGCCCAGTTTGGATTTCTTCCAGGGTTTTTGTGGATTGTTATTGGTGCAGTGCTGGCGGGGGCGGTGCAGGACTTCATCATTTTGGTGGGATCGCTTCGACGTAATGGCCGCTCTCTTCCAGAAATTGCTCGTGCTGAAATTGGATGGATCACAGGCCTGGCGACGGCTGTTGCTGTGCTGTTTATTGTGATTGTTGCCTTGGCTGGTCTTGGGTTGGCTGTGGTCAATGCCCTCTATCAAAATGCTTGGGGGACGTTTACTGTTGCGATGACCATTCCCATTGCGTTGCTGATGGGATTCTACCTTCAAAAATACCGACCTGGTCGTGTCGGGGAAATGTCTTTCCTCGGCGTTGGGTTACTTATTGTCGCGGTGATCGCAGGTCGGTTTGTGGCTCAGTCTGATTTGGGTGAGTGGTTTGTTTTAGAACCGCAGACGTTGATTTGGCTTCTCGCTGGCTATGGGTTTTTAGCCTCAGTATTGCCTGTCTGGATGTTGCTTGTGCCTCGTGATTATCTTTCCACGTTTATGAAACTTGGTGTGATTGCACTCTTGGCATTAGGAGTCATCATTCTGGCGCCGGACATTGAGATGCCCCGGGTGACTCGCTTTATTCATGGCGGTGGCCCCATTATTCCTGGCCCAATTTTCCCATTTCTCTTTATTACGATTGCCTGTGGGGCCATATCAGGCTTTCATTCGCTTGTTTCCTCGGGGACGACCCCTAAGATGATCGCCCGAGAGTCACAAGCCATTGTGGGATATGGCGCGATGCTCTTAGAAAGCTTTGTGGGAGTCGTCGCCTTAATTGCTGCAGGGCTGTTAATCCCAGGAGATTACCTGGCCATTAACACCATGCTCTCCGCAGAAACATTGGCGTCTATAGGATTTCCGGTAGCCAACATTGGAGAATTGTCACGGCTTGTCGAAGTGGATGTGGCAGGACGTCCAGGTGGGGCGGTCTCGTTGGCGGTGGGGATGGCGTCTATCTTTTCCGCGCTCCCTGGGATGTCCAGCTTGATGGCCTACTGGTATCAATTTGCCTTGTTATTTGAAGCGCTGTTTATTTTGACAACGATTGATGCTGGCACCCGAGTGGCACGATACCTTGTGCAAGAGTTAGGGGGGTATGTCTACGCACCATTGAAGCACATCAATTGGTGGCCAGGTGTGATCATGTGCAGCCTATTTGTCGTGATGGCCTGGGGGTATCTTATCGCCACGGGGTCCATTGCGACCATCTGGCCCATGTTTGGGGCAGCCAATCAACTTTTAGGTACATTAGCCCTTTGTATTGGAACCACATTGTTGATCAAAATGAACAAGGCCAAATACCTCTGGGTGACAGCGCTGCCGATGGTCTTTGTCGGGATCATTACTTTAGCGGGCTGTTATGAATTATGGTGGATGTTTCTCGACCGAGCCCAACAAGCCACCGCGTCGCTTCAGATCACGACCATGTATCTCAATGCGGGGTTGGTTGGACTGGTGGCGCTTCTGGCGCTGGTGGTATTGGTTGAAAGTTCTATTAAATGGTATGGCTATGTGATTCGAAAACAGCCATTCACAAGCACGGAAATTCTCGAAGAGAAAGGGATTTCGATCCCTGCTGGTCCATGCTGTTAAGCACATCAATTAGGTAAAGGAGAGCGCAATGGCGGATCAATTTTCATTTGATGTTGTGTCCGAGGTCGATATGCAAGAAGTCAAGAATGCGGTAGACCAGACGATGAAAGAAATTCACCAGCGTTTTGACTTTAAGGGATCAAAAACAGATTTGACCTTAAAAGAAAAGGAAAAAGAGTTAGAAGTTTTGTCTGATGATGAGTATAAATTACAGAGTGTTTTAGACATTGTAAAAGGAAAATTTGTCAAACGGAATGTGTCCTTAAAAGCCATAACATACGGGAAAATAGAACAGGCTTTAGGTGGGACTGTGCGTCAAACCTTAACCATCCAAAGTGGACTTCCCGATGACAAAGCGAAGGCGATTGTGAAAGCCATCAAGGAGCAAAAATTGAAGGCCCAAGGCCAAATTCAAGGGACTCAGGTGCGAGTGCAAAGCAAGAGTAAGGACGAGTTGCAAGCGGTCATGACTCTCTTAAAGCAAAAAGACTTTGGTCTGGACCTTCAATTCACCAATTATCGTTAGTTGGTATTCTTGTAATCCAACTGCTGTTTCTAGGTTCAATCGTTCCTATTCAACAGCCCTTATGTAGGAAGATGGTTGGTCCAGGCTTCCTTGAGATGCATAATAGCCTGGATCATGGCTTCGCTGGCTGCTACCCCACGCAAGACCTCATGAGCCCCTTCTTCTGTTGGATAAATGGGTGCGGTTCCCTGGGCTCGATAAATGACCGGATAAAGATTGGATTCCAGAGGAATGTTCAGTCTATCAAGAGATGCCCAGTCTTGGCCGTCAGCTTGAAGCAGTATATGACTGGTGGTCACATCCAAAATAGCTATTTCCGCAAAGGCATAATTTTCTGCATGAAATCCCAGGACCCTTCCTCGACCAATTCCCCCTTGGACAACACCACCTAACGGAAACTGGTCTGGAACTTCAGTTTCAGAGCTTGAAAGAATGACCAATACTAAATGGTCTAACCCTCGTGCCTCTCCTGCCTGAACAAATTGTCTTACCATTCCATTTGGGACGATGTCTTGAGAGAGAACAATCTCATCCACAGTGATGGGAAAATCCTGGTTAATCCGTTCTCGCACCCATTGAGTGAAAGCTGCAAACTGATCTTGGGATAAAGGAGGAGCGGAATCCATGGCGGTTGTATCGTTAATAATGAGCAACCCTGTTTTAGGTTGCGAACTTGCGAAGGCGTGTAATTGACCGGTGTGTTCTAACCCTTTGGCTGCTCCCAGATATTCAGGCATCTTGGGGTGAAGTCCTGACCCACAACCGTTGTTTAGAAACGCCACAAAGAGAATACCAGCTATTATGTGAAGGCGATTCATCGTAACCTCCTCGTTAGAAGATTTCATAGCACAACCTTCATAGAGATATTGTCATGGGGCAACGACAGATTGGTCAAGGGACATCGCCTTATCATCATCATGGAAATAATTCAAAAATCTCTCGATAGTAGATTGCCACTGAGATGCACTCTCAGACACCAGAAAGTTCTGGGACTGTTCAAAAATGTTGCTCGCCTGCGCGTTGAAGTGTTACAGCACATCAATGCGAAGCCGAAGCTTCCCTATGGCAAAGACAAAAACTTCACCGCAGCATGCAGGCCGAAGCGTTTGCGAAAGCCAGCGGCGTTTTCAACAGCTTCTTATGTAGGAAGATGGTTGGTCCAGGCTTCCTTGAGATGCATAATAGCCTGGATCATGGCTTCGCTGGCTGCTACCCCACGCAAGACCTCATGAGCCCCTTCTTCTGTTGGATAAATGGGTGCGGTTCCCTGGGCTCGATAAATGACCGGATAAAGATTGGATTCCAGAGGAATGTTCAGTCTATCAAGAGATGCCCAGTCTTGGCCGTCAGCTTGAAGCAGTATATGACTGGTGGTCACATCCAAAATAGCTATTTCCGCGAGGGCATAGTTTTCCGCATGAAATCCTAATGTCGTTCCGCAACCAACCCCTCCTTGAACTCTCCCACACAACGGAAACTGGTCTGGAACTTCAATCTCAGAACTTGAAATAATGACTAACATCAGGTGGCCCAACCCTTGTTCTTTTCCTGTCTGTACAAATTGACGTATTCCCTTTGGGGTAAGGTCTTGGGGAGTCACAACCTGATCTGCGATGATGGAAAGATCTTGATTAATCCGTCCTTGTATCCATTGGGTTAAAGCTGCAAGCTGGTCTTGAGATAAAGGAGGAGCGGAATCCTTGGCGGTTGTATCGTTGATGATGAGCAACCCTGTTTTTGATTGCAAATCGGACAAGGAGCGTAGTTGGTCGGTGTTTACTATACCTTTAGCAGTTCCTAGATATTCAGGCATCTTGGGGTGAAGTCCTGACCCACAGCCGGTGTTCAGAAACGCGACAAAGAGGATGCCAGCAATTAGAGGAAAGCGACTCATCGTACACCTCCTATCAGAACATTGTGTGGCACGATCTTCCATAGAGATATTGTCACGGGTCAACCTCAAATAGGTCAAGTGTGGCAAGCCACTCATATCAAAAGAAAAGTAGTTGCATCGGCTAGGAACGCGTTGAGTGTCAAGTCATCTCCCTGGCCGATATGCTGTTATCGATCGATGTCTTTTCTCATGACTGTATCAAGCACTTTCAATGGGACTTTCTGGAAAACCTGCTAGAGAAGTACGAGGCGCTCAACGAAGGTTTTTTCTGCTGGAGTACATTCCATTGAAATTGTTGCATCATAAAAGAACCATAGGGTAGGGTACCCCCGTGCAATTTTTTACACCAATCATGCGGGTGTGCCTCCTTCTTGGGGTAAGTTGTGCCCTATTGGTATCGTGTAATCAAATTAGTATTCCCCGTCTGACTTTTGAGGAGGAGCCGACCACGTATCTGCCAATTTCGGTCGCTTACGACTTTGATCCGCAATTGAATCAAGCTTCTCTAGAGGTAGATGCCTGTGGATTTTCGTACACCATTCCGACCGGTGACATTATTAGGCAAGCGTTTCTGGATGTCAGTCAGGACCGATTTGCTTCCGTGACTACTCACCAGGCAGGTCAGCCAAGCACTGCGAGCGCGTCAACCAATGTGGTCATTCAAGTCAGCCTGGCCAATCAGGTATTTGATGCGATTAATCGGTCAGGAGAGGAAGATCGTTATAATGCGACGATTGATCTTGAACTTCTCGCCATTTTCATTGATGCCCAAGGCAATCATGTTGCGAAAGCCCCATTGGTCTATCACGATACGACTCGAATGTGGGTGCCAGAATTAAGTAGTCAGTCATCATCGTGTTCGACGGGCCAGTTTGATCAGGAGTTTTACGATGCTGCGGAAATTTTAGCCAAGGACCTATCGGATCGAATGCCACAGCTCTTTGGTCAACCGCCAACACCAGGAACCGTTGCCCAAAATCCAGTTCTTCCCCAGACCACATTTCCTCCTGTCCCTCAGGCTGTTGCTTCGGCTTCCGCATTGTCCTTCCGGACGTTGCTTCAAGATGGTAACGATAATCTTGTGCTTGAGGGCGGAGAGAAGCTGATCTTGCAGATAGAGGTAACCAATAAAGGGATTGTCCCCATTGCATCGGCGTTAGTCGAATTGAGTGGGACGCAGATCATTCTGAAAGCATTTTCACAAGTGACAGAAGGGCCTGTCACCATGGGAGTCCTCCAGCCAGGTGAAACAAAAATGACCGAGGTTCGTGGGCTGATGCCTTCATTATCTGAAAAAGCCAGAGGTGAATTGATTGTGTCTGTTCGGACCCCAGATGGTATTTCGGCTGGGACCCATCGTATTCTGGCAGCTATCCAGCCAAGTAAAAGGGCTGTGCTTCTGGAAGATCTCCAGCGAGAACATACATCCCGTCCTGCTGTTCTTCCAGCGCAGCCTCAGGAAGACGTGCCTCTCGAAGCAGACGATTCGGACTCACCGTATTATGCTATTCTGATTGGACTAGGTGAGTATCGTGACTCGTGGATAGGAAAACAGCAGATAGTCAACGAGCCTATCCAGGCGTTACGTGATGCCTTGCAGTCTACCGGTATATTTGTATCTGACCACATCCGGACTCTCGAGAATGCGCATGCGACCAAAACGGATATCGAGGAAGCGCTCTTTTCCTGGGCGATGCCACGTATGACAAAGGAATCAGTGTTGGTCCTCTATTATGCTGGCCATACCCTTATTGACCATAAGACAGGTGAAGTGTATGTGGTTCCCTATGAAGGTTCTCCCCGAGCATCCAAGAGCCGCTTGATTTCTCTCAAAACGCTTCAACGGGTGCTAGGGAAGCTGGATGTACGACTCGCGCTGTTGTTTCTCGATGCGCCTCTCACGAACAGTTTTAGCCGACTACGAGAAGGTAAAAAAAGTGGAATACCCTCTCCCAAATGGCACGATGCGCTTGCCCAAACTGATGATCAGGAGGCTGCAACGGTTATTCAGATTAGACGCACAACACAACAGCCATTGCATGATCCAGCTAAGCTGCTTTCTGGGTTACTGGGGCGAGCTGATCGCAATCAAGATGGGGGGATTACCGTTGGAGAAATGATTCAAGATCTTGAATCTGTTGCGGAAGTGGTGCCTCCCATGGCTCGTCTCAATACCAGTGCGGAAATTCCATTAGCCCAGTAATTGTATGGTTGTGCCATCGTTTGACGGCCCAAAAAAGGCTATGCTAGGGTCCAGTGGTGACCATATTTCATTAATCCTCAAATCAGTTGTCTGTCTATGGAAAAAGATCTGAAATCCATTTTGCATAAGCTCCAATACACTGACGACGCCAAAGTGGTGCAGCAGATTACGGAGCAAACTCACATGGTGCAGCGCCGCATGGCCGGGATTCGGCATAAACTCGTGATCATGAGTGGAAAAGGCGGTGTTGGGAAAAGTATGACTACCGTGAATCTTGCCTTGGCCTTGGCTCGTCAAGGGTATCGGATGGGTATTTTGGATGTTGACTTGAATGGTCCGTGTATTCCGCAAATGTTGGGAATTCCCGGACAGCCGTTAGCGATGACCGCTGAAGGTGCCATACCGCCTGTGGGGCCTCTTGGCATCAAAGTGGCATCCATGGAATTTTTTCTAAAGGATTCGGGGCCCGTCCGTTGGAAGGGACCGATGGACCTGAGCCCTGTCTGGTTAGGGCTCATGGAAATGAATGTCATCCGAGAATTTTTGGCCGATGTTGTTTGGGGAGACCTTGATATTCTGTTAGCCGACTTGCCGCCTGGAGCTGCTGCAGATAAACCGCCTGTACTGGCTGGGTTTCTGCCTGATCTCGTTGGGGCTATTGTGGTCACGACACCATCAGAAGTGGCCTCAAATGTTGTTCAGAAGTCAATTGGTTATGCGCGAGAACTGGGGATCACCGTTTTAGGGGTGATCGAAAATATGAGTCAATATCGTTGTCCGTCTTGTGGTGAGGAGAATGCCTTGTTTGAAGGCAACACAGAAGTTATGTGTGAGGCCTTACATTTGCCATTATTGGGCAGGATTCCCTTTGATCGATCATTTGCCCGAACTTTTGATAAAGGCCAGCCTTTGCTTGATTCGTCCTATCCCACGATTCAACGATTTCAGGACATTGCAGGCAATGTGCAAGCGTTGTTGGATTATAAAAAGGTGCTGGCTGAAAAACTATAAAATGTAGAAAGGACAGCATCATTGGTGGGGTGCTTCCTAGGAGAATCACTATGAAATTTGTCTGTTTAAATTGTGAAACCTATATGAGTTTTGAAAAAGTGGAAAAGCCCACGGAAGGGTCGCTGGGTGTGTTTTTTGCGTGTCCATCTTGTGAAGCAAAGTTTTCCATGGTCACGAATCCCGGTGAAACGCAAATGGTGAGTTCGCTGGGCGTGCAATTGGGCGGACGGTCGACGGCGGCTTCTCCTCTTGAAATGACTCGTGGCACCCTGCGAGAAGAGGCTGGGGCTGGGCATCAAATGGCCGACTACCTGAATGAAAAAATCCAGGCGGGACAGATTGCACCTGCTCAAACGAGTGAAGCAGCCAAAGCAGGCGAAGGTGGGAGTTGCCCATTTTCTGCCATGGTTGCTGAAATGGGGTTAACCTCTGGCGGCCAGTCTGCTCCGGCCAGTGGAACGGAGTCGGATATTGCGTGGACACCTGATGCAAAAGAACGACTTGATCGTCTTCCGTCTTTTGTTCAGCCGATGGTACGTAGCAGCGTGGAAGCTTATGCTCGTAAACAGGGGTTCACCAAAGTGACACTCCAAGTCATGGATGATTCTAAGAATGCCTCGGATGGGATGACCTGGTCCAAAGAGGCCGAACAGCGTTTGGACAACATTCCAGACTTTATTCGACCGATGGCGCGGAAGGAAATTGAACGGCTTGCCAAAGAACGTGGCGTCTCCACAATATCTGCCGAGCTTATGGATGAGGCAAAAGACAAGTTTATGAAATTTATGTAAGTTCGAATGAGGAGGCGGCGAATTCCCGCCAATTTGCATAGAGCTTTGTTTGATAGAGTTCCTTGGCTTTTTGAGCGCAATGCGGATAGTATGGCTCAAGGATTGTTGCCACTTCCCATAGAGGAAGGCCCACAATGTTTAGATAGTCTCCCTCAACCCGGTCGATCAAGACCGATCCATTTCCCTGAATTGAGTAAGCCCCGGCTTTTCCTAGACTTTCTCCTGTCTTGACATAATTCTGCAAATCTTCTTCGGTAAAGGCTTTCATCCAAACCTGTGTGGTTTCGATTGTCGTGGTGCGTCTCTCCCGCCCTTGCCATACTAAGCTAATGCCAGAATGAACCTGGTGGCAGCGACCGCGTAATTGACGAAGCATATGGGTGGCATGTGCCATATCCCAAGGTTTCCCAAGTGTATGTTGGTCAATTTCAATGAGTGTGTCTCCTCCAAGGACGAGACTGTTTGGAAACTGATTCGCGACGGATTGAGCTTTCTCTAGAGCGAATTGCTGCACGTTGTCGGAAGGTTGTTGCCCAAGTGTGGATTCTTCTGCACAGGTGGGTGACATGATGTCAAATGGAATATCGAGAAGAGCTAGCAATTCCTGTCGACGGGGGGACGTGGATGCCAAAATCAGATGCATGAGCAAGCAATCTTCTCGTTTTTAGGATGTCGTTGATGCTATCGGTTCGGAGAGATGAGCTGTTGCATCGGTGGCCTGAAAGTCTGAGAGAATGCGTTCGATGTCTTCACTGGCAGTCGTCCTGACCATTTGGGCTCGTAAGGCTGCGGCATGGGGAAACCCTGAACAGTACCAGGCAAGATGTTTGCGCATTCGGGGGAAGTATTTGTGTTCCTGAAGGGTTTCAAAGAGTCGGGCATGTTCTAAAGCCATGGAAAATCGACGATCTCGTGAGATGAGTGGTTCTGGGAAACAAGGATTTGTTCCCTGTTGAATTGCTTCCCGCATCAGGTTTTTCGCTTGGAAAATCCAGGGATTACCAAGTGCGGCCCGACCGATCAGGATGCCATCAACGGCATGCTGTCGAATGTGAGATAGGGCATCAGGTAGGGATTGAATATCCCCGTTTCCTAAAAGGAGAATGCCGTGGTTCCGTATGGTCTCAGAAACCTGTCCGATCGCTTCCCAATTTGCTGCGCCTTTGTACATTTGGGTTAAGGTGCGCCCATGGATGGAGATCACGGTAGGACGACCGGCAATCAAACATTGGCTCCATTCATCGATAATGACGGAATCATACCCCAGCCGTGTTTTCACCGACAAAGGGATTGGCTGACGAGAACAAGTCTCTGTGCGGTGAAATGGCGAATGACGGAGATAGTCGATAACTCGTGTTTTCACGCCTCCTTCGGCTAACGACTGCCCAGAAGCCCAGTCAAAAATGCCTTGCCGCGCAGATGCCATAATGGCAAGAGCCAATTCGGGTGTTTTGATAAGCCCAGCTCCACTACCTGACGACGCGACGTTTTTTGAAGGACACCCCATATTAATGTCGAGGCCATCAAAGCCCAACGCACATACCACCTGTGCAGCTGTGTAAAATTGATCAGGATCCTTCCCGTACAATTGAGCCACAATGGGCCGTTCGTTTTCCGAATAGCGGAAGGCCTCAAACGCTTTTGGTTGCCCATGAAAGAGATCTCCGACATGGGTAAATTCTGTAAATATCACGTCTGGGTTGCCATGACGGGCGACGATTTGGCGAAATGCCGCGTCAGTTACTCCATCCATGGGCGCTAAGCCAATGATGGGAAGAGGCAATTGCTGCCAAAAACTCATGAACGGTTTCGTCCTCTCATCGAATGCATTATTTGTTCGGTTCAAGGCCTTCCTTAATGGATGACGGGCCTGTTTCCCTCTTGAACTTCAGTTCGAACAATTAAACACAGCAGATAATGACCGAAATCGCTTGCCTGTTCAAGAAGTGGCATGAATTTCGCACTAGACTCGGGTGCATTCCAGAATGCTATGGCATAGAAGAGGAAGGAACGAGATGTGAAAGGAATCATCGTGTGAATGATCAATGGCTGGTGCGCACAGGGAGGGGATGGGAACGTATTGGGGGATGGCATATGGGGGTTGTGTCTCTTCTGTGCCTTGTGAGCATGGGATGTGGCGCAACGCGCGAACCGATTCCTGTCTTGGATGCTTCAGATTCCCGTCATCATGTATCCCCAACAGTGTATCCTCATCACTCAACTGCGTCGGTCCAACCCCTGGCATCAGTGCGAAAATTGCCTTCACCAACACACAAACCGACACGCCATGCTCGTCAGAGTTTTCCATCTTCACGCCATAGAGCACAAGATTCCAAGCAGGCTAGTCGGCGTTTCAGCTTTCGGGTTCAGAACATGCGTTTTGTTGATGCGTTGGCCTTATTTGCAAAAGCCAATGATCTGAACATCGTTGCGAGCCCTGAGGTCACAGGCGTCGTCACGGTCGATTTTCATGGACTCTCGTTGGCTAAAGCCATGGCTGCGCTATTGGAGATCCACGGATATTATTGGGAGAAAGACGAGGGGCTCATTCTTGTTCGTCGATTGCAAACGAAATTTTTTACCCTTGACTACCTTCGGCTTGTGCGGGGGAGCACAGGCCACAGTGAAGCCCATGTCGCTTCTGGCTCGGCAGGGAATAATCGTAGTCGAGGCGTAGGTCAGAACACGGGGACCATTGCGTTGGATCAACAAGACCATGTCGAATTTTGGCAAGAGGTAGAAACCCAGGTGCGGGCCTTGCTGTCGAAGGAAGGCCGTCTTGTGGTCAATCGTTTGTCTGGGACTATTCAAGTCACGGACTTGCATCAACGAGTGAGAGAGATCGAGCAGTTTTTAACAATTCTTCGGCAATCGCTCTATCGGCAGGTTGAGATCGAGGCCAGAATTTATGAAGTCACCCTGAAAGATGATTTCAGCTTGGGTATTAATTGGGACAAAATCAATTTCAATGGAATGGCGGGGACATTTGTGCTGTCCAATATCGTCACGACGCCGCTGGGTGGGTTTTTGTCCAGCTCTCCAACAGCACGGGCTCGATTAGATGAAGGAAGTTTCGACGTCATTCTTGAGGCGTTGGAAGAGCAGGGAGAGGTGAAAGTAGTTTCGCAACCACGAATTGTCACACTGAATAACCAACCGGCGCTTATTAAAGTAGCCACGGATGAATCATTTTTTACCCAAACCGTTTCTCAAGGGTCGGCTGGAACGGGCAATGTGATTACAGAGCAAGTGCGCACGATTACCGTTGGTTTAGTGTTATCCGTGACCCCACAGATTTCTGAAGAAGGTTGGGTGATGCTGGATGTGACTCCGATTACTTCGAGTCTCAGAGAAACACGAACTTCTCCACAGGGTACGGCTACTGCGCCTGTGTTGGATATTAAGCAAGCCTCAACCCTAGTGCGAGTTCAAAATGGAGCGACAGCTGTCGTGGCAGGATTGATTCAAGACACCGTGTCTGATACCAACCGAACCGTTCCGATTTTGAGTGATATCCCTGGATTGGGACATCTCTTTACAGGGACATTCCAAACCACACGGAAAAGTGAATTGGTCATCTTTATCACACCTAAGATCATTGAGGCTGAATAAGGGGAGAATAGCAGAATGTCCTCCCATTTCATTTTTCTGGCGGTGTAGGGAGAACAGATGGGATTGGTGCCTCCACCCTTAATGAGCAAATAAGGATAATAAGGCAGGAAAATCAGAGAGACCAATAGAAAGATGGGGCCCGTAATCAAACGGAGAAATGATTGACAAGAATTCACAGGGGTCCATATACTGGCCGTCTAGTCATTGGCACAAAGAATTGAGCCAAAAGCCTCAGTGGCTGGGTCATGTTTAGCCTATGTTTCTTGAAACGTAGGTCTTTATTGAGGTTGAGAAAATCTTACGATCAGCATACGGTATGGGTGAATAACCTGGTAGGCATTCTCATGAACTTTAGACTTTGGAGATCTTATCCATGAATACGCAATATAAGGTCATGCCTGGACCTGAACATTTTCTCCCCCCGTCGGCTTCCAGTATGGGGATTCGGCTTCCTGACCCTGGCCAAGGGCATATTCATGGGTCCATCGTTCCTGAAGAAGAAGCAATGGAGGCTGCAGCTAGGCAAATTTTGCAAGGAAAAGTTCCAACGATTTTCCCAGGGCCGCTTGTGTTATGGGCGTGGAACGAAAAGGCCGCGCAAAAAGCAAAAGCAATTCGGGAGTTGTTCGAGACGATTAAAGAATGCGCTGCTTCATCTCAACAACCCATGCTTATCCCCATGCCGGACTACCGACCAAAGTATCCTAAAATCAATCCTGAAATTGAAATTAACCCCAACCATCCAAATCTTACGATTTGGCATAATAAAATTGATGTCTGTATGTTCGTAGGTGTCCATTGCCACCAAGCCAATCTCTCTCTGAAAATCATTCGTGGTGGGACCAACTGTTATACGATTGCGATGTGCGCGCAAGCTGGACATGAAGATGCCATGCTGACATTTCGAGATGCAACTGCAGAGAAAATTCTTCGATTGTCAGAATGGGTTCGGAAACTGAAAGGCTCTGTTGAGCCTCCGTCGAATTAGGATATTTGATGCTCAGGTGTAAGTGTTGACCCATCTATAAATGATGAAGGAGGTCAGAAGCTATGGCAACTCAAACCGTCATTGGAAGCAAAAATAAAAAAGACCAAGTTTATACTGATCCCTGGAAGATGATGAATGAAGCTGAACGCACGCCTTCATTCTTTACCGGAAGTGAAGTCATTAAAGAAGCTCTTCGTCGAGCGAGCTGTGATGTCATGATTGCATACCCCATTACACCACAAAGTGAAGCAGCGGCGCTGATTGGAGAGCTATTTGCTGAAGGATACATCGGGGACTATTTCCGAGGTGAAAGTGAGTTTGCGGTGATGTCGCAATGTGCCGGAGCGGCATTTGGCGGTGCGCGCGTCTTTACCACAACAGCTGGGCCGGGAACCATGCGTGCGATGGAGAATTTCCCTATGTGGGCTGGGGCGCGACTCCCTATTCAAATGATTGTGACCTGCCGTGGTATTAATTCACCGCTTTCGATTCAACCGGACACATTGGAAATTTCGTATCTGATGCAGACGGGTATGCTCGTGTGGCATGCTGAAACGGCGCAAGACTTTTATGATTGGATCCTTAAGGGGTATATGGTGTCTGAAGAACCAGATGTTCATCTTCCCTTGGCATTGTGTTGTGATGGGTTCTTCGTCACTCACACGAAGGATATGGTGGATCTGACCCCCGCCGATATGTGTTTGCCTCCTTATGATCCTTACCGATCTCCAGTGCCGTGTATGGACATGGAATGTCCCCCGGTTCGGATGATGCGTGATCCTTTTGTCATGAAAAGTAATTATATTAGCTATGCGACTCATGCAAGTTGGCAACAAGAAGTCTGGGCAGCAGTGGAACGGTCTCGCAAGCATACCATTGCCTGGTTAGATGGCCTTATCGAAATAGAAAAACCGGACGCAGAAGTGTTAATCGTCACGTCAGGGACCGCTGTCTCTCAGGGACGTGAAGCGATTACCTTATTAGAGGAGGAAGGGATTGATGTCGGATTGGTCAAAGTTAAGACCCTTCGTCCATGGCCGGGAGAAGAAATTCGTGAAGCCACAAAGCATGCCAAACACATTATTGTGCCAGAGTTTAATGTGGCCGGATGGATGGCACGAGAGATTCGAGCGACCATCCCCAATAGTGAACGAGTCTATGCTGGCCCTCATGTTTGTGGAGGAATGACGATGCCTCCAGAAATTATTGCCGCGGATATCAAAAGTGCCATGGGCATTAAGACCTCGGCATTAGCTGGGCGAGGGAGTTGAGTAAGAAACGACCAAGATAATTTGAGTTTCGGTTTGCAACCAACAGGTTGGTTTTCTCTATAACACACGGAGGCATTTATGAGTTTAGAACGAATAAAAATAGCCCCTGAATTACATGATATCATGCCAGAAGAATATCAGGATCTTGTACAACGCGCGACATATGGGAATAATAGCAGGGGATGGAAGGACATTGGAACGTCAAAAGAATTAATCGAAGAGCATTCCTTATGTGCAGGGTGCCCAGAGTCCATGGCCTTTCGGTACATCTTGGCCTCGCTTCCCAATCCTGAAGATACTGTGATGGTTGGGTCAACAGGATGCACAAGTTTAGTATTCCCTCATGTCGGTGTCCATAACATTCATTCACTCTTTGGAAACCAAAATGCGATTGCCTCGGGTCTGAAACGTGCCTTAACCGTTCGATTTCCTGATAGAGCAAAAGATGTTGTGGTATTGGCCGGAGATGGAGCTACCGTTGATATTGGATTAGATATGACGCTCCAAGCATGGTTTCGCCAAGAAAAATTCACCACAATCTGTTTTGATAATGAGTTGTACGCGAATACCGGTGGACAAGAAAGCGGGTTGATGCAAAAAGGATTTGTGGCCAAAATGGCGCCGGTTGGAAAGACGTTTGAAAAAGTGCGTTTGCCCGAGATTGCCCGTGAATCAGGATGTCATTATGTTGTGAACTGTACGGTGAGCAAGCCAAACTTAGTCGAAAAAGTCATAAAAAATGCCATTCATGTAGCTCGGGAGATTGGTCCGACCTATCTTCAGTTATATACCCCATGTATTCTTGAAATTGGCAAGAATAGCATGGAAGGGTTACAGGAGATGCGGGACTCTGAGAAGCCAACGGAGCGGTTTGCTTATAAAGAATATATTAGCGAGACAGCTAAAGAACTCTTGACTGAAATTGCCGCTAAGGAAAAAGAACGAAAAGCGGCTGCCAAAAAACAATTGGCTGAGCAAACGGCATAACAAGACTTTATCATTCAATTGAAAAGGGACTTCCTATGATCAAAAAGCGTATCAACATACGAATGTCGGGCCTTGGGGGGCAAGGAGCAGTGACGGCTGCACATGTCATGGCGATGGCAGCATCCAGAGACGGGAAATTTGCTATTTCAAATCCATTCTTTGGGGCGGAAAAGCGAATGGCTCCTGCAGAAAGCTACTGCCGGATTGGGATTAATCGTATCTATGACCGTGGCGAATTAGTTTTTCCTGATGTCATTGAAGTGTTTCATCCGCAGGTTATTACGATGGGCAAAAGCTATACCATGCCTTTCTACTCAGGTATTAAGGAAGGCGGAGTTGTCATTATTAACTCTGATATCCCTCTTCTATCGGATGAAGACGTCAAAACCTTAAAGGATCTCAATGTATCCACATTTTACATTGCGGGGACGACAATTGCCCTAGAGGTTGCAGGCACGGAACTTTCGACTAATATGACGATGATCGGATCCGTGGCGGGCATTACCAAATGCGTCTCTATGGAAGGTTTGGATGGTGCGCTTCAAGAACGATTTGGAAAAAAGTTCGTGGCCTCGGGTGGAACAGCAACCTTGGATGAAGCCATTAAAAAGAAATTTGCCAAAAAAGAAATGCTATTGCAAAAAAATCTTGATACGGTTAAACGGGCGTATCAGATTGCAGCAGAGTGGGCAGAAAAGAATAATGTTGAGCTAGCTGTCGCGGAAGCGTGATCAGACAACGAGAAGGATAGAATACGATGTATAATGTGGCGAAAGTGACGGACGAGAAATGTGTGGCGAAAAAGGGCTGCCGTCTCTGTATCATGTATTGCCCAGAAGCCAATTGTCTTGATCTGAATTCAGATAAAATGGTGGCAGAGGTGTATATCAGCCGTTGTAAAGGGTGTGAGTTGTGTCTCGTTGTGTGTGATGCCGCGAAACACAATGCCATTGCCATGGTGGCGGTCAATTCCGATGGAACATTAATGGAGAAGGCCGGCGAGGCTGCAGAATTAGGCCAAGCATATCAAGGCTAAGTCCCGTATACGGTTACCTGAAAAAACCCCCGGTATACACTGGGGGTTTTTTTTTAGGAAGAGACCCCACGGGTTATGAAAGAGGTTGATGGTATGAGTCAAGAACTCAGAGATTTAGTGAGTAACATTGTCGTTGATTTTGGACAATTTCATGAGGCGCTTAAACATCGGGCCAAAGAGTTAGAGGCAAAAGGCGAAGATTCGGACGTAGTTAATAAAATTATCATGGGTGCCGATGCCATGAAGGATAGTGCCAATATTTACTTGTCATGGGCTCGCCATTATATCGCGCTTTCTGAGGGAGGCGCTTCGGAGTCTGAGGAAGGGGAAGAAGATTCGCCAGACTTTGGATTTTAACCATAGATGACACCAAAAATGGATCTTCAAGAGCTGTTGATCATTTTTTAAATTGTGTTATGATAATAGTCCATTTGTTGTTGGATCACATGGCATCCTTCTAAATAGAGCCTGTTCCTCGGTAGCTCAGTTGGTAGAGCGGTCGGCTGTTAACCGATTGGTCGCAAGTTCGAGTCTTGCCCGAGGAGCCATTTTAAAAGCCCTTTGGCCACACGACCAAAGGGCTTTTCTTTTTTCCTCACCTGCGCCGATGCTTAAGGCTGGCTCGTGGTTCAAGCCTTATTTCATGAATCCTATCATGTAGGTAGCATTGTTGTGACGATTGCTGGGTCATGAGGAAACGAAACTGTGAGGGACTTAAGAAAAGCCAATTTTCATAACTTATTTTGATTAAAGACGTAAAAAGGCCTCTGTTCAGAGCTACGCGGGTCAATGACTTTCCTTGACGAGATTTTTATTCCATTCGGGTATTTCCACGACGAGATTTTTTGTGCCATTGGCGACACATTGACAGGCTAGTCGAGACTGCAGCGTAATCGCTGGCGCTTCATCTAATTGGTCGTCTTCGTCTTCTGTGGCTTCATTACATGTCTCAAGCCCCTCTTTCACAATAATGTGACATGTTGAGCAGGCACAGACTCCTCCGCAGGCATGCTCTAGGTCAACACCCGCTCCAAGCGCAATATCCAGAATGCTCCCAGGTAGGCCTGTTGCCCCATAGGGTATGCTGTCTGGGTCCACTTTGACTTCGATGGTACCGTCTGGTGCTTTGAACGTAATGGTGAAAGGGGTTGTGGCTGTCTCCGTCTCGGTTTGTTCGATGTAGGGATTACTTCCGCCCATTTCTTATTGACTCCTTTTTCTTAGCCTGTTCGCCATGTTCTGCGGAGATTTATATATACGACTCTTTCTATCCCCGATCAATTAAATCTCCGACTATTCTAGTCTTGACTAGCTTGTCAGGTCAATGCTAGATTATGTCCGAGTAGAACGGTCGGAGATGGGAATTGATCAAACTAATGTTTAAGGGTGACTAGGTAATGCTCAAGCTCTCCAAAAAAGCCGACTATGCACTGATGGCCTTACAGTACATTGCCTCTGTGCAATTTGGCGATATGGCGAAAGCTCGTGTGGTTAATACCAAAGAAATTGCGGAAGAGCATCATATTCCCGTTGAACTGCTTGCAAAGGTGCTTCAGACTCTTGCCAAACATGACATGATCGAAAGTCAAAATGGTCCCAAAGGCGGATATGTGCTTCAGCGCAATCCCAAGTCCATTACCATTGCCCAAGTTCTTGAAGCTATTGAAGGACCGCTTGGCATTACAGATTGTTATCATGAGAAAGATCAGGAATTGTGTTCGCAATGGAATCATTGCAATATCCGAACCCCGCTTCTCCGTGTGCAGGAAAGCATTTATCAATTGTTGAATAGCATGTCTATCAATGACATGTTACTGGGGTCTCCCTTAATCATCGTTGAGTCTCGTAAGGAAGAAGGAGTGCAGTCATGAAGCTTCCCATTTATATGGATAACCATTCCACCACACCCTGTGATCCTCGGGTTGTGGAGGCCATGCTTCCATTTTTTACCGACAAGTTTGGCAATTCCGCGAGTCGGAATCATAGCTTTGGCTGGGAGGCGGAAGAAGCCGTCGACCAGGCCCGTAAGCAAATTGCAAAATTGATCCACGCTGATTCCAAAGAAATCATTTTCACGAGTGGTGCGACGGAATCCGACAATTTGGCCATAAAAGGCGTGGTCGAGATGTATCGTGAAAAAGGCGATCACATCATTACCAGTTCGACAGAACATCGGGCTGTGCTAGATGCCACGAAGTCCCTTGAAAAGAAAGGGGTTCAAGTTACGTATTTACCGGTTGATAAAGCGGGTATGATCAACCCTGATGATTTCCGGAATGCCATTACAGATAAGACCATTCTCATCTCGATCATGTTAGCCAGCAATGAGATTGGCACCATTCACCCTATTCAAGAAATTGGAAAAATTGCAAAAGAAAAAGGCATTTTGTTTCATTGTGATGGCACACAAGGTGTGGGAAAAATTCCTGTTGATGTGCAAGAATTGGGTGTAGATTTGATGTCTTTTTCGGCCCATAAAATTTATGGCCCTAAAGGCATTGGGGCTTTATATGTCAGGCGAAAGGCGCCACGAGTTCGGATTGTTCCTATGATCGATGGCGGAGGCCATGAACGTGGCATGCGATCTGGGACGTTGCCGGTTCCGCTTGTGGTTGGATTTGGCAAGGCGTGCGAGCTCTGTGAAGAGGAAATGCCGGTAGAGTCTATTCGGATTGCTGCGATGCGGGATCGACTGCATGAGGGGATCATCAATGCGTTGGATGAAGTGTATCTCAATGGACACATCACGCAACGGCTTCCGGGCAATCTGAACTTGAGTTTTGCCTATGTGGAAGGCGAAGCCTTATTAATGGGTGTGAAAGAAATCGCCTTGTCTTCAGGGTCAGCCTGTACCTCTGCGACGTTGGAGCCATCCTATGTCTTGCGTGCCCTTGGGGTTGGCTCAGATCTTGCGCACTCGTCTATTCGCTTTGGCCTTGGCCGGTTTACGACGAATGAAGAAGTCGATTACACTGTTGATCGGATGATTAAAGCGGTGAACCATTTACGAGAAATGTCGCCGCTTTATGAAATGGCAAAGGAAGGTATTGACCTGAAATCTGTCCAGTGGGCAGCACATTGATCTGTCAGTCTCATCTTGCTCACTTTTTGTCCCAGTGTGGTGATGAGGGGCCATACGCTCCGGTTTTGTACGCCTCGTCCTGAATCAAATTCTGGTGACCTGAGGGTCAGGTCGTTTGAGGCATGTTTTGTGATGACTTTCAATATGATTCATTTAGGGTAAGGAGGATTGACTTATGGCTTACAGTGAAAAAGTGATTGACCATTATAATAATCCTCGTAACATGGGGAGCTTTCAAAAGGATGAAGATGGTGTTGGAACCGGTGTTGTCGGCGCGCCTGAATGTGGAGACGTGATGAAACTCCAGATTAAGGTTGAGGACGATAAAATTGTGGATGCTAAATTTAAAACGTTTGGGTGTGGGTCCGCGATTGCCAGCTCCAGTTTAGCGACGGAATGGTTGAAAGGAAAAACGGTCGAAGAGGCTGGTCAGATTAAAAACACAGAAATTGTTCAAGAACTGAATCTCCCTCCCGTGAAGATTCATTGTTCCGTATTAGCTGAAGATGCCATTAAGGCAGCGCTAAATGATTATGCGAAAAAAGAAGAAGTGAAATCATCCGCATCGTCATAGAGGGGAGTCGATCATGAGTGTGGAGACGACAGAAACGCCGGTTGTTACGCTGACTGATGCTGCCGTGACGGAAGTCAGGCGCCTCCTGGATGTCCAAGGTATTACTGAAGGAGGGCTTCGTCTGGGGGTAAAGGGTGGTGGCTGTTCTGGCCTGAGTTATACGATAAACTTTGACGATAAGATTGGCGAGTTTGACACCGTTTGCACAGTTGAAGACGTCAAAGTGCTCGTGGATGCCAAGAGTGCCATCTATTTGGCTGGTATGACGCTGGATTACCAAAAAGACCTAGTCAGTGGCGGATTTAAATTTATCAATCCCAATGCAAGTAAGACCTGCGGGTGTGGGGAATCTTTCTCCGCATGATATAGGTTGAACAGTCTTTTAGAATCTAACTCTTTGCCACGGGCATGACTTTTTGTCATGCCCGTTCTGCGAGAACTGTCATGCAGGATAACACGATGAACGAAGCAGCGGCAGATCCACGGTCATTACCGATGGCCCGTAGTATGTGTTGGCATTGCCAGTCTGAGGTCAAGGGTGAATATTTGTGTGGTCGGTGTATTAAGGTTCAGCCCTTATCTACAGAACTGGACTACTTCTCGTGTTTGAATCTTCCTCGTAAGCTCAACATTGATCGGGACGAAATAGAAGCGACCTTTTATCGATTAAACCGAGTTTTTCACCCAGACTTTTATGCCAAAGGTGATGATCATAACGAGAAAACCATCAGCTTGGGGAACTCGGCGTTAGTGAATACGGCCTATCGCACGTTGCGTGATCCCATCCAACGTGCGGAATATTTAATCCGTTTAGAGGCTGGCTCCGCGAAAGAGATTCGAACCGCACCTCCTGCAGACTTATTTGAAGAGATTTTGGAACTTCAAGATGATTTGAATGCCTTTCGTGCAGGTGATCCAAAAGAACATTCAGCAGAAATGACGAAGTTGCGTCAAACATTGCAAGCCGCCCAGGCTTCTTTGACGAACCGCCTGCAACAATTAGATGCGCAACTCTTTGAAGCCTTCGAGGTGTGGGATGCCTTACAGGAAGAAACATCTGATGAGGCTGAAGCTGTTCGTGTCAGGAAAGAGCACGTGCTTGAAGAGATGCAAGGCATTCTCTCCAATCGGACCTATGTCCGCAACATCGTCAATGATGTGGTGGCGACTATCAAGTAACTGAGACAGGAGACACGGAATATTCTATGGTACGTATCGTTGGTATTGATTTGGGAACCACCAATTCGCTGATTGCCTATATGGATGGGGATCATCCTCATGTCATTGCCGGAATGCATGGTCAAACCAAGGTGCCGTCGATTGTTGGCATGACGGATAATGGTGTGCTTGTTGGTGACCCAGCTAAAGAACATTTGACTCGAGATCCAGCAAAAACCATTTATTCTGTCAAACGGTTCATGGGGAAATCACTGAACGATGTGTCCGAAGAATTGACATATTTTCCCTATCAGCTTCAGGAAAAAAATGGGGTTATCCGCATTGAAGTGGGAGATCGGACGTTTTCGCCACCTCAAGTGTCGGCGATGATTTTAAAAGAATTAAAGCGTCGTGCCGAAGCCCACTTGGGCGAAGAGGTTTCCAAGGCAGTCATTACGGTTCCCGCCTATTTTAACGATAGTCAACGACAGGCGACTAAAGACGCCGGATTAATTGCTGGGCTAGAAGTTCTTCGGATTGTGAATGAGCCTACCGCAGCTTCTTTGGCCTATGGGCTTCAAAAGAATACCCAAGGTATCATTGCTGTATATGATCTTGGTGGGGGGACATTTGACGTCTCGATTCTCAAATTAAAAGACGGGATCTTTGAAGTCCTGGCCACGAATGGCAATACGCATCTGGGAGGAGATGACTTTGATCGAAGTCTCTTGGAAGTCATGATTCGGGACATTCGTGAACGCTATCAGATTGAACCGGCAAAACATCCTGATTTTATGCAGGCCGTTCGATTGGAGGCTGAGCGTACGAAGATCCGACTCTCTCAAGAGATAACTGCGTTAGCCTCTGTTGAACTGCCTGAAGGAAAAGGGCTCTATCAACGAGATTGGACCCGTGCTGAATTTGAAACCTTGGTCGGAGCGTTTGTGGAGCAGACGCTGCATCCTTGTCGACTTGCCCTTCAGGATGCAGAACTACAAGCCAGTCATATTGATGAGGTGGTGTTGGTTGGGGGAAGTACCAGAATTCCTCTGGTGCGTCAGCAGGTCGAAGCTTTATTCGGCAAGACGCCTCATTGTGAATTGAATCCGGATGAAGTGGTGGCGCTTGGTGCGGCTGTCCAAGCTGGAATACTGAGCGGTGAGAATCGAGACATGCTTCTTTTGGATGTCACGCCGTTGTCTCTTGGAATTGAAACCATGGGAGGGGTCATGAGCACCCTCATTCGACGGAACACGACCATTCCAGCCAGCGCAAAGGAGATGTTTACAACCTACGTTGATGGTCAAACGTCCGTGGACATCCACATTTTGCAAGGTGAGCGGGAGTTAATCAAAGACAATCGCAGCCTGGCTCGATTCCAATTGACTGTCCCACCCTTACCGGCGGGTGTGCCGCGCGTTGAGGTCACATTTTTGATCGATGCGAATGGGATTTTACATGTGACCGCAGCAGATGTGCGGACAGGTCAATCCCAATCTGTCCAAGTCAAACCTTCGCATGGGCTCACGGATGAAGAAGTTGAAGGGATGATTCGTGAATCCTTTCAATTTGCGGCAGAAGACATCCAGGCTCGTCAGGTGATTGAAGCAAGGACGGAAGCAGATGCCATTCTGATGGCAACGGAAAAAGCTTTGCGTCAAAGTACCCATCTGATTCAGGCTGAGGAGAAAGCCGAAATCAACAAGACGTTGGATGATCTACGGATGGTCCGAGAACGCGATGATCATCGACTCATTCGAAACGGTATTAGCGAAGTGGAAAAGGTCACCCATCATTTGGCGGAAGTACTCATGGATGTTACCTTGAAAGAAGCGTTGGAAAATAAAAAAGTTTCCGAAGTCACGTAATCCTCGCAGCAGCAGTGTGGTCACAACTGTTCACTCAAGCTCTTGATGTACTTGACATGAGAAAAACGTTTTGTATTGTCACGAGGTACTCACGAGCTTTTTACTAGATACCTCTATAGCTTCTACGTCTGTTTTACACTCAACGACTGTTTCTCGGATGATGGGAGGATTCAATGCCACAAGATTTGACATGGTCAGATACGGAAGACATTGCGCTTCGGTTATTTGAAGAGCATGCAGAGGTCGACCCGCTGACTGTTCGATTTACAGATATGCATGATTGGATTGTTGCCTGGCCAGAATTCACCGGCGACCCCAAAAGCTCGAATGAAAAAATCCTGGAAGCTATTCAAATGGCCTGGCATGAAGAATATCAGGATGGGCACTGACTTCCTTTTTTTTATACGAGAGGGACGAAATGCCAAAGTAGGAGACTTCTGCTTAGGGAGTGGCAAGGTCCAATTCATAAAAATCTAATGGATTAGCGAATGGGCTATTAGGTTTTGTCGGTGCGGTCCCCTGAGCAAACACTTCAGTGGTGGTGGTTTGACTCGGCTGAGTGGCAAGTTTTCCTGTTGAGTTTTCAATCTCTGCAAACTGAATCCCCGCTGGGACTGAAAAGGTCATCACAGGAAGATCCTTCAACGCGTGTTTCATAAATTGAGTCCAAATCGGAAGCGCGGCATGCGCTCCTGACTCAACTCGGCCAAGTGTTTGAACCTCATCGAATCCGACCCAGATTCCTACAGCAAGGTTTGGAGCATATCCAACAAACCAGGCATCCTTGTATTGATTTGTTGTCCCAGTCTTCCCTGCTATCGGTCGACCAATGGATTTGGCCCCTCGTCCTGTGCCGCTTTGGATGACATCCATCATCAGATTCGTAATCAGGTATGCGGTATTTTGAGACACCACTTGCCGAGGCTCAAAGAGATGTTGTTCCAACATGGTGTCTTGCTGGTTTTTGACAAGAGTAATTGTATATGGAGAAAGGACCATGCCTTGATTGGCAAAGACTCCATAGGCGGCAGTTAGTTCTTCAAGGGTGATGCCTGAAGATCCTAATGCTAGGGAAAGATCCTGGCTCAATGGACTAGCAATGCCCAGAGATTTTGAAAAATCAATGACCCGGCGAACACCAATTTGGTTGAGTAATCGGATCGTAGCCGCATTTCGAGAATGGCGTAAGGCCTCCCGAATGGTGATCGTACCGAAAAATCGCTTCTCGTAATTCTCTGGCTTCCAAATTTTTTCCTCTTCTTCTTGCTCATACACGAGTGGCGCATCCATGATGAGGGTGGCAGGCGTTAGGTTATTATCAAGGGCTGTTGCATAAATGATGGGTTTAAACGCAGAGCCTGGCTGGCGACGTGCCATCAAGGCACGATTGAATTGGCTCCGCTCAAAATCATAGCCGCCGACCATAGCCTTGATCGATCCTGTTCGGGGATCCAAGGCTAATAAGGCGCCCTCCACGATGGGTGTCTGTTCAAGGATGAATGCCGGAACGCCCTTGCTTCGGACTTTCAAGCGAACTTCTATGATGTCTCCTGGTTTCAACAAATCTTGGGGAGTGGCTTCTGGAAAGGTGCGGGCTTCTGTGACCAACGCGTTTTTCGGAATGCGACGTCGAGCCCAGCGCATGTCTTTTAAGGCCAGTGGCGCTTCAATCCCGTTGGCAACAACGATGGCTTGCTTCTGATCGACTGCGGTGACAACACCTTGGTGAATATGGTCTGTGCGAGCCATGTCTTGTATGGTCAATTCTATATCACGTGGAACGTCAGGTGTGGGGAGAGGCAAGGGCTCATGCCCGAGAGGGCCACGCCAGCCTTGCCGTTTATCAAGTTGTCGAAGCCCATGCCTGATGGCCATTTCGGCAAGACGTTGCATGCGTGTATTCAATGTTGTGAAGACCTGCAACCCTCCCTTGTACACCATGGGTTCTCCATACTCATTGACCAAATGCTGCCGAACCTGTTCCAGAAAATAGGGAGCGATACGTTCAAGCGTGAGACGCTGGTAGGAAAGCAGAGTTGCCACGGCTTCTTTCGCAAGAGCTTCCGTGATATAGCCGGCCTGGACCATGCGGTGCAGGACATGTTCTTGCCGACGTTTGGATCGTTCAGGGTTTTTATAAGGAGAATACGTGCTTGGCGCCTTGGGTAGGCCCGCAAGAAACGCGGCTTCTGGTAAGGTGATGGCATTCAGATCTTTTTCGAAATAGGTGAGGGCGGCAGTCCCAATCCCATAGGCGCCGTGGCCAAAATAAATCTGGTTAAGATATTGTTCTAAGATTTGTTCTTTCGTCAGAATAAATTCCATTTTAAATGCGAGAATCAACTCGCGAATTTTCCGGCTGTAGGTTCGTTCGGGTGAAAGAAATAACGATCGTGCAAGTTGCTGAGTAATGGTACTTGCGCCTTCTACCGTTCCACCTTGTTTGATGTTGGTCCAGGCTGCTCGAAAAATTCCCCAAATGTCCAAGCCAGGATGTTCGAAAAACCGTGCGTCTTCGACCGCGACAATAGCATGAATTAAATCGGAGGGGATTTCTTCGAATGGAATGAACACCCGACGCTCTGTGTAGAATTGCCCAATAAGTTGTCCATCATCAGCATGGATACGAGAAATTAAACTTGGCTGGTAATTGTCCAACGAATCAAGGGACGGCAGGCCGACAGTGGCATACCAAGCCAATCCGGTCATGCCTATGAGCATGAGCCCGACGAGGGTGCATGAACCAATCAGAACGATCCGTCGAAGAGAGTGATGCTTAAGAAAGGCTGTGCTAAGTTTTAGTTTCGGCATGAAACGTTCTGTGATCCCAACGTAGTGGTTTGACGTATTCAGATTATTGTTGAGAAAAAATCATCTATCCTTACGATACCCCTGGTTTCCTCTAAACTACAAGTCTCAGGTACCCAAGCTGTGTTTGGCTTTCTTTAGCCTTATCGCATAGAAGTCAGGATGAGCAAGGGCAATAGAGAAGAGCCTGAGTTGATAAAATTTTTCGTTACATAGTAGGAGAAATCGTTTGCAGGTTATAAATTAAATGTTGGTCTTCCCCTGATTTTGCGGATGCATTCGAAAATGTCCACAATGGACCAGGAGGGGTGTCATGGAAAAGCGGAGAAGATTCTCGAAGGAATTTGAACGCGAGGCAGTCCAAATGGCGATCGGTGCGAATCTGTCTAGCAAGCTTGTGGCTGCCATCGGACGGCTCGACTCATGAAACAAGCTGGGCTCCAAGGGATTCCGGCCAAGACGCGAAGGCGAGGTCGAAAGTCGGGTGAGCGCCACCAGGATGTAACGAATCACTTAGCCCGCGACTTTGGGGCAGAGACTCCCAATGCAAAATGGGCGACCGACATCATGTATATCCGCACAGGCGAGGGGTGGCTGTATCTGGCCGTCGTCCTCGATTTGTTCTCCCGGCAAGTGATTGGCTGGGCCATGTACTCGCAGCTCGGGCGCGAGTTAGCCATACAGACAGTGCTGATGGCGGTGTGGCAACGAACGACCTCAGAGAAGGTGGTCCTGCACTCGGATCGTGGCGTGCAGTATACGGCCGAGGAGTTTCAAGTCTTCTTGAAAACCCATGAAATTGTGAGCAGCATGAGGGGGGCGGTAATTGTTATGACAATGCCGTCGCGGAAAGTTTCTTTGGGTTATTGAAACGCGAACGAGTTCACCGGCGGCGCTATCTGACGCGAGCCAAAGCCCGAACGGATATCTTTGATTATATTGAGCTGTGTTACAATCGTCAGCGTCGGCACTCCTATTCACAAGGGTTGCCGCCTGGAATCTATGCTAAAATAGGTGACCCTCTCCCACAAAACCGGACCAGCCAGAAGTGGAAAAATTTGATAGGCTGGAGAAGGGACGAAAGGGGAAGGTCATCCCCAAACCAGGTCTAACAGCTGTGAGCGTGTATACACCCGACCGGGATGACGAGCGAATTGAAGCAGCAAGTCGAACTCTCTAGCGGTTAGTTCCAAAGGGCGATTGCCGAGCATCACGGTCCGTTTTTCGGGGTTGATTAGAAGGTTGCCGTGGTCCGTACCGATAATGCGTCCACCCGCCGAAAGAGTACTTTCACCCGGGCCAAGAGTTCCTGGATGTTGAAAGGTTTTGTCAAATAGTCGTCGGCACCGATCTCAAGACCTAACACACGATCGATCTCTGAGGATTTGGCAGTCAGCATTAAGATTGGCGTATAGTTTGGTTGTGCTCGCAACTGCCGGCAGATCTCCAGACCATCTATTCCGGGAAGCATCAGATCCAAAATAATCAGGTTGTAGGGTTTGCTCAAAGCCTGGTCCAAGCCAGAAGAGCCATCAACAGCCCAGTCAACCTTGCAATGGAGGTCTTTAAGATGAAACTCAAGGAGATGACCCATATCCTGGTTGTCTTCAATGAGGAGGATTCGATGAGACATGGGTTTCTTTCATTGATTGTCAAGATGAAGTAATGTCTCTAGTCAAGCATGAAATTATCACATGATTATCACAGCCTATCAGAGTTGTTTACCAAATGGCTTCTTGACGGACTTTGGTGGCCTTTGTAGCAAAGGTCATGAATGGTGGGGAAATAGGAGTTGAAGGGCTTTTTTTACTAGACAGATAAGGTGGCAGAGAAGCAGGGGAGGGTCAAATACGAAAGATAATTGCATAAAACTAAGTGACAACACGTATTGCAAGGCTCTATTGGACCTTGTGCCTCGGTTGATTCTAAGGAATTGGGAGCCATTGTGGGATGTGGAATAGGAAAATGGGCAAAAGGTGAAGTGTCGAGTCGGGAGTTGAACCGAAGGTTAGGGAGGGATTCGGCCGTTTGCAAGAGTTTGTCGATGCTTGCGGTAGGGCGCGAATGGGCAACCCTAGATGGGTGAGAATCTTGATAATCACCATGAGATCTTCAATGGCGGCCATGAGCGTCAAGAGCTTTTCCTCAGCATACCAAGTCAATCCAAGCATTCCTCCGAACATGAGGCTGAGGGAGTGTATGAACTAATCAGAATGGTCCATCGAAGCGAGTAATGCCTTGGAGAGGCTGTTCTAGGGGTTGGTTGTGGGATGAAACTTACCTAGCATGGGGGAATAGGAACATTGCTGAGCAAACGGCTTTTATCTTTACGATACGCCTGGTTTCCTGAAAACTACAATGTCTGGACACAAAGACCAGCCGTATTTTTGATTATATGAGCTAAGAAAGCCCTTTGAGCAATACCGATAATGATAAATTTCTCATGGAGTTGACAAACTTTTTGGCTGCATGGTACGAGAAACCTCTTGGCCATTTTATTATTTGGTATTTTCATGTTTTAACATAAAGGAGGCGGATCGATGTCGAGTGATGTAGCTGCGGAAATTAAAGTTGGGGATATAGCTCCTGATTTTACCTTAAAAGATCAGGATCAAAACGATATAACCCTCAGCGCATTTCAGGGTAAAAAGAATGTAGTGTTGGCCTTTTACCCATTGGATTGGAGTCCAGTCTGCACGGGTGAGAACAAGTGCTTGACAGATGATTTCCCAACCTTTGGTGAGGGCAATGCAGAAGTTTTTGGTATTAGTACCGATAGTTTCTTTTCGCACAAAGCTTGGGCCGAATCGCTGGATCTCAAACACCAGTTGTTAGCCGATATGCACCGAACGGTTTCGAAAGCCTATGGGCTGTATTTTGAGCCATTGAATTGTTCAAAGCGGGCTACCGTTATTGTCGATAAAGGGGGCAAAGTGGCCTATGTGAAAGTTCAAGACATCAAAACAGCTCGTGATGACAAAGAAATTTTAGAGGCCTTGAATCAACTAGGATAAACTACTTGTCTGACGCAGCCAGAGGTGTTTTCTCTGGCTGCGCCGGGTCTTTGCTAGAGAGTGCACATGAATCACGTTGAAGATGTCACCGACCAAAACTATCAAAATCTGATTCAGGCGCCTGCCGCCATCGTTGCGTATGGTATTGCTTCCTGTGCCCCATGTGCGGCGTATGATCCCATTCTTGAAAAAACGTCCGTCCAACACAGTCATGTGCGGGTTGGGAAAGCTAAAATGCACGTGCCTGGCCGATGTCGTGAAATTAAAAAACTGCATCGGTTCAATACCTATCCCACTACCCACCTATTTTCGCATGGAACGCTGCTCTTGAGCCGAGAAGGTCAGCTAGAAGAAGATGAGCTTGCCCGTCTCGTTGTGCAGTACTTCCCGAACCCGTAACTGTTTTCTTACCTACAAAACTGTGTTGCTGTGCCCTGTGAGTCCGTCAAGGTGATTGTGTCAAGGTGCCCTGAAGGCATGTGCGGTTCGAGGAGGCTCTGGATAAGGCATGAGACATGTTCTGGGCTTGCCGGTTGAGAGCCGAACGCTGGAAGGTTGGTCAGGTCTTGTTGGTGGAATCGTTTCAGGATTTGTTGCTGTACAAGTGTGTCTACGGTGTCGATGTCAACGACTCGTCCAGTGTCAGGGGCAATAGGCCCGCTTATGGTGATATCAAGGATACATGAAGACCAAGACACCGTGTTGTCCGGTCCTGAAAATCCTGAAGAAAAGCGATAGCGTCGTGTGACTCGAATGTCAGTGTGTGCGGGTGTAATAACCCGACTGTCATTTCCTTCAGCCCTAACCTCAGAAAAAAGATCCTCTCCTTCATAGACTCGCACAGATTCCACTTCTTTGGTTTCAGGTCGTTGTGAAATGATATTCCAGAACACAACAGCCAAATTTTCCGTCGTGGGAATTATCTCTTGAAAATAGGGCGTATCGAGGTTGAGGTGTTTGTGGTCAAATTCTTCTACTATGTCAACAAGCACTCGTTTCAGGTCATAAAGATTGATAATCATTCCTGTGATGGGGTCAACCGTTCCCCCGATCGTAACTTCCAAGAGATAATTATGGCCATGACTTGGTTCATTATTGCATATGCCAAAGACGGCACGGTTCCGGCCTGCATCCCATGAGGGATTATGGTATCGATGAGAGGCAGAAAATTCGATGCGTTTGGTGAGTGTTGACTGTGACATACGTGAGCCATGTTCAGGTCAATAAAAAAAGCTAGACACCATTTCCATCGTACAATGGAACGGTATCTAGCCTTGTATCTGTTTGCCAATACCTCTTACTTATGTGCTGAATGAACTGCCGCACCCACAGGTGCTTTTCGCTTGAGGGTTCTTAATAGCAAACCCAGATCCTTGCAAGCTATCGACGTAATCGACTTCAGCGCCTTGGAGCATAGGGGCACTTTGAGAGTCCACGATAACTTTGACTTCTCCCTTTTCGATGACAGTATCGTCATCATCCATCTTGGATTCGAACGACATGCCATACTGGTAGCCGCTGCATCCGCCACCCTTGACGTATATTCTGAGGCCGAGGACATCTTCCTCCTCTTGTATTAATTCTTTAATTTTTTCTTCTGCGATTGTTGTAATAGTAACCATTTGACCCCTCCACGTTTATAGTAAGGCATGGGACAAGCAATGCCTTATAATGATCATCGGATTGCTCTACGCAGGGACATTGTCCCTAAGAAAAGAAATTTTATCAGCCTCACTTAGGCGTGTCAATTTTGAAAGCAAGATTTCAAGAATGGTTAGGGGGGTGTAGCTCTAACCTTGATGAGCCAGAAACATGCGTTGCTAAGCTGCCATGAGGGCCTTATTCTTGTTTAGGGGGCATGGATGGCTTAAGCCATAGCTGTTTAAATGGGGGTTAACCATCTGGCATGGTTCGGATCTTTATCATTGACAATGTCAAAAAAGGCCTGTTGCAAAGTGCTGGTTATCGGTCCACGTTTCCCATTGCCAATCCGTCGATCGTCGATTTCCCTCACTGGGGTCACTTCTGCAGCCGTACCGGTGAGAAAGACTTCGTCAGCCACATAGAGCGCGTCTCGTGTAAATCGTTCCTCAATGATAGGGATACTCTTCTCTTCTGCCAGTTGGATCACGGAGTTTCTGGTAATCCCTTCCAAAATAGATGTGAGGGGTGTGGTCTTGAGGCGGCCTTTGGAGACGATAAAAATATTCTCGCCAGTCCCTTCTGCCACATATCCTTCTGGATCAAGAAGAATGGACTCTTCGTATCCAGATTTCTTTGCTTCACATTTGGCAAGGATCGAATTCACATAATACCCAGAAATTTTTGCTCGTGTCATAGACACATTGACGTGATGACGGGTAAAGGAAGAGATTTTCGCTCGGATCCCCTGGGTCAGCGCGTCCTCGCCTAGATACGTTCCCCATGGCCAAACGGCCACAGCCACGCGGATTGGGTTATTACCAGGATATAGTCCCATTTCTCCATGCCCAATAAACACGAGGGGACGGATATAACAAGATGCCAGCTCATTCACACGAATAGTCTCAATAATGGCATCACAGACGTCTTGTTTACTGTAGGGAATGGTGAGCATGGTGATGTGAGCTGACTCAAATAACCGGTCAACATGGTCGGCAAGGCGAAAAATGGTTGATCGGCCTTGTCCTTCGTAACACCGAATTCCCTCAAAAGCCGATAGCCCATAATGAAGGGAGTGGGTGAGAATATGCACGTTTGCCTCATCCCAATCGACAAATTTTCCATCTAGCCAGATCATTTGCTGTTTCACACGTACCTCATTCGTTTGTCATGAACAATGTGCTCTGTCTATCCGCATATATTATGAGAAATTCGCCGTGAATGCTACATTGTCCTTGCACCAATTTGACAATAAGTGCACAGGAGGATTTCCTTGACAGCCCTGGTCCCCTTCCGTACGATGCCGCTGTGTGTACTTTCCAATCATTGACGGGGGGTTCCCCGCATCAACGATCATCTCGTTCCCTGCTTTCCTTAAAAACATCTGATTGGTTTCAGGTTCTTGTGTCTTTCATCGTGATAGGGGCGGGATGGTTTTTGGGACCTGCGCCTGTCTTGGCCTATCCTATTATGAACCTCCAAGCTCCACAAGGTTTTATTGCCGATCCCTCCAGACAGCAATATTTTATTGCCAATGCGAATGGTGAACCAGGGGAGCGGGACAATAATGGATTCATTACCAAGTTGAAGCAGGGTGGTGAGGTTAGTGAGTTGCACTTCATTCAAGGTGGACGAAACAAGGCGGTGCTTCATTCCCCATATGGCATGGCGATTATAGAGGATATACTGTTTGTGGCAGACCTGGATGCGGTGAAAGGGTTTGATGCTATAACAGGGGAGCCATTGATCACCATTTCGCTCAAACGGTTTGCTCCTGTGAATTTAACTGGATTGACTGTAGACCCAAAGGGGCGGTTATTGGTTTCTGACCCAGAGAGCAATGCGATTTACCGAATTGACCCGCAACAGCAATACGCGGTGTCTCTGTTTCTTCAGGATGATGCGCTGGCGGGGCCTAGTGGGCTTGTGTTTCATCACAAGACCCATCGGTTGATCGTGACGAGCTTCAACCAAGGCATTGTTCTGGAAATTGATTCTCAAGGATCCATTCGGGAGTTAGTGTCTAATGGATTTTTTTCATCACGGTTTTATAATCTGAGCGGAGTAGATTTTGATCAATATGGAAATATGTATATATCTGATCTCACCGCTGGCAAGATCTGGCGTATTCGCCAAGACCATAAAATGGAAGTTATTGCTGAATTCCTGATTTCTCCAGCCAGTGTCAGTATTGATCGTGAACAACATTTGATTTTAGTCCCGTATCTATATGCTAATGGTGCGGAAATCAATGGATTAGAGCGTCCTACAAGTAGTGGGACCAAAAAGAAACAACGGACATTTTCCGATTATGGGTTTGGCAAAATTGGTGAGAAACCATCGAAATGAGTCAATGTCTGTATTGTCATGAACGGAAAGGCAAACGGCCGTGTCCTGCACTCCAAGGGAACATTTGTAGCCCTTGTTGTGGAGCCCATCGCGTTGTCAGTATCAATTGCCCGCAGGATTGTGTCTACTTGGACGCTAATGTGGAATATCAACAAAAACGCATGGGAGAACGATTTCACCACGAACGGAAGGGCCTGTATCGGGAACTACTCGAATTCGGAGGTGAGAAAGCCGCAGAGGTCTTTTACTTAATGGAAGCGGTTGTGTATAAGCACTTTCATCTCAACCGCAACGGGCAAGATGGTGAGGTGATCGCGGCGATTCAGGCCCTTCGCCGGTCATTGAGTCCTATTTACGTTCCAGAAGTTGCCCCTCCAGCCTTTGCGGAGGCGTTGAAAAAAGAGTATACCGCATTTATGGAAGGGCAAAAAATTGATCCTGGACTCGTGGGGGAAGTTTTAGATCGAGGGCTCAGGTTTATCAATCAATTTTCCGGAGATGGGCTCCGCTCCAACCAGTTTTTAAGTGGCTTGATAGGGTTTTTTACCACCCGTCATCCGCAAGTGGCTAACGAACTCACCCAACTGGCATCGTCTGGTGGGCGGATCATTCTCCCAGGGACAAGACCGGGTCAAGAAGACAAACCATTTTTGACTCCTTAACCCAATCCCGCCTCTTCTGGGAACCCCTCTAGTCCTATTCGACAATTTCTATTGTGATTTCGATGCGTTGCAAGGGACGGTCTTGAGCATTTCTTGGTTGTGCGACAATTTTGTCGGCAACTGACATGCCTCTCATCACTTCACCAAACACGGTGTATTGACCATCCAAGTGTGGCGCTTGATCGACCATGATAAAAAACTGCGAGCCAGCACTATTGGGGTCGGCCGTCCGCGCTGCCGAAAGAATTCCTCGCTCGTGCTGAATTTTGTTGAATTCTGCTGGGAGTGTATACCCTGGCCCTCCCATGCCATATTGGTCCTGTTTCGTGGGATCTTTGGTATTGGGATCCCCTCCCTGAATCATAAATCCAGGAATGACACGGTGAAAGATCGTCCCATTATAGAACCCAGACGTTGCCAACTTCATAAAACTGGCAACGTGTTTGGGGGCAAGTTTCGGAAACAATACCACTTCCATTTCTCCAAAAGCGGTTTTGATGATGGCATGTGGCGCAGACTTTTTTTCTGCAACTGGGAGAACAGGGACATCTCCCGCATGGGCCATGCTTACAAGACCTCCCATTAGCACACAGATGGCCATTAATCCAACCCCGATCTGTTTCCTCTTCATTCTTGTTCCTCCTTATGACTAGCACTCGTGAATGGTTAAGATATTATATAGGATGGAGGCGGTTCAGTGCTTGCTCTGCGGCCTGTTGTTCCGCCTCTTTTTTGGTGTTGCCTTTCCCCTGCCCCGCATTGTTGCCTTGAATCGCCACGACAACGTCAAACACTTTCTGGTGGTCAGGCCCCTGTTCTTGGACAACCGTATATTGCGGTAACGCATTGAAGTGGTGTTGACACCATTCCTGGAGCTGACTTTTATAATCTTGGACATGGTCTGGAACCGTCAGGTTTGGCAAGTTAGCCATGTTTTCTTTCAATGTGGCCAGAATGAACATTTTAGCCGGGGCGAGACCTCCATCTTTGTATATGGCTGCAATCAGGGCTTCTAAGGCGTTAGCAAGCAGGGAATGTTTCGAGCGTCCATGTGTGACTTCTTCTCCGCGCCCTAAACGGAGGAACCGGCCAATGTGTAATCGCTGAGCCGCTTGAGCTAAGGAAGTTTTACTCACTAGGTACGCCCGTGTTTTAGAAAGCTCTCCTTCTGTGAACGCCGGAAATCGTTCTGTCAACTCTTCGCTGACAACCAATGCCAGAACAGCATCGCCGAGAAATTCTAAGCGTTCGTTGTGCTTTGCCTTAGATGTCCGTTTGTCCTGTAAGTGAGACTTATGAGTCAACGCTTCTTCAAGAAGAGTTGGGGATCGAAAGGTATACCCAAGGGCACCCTGGACGTCCTGCAGGAAAGCCATCAGTCACACTCATCAAGATTATGGAAATGCACGGAGATAGGGTCAGGCATCAAGGCGTTTTAAGAGAAGACATGCGTTCACTCCACCAAAGCCAAAGGCATTTGAGATGGCGGCCGTGACATGCGCATCCCGGGCTTTTCCGGGGATATAATCCAAGTCGCACTCAGGGTCTCTGTTTGTTAAGTTGATTGTTGGCGGTAAAAGACTCTTGTTGATCGCTAAGGTGGTAAACACGGCTTCTATCCCACCCGCAGCGCCGAGCAAATGGCCGGTCATGGATTTTGTTGAGCTGACGGGAAGGTCATACGCCTGTTCTCCAAAGACCTCTTTAATCACGCGGGTTTCAATTTTATCCGCAAAGGTTGAGGTCGCATGGGCATTCACATACCCAATAGTGTCCTTCGGAACCCCTGCATCCTGAATGGCCCGTTCCATACATGTGACCGCACCGGTCCCTTCGTCAGGAGGGGCAGTAATGTGAAAGGCATCACTGGTCATGGCATAACCTGCAATTTCTGCATAGATCTTGCTGCCACGACGACGGGCAGATTCAAGTTCCTCTAACAACAGCACCCCTGCGCCTTCGCTTACCACAAAACCATCTCGATCCCGATCAAATGGGCGACTGGCGGAAGTCGGATCGTCATTGCGTCGGGAAAGTGCTTTGGCCGAAGCAAAGCCTGCGAGGCATAATGGGCAGATGGTGGATTCGGCTCCTCCGGCTAGCATAGCATCAGCCTCACCGCGTTGGATAATGCGAAAGGCGTCTCCGATACAGTGGTTCCCTGTCGCACAGGCCGTGACAGCACAAGAGTTTGGCCCTCGTGCCCCAAACCTGATGGCCACCTGTCCGGATGCTAAATTGATGATCACCATGGGAATAAAGAATGGGCTTACACGGCTCGGCCCTTTTTCTTGGAGGACTTGGTGATATTGTTCAATGCCAGGAAGCCCTCCCATACCCGAGCCAATATATACCCCAACCTTCTCTGCGTTGTCAGCGGTTATCTGTAATCCAGCATCATCCATCGCTTCCTGACTGGCCGCTATGGCAAAATGGATAAACCGATCCATTTTTTTGATGTCTTTTTTCTCGATATAGTCTGCAGGGTCAAATCCTTTAACTTCCCCCGCAATCTGACATGGGTAGTCTTTAACGTTAAATTGGGTGATGGGGCCAATTCCTGATTGACCCTCACAAAGAGCCTGCCAGGTATGCTCAACACCAATTCCTAAAGGGGTGACCAGTCCTAAGCCAGTCACGACCACACGGCGTTGCGGTCGTTCTCCCGATTTCATGGCATCACTCCTCAAGATTTTTCCTTAATATAGTCAATGGCCTGCTGAACTTTTTGGATTTTTTCAGCTTCCTCATCAGGAATCTCAATTTCGAATTCCTCTTCCAGCGCCATGACTAACTCAACGGTGTCTAGCGAATCCGCACCAAGGTCATCTACAAATGCCGCATCTGCGACAACTTCATCTTCTTCGACACCGAGCTGTTCGCTGATAATTTTTTTGACACGTTCTTCAACGGCCATAAGCTTGTCTCCTTCTCTCAAGATAGAACATCGTGGTTAATATATTGAATGTGATTATTACATACCTAGGCCATGTGCATGCCACCATTCACATGAAGCACCTGTCCCGTTAGGTAACTTGCGGCCTCTGAGGCAAGAAATTGAACAGCCTGAGCGACATCGGTTGGTTGTCCCAAGCGACCAAGAGGAATTTGCTTCAGTAAGGCGGATTTGACCTCAGGAGAAAGCCTCTGGGTCATAGAGGTTTCAATAAAACCTGGGGCAACGGCATTAATGGTAATTTGACGACTGGCATATTCTCGCGCTACCGTTTTTGTTAAGCCAATCACCGCTGCTTTGGAGGCCGCATAATTCGCTTGTCCGATATTTCCGGTTACACCCACAACCGACGCCATGTTGATAATACGTCCGTATCGCTGTTTGGACATTGAAGATAGGACGGCTTTTGTACAGTTAAAGGTGCCGGTGATATTGACTTGGAGCACAGCATTCCAATCTTCTTCTTTCATGCGAATGAGCAATCCATCCCGTGTAATTCCTGCATTGTTGACGAGGATATCAATATGCCCCCATTCATTGAGGAGCTTGTCGGTCATATCTTTGACCTCGTCCCATTTTGCTACATTGGCTTCCAGGATTATCCCACGCCTCCCCATGTTCTCGACACCTTCTAGGGTAGCCTGGCATCGAGATTTCTCTAAATCCACGATGGCGATATCAGCTCCGGCAGAGGCCAAACATTCGGCAATGGCCTGGCCAATTCCCTGAGCTGCCCCTGTCACGATTGCCACTTTTCCTTCAAGAGACATAGCCTCTCCTCATGCGACTTGTTAATGATTGTCTCCTGTGAGACCTTAGGCCGTACTTAAAGCGTTCATGGTGGTATCTAAGGATGAAGGGTCTTGAACATTAAGCCATGTTGCATCGGGCAACGTTCGCTTCCCTAATCCGGTGAGTACAGTTCCAGGACCAACTTCAATAAATGTCGTAATGCCCATTTCCCACATAGTGTGCATGGATTGTTCCCATAAGACTGGCGAAGGGAGTTGCTGAACTAACGAGGTTCTGATTTCAGCCACGGCCTGAATTGCTTTGGCTTCTGCATTATTGATGACCGGGATGCGTCCTTCGGCTATGGGGATCGTTTCTAGTGTTTTCGCCAGTCGATCTGCGGCCTGCTGCATTAAAGGGGTATGAACCGGGACACTGACCGGTAATGGCACTACTCGCCGACAACCTCTGCCCTTTAACAATGTTGTGGCCTGTTCAACAGCAGCCTGTTCACCGGCGATCACGACTTGTCCGGGAGAGTTAAAGTTTGCCGCAGCGACGATTCCAGCAGCTTCGGTTTCCCGACAGACTTCTTTCACAATGTCACCCGATAATCCCAACACAGCAGCGACGCGTCCACTTCCTCGTAAAACGGATTCGGACATGTATTGCGCTCGCTTTTGGACCAGTCTGACCGCATCATCAAATCTTAAGCTGTGAGCCGAGACTAGAGCTGAATATTCCCCCAGGCTATGGCCTGCAACAGCAGCAGGTTCAATCGACAGATCATCGAGCATGCGAAGTGCCGCGATGCTCGTGAGCAGCATGGCTGGCTGTGTGTATTCGGTGAGATTCAATGTATCCGCAGGTCCTTCAAAACAAAGAGAGCGGATATCGTACCCTAGGATATCTTTGGCTGTCTCATATAATGTATGGATGCGGGGAAAGGCCTCATACATTGCACGACCCATTCCGATGAACTGGGAACCTTGCCCGGGAAACAGCAATCCGATCGAACTAACCATGATATATACAGATATGAGAGAAAAGTGAACGGTTGTCAACTATTAGTCGACGATAAATTCTCCACCATCAACACAAATGACATTGCCGGTTATCCAATGTGACTCTGCTTGACTGAGTAGTCCAATCGCATCAGCAACGTCTTGAGGTGTTGTGAGTCGTCCCGAAGGATTTTTTCGTTTGGCTAGTATCATCATTTCATCAGACCCCGGAATCTTCCGGAGTGCCGGTGTGTCGGTAACGCCAGCCATAATCGTATTGGCCGTAATTCCCAATGGAGCCAATTCCAAGGTCAGTTGGCGAATGTTCGATTCCAAGGCTGCCTTGGCGGCAGAGACGGCGCCATATGTTGACCAAACTCGAGCCCCACCAGCGCTAGTCATCGCAAAAATTCGCCCGCCTTTTCCCATGAGTTTACGAGAGATAATGGTTTGTGTCCAATAGACCAAACTATTAGCCATGACATCCAATGTCATTTCCAACTGGGCTTTAGTGATGGCTTCCGTCGGCGACGGGGCGAGAAATGGCTTGAGTGTGCCAAAAGCCAGGGAATGGAGTAAAACCTGAATGGATCCAGGTGTGTCTGATTCCTGTAATTTGGTCTGTATCGCATCACAGATTTCTTGGCGTTTATCCGGGTCCGCTGCGTTGGCATTCACAAAGACCGCTTCCCGTCCCTGTTCGTGTATGGCTTCCACAATGCGGGTGACATTTGGCAATGTCGACTTGCGATCGAGGTGGACTCCAAAAATATGCATCCCCATAGCGGCCAGTTTGAGCGCTGCCGCTTCTCCGAATCCGCTAGAAGCCCCCAAAATAAGAGCCCATTGGTTACTGTTTGTTTGAAGGTCTTTTTCCATCATGTTCCTTCCTCAATATTGCACTTAGATAACGTGATACGAAGAGTCTTCATCCGTATCGATGCCTTACCAGCGCAGCACGCCAGAGGCCCATGTCAGTCCTGAGCCAAATGCAGCTAATAACACAAGATTCCCGGGTTGCACTTTGCCAGTTTTAACTGCTTCATCCAGGGCTAAGGGAATGGACGCCGCTGAGGTGTTTCCAAAGCGATCAAGATTGATGGCCGTCTTTTCCAGGGGCAATTTCAATCGTTCGGCCACGGCTTTGAGAATTCGTATATTTGCTTGGTGTGGCACAAAACAATCAATGTCGTTAATGGTCAATTCATTAGCGGCCAATGCTTCACGGACAGCTTCTTCCATAGTTTTTACTGCAATTTTAAAAGTTTCATTGCCTCGCATTTTGACGTAGGGCAGTCGTTCATCAAGGATGGTTTGCGACGCAGGCCGACTTGACCCTCCACCTGGTACACAAATGAGATCTGCCAGACGACCGTCAGCGTGGAGGTGGAGGGAAAGAATACCAGCCTCTCCTTCAGAACGTCCAACTACTGTTGCTCCTGCGCCATCTCCGAATAAGACACATGTATTCCGGTCTGACCAGTCTGTAATCGCTGACATGACCTCAGCACCTACAACGAGAACATATCGATAGCCTGCCTTGATGTAGGCATTGGCTATGGAGAGCGCATAGACAAATCCACAACATGCGGCAGCAATATCACAGGCAGCGGCCCGTGTCGCCCCAAGACGATGTTGAATGAGACAGGCCGTAGATGGAAGGGGATAATCACCTGTGCAGGTCGCGACTAAAATCATGTCCAGGTCCTGTGCCGCAATGCCGGCATTGGCCAAGGCGGATTCTGATGCACGAATGCCTAGGTCCGAGCAGGCCTCTCCAGGTTCAGCAATCCGACGTTCGTGAATCCCAGTCCTATCGACAATCCAAGTATCGGATGTGTCGACTATCTTTTCAAGATCCGTATTAGTCAGGATTTTTGGAGGGACATACGATCCGGTTCCAAGGATTTGGCTTTTCATTCTGTGGCCACAGAAGGGTTGCCCGTAGTCCCGTCACTCAGCCCGTCGGCAATATCATGCTGGATCAAGTCGATAAGCCTGGCTTGGCTGAGTGCATGGGCACGGATAATCGCGTTTTTGATAGCCTTTGCAGAGGAACGCCCATGACAGATTATGCTGATTCCGTTTACACCTAACAATGGAGCTCCGCCAAATTCGGCATAATCGGTCCGCCGTCGAAGGCGCAGAAGGGGCCCAGCCATAAAAAGAAAGGAAAATCGACCAAGCAAGGTAGAAGCGATTTCTTTTATTAACATTTTTTTCATAGCATCAGCGAGGCCTTCGGAAATTTTCAATGAGACATTGCCCATAAAGCCATCACAGACAATGACATCGGCTGTTCCACTATAGACATCACGACCTTCGAGATTCCCGATGAAATTCATGGGACTGTTTCTCAGCAAGTGGAAGGCTTCTTTGGTGACTTCGTTCCCTTTCGAATCTTCTTCCCCAATACTGAGAAGTCCTACACGAGGTTTGGATTTTTTAAAGAGATGTTTCCCATACTCATGCCCCATGATCCCAAACTGATAGAGTTGTTGGGCTGTACAATCTACCGTGGCCCCAACGTCTAGCATTACCGCATGGCCTTGCAGCGTTGGAAGTGTGGCTGCAATGGCAGGGCGCTCTACGCCTTTCATGGAGCCTAATAGAAAAAAAGCAGAGACCATAGTGGCTCCAGTGTTGCCTGCACTGACAACAGCATCGGCTGCCCCAGATTTGACTAGGTTGGTCGCGACCCAAATTGATGAATCTCGTTTTTTTCTGGCTACTAAGGCTGGGGATTCATGCATGCCCACAACCTGTGACGATGGATGCGTGGTGATGCGAGAGTCGGTACAATTCAACCGTTCACGCTCGGCAAGAATTTGCTCTTGGTCTCCAACCAGGACAACCTCAGCATTGAGCTCTTTGGCGGCCTGACTCGCACCAGTAATAATGGGAATTAATCCATGATCACCGCCCATTGCATCAACTGCAATTTTCATGGAAATCGTGTCGTCAACCTCATACAGGTTGAGAGAGGGAGGTTTTAGCCTTCTTCAATGGAAATAACGGCCATCCTCTTATATGTCCCGCAACTGAGACAGGTACGGTGGGGGAGTTTAGGTTCATGGCATTGCGGACAAATGGAAAGACTGGGAGGCACAAGTTTGGTGTTGGCTCTGCGTTGATCACGTCTTGCCCTGGATATTTTATGTTTCGGATTTGCCATCCTGATTCCTTTGTGTGAGAGAGAATATACGTGTTGTTATTCTTAGAGAGACGGTTTATTAATTGTAGAATCATGAGTGTTAATCAATTGACGCAAAGTTGAAAATGGAGAGGCCATCCCCATTTCCTGACAGCCACACTTCTTGACATTGCGGTTAGACCTGCAAACTTGACAAAGCCCAAGGCAGTCAGGGGTACAAAGTGGGTTCATGGGAGCCATGAGGATGAGCTGTTCTCGTAGCATGTCTCCAAGTTCAAGTTGTCCATTGACCATAGAAAACCGTTCGATCTGGACGGTTTCTTTCACTTCTTGACTCGTATCGTTACTGTGCTGTTGGCTGTCTTGCTCTGATTCTTGAAACAGGACAGTAAAGGCGATGTTACTCCTGTGCTCAAATTTCCCTAGGCATCGGACGCATTCATAAAAAACACTTCCATAAATGGACCCTTGCGCTCGAGCTTGTTTCCCGACTCTCAACAGCTGAACCGTGAGGTCCAGGGGTGCTTGTATTGTGAACTCTTCCCCACGAAGCCCAAGATCTGATAGGGCAATACCTCGTGTGAGGTCGAGTCCTTCATCGGGGATGTCTTTAAGCTGTAGATTGAGCGAGGGCATAGATTCCTCGCAAACCGTTAATCAGCTATCGTTCTTCAGCAAAAGCCAATAATGCTATACTCCTTGCCCTTTTCACGGCAAGGGTCAATTTCCGTTGATGTCGCATGCAGTTTCCAGATGTTCGTCTGGGTACAATCCGCCCTCTTTCGGTCAGAAAACCCCGCAAGAGCGGAATGTCCTTAAAGTCCAGAGGTGTTTGATCATGACAAAATCGACAAAAACGACGTCGTTGAAAAAGTCGTCCGCGCTCCACGATTTGTTCTCCTGTCTAGAAAATATTATGAATAGGGCTCACCCTCATATTCAGGCTCCTCGGTATAATCGGTTTCGGGGCCAGAAGCTTGTTTCTTGGGTAAGAATGTCACGGATTGGGCGACGACTTCATGTTTACTCCGTCTTTGCCCATCTTCTGTTTCCCAACGTCGTTGTTGTAGGCGGCCATCGACAATCGCGCCGTCTCCTTTAGCCAAGTACTGTCCGCAATGTTCCGCTTGTTTCCCAAAGACGACAATATCTATGTAACACACTTCTTCTTTTTGATCATCGGCTTGACGAAAACGTCGATTGACGGCTAATGCAAAATTCGCAACAGCTGTACCATTCGGGGTGTAACGAAGCTCAGGATTCCTGGTCAAATTTCCAATGAGGATAACTTTATTGAATCCCAGCATCATCCGACTCCGCCGGTTCATCTACTGCTACAGGCTGCAAGTCTTCTGGTTCCATCCGAATCGTCAGAAACTTCATGATAGAATCTTCCAACTTGTAGAATCGTTCAAGCTGTCCAATCACCTGCCCGCCAGCGTCGAACTGAAATTGAACATAAGTTCCTCGTCGATCATGTTGAATCTCATATGCTAATTTCTTTTTCCCCCAATTGTCTGCTTTGAGAATAGAGGCACCTTCTTTCTCTAATCGCTCTTTTGTCTTTTCAATGATGGCCGTGGTTTCTTCATCTGATAGTGAAGGACGAAGAATCACGATCGATTCATACAACGGCATGCAACAACCTCCTCAACCTCAAGAAAAACCAGGCGCGGAGGCCTGGAGACCCGGTAAAAAATCAAGCGTTGCAAACTAGCATAGGGAAAAAGGGCCTGTCAAACAGTGCCTACACGTTAAAACGGAAATACATAATGTCCCCATCTTTCACGATATATTCCCGACCTTCTAGACGAAAAAGCCCTTTTTCTTTGACTGCCGTGGGTGTTCCACAGGCAAGTAAGTCCGTGTAGGCAAAGACTTCAGCTCGAATAAAGCCTTTGTGCATATCCGTATGAATTTTCCCTGCCGCATCTTGTGCCACGGTGTCTTTCCGAATCGTCCAGGCACGGGACTCTTCTTCACCTGCGGTGAAAAAGGTAATCAATCCCAGTAGGTCATGAGCCGCCGTTAACAAACGCTGTAAGCCAGACTCTTTGAGCCCTAAATCTTCCAGGAACTCTAGTCGTTCATCTTCTGGCAAGGTCGCTAACTCGGCTTCAATCTTTCCAGACAATACAATCGTGTTGGCGCCCACCTTTTCTGCCTTTTGCCTCACCGCGTTGATGAAGGGGTCATTTGGACTCCATCCTTCTAACACATTGGCCACAAAGCACACTGGCTTGGCTGACAATAACTGATAGTCTTTGAGTTGAGCCTGTTCATCAGCTGAAAAGGGATGAGCATGAAGCCATGTGCCCTGGTTCAGCAGCTCTTCCAATCGCTGGATGAAGGCCTTTTCTTGGGAGGCTTCCCCATCGCCAGCCCGAATTCGTTTTTCTAATCTTTCCCGTCGGCGTTCCAACATGCCTAAGTCGGCTAGCATTAATTCCGATTCAATAATATCAATATCGCGGATAGGGTCGACTTCTCCAATGACATGGACAACATTGGGTTCGGGGAAACAACGAACTAAATGCAGCAACACATCGACTTCTCGAATTTGTCCCAAAAACTGATTGCCCAAGCCTTCGCCTTGACTCGCGCCTTGGACAAGTCCTGCAATATCCCGAACTTCGAGCGTGCTTGGTGTCATTTTCTTGGAGTGAAAGATTGTGACGAGTTGACTCAGTCGTGGGTCGGGCACGGCTGAAATCCCAATGTTTGTTTCGACGGTGGCAAACGGGTAGTTTGCCACAAGGCCGCCGGCTCCAACCAGCGCATTGAAAACCGTCGTTTTCCCAACATTGGGGAGGCCAATCATGCCGCAACACAAACTCACGGGCTATCCTCATAAAGATTGACTGTATTGAACAGATTCATGGCTTCAGCGGGCCCTCTTGTCGCGAGGCATTCTAGGGCAGAGACGGATCGAGTAGTGGTGTCGGCAATGATCGGAATTTCAGCTGGAGTAAAGGCGGAAAGAACATAATCGGCAACATCATCACCAACTGGTGGACGACTGATGCCAATCTTAAGCCGTGAGAACTCATCTGTCTGAAGAGCGTCAAGAATAGACCGAAGGCCATTGTGCCCGCCGGCCCCTCCACGTTGTTTAATTCTGATCCGACCCACATTCAAATCGAGATCATCATAGACCACAATCAGATATTGAGTCTCAATGTCATACTGTGTAAGCAATGCCTTCACGGCCCAGCCAGTCTGATTCATCCATGTGAGGGGTACCCCTAAGACAATTGGTTCGGTTCCGAGATGTCCAGTGCCCTGTAAACTGGCACCCTGTTCGGTCAATTTGATTGCCCATTGCCTTGCTGCTTGGATGATAACCTTCCATCCAACATTGTGACGTGTTGCCTCATAGGCTTCTCCTGGATTTCCCAGTCCGACAATGGCATACAAGGCTTATTTCTTACCTTCTCCGGCTTTACTTGCCCCGGCCGAAGGTTCGGGTTTTCCCTTGGTGCTTCCTGCAGCTTCACTGTCACTTGAGTGTGTCGATGTGGCATCGGTCGCCATGCTGGCAGCTAACTTTGCGTCGGATATAGGTGCAGACACGCTCACGACCATGAGGTCTCCGTCATCGAGAACTTTGATGCTTGGCCCTGCTTGAACATCCTTGACATGGATGCCTTGGCCAATTGTCAATTCTGAGACATCGACATCGATATGTTCAGGAATAACCCCAGGCAAACATTCAATATGGAGTTCTCTCAGGTTTTGATGGAGGACTCCTTTATCCCGTTTCACGCCAATGGGTGTTTCGCCAGTGGTCTGGACGAGTACTTTGACCCGGACTGCCTTATCCATTGATACTTCAAATAAATCGACATGCAACACAAGACCCGTAATGGGATCAACTTGATAATCCTGAATCACGGCGACCCGATCCTCTGTTGCGCCGTCGTTTATTAATTTCAACGAGACCAACCCTGATCCACCAGATTGGGCAATGATAATTTTTCTGACGGCCCGAGGGTCCATCACGAGAGGAATAGATTTGCCTTGACCATAAAAAACCGCTGGAATTTTGCCATTTCGGCGAATTTCTCGAGCCGGTCCTTTTCCGACTTCTTTCCGTACTTCTGCTTCCGCTTCAAATTTCATCATGTCCCTCATGTATAGATGTGAATGATTCAACAACAATCAGCATAGCTGTCCCTCTATAAAGATCTGAGCCGACTCTCTATCAGAATACTCAAACTTTTCATCTTAACAGGCTTGAAAGGAAAAATAAAAAGAAGGCTAGACAAACAGTGAGGTGACGGATTGTTCCTCGTGAATACGGCTAATGGCTTCGCCGAGCAACGAAGCGACTGACAAGGTACGAATTTTCGGACAATGGTGGTCTTTCCCATGTAGAGGAATGGAATTCGTGACAACCACTTCAGTTAGACACGATTGTTGCAGGCGTTCAATGGCTGGTCCAGAGAGAACAGGGTGGGTACAGGCAGCCCATACTTGAGAGGCGCCCTTATTCTTACACGCTTGTGCGGTTTCGACAATCGTTCCAGCCGTATCGATCATATCATCCAAGAGCAGCGCCTGTTTTCCTTGAACATCTCCAATAATATTCATGACTTGTGCTTGATTGGGCCCTTCCCGGCGTTTGTCGATAATCGCTATCTTGGCCCCAAGATGCTTTGCAAACGCCCGCGCACGTTCGACTCCGCCCGCATCTGGAGAGACCACGACAAATTCGCCGAGATTGCTGTTTTTGATGTAATCCAACAAAACCGGAGTGGCATACAGATGATCGACGGGAATATTGAAAAACCCTTGAATTGGCCCAGCATGGAGATCCATAGTCAACGCCCGATGGGCCCCTGCTGTGGTAATCAGGTCTGCCATCAGTTTGGCACTGATCGGCACACGTGGTTGGTCCTTGCGGTCTTGCCGTGCATATCCATAATAGGGGATGACGGCGGTAATACGAGAAGCCGATGACCGTTTCAGCGCATCGATCATAATGAGCAATTCCATGATCGAGGTATTGACCGGATGGCAACAGGATTGAATCAAGAATACATCCGCTCCGCGCACATTTTCTTCAATCTTTACTCGGATTTCCCCATCGCTGAATGTCGAAACGGTAGCCTGGGAGAGCCCAATACCTAAATATTGGCTGATTTCCTCGGAGAGAGAAAGATTCGAGTTGCCGGAAAACAGTTTAAGTGTTCGACTCACGGTCTAGCCAATAGAAGTTGAAAATACAAAGTACTCAGCTATGTCACCTTTTCACTGGTGGGGAATCAAATGTAGGTGATCACTTCGTCGTTGTCAACACAAACAGCGGTGTTCCTAACTCCCTGCCCTTATGCCGTTGGCACGGCAAAGGCCCTTCGTCCAGGGGTTCGTTCTGCCGCCTCCTTGGCTTGTCTGGCGGATAATTCATCAGGAAAAATCCCAAACACCGTTGGCCCGCTTCCTGATAATAGGGCCCCTTCAGCGCCACTTTCCAGTAATTCGGTTTTTAATTGGCCTAAGGACTCATATTCTGGGAAAAGGACCGTTTCAAAATCATTTTCCAAAAGAGGCATAAGATTTTCCCAAGACCAACCCCGGTTCTCCTGAATGTAATGCAAATGTTTGGAAATAGGGAGTATTTTATTTCGTCTCTCAGCCAAACGTTGAAAAGCTATTTTCGTTTCGATTGGAAATCCTGGATTTACCAAGACCACCCATCGGTTGCCGGATGATTGCATTGCTGTGATGTCTTGCCCCCATCCTTGAACCAATGCAGTGGGAGCTGAAAAAAAGAATGGGACATCGCTTCCCAATGTTGCACCAAGAGAAGCCATTTTCTGAGTAGACCATTCCAAGCCTAGTAGTTGATTGAGACCATAAATGGTTGCGGCAGCATCGCTACTGCCGCCTCCTAATCCTGCAGCAATCGGAATGCGTTTCGTGAGATCAATCTCGATGCCCCCTTGTGTTTTACTCTGTTCGAAGACAAGTTTCGCCGCTCGATGAATCAAATTATCCTGTCCAGTGGAGACAGTTCCTCCAGGGCATCGTAAAAGAATGTCAGACCCTTGTGGATAAAAACTCAGGCTGATCTCATCCATTAATTCCACAGTCTGCATCAGTGACCAGAGTGCATGATATCCATTAGGAAGCTGATTTAGTACCCGCAAGACCAGATTAATTTTTGCTGGAGCCTGTACGACAATAGCCGTGTGGTCTTTCATGATTTGTTAGGCTGGAATCGAGCGGTTCATATTTGGCGCTTTTCGCAAGGTTAGCCCATAATTCTTACTCATTTTTTTACTATAAGGGAGTATTTCATGGGGACGACCAGACTTTCAAGAAAGGGACAAGTCATGATTCTCAACTCCATTCGTACGGCCTATCATTAGGATTATCGGGTAGGAGCGTATCGTGAAGGATACGCTCCTACCCGATAGATTATTGCTTCATCTATGATAATCCTTCTCAACGTATTTTTTAAAACAAACGGGTCCTCCCTTAATCCTTTTTCATAATATATCTTCTTTGGGCTTATAAATTCTCAGGCATGTATCTAATTGTTCATTGGTAGTATCTGAATGGATACATCTCAGGGCAATTAGTATTTTCACGCTTATAGCATGAAAAAGTTACCAAACAAATTAAATTATTCTTAATGAAGCACTTACAGCGAGTCTGCCATTTTTTGCAGACATACCATCTGGCACTAGGTTTGCTAGATACCTCCTGGATAGCGCTGCCTTCAGGTCGAGAGGCTCAGGGCGTGGCTTGTTGTGATGAACAACGTTCAATAAGGGTTTCTTGTCTATTGTAAAGAACTTGGATGCAAATAGTAGGACTATCACTAGACACGGCGGCGTTTTTTCTTTCTCGAGTGTGTTGCTAGGAAGGAGAGGAAATGGAGCGTGAAGTTTCATCTTGGGTCCATGGCTGCGCATGGAGTATGGCCATGCTTTGCTGGTGGCTGTTCCCGTCCCTACTCAGTCAGGCTCAAGAGCCTGTGCCTCCAGACCCTGTCAATTACTCCGGTATCGAAGAACTCGCAGATTTATTGGAAGAGGAAACCGTTAGTATTGCTATTCAGGACGAACAGCCTATTTCCAAAGCTCCAGCGCATGTACACGTGATTACGGATGAAGATATTCTTCAATCGGGCGCTCCGGATCTCCCAACGGTTTTGCGGCGTATACCGGGCATGGAGGTCATCCAAATGACCGGTTCAGAGTTCAACGTAAGCATGCGTGGCAATAATCAAACCCTAGCTAATAAAATCCTGGTCTTGGTTGATGGTCGGTCTATTTACACTGAGGTCCAAGGTGTCACGTTTTGGAGAGGAATTACGGTGACCTTGCCGGAGATCAAGCGTATTGAAGTTCTCAAAGGCCCGGCATCGGCTCTGTATGGGTTCAATGCGTTTGATGGCGTCATTAATATCATTACCAAATCACCTGAAGACATGCAGGGCACAACCATGCAAGCTGGGGGCAGGGAGTTTGGTACCTTCACGACATCGGCGATTCAGGGCGGATCTGTAGGGAACCTCGGATACCGTCTTTCTCTCGGGTGGGATCAGGCCAATCAATGGAAGAGCCGAAAGAACCTGGCCTTGCAAGCTTATAAATTCAACCTTCAAACCGACTACCAGCTGCCTGGAGATTCACGCATTCGAGTATCCGGCGGGTTAGTCGAGATGAACAAATTTGACGGCCCGGTGTTACGGTCCCTTCGCTTAGATTCCGACATTCGGCTTCCTTATGTTCATGTGGGCTATGAACGTCCAAATCTGTTTTTGCGGGCGTGGTGGAACCAATTAGATGCCACTAGTCAGATAGGACCTCAAATTGGATCGGGCACCCTTCGTCACTTTTCGGACCCATTGGGAAAACCTACTTTATCATTCTTGGGCAATACGTATAATGCTGTTGGGCAGCACATGCTTAACCTTGGGGACATCAATCGGCTGACCTATGGTATCAATTACCGGGTAAATACCTTTTCAGGGAACCTTGTTAGTGATGTTAAACCTGAACACCGGCTTGGAGTGTATGTCCAAGATGAATGGAAGCTGAACGATCGTCTCACACTTCTGGTCGGGACCAGACTGGATCTGGGTTCCTTTATCAACCCGTCCTATAGCCCGAGAGGAGCCCTGGTCTTTCGTCCCTGGTCGGACCACGCGTTTCGGATTGGAATATCTGTGGCCCATCGTCCTCCAACCCTTTTCGAAACGTATGAAGACCTTCATCTTACGAATACCTCCACTGGCGAATCGTTCACCTTTCTAGGTAACGAAAATCTTGAGGCAGAGAAAATCGTATCGTATCAACTGGGGTATCAAGGCTGGTATGCCAAACATCGGTTGCGAGTTCGAGGAGAATTCTTTTTGAATCATATTACCAATCTTATTGAGCTTCGTCCCATTACTTCTACCGTCCTTCAAAATGCCAATGCCCAGGGGACGGCTGACATTTACGGAGTAGAGGTTGGGCTGGAATGGTTGGCCGCACGCTGGTTGAGTACCTTTGCCAACCTATCGTACCAAGATATCAGGCAGTCGTTTGATGAGACCTTCCAGCGTGCTGGGCCTTCATTTAAAGTGAATTCAGGACTACGGGGAGAATGGGATTCCGGGCTGAGTGGAGAAATCGCCCTGCATTATGTTGGAGGAACTTCCTACCCTCTGGGCGATTTGGTTACTCAATTCTCTGATCCAGGCCAATCCTTCAAGTCTCGATTGGGAAGTTATACGCTGGTGAACCTTCGTGCTGGATATCACTTTTGGAATGAGCGGGCCGAGGTCAGCCTTTCGGCCTTCAATGCGCTCAATGATCGGCACAAGGAGCATCCTTTAGGGGAAACCATCAAAAGCCGTGTGATGGGTTGGTTTACTATTACCCTCTAGTCAGCTTCTGTAGGGACTTATAGCATCAAATGTCCTGAGGTGTATTCACGTGAACAGGTCAACCCCCTTGTGTTCCGGTAGGATATGGGCATCAAGCCTTGCTACTTTCCTCAGTGTTGGTCTCTGGATAGTCTCGGCCTTCGGGGCGACCCAGGAGATTGCCATCTTCAAATCAGCCGATTTGAAGGCATATAACCAAGCCGTCACTGCAGCAAAGTCTGCTTTCGGTCCTGCCTTCACATTTTTGGAAATGAACCTCAAGGGGAATCTCGAACGTGGTCGAAAATTGGCTAGGAAACTCCGTGCATCCGATGTCGAGCTGGTTCTCGCTATTGGATTAAAAGCTGCTCTTGCCGCCAAACTAGAAATTCTTGACGTGCCGGTGGTGTATACCATGGTCTTGGATCCGGCTAGGTATAACCTGATTGCCCCTAATATCACCGGCGTGCTCTTAGATGTCCCTATTGAACGTCAATTAGCAAGCATAAGCGAGGTCCTACCGTATGCCACACGCATCGGTGTTCTGTATGACCCAAACAAAACAGCACGATTGCTCGCTGAAGCCCGCCATCATGCGACCGCCTTCGGCATGAAAATCATCAGTCGGGAAATACAGACGGAGAAAGACGTTCCTGAGGCCGCCAGAAGCCTGTTAACCCATGTTCATGCGCTCTGGCTATTGCCTGACAGCACGGTACTCAATGAAGATTCACTGCGGTTTCTCCTTGATACCACCTTGGAAGTCAACATTCCCCTCATCGGCTTTTCGACTGAATTGGTCCGAAGTGGGGCCCTCTTGAGCCTTTCAGTCGACTATAAGGAGGTTGGGGCCCAAGCTGCACAGCTCTCAAAAACCATTCTCTCCGGCAAAGTTTCTGTCCCTTATCAGGTTATTTCACCTTCACAGGTGAAGATGGCGCTGAACTTGAAAACGGCAAAATTTTTAGGACTTACCTTAGATCCCAAGATTATCGAGCGAGCACATGAGCGATACTAATCCAGATCGTGTTGCAAGTTCGCGTCAGAGGAAGAACAGAGTATTCTTTCCCTCTCCCTATAGGAGTCTTCGCACAAAGCTGGTGGTGTTTTTAAGTCTGGTCATCATGACAACCTGTACGGGATTAAGTTGGTATTTTATTCAAAACAAGACAACGGATATGACCGATCAACTAGTGAGGCTTGGCAACATCCTTGTCAAAAACCTGGCCTCGAACAGCCGCTTTGCTCTTTTTACCGAAGACACGCTGCAACTCCAGCGGTTCATAGAAGGGGTGATGGAGGTTGAGGAAGTTGTCTATGTCATGATCACAAGTTCCGAAGGGAGTCTGCTGGCTCGTGCATCCAAAGGCATGCTGAAGGCTGGAAATACCTTGGTGCGGGACAAGAACCGGCCGTTGTATCCTGATACAGCCATCACTCATTCACAGATTGACTCACTCGACTTCTCAATCAAGATAACCTCTTTCCAGTCAACAGCACACGCTGGTCTCCAAGGTATTGGTGCCACCCCTGTGTTAGATGATCAAGGGGAATCTGCCGGCCTGGAACGACTGCATAATTTTGCTTTTCCCGTCATTCGTCAAAGTCCCAATGAAGCTTCGGATAATTCTCCTTTAGGTCCGTTACTTCTAGGTTCTGAAGGCAAGGGTTCACCAGAGAACTCCCACTCGATCCGAGAAGCCAAGGTCTATGGGGTTATACATGTGGGAGTGACTGAATCTCTCATGCAACAAGTCTTGAAAGGAGTCATCTACGACATTGGGCTGTTAACTCTGGCTATTATTGTCTTTGGTATTACGGCGACTATTTGGATGGCTGGAAGAATTATCACCCCGCTATCCAATCTTGCCTATGTCGCTCAACGAGTAGCTGTAGGAGATCTCACGGCTACAGCGGATGTCACCACGCGCGACGAAGTTGGACAATTAACCGCGATATTTAACCAGATGACCCATTCCTTACAAGATCGAGACGAAGCCATCTCTCTCAACATCGGAACTATCCAACGACAGCTAAGACAACTCCAAGCACTCAATCAAACCAGCACGGCTATTACCTCGACTCTGGACTTGGATAAGCTGTTCACGACCGTTTTGCAATTACTGATTGAACAGGTCGGTTTCGGACGAATGCTTCTCGTACTTTATGATGAGACACAAGGAGTTGCTCTCCTATCCCGAGTCTCTGGGGTGCCTCTGGACATTGAAGCACGGGCGAAACAAATTAAAATTCCAGTTCAAGATGACGGGAGTATCGAAGCTGATCTGCTGATTCACAAGCGTCCACTTTTAGTTCCCGATCTTCACACGATTCGTCATCGTATGTTTCCACCATTCTTAGCCGTGGCCGAACAGATTGGGATCACCTCCCTTGTGGGTGTTCCCTTACAAAGCAAGAGCCGTGTGCTGGGATACTTAGTGGCTGACAAGGCCAGCCATCCCTGCGCTCAAGAAGACTTAGACTTGTTGACAACCATTGCGAGCCATGTCGCGGTGGCCATCGATAATGCCAATGCCTACCAGGAACTTGGCACGCTGACCCACAACCTGGAGCGGAGAGTGCTTGAGCGAACTCAGGCCTTGCAAATTGCGAATGAAAAACTTCGAGAACTAGATCGCCTGAAATCGGGCTTTGTCTCTATTGTTTCTCATGAGTTACGTACCCCCATGACCTCTATTAAAGGATACATCGAAAATATGCTAGACGGCCTCGCTGGAGCCTTGACTCCCAAGCAACAGTATTACCTGCAACGCTTGCTTCATAATTCCGAACGTCTTACCAGGATGATCAATGAACTTCTGGATCTTTCCCGAATTGAGACGGGCCAGGTAAGCGTGACCCTGGCGCCCTTGGCCATTCAGGATGTTGTGCAAGAAGTGACGGAGGAACTTCAGGTCCAGGTTGTCCGGAAAGGGGTGGATCTGCAGGTCAGCCAAGGCGATCTACTCCCATTAGTCATGGGTGATCATGACAAATTGCATCGGGTGCTCAGCAATCTTGTGCAAAATGCCATTACCTTCACTCAGGCTGAAGGGCGTATTATGATCGAAGTACGTGAAGGGACAGAGGAATTTGTTCAGGTATCGGTTCAAGACACTGGATGTGGGATTTTTGAGGAAGAACAGCAGAAAGTCTTTTTGCAATTCTATCGAGGGAAGGCAACACCAGCTGCTGCCCGAGGAGCGGGGTTGGGGTTGGCCATTACAAAACACTTGGTTGAACTGCAGGGAGGAACCATTGGGGTAGAAAGTCAGGTTGGAAAAGGCAGTACATTTACTTTTACGATCCCGCTATACAAGGGAGATGGAACTGCTGAGGTCTCATTGAATCAATAGGGCGTGGCACAAAATTTGTGCAGGTGTCATGGATTTTAGAATGGCGACCAGGTCAGAATTGTGAGACCCGTAAAAAGCGTCCACTCTTGTGAGGCACCTGTTAGCCCAAAAGCCATGCTAGCATCGCCAATAATGCGTGGCGTGATCGCATAGATCATGGCACGCAAATATTGGAGGAAAGGCCGGATCCCTTGCCGATGGGAACCAAACAATTCGCCAGCAAGGTTCAAGCGATCAGTTATGGCGTAGGATGCCGTTGTCACTCATTCGAGATCATCATTGGCTTCGTTCTCTGACGCGTCTCCTAGCCGAGTATAGATAACGTTGAGATCGAGCACCAAGCGGTCCAAGGCTATACCATAGATGCCATTAAGTTCATAGTCTGTTTGCCCTGTTTGGGTACAGTGGGGAACTTAATCCCGCCTTCGAGGCTCAAGGCCGACGGCATAAGGGTTTTCAACGGATGCACGAGCTTGAGGGGTCCTAAGACATCACCAAACCCGCTTTGCGTGGGGCGATCACTTATGATCCCCGCATCTCCTTTTATTAACACCCTCGATTCGTTCCATGAGTGCATATTTCAGGAGATACGGCAGGCTATATCGGTGACGATCATCTGACTTGTTCTTCAATGATTGCCAGCCTATTTCAACTTCTAAATATTTTGGCAGAGGGAGATAGGCTAAATTCAAAACCGCAGGGCGGTATGTCCTCGTCTTCAGCTCTTCCGCGAAAGCCGAGGAAAAGGTCGGCATTCCACAGCCTCTACAAGTTTTGTTCGGAGGTTATTATCTTCTCGGCTTGCCGTGTATGCCAAACTGTTTTTGTTGTGGCCTTACGAAATGCTTGTATTAAATGACCTTTCATGTGTTTCAGACGGCTTCGTTTGAATCCTTTCGTGTCTAAATACGGTTTTTGGAAAAACCGGTCTATCCGATTTTGTAACCGTTGGATTTCCATGTGGAGGTCTTCAGCTTTTTGATGATGTGCCGTGGCTTCTCGGACATGCTCTTCGGATGTCCACCCTTGCATCATTTGAACCCTGTTGGAGTCGTAAGGGACTTGCTCGAGATTCAGCTCGTGTTGCTCAATAAGGGATTGTGGAAAAAGTTTATTCATTCTGGCTTCCAAGGTCTTGACCTTTGACTCAAGGGCTGCCAGCTTGTCTCCTGTTATTGTTGAACTTTCCTCATGAACGGTGAACGTGAACAGAGTATCCTCTGCGAAAGGTCCATGAATAGGTCCAGTTCTAGGACCGTCCGCTAAAGCGAAGGAACTACCACATGCCAAAAAAATCGATATGAAGACAATTGGGGGTATTAGCATGTTTCCCTCCTTATCTTTTTCAACGCAGGTGACTAAAGCGACAAGTTTAATATTTCTCCTTATCATCTAGATGGTAAGAGAACACTGAGTAAAAAATTAGGGGCTGTCCTAGATAACGAGAGTTATCTTAGGATGGCTGGAT
>JAALKI010000049.1 GCA_011088105.1 Nitrospirota bacterium | reverse complement strand
CAAAAGGCCGGAAAACTCTATGTTGAACCTGTCCGCTTGACGGGGAAGCTTACACCTGGACGGAAGAATCCTGGGCCTCCCGATCGGGGAATAATTCGACAACTTGCTGAATTGTTCACCTTGACAGAATGTAAAAAACCGGCATGAAATTATGTTTTTTTCATGCCGGTTTTACGGAAGCCATTTCGAAACCCGTCATCAAGTTTTTAATTAGCTTCCGTGCAGCAAGAGGGACGTGTGATATTCCTACCCCCGCTTAAAATTCTGCCGTGGTGCGAGAAAGAACAGCGCGAGCAGACTCAAACTAAACAGCGATTGGCACGTCGCGATGAGCTTGACGACGAACTTCGTTTGACCAAACAGGGTGTGTAGATTACTCTGGTTACTCGAGAGCCAGACATTAAATGGTCGAACGAGCTGAGTCAGGGTAAAATCAAACATTTCCTCATTCAGCGACCAACCTAGTAACGCATAGAGAAGCCATGAGACACCTGTTACCCCGGTGAGCCATGCCAAGGGTCGTTTAAACGACTGCCCATAATCAGAACAGTAGAGATAGAGTGTCGACGCCAAACGGACTGTGCAGTCTACGTCTTTTCTCCCTTGCCGACATGTCTGCTCCAGGGCATAAAACATGCTCTCTTCTTGCCGTGCACGTACCTGTTCCATAGCAAGCTTGAGTGTTCGATAGGCCCGTTCTGCTTCTGCCCGTTCTGCTTTGTCTGAAAACGTACTGGGAAACATGGTCCTGTCAAAATTTGTGCCTTGATGAAGTGTACAGTTATGGAACTGAGGAGCTTTCTTAAATACACATCTGAAGAAGCTTGTTGTGGACCGGAATTGGCGATTGATGAATGAAACAGGTCCATCAAACGTCGAATCTGAAAAATTTATATGTTTAAACACATTGGCCTGTATCGCTTCAGGAGTGCTTGAATCTCCGTCAGAGTCGAATTTGATACTCTCGGAGAACTGAGCCTTCTGGAAATTGGCGTCACCAGAAAATCGGGATTCTGCGAAGCTGGTGTCGGTGAGGAATCGGGCTCGGGCAAAGCTGGTATCGCTAGAGAACCAAACCTTCGCAAAAGTGGTGTCGCCCGAGAACTCAGCTTCCACGAAGCTGACATAGCTAAAGAACCGAGCATTTTCGAACCACGCATAGCTGGAAAATCGTGTCCTCGCAAAGCTGATGTCCCCAGAAAACAGGGCTTTCTTGAATATAGCAATACCAGTGAACTGAGTCTTTTCGAACCACGCATATCCCGAGAACTGAGTGTTTTTGAACCTGGCATCGCTAGCGAACTGGGCTTCATCGAACCTGGCATCGCTAGCGAACTGGACCTCGTCGAACCTGGTAGTACCAGTAAACTGGACCTTCTTGAATATGGCATTGCTACAGAACTGGGCCTTAAAAAAACACATGGTGGGGTAAGGCTCTTCTCTTTTAAAATTAACAGAGTCTGGAAATACGACACCCGTGAGGTCACAGGCTTTCTCTTCAGCTTCTGCCTGGTTGATCCATTCAAAGATGCGCTTGTTGAAGTTGGCCCTTTCCTGCTCAGTCCATTCACCTTTTTTCGTGAGATGCCCATCTTGTGTCTGCATGTGTAGGTGAAAGTCACACCAAGATTCTCCATCAACTTTCGTGAGGTCATCTTCGCCGACATGGAACTGGCAGCCAGGATTTAATTTATGAAATGGACGGGGACGTTTTGCCTGAAAGGCACAGGGCATGACTCACTCCGTGAGAGGTGGTTGGATTCACGTGGTGAAAGGACAAACACGATGAGTCTAACGGAGTGTCATGGAACCATCAAGTTAGAACAGAAGCAGCCACCGACTTCTTACCCTTTATGCGCTTTTTGCGGATAAGGAATGAGCCAGGAGAAGGCCACTAATCCAGCATCAAAAATGTTCCGGTTTATATTCCGGTTCGGATTGAAAAAGAGCGGGAGCTAGCGATAAACAATTTTCTGCTAATCTTTAAATTTCAATGACTTACAGAATTGAAACGAACAGGAAGTTATAGGAAATAACGCCAGAATTGGTTTAGCAAATCATTGCCTTCATGATCTGCCATGCGCCGAGTGGTTAATTGATAGGCTATCTCATCGACCACATCCGCCTTTTTTTGTTTTGAGGGCGTCGCTCTTCTCGCCGCGTAACCGGTCCCATAATTGAAGTCCAGCTCGTCGCTCAACCTCAACCGTTGGGACGAGAAAATTCTTCAACGGCTTCTTGGTTTTTGCATTCGGGATTACAAAAGACCACATGGCTAACTGATTCGTAGATTGAGCCTTTGCTTTTTCAGCGAGGACTGATTTGAAGAATGCGTCTGGAACTACCACGCGGTTGTCCCCAATCATTTTGATCTTGCGCCCAATAGCGAATAATGGACCGCAGATGGTATAGACTTCTGCAAATTTACCACTCTCCGCGAGTACGCGCACAGCTTTTTCGAGCTTCAACCAGATCACATGATTGAAGCCAGGTTTTTGCGGACTCATATTGCTCAACAGAAACGTTTCACTATTGATGATTTTAGACCCTTTGCGATCGGCACTGTTAATCAGGTGGCCCCGGTCAAACCCAGATCCTTTATAGTCGTTCAACGTCGAACGGAATTTCTCTGGAATGCGGAAGTCTTCACGGAAATTATCAAGCCGGTCAAATTCGTCCTCCATCGGTATCGTGCTTTCACCGATGATCTGCATGGCCCATCGGGGCTGACGAAACAGGTAGGAGTACCCGACGATGTATTGCCGGTTGAACAGTAACAGATCGGATGTGGGAATTCCGTAGCGCGATTCGGGTCTCAGACTGGGGATTTCGATCATGGGCTGGTCATTTCCTGATTGTTAGAAGGTGTGGTGAATACCACTTGCAGCTGTTGAATCAGGTCACGCTGCATAGATGTGGCATGATACCAGATCGTCGAGAAAAAGGCTCCAGCCTATGGCGTAAATGACGATGAGTGAAGAAACCTGTTCTCTCCAGTATCATATTCAACGTTGCAGTGTCACCAGTTTCTCTTGTTGAGATGCGCGATGCTGTTCTGATTGATGCTTTTTTCAATCTCAAGCCATTCGTGATACAGGGTGAGGAGGCTTGCCGCTTTGCTATGACGATCCGTTTTCACTTGTGAGGTTACGAGTATCTTGGCAAGTATCTGCACACATGACTCCTAGTGTCAATGACGAGAGCCATGTGAGGTAAAGCAAAGGTTCTAGAGTTCTGTTTTGAGTCATGAATGATAGCCAGTAACCCTCCCTTAGAAGGGTTATTGGTTGCGTCCTGCCATTACACCTCCATCCACGTCCCAAATTGCGCCGGTTACCCAACTAGCTTGCTCTGACAACATAAAGGCAATCACCTTCGCCACATCATGCGGTCTGCCGACTCGCCCGATGGGGTGGAAGGCGTTAAAGCCTTGTAACGTGTCTTCGATCTTGTCCGGCTCAATGAATGAACTGTAAATTGGAGTCACGACCACCGCCGGAGAAACGGCGTTGACTCGAATACCATCGTCGGCCAGTTCCATCGCGAGATGCTGGGTTAGGGCGTGGAGACCGGCCTTGGCCATCGAATACGCTGAAGAAGGGGTTGCCTTCACGGCTTGCTTCCCCCACATTGAGCCGATATTGACAATTGACCCACCACCATGAGCCTTCATGTTCTTAGCCACCGCCTGCGTGATCAAGAAAAAGGCCTTGTTAATGTCCATGTACTGATCGTAGTCCTTTCCGGTGGTTTCAAGAAAAGGTTTTGGGAAAAACGACCCTGCAGCATTGACCAAATATTTCATGTGCCGCGTATCCTGCGCAATGAGATCGATAAAGTCAGTGACATCTCCAAGACTCGACAGATCCAATGCCGTGCCTTCGGTCCCTTGCCCCAATTCTTTTTTGGCTGTTTCCACATTCGTCGACCTTCGGCCAGTGATCCAGACCGGAAAGCCTTGAGCCACCAGATGTTTGGCCGTTTCTTTTCCCATTCCACTGGTTCCTCCAATAATAAGTGCGAGTTCAGGTGTGCTGTTCATGATGCTGTTCCTTTCTTGGTTATTGGTTAATGATCTGTCTATCGTTCGATAGATCTCAGGGTTAAAAAACTTACCTATCCGTCGGATCAATGGTTGCGTCCCATTAGCACTTCACCTAGAGCAGAGTCTCTTGTGCCATTAAATGCCTTTTCCTCCATCCATAATTGGCGGAAATTCTAACAGTGCCCTCAAGTATTTCTCCTTTTGGGGTCGCGTCGTGGTCAACATATCTATCTATCGTTAGATAGCTTTAAATGCCAAAAAAATATTACACGAGTCCTCGGATAAATTTTTGAACCTCGGTCAGATATTTTTCTTTTCCCTTGACCCCATCCATTAGCAATGCCCCTTCTAAGGAAGACAGCAGCACACTGGATAAGCCTGCTGGTGTCGCTCCGTTACTTGGGAGATCCTCGATCACCTCTCGAAGCCATTTCTGTGTCTTAACAAAAAACCGAGAAAGGAGGTCTTTTGTTTTATTATCCAATTGATTGGACTCAGCAGCCAGCATGCCGCATAGACAAAATCGTCCTGGCAAGTTTTTTTTGTAGAGATCCAACAAGGCGTCTAATCGTTCGACCGAATGTTTCGACAATTGATCAATTTTGTGCAGTGCCTGAAAAAACGCATCCGTGTACTCTTTGGTGACTTCGTAAATTAAATCAGCTTTCTGAGGAAAGTAATAGTGTACACTTGATGATTTGATATTGGCTTCCGCTGCAAGGTCTCGAAAGCTCAGGCCATTGACACCCTTTTCTTGGATAGTGCGTGTGGCGATGGATTTGAGGTGATTTTTTGTCTGGGCCATGAATGGATTTTATCTATCTTCTGATAGATAATCAAGATGAAATGTTTCCTCATGAATCCAAGTGGTTATATGACAAAAGAGGTAAAGCTGCCATTTTTATGCTAGATATCCGTTTCTACAGAGCCAATCTAGGTTAATGATGTTGAGTCCGTCTATCCTCTGACATTCACACAACCGGAAGTGCGACATGAACTGTCGTGCCTTTGTTCGGTTCGCTGTCAATGTGAAGATGCCCGCCATGAAGTTGGACAAGGTGTTTGACAATGGCAAGCCCTAGTCCAGTTCCTCCTTGCTCGCGTGATCGTGCCGTATCAACTCGGTAAAACCGTTCTGTCAATCGTGGCAATGCTGTTGATGGGATGCCTTGTCCTGTGTCTTGGACTTGTATTATTGCAATGCCGTCAGGCTCAAGGTGTGCCGTAAAAGAAATGGTTCCGCTTTCTGGGGTGTGTTTCAGGGCATTATCTACGAGATTCACAAAAATTTGAGTGAGACGATCACGATCAGCCTGGACTTGCAAGGAAACAGGAATATGATTGATGAATGTCACCTTTTTTTGGACAGCGTCCTTCGTAAACATCGCTGAGATATCATTCATGAATTCGTTCAGAGGGACAGGGCTTACACGAAGGCTGACTTTACCGGTTTCAATGTTGGACAATTGGAGTAAATCGTCGACCAATCGGCCCAGTCGTTCTGTGTGGGTATTCGCCACTTCCAAAAACTTTCGGTGGGGTGATGGATGAGCAGCCGTTTCATCTAACACCGTTTCCAAGTAACCTTTGATGGCTGTTAATGGTGTGCGAAGTTCGTGGGAGACATTCGCGACAAACTCGACACGCATCCGTTCCAGTCGACGAAGGGTTGTAATATCATGCAGGACTAAAAGAATGCCTTTGGTCGAAGATCCAAAAGGAACCGGCAGGCTGGTGATATCTAAGATGCGATGACTGAGAGGTTCTAACTCAATTTCACCATGATAGGCACCGTCTTTTCCTCTTGATTGTGCCTGGTCGACCAAATCTGCAAGTCCACGATGGCGAATGACTTCAAGTAAAGATTGGCCTTCGCCTTGCGCTGCGTCTAATTCAAAAATTTGTCTCGCGCTTGGGTTCATGAATAGAATGTGGCCTTGAGCATTCAAGGCAATTACGCCTTCTACCATGCCATCCAAAATAGCCGTGATTTTGGCACGTTCTGTTTCGAGTGCGTGAATACGGTCATGGGAGCGTGTCGCCAGTTGGTTCAGCTGTTGTCCTAACTGTGTTAAGGCATCATCGTTTGGTCCAATAGGGATCAGTGGCTGTTTTTCATCATGTATCAAGCGCTTGGCGTTTTCGTGCAAATCTACAATTGGACGAGTCAGCCAACAAATTAACCATGTTCTCATAGGGAAGAGGACGAACAGTCCAAGGATGCCTCCTCCTATGAGCATTGCCATGGCTGTGCTGTATTGCATGAGGAATATCGTCATGCTGATCCCGGTGGCCGTTGCCACGAGAAAAAACAGGGTGAGACGTGTGCCAAATGAGGGAATCAACATTGTTCCTGACAGAGGGAGGCGGTTACAGATCAGGATCGAATCGGTAGCCGATGCCTTTAATCGTGACAATCCGCGTATGCTCAGGCCCCAGCTTTTCACGAAGCCGTCTAATATGAACATCCACCGTACGTGACTCAATTTCTACGGCGTTGGTATAGCCCCATACCGTTTCCAAAATTTGTTCCCGGTTCAGGACACGGCCTTTGGCGTGCATGAGTGCACACAATAAGTCAAATTCTTTAACGGTTAACTCGATTAGCTTATCGGCAACACGGACTTGGTGTTGGGCTTCATCCACTTCCAATGTGCCAACTGTTGCCAGAGGATGTTTGCCTTCATTTTTTCCTCTCCGAAGAACGGCCTTCACCCTTGCGACGAGTTCGCGTGGGCTAAAGGGTTTAACAACATAATCATCTGCGCCCATTTCTAAGCCCACAATGCGATCCACTTCATCGGCTTTGGCCGTCAGCATAATGATGGAGACGTGAGTCGTGGCTGGGTCGTGTCGTAGCAATCGACAAATTTCTAAGCCATCAATACCTGGGAGCATCAAGTCGAGAATGAGTACGTCAGGTTTTTGCTCTCGGACTAGACGCAACGCGGTTTCGCCATTTGTGGCCTCTGAACATGTCAAGTCTTCCTTCTCAAGATGATAGCGTATTAAATCGATGATAGCCTGTTCATCGTCGACAATTAGAGCTTTATGTGTCATAGGCTGAAGATCTCATTTTTTCAAAATAGTCTTTAATTGCAACCATCGCGCGGCAATCATCTTCATTGTAAACCAGAATGCGATTCAAGAGGTGTTCATTCTGAGGATGAGCCAAATAATCATTATACCACGCGATAGAGTTGGCTCCAGACGGGTCGGTATCCCGCCATGAAAATCCAATCAGTTTGGCAATGTGTTTAATCCCATACGAAAACGTTGGCCAATCAGAGTACTCGACGATCAAATCTTTGTACAGATCATATTCCCGATTCACATAGTGTTGGAAGACCTCTTGATCCAAATGATAGCGTTCCATCAAATGCTTTAAGGTTGCACGTTCCTTATGCGAGTAGACGTAATACGCATCGTCTTGAGCATTTGCAAGAAATTCCCAAAATGCCCGAACGGTGGATTCTTCCTCTTCAGGCCGACGGGCTAAGAAATAGGTAAATCGTGGAGGCTGATTGGCTTCGTGGATGAGAAGGCCATAAAGGTAGGTGAGGTTTTGCGTTGGATCGTCTTCAATATCAAAGTAGACCTCCCGTTTGACTGATGGAAAAGAAAAGCCTGGCCGAATGACGGGCTTGTTTGCCAGGAGAACATGGGCTCGTTCCTTCATCCGTCTCAAGGACTTTTCTCCCATTCGATGAATTTTCTTCGGTGGATGCAGGTGGGTCTGTACATCCATGATGGCAATGTCCTGAATGGTGCGAAGGCCGACTTCTTTAAGCTGAAACTTTTGTTTGCCGACAAAAAACAGGCCGGTTGGGTCATCGTGATCCGCGACCCAGCGTCGACATCGCTGAAACCATCCACATAAATAACAGTGGCTTCCCAAGACAGGCTCAGACGAGTCATGTCCAGCTATAAGACGGTTGGTCTGGCCAAGTGCGGCTTCAAACGCTGGTTCGAACACAGTGGGATCAAACTCCTCGATCTCTTTGTCAATGTTGATAATCCGTGCCATTCGTGGAATGGCATCTTGAATCCGTGTCAGGACCATGCGGTAAAAAAGAATCTGGAACGCATAATGCTCTTTAAATCTCGGCTTCTTTCCTTCTTGCCGCTCCCATCCCCGTCCTGCCTTGATATCAACGGGGTCATAGAGGTACGGGCCAAATCGTGAGGTGCTGTCCTCTCGCTTGATGAGTAAGTCCGGACGACCGACGTATGGCCCGTCTTGTATGCAGCCTTGATAAATTAACGGAATGCCTTGCTTCATGAGTTCAAGCGTTTCAGAAGAAGCCGTCTCAACGGACAGCGATTGGAGGTCAACAACGGCCATAGTGCCCAGAGATGCGATATAGTCTCGTTCTGTCTGAAGTCCCAATTCCCAGAGGAGTTTGATAAAGGCACCGACCTCTCCTTTCTCATCAGGATTACCGTTCGCATCAAGGTAAACCCGATGGTGGCATTTAGTGAAGTTATACAGATCTTGTGCCGTAATGGTTTTCATGAAGAGCCCATGGCTAGATATGTTGTCGAGAAATATGTGGGGTTCTCTAGAATAGTTGGTGCCCTATAAGGCCGAAGTACAAAAAACTTGAGGGCAGAAAATGTACAGCCTTGGACGTATCTATCAACAGTCCATTACACAACAATTTTCTTATGAGTTGCCACAATATGATTGGACAGGGGCTGGTGATGCTCAAGGCCAATAACTGTAAGCTGACGGTGGCGCTCGCTGAACTCGTACTTCCATTCTAAGAGCTTGGTCATGACGGTATGATCAACTAAGCGAGTCTCGGCCAAATCTAAAGTCACGTCTTTGCCTGCGTCAAGCGATTGCTGAAGATGTTTTCTCAGCGCAATCCACGTCGAGAACACAGCCGATTGTTTGACCCTCATTGTCACGTGGTGCGTGTCATGTTGTTCTATGTCAATGTGCAGTTTGAACAGTGAACGGAATGGGACTCCATTGAAAAGATGGAGGAGAATTTTTACGCCAATTCCAATGGCAATGCCCATTAACAAGTCCGTCTCAAGCACGCCGATGACGGTCGAAACAAAAATGATAAATTGATCTTTCCCAATTTTATAAATCAGACCAAATTCCTGTGGTGAGGCGAGACGAAAACCTGTGAACACCAGCATGGCCCCTAAAGCCGCTAAGGGAATTTGTCGGATGAGCCCAGGGAGTAAGGCGACAAAAAGGAGAAGAAAAAGCCCATGAAAGAGATTGGCAAAACGGGTTCTTGCCCCATTGTCGATATTGGCCTTGCTTCGCACAATTTCTGAAATCATGGGGAGTCCTCCGACAAAGGCTGCGAGGGTATTCCCAATCCCCACAGCTAGCATGTCTTGGTCCATGTTGGTTTTGCGCTTCCACGGATCGATTCCGTCAATGGCCTTTGCACTGAGCAATGACTCTAGGCTGCCAATCAATGCAAACATGATCACATACTTTATGCCCGTCGCCGTCAGGAGCCCGGAAAAGTTTGGAAAAGCCACGGCTTGAAACATGTTATCCGGGACATTAACGAGGAATTGTTTGCCAAGCGCATATTGCTGCCCAAGGAATGAATACGTATGCTCTTGGTTGATATGAAAAAACATGCCTAGCGGAATGGTGACAAACAGGACAATCATGGGCGCAGGCACCATTTTCAGGTGAGGCTGTTTGATGAATGGGTAACACAACAAAATAATAAAGCTCAGCATTCCTATGAGGCCAACAATTGGATTCATATTCATGATGAACTCTGGAATTTTAGCCAGCAGGTCTAAGGGTTTGCCTTCTGAACTCAAGCCCATTGCAATAGGGAATTGTTTTGCAATGATGATGACGCCAATGGCTGCCAAGAGGCCATGAATCGTCGAAGTAGGGAAAAATTCTCCCAAGATGCCGGTTCGAAAGATACCCAAAAAAATCTGGAGCATGCCAGCAGCGACTCCGACCCCTAAGGCCAAGCGGTAGGCTTCATAATCCGCTACGGGGTCGTGCCCTCCTGTATACCCAAATTCGGTAATGCACCCGATCGCAATCACAATGAGCCCAGCTGCGGGCCCTTTAATCGTGAGTTCGGAGTTGCTGAAAAACGTCGCTATAAGACCACCGACAATCGCCGTGAAAATTCCGGCGATCGCGGGGTAGCCGCATGCCAACGCAATGCCGAGACAGAGGGGTAAAGCAATGAGAAATACCAGAAATCCAGAGAGGAGGTCGGATTTCCAATGGGTCCGGAGACCCGAAAGGGTCCCTTCGGGGATGGGTGTGGGTTCAGCACTCATAAGTTAGAAAGCGACTACGAGTTTCTCGGGTGCTTCACTATCTCAAAGAACCGAAATAAAAAAACCAGCCTGTCTTCGTGAAGAGCATCGACGAACACACGACTGGTTTATACTGTTGCTGGCCTCAGACAGCTGAGCTCTAGCTACCCTACATACCATTTTCATGTTTGGTTTACGTGTCTGTCTCTTCTGCATGGGGTGTCTGGCAGAAAGGATTCAACACGTATCCCTTACTGTACGTGCAGGCTGGGTTATACCAAAGTCAAGATCGTATACTCAACCAATCTCCTTGGTTGGATGAATAGATCAAGTCAAAAACGACTGCTATTGATCCAGAGATGTGTGAGGATGCTTGCGGCATATCCTAGGGCAATCGCGGGCATCCACCGGAGATGACTAAAAAACGTATATTTCCCTTTGGCCTGCCCCATCAGGGCCACGCCTGCTGCTGAACCAATTGACAGAAGGCTGCCGCCCACGCCTGCGGTGAGTGTCACGAGTAACCATTGTCCTTCCGACATGTTGGGCGACATCGTGAGCACTGCAAACATGACGGGAATATTATCGACGATGGCAGAGAGAATACCCACCATGACATTGGCGTATGTTGGGCCCCATTGGACATACATGAGCTCAGACGTGAGAGTGAGATACCCGAGAAATCCTAATCCTCCCACGCAGATGATGACCCCATAGAAAAACAGCAGCGTATCCCACTCAGCACGGGAAACTTCTCGAAAAATATCGAAAGGGACCACGTCACCTATGGCCTCTTGTGCTTTTTCGGGGCTCCACGTTCCAGGTTCGGCATATTTATTATGTGTTTTTTGGAGGTAATAGCCGAAGAACTTTAGGTAGGCGAGCCCGGTCATCATCCCAGTCATTGGGGGAAGGTGTAAAAAATTATGAAAACTGACTGCCGTACAGATCGTCAAGAAGAACAGCGCCATAATGATAGAAGCCCCACGTTTCATGCTCACCACTTCGTCGGAAGGGGAAGGAGAGACCTGTGGAACAGCAAAATGCATGAGGGCAGCCGGGATCACGAAATTGACCACGGATGGGATAAACAGCAAGAAAAACGTAAAGAAATCGACAATTCCCTTTTGCCATACCATCAATGTGGTGATGTCTCCAAAGGGACTAAAGGCGCCACCGGCATTCGCAGCGACAACAATATTAATGCACGAGAGGCTCACGAACCGCGGGTTATCTGCCCCTACCGCGAGAACCACGGCGCACATGAGAAGCGCTGTAGTGAGATTGTCCGCAATCGGTGAGATAAAAAAGGCAAGAATGCCTGTAATCCAAAAGAGTTGTCGATAAGTAAAGCCTTTATGAATCAACCAGGCTCGTAAACTTTCAAAGACTAGCCGTTCTTCCATTGCATTGATATAGGTCATGGCCACGAGCAGGAATAGCATCAATTCCGCATATTCCAGCACGTTGTGGCGGAGGGCTTGCTCCACCACGGAATGATCATGGCCAGGGTAGGCGATACTGATAATGACCCAAATGATTCCTGCCGCTAAAATAACGGGTTTAGATTTTCGCAGGTGTGTGAATTCTTCAGCCATCACCAACGCATACGCCAACACGAAAATTCCTAAAGCCAGATAGCCAACGGAGGAGGTGGTCATATCGAGAGGGAGCTGGGTTGTGTCCGTGGCAAATACAACAGTGGGAATGCCTATGCTGCCCAAAATGGCGACGATGAGAGCAATAATGGAAAGGTGTATCATAACGATCGGCAGCCTTTCTGAAAGGATGGAAGCAACATATCCGGTTCGGGCGTCAAAATAGCAAAGGGGTGAAGGATCACACAAGATGTTGAGAAAAACGTGAAGAAGCGAGATGCCAAGACAATCGATATGGCGTAGACAAGGGCAACATTGCTATGGTTGATCGTCAAGACTTCTCTTCCCCGATCTCTGACCGGGTTTTTCCTGCTTATCATCATGTATCATGGAAGGATCCCTGCCCCTAGACGATGAGAGCGTAACGATTGTGATAAAGACATGAACCTAATCGAGAAAGCTACCATCATCCATTATCACCGCCACCGAATCCAAATGTACGATCGTGGCACGGTGAAGGCGCTCGGCTGGCGTGGGGGAGAGAGTCAGCTCAAGCGCTTTCACGTCTTATCGACAGTGGGTGACCTCAATGGGTGCTCCTTGCTTGATGTTGGCTGTGGGTATGGTGACTTAAAAGGCTATCTCGACTCGAAGGTCTCCGAATTCACATATATCGGGATTGATCAAATGCCAGAATTTATTGCCGATGCTCAAGAAGAGTATCAAGACAGTCCGAATACTTTTTTCTACCAGGCTGATTTTTCGATGGTCGAATTTCCGCAAGTCGATTATGTCTTGGCGTCAGGTGCGTTGGGCTATCGCTGTGAGAACCCTGATTTTTATGGCAATATGATTCGGAAGATGTATGGCGCTGCGACGAAGGCCATGGCTTTCAACATGCTTGATGCAGCGCATTTTCAAGATGATCAACTGTTAGTTGGCCACAACTTCGATGCTATTATGGCGTTTTGCAAGGAACTTTCTTCTGATGTCGATGTTGTCAGAGGGTACTTGGATGATGACTTTACCGTATTTCTCGATAAAGAAAGATGCGTCGAGGAAAGAGGAAAAGATTAGGGGCTGTCCTAGATAACGAGAGTTATCTTAGGATGGCTGGATGCGGAAGA
>JAALKI010000048.1 GCA_011088105.1 Nitrospirota bacterium | reverse complement strand
CAAAAGGCCGGAAAACTCTATGTTGAACCTGTCCGCTTGACGGGGAAGCTTACAGTTGGATCACTGAACTGGAATAAATACATGATCCGCCCAAAATACCAAACTGCGCCTGCCGTGAAGGTTGTTGCAAGGAATAGAGCTAGAAAGCGAACCCATAAAAAGTTTTGCCCCATCACGATAAGTGCTTCTTGGCCCTGGTCAACGTAGACAGCCAAGATACCAATCCCAGCCACCAAAATACTGAATCGGATAAGAAGTAAAAGACGCGTTAACTGTTTAAGCCTGCCCCATATTATTGAAATCATTTAACTTCCCCTCTTATTTTGATTTCAATTAATCTTACGATCTCAAGATAGATGACAAAACACAGCCCAGCCGAGTGGCTTTGAAGAGAAAGAAAAGAATTCAGGTATTTTGTTGACTAAATTCTAGTTTCCTATTTCTACTGGAGTAGCTCTATTAAGAATCCTGAGTCAGGATTCTTAAGGTGAATACGACTTTGAAAAATTCTTTAGCACAATTCGTTGGTGGAGAAGAAGCTCAAATTATGCTCCTTCTTATTAAGGGAAAGTCATGAGTTGGATTCATGAGATGAATAGGACGAGCAACCCTCTTAACAAAAGACTTGATCGTTGTGAGGGCCTCCCAGCAATCCTTGTTTTTTGGGAAAAGGAGGATGGCAAACCGAAACCAGAATTTCTCGTTGCTCGTGAATATGCCTGAAAGGCCTTAAAAATTCCTCCTCAAGAATTTCTCCGGGTGTATTGGTCTCATCCCATTTTTTATCAACATGCCCTCTTTTTGAAAAATCGGGATTGGATGCTGCAAGTTCCCATAGGAATCTGTATAATGTCGTCGTAGCTTTCCTCTATGGCATCTTCTTGCTCATTCCTTAACCTCCTACATACAAGGGGCTTGTGAAACGCCTACGAATTACCATTCTTGACCTGGTCACCAAAGGCCCGACCAAACGCATGTATGCTCGGGTGATGAATCCCAATCTTGCCAGTATCATGCCACAGGTTGTTGCGGTATGGTGCGAACAAGCAGGGCATGACGTTCGGTTTATTTGTTACACCGGCATGGAAGATTTGGCGAGTGAGCTGCAAGGGGAGACGGATCTTCTCTTTATTGGAGCCTTTACCAGGTCAGCCATGACCGCCTATGCCATCAGTAACCTGTATCGACGGCAGGGTGCGGTGACGGTGCTCGGTGGCCCGCATGCCCGTAGTTATCCGCAAGACGCCGTGCAGTATTTTGATTATGTGTTGGGATTTACAGATCGACCCCTCATTCAAGAGGTTTTGCGAGACTGTGCCCCATCCCGGCCTATCGGTCGCCATCTCACTGCCAAGAAACAGCCCGTCGATCTTCCCGGAGTGAAAGAGCGGTGGAAGTTTATTGAGCCGACGATTGCCAAAGCCCCCACGATTAAAATTGTTCCCATGATCGGAAGCCTGGGGTGTCCGTATACATGCAATTTTTGCATCGACTCCGAGGTCGATTATGAACCGGTGCCGTCAGAACAAATCCACGAAGATCTCCGCTTTCTCCTTCAAAAGATTCGCCGTCCCAAAGTGGCGTGGCACGACCCCAATTTTGGTGTTCGTTTTAATGAATACATGACAACGATTGAAGAGGCGATTGGACACAACAAGGTTGACTTTATCGCAGAAATGACGCTGTCCTTGCTTTCGGAACCCCATTTACAGCGGTTACGCAAAAATGGCTTTAAGGCCATGTTGCCAGGGATTGAATCGTGGTATTCCCTTGGAGACAAATCGAAAACAGGACGGAACATTGGTGCTGAAAAGGTCCAGCAGGTTTCTGCCCATATCAATATGATTCTCAGGTATATCCCCTATGTCCAGACGAACTTTATTTTAGGGTTAGATACTGATGAAGGGGCAGAGCCTTTCGAGTTGACCAAACGCTTTCTGGATCTGTCTCCCGGAGCGTTTCCCGCGTTTTCCCTGCTCTCTGCATTTGGACAGGCTGTGCCGATTAATCTTGAATTGCAGCGAGACGGTCGGGTCCGGCCTTTCCCTTTCCATTTCCTGGATAACAACAAGTCCATGAATGTCACCCCGAAACATTATTCCTGGCCAGAATTCTATGATCATGTGGTGGACCTATCTCGCTACGCGTTTTCATGGCCGCGGATTCTTCGACGACTTCATGCGAATACTGGGGTCATTCCCAAGTGGATGAATGGGTTGCGCGCCGTGTCTTCTGAAGGATTTGGGCGAATTCGACACCACACAAAAGTCCGAGGACTTCTAGATTCAGATGTAGAGGTCCGGAAGTTTTTTGAAGGAGAAAGCCGTCGACTCCCCAAGTTTTATGAAGATCGGATTCGCAAAAACCTCGGATCATTGTGGGAGGCGCTTCCTGCGGGTGCGCTCATGCATGATCAGAATGCCTATCTCAACACGTCTCAGGCTGTAACCTGGGGCTCCAGCCTCCATCGAAGCTCCTCGCAAGTTCGGTGTCAGTAAGTCGTTAGGGTCATGTCTTAACCGATTGTTGAAACAGTCCGCCAGCCTCCACAAACGCTTTGCTCCGCATGCCATGATATTTCTTCTAGACGTGATGCGTCAGAAGCGAAGCGTTAACCATTCTCTTTTCCATTTCACTCATTGCTCATATCCATACCCAAAAAATAGATGAGCCTGGCTTCGCCAAGTTGCTTTTGCTAATTCAAAACGTGCTGAAAGATTATTTCAAAAAATAACAATAGATGAAAATGGGAATGGGCAATCCAAGCAATGTACCGACTAAATACTGGCGAAATCGTATGTCTGTCAGTGCCAGTGCATAGTTTAAAACAGGAAGTGTCTGGAACATGAGCCGAAGCGCCGTGATGGAAAGGATTGGCCGCTTATCCAAGTGTGAGAAAATCCAATTCGCCCATGTATTGTTGAAACTCCGAAGAGCTGTGCCGCCTACTGTACGAATGAGGAAAAAGCTTATCGTTGAAGAACACACCGCTGCTGCAAGTGTCGCGCCGCCGCCCCATTCTTTTCCCAATGCATAGACGGCACCGACTAAGAACACCCATCCAGGAACATACAGAAGATTTCCAACCCTGAAGGCGAGACAGAAGAACACAATTCCCAAAAATTTGTGCTCGAGGAATAAGTATTTAATGCTGTCGGGTGATAAATGAGATCGAATCCCTGTCACTTCCACGATGACATAGAGGACAGCAAAAAATGCAATGATCGACAAAAGCTTCTTCTTCGGGTCGGTCGTAAGAGAAATTGGCATCGAGGCTACTGTATCTGTATAGGACCGTTCCTTCTAGTGTTGAGAGCCTATCTCATTGGCCAGTTGCCTATTGAATGAACTTTAAATCATTCAATAGTTCCCGTGCGAGAAGCCTAACATATCCCTTCTATTCCCGATGTGTAAACTTTATGGTGTCATATCATGTGTGATAGAGATGCAAAAGCATGATCAAGCAGAGTTTGACGTGCATGAGGATCGGAGGGAGAATAGGAGGATGTCTGTTAGTGATTGCCAACTACCGAAAGATTTTAGATCGTTCAATACCCCCAATATGATGATCAGGAGGAACACATGGCCAAATCAATTATTGCGGTAATGGGGGCAACGGGGACACAAGGCAGTGGAGTCGTACAAGAACTCCTTGCACGCGGACAGTTTGGTGTTCGTGCACTAACTCGCAATCCGAATAGTGAAAAAGCACAGGCGTTGGAATCACAGGGATGTGAAGTCGTACAGGGGGATTTAACAAAGCCTGAAACACTGGGACCTGCATTTAAAGGGGCGCATGGCGCGTTTGTTGTGACCAACTTTTGGGACCCCGCGACCATGGCCAGCGAAACGGTGCAAGGAACCATGGCTGTGAAAGCGGCAAAGGCTGCTGGCGTACAACATCTTGTGTGGTCAACGCTTCCCAACTGCAAGGAGATCTCTGGTGGAAAGTATGAGGTCATTCATTTTACCGGCAAGGCCCTCGTGGATATCGAAGTACAAACTGCTGCCTTTCCATATTTCACGTTTGTTGAGGCGCCGATGTATTTCCAAAATTTCCTTGGGATGATGGCACCGCAACCCTTAGCAAATGGACGGAAGGGATGGACGATTCCGATGAATCCAGCGAGCAAATGTCTGCATGTAGGAGATCCAACCGAGTTAGGTAAGCTTGTCGCTGGTGCCTTGGAGCAACCAGACGTAGTTGGCCAGGGTCAATACCTTGCCCTTGCCTCAGAACTGACAAGTTGGCAGGAAATGGTCGATACTTTGAATGCACAGGGGCACAGCTTAGGCCTTAACCAGGTTCCTAACGAGGTCTATGATGCGTTCCCCTTCCCCGGAGCACGGGAGCTCAGGGAAATGATGAACTACTTCGAGGAATATACCTATTTTGGTCCGGATGCCGAGACGAAACTTGCACTGGCCCGGACGCTCTACCCTGAAGGCTTCACCACATTTGCCACATGGGCATCAAAGCATATGCAACCATAAAGGTGCTTCTTGACAGAGCCAATGTGAGCCTATTGGTTCTCATTCAGGCTTTTCCTTATTTTTTGCTAGGTTCACCAACCTGAATCAACGCTGGCGGACATTGGACCGCAAGGTCAGCGTAAAAGCTTTGACCTTGGTGATTGATGACGATAAAAGCCGGTAAGTTTTCAAGCCTGTATGCAAGACCTACGCATGAAGACAAAATGACAACCCATCAGCTCAAGGATGGATTGCATCAATGGTATGCTGATCGAAGAAGTCCTTGTAGCTGATAGTTAAGATATTGACCTTCGCCAATGGCCCCTTAAGATGTTGGAGGTGATCATCCCCGATACCGGCCATCACAAAGTTACGACTCTGGGCATCAATAATCGCCTCGTACATGAAGATATCCCGCAGAGTGCAGGTCTCCCCCAGCAAACCTGTGGTCGGGTTTTCTTTGGCTTGCTCATCGATAAGTGCCTTGCCGGACTTACCATTTCGACTCATGGTTGATTCCTCGATCTCGTTTCGAGCGAGAAGATGAGCCTCTTCTGCCGCTTCTTTGAGCCCCACCCAATAGAGCTGTCGCTTCTCTTTGGGCGTAATGTATTGATAATTCTCATAAACGACGATGAGACTCTTGAGTTTCTGTTGGAACTCCGCCACGCCAAGGTCTTGCTCGTCAAGGTTATTCTGGTAATCCTGAAGCTGCTTAAGGCATGTGCTGAGCAGGCTCACTGCTGTCTTGCCACGCTCATATTCTCCTTCCTTCGCTTCCTGGACGGACTTTAATACCATCTGCACTTTGTTGAGCATATAGTAGGGACGTCGACGCTTATCTCGCTTCACTTCTGGTTTGTTAAGGTCCACATACGCTAACCAATCCTTTGCGTCCTGGAACTGCATGGCTGGCTTCTGTGTTTGCGACTTTTTACTCCATAACTCTCTGTGAAGATCGTCTCGCAGAGAAGCCAGAGCATAAGCGGTCTTGGCCACAATCGATTCCATGGCATGCTCGGTGGCTTGTCCTACCTGCCTGGTAGGCTCGGTACCACCGCGCTGCATCCGGGAGCGGGTGTAGTGAAGGACAGGCACAGTACCACCCTCCCCTAGAATGTCTCCAGTCTGATTACTTTCCTTGATGAGACGCCGGTAATTCGCGATATTGTGGGCCTCGCCTAAGACAAAGAAGCCATTGGAGAATGGAAGCCGGTACCATTTGGTTAGGTGATCGATCAAACCGACGTCCACGGGTTGACCAGTGGTATGTTGGTTGAACTCTTGACGATTCTTATACTTCCGGTAATAACGATCACCAATCACTTCACTTTGCTCTTTGGTAGGATTTTTCACTTGCTCGGTGGTATTCATCACGTCCGGATACTGCTCCATTCCTTCATAGGCCTCGATTACCTGCTTAGGACCCACATAGGCATAGCGCTGCACCACATTTTTCTGAATGGATCCAACCCTGCCTTGTTGTGATGGTTTCTTGTTAGAGTTTTCTTTCTTTGTTCTTGTTGAAGCATAGTGGTTATCAGCCATTTTCTGAAAAACGCTTGTTCTCTTTACCCAAGGGTTATTGTGTATTATTTCTTGTAGTTTTCTTTGGGCAGCAGCATGAGGTCGGTTATCGTCAAATTGAAAAGTCGACATTTTGTTTGACGGCTTTTTAGAAAAACCATTGGCAACAGCCTTACTTTTATTGTCTTGAACGTGATTAGTGTATGTATTCACAATTTTCAATTTCCAACTTTTGTTTGCTGTCAGTCATAGAAGACATCCGATTTTCTGGTGCATGTTTGATAGAGAAAATGCTACCACGCTGAGTGAGAAAAGTGAAGAAGGAAAGCATCTATCAATAGCTAGCTAACACATAGGAACCGGATTTCTCCTTTTGTCTCCTCTCATCTCTTCCCTTGTCCATCGAGCTGTACGAATGTAGGCGGGCGCTGAGTAGCGAGATCAGCATAAAAATCTTGGCCTTGGTGATTGATGACGATAAAAGCCGGAAAGTCTTCGACTTCGATTTTCCATACTGCTTCCATCCCGAGTTCTTTGTATTCGAGAACTTCCACATTTTTAATACTATGTTCGGCCAGTCGCGCCGCTGGACCACCGATAGAGCCTAGGTAAAATCCACCATACTTTCCACAAGCCTCTCGTACTTGTTGCGATCGGTTACCTTTCGCCAGCATGATCATGCTCCCACCTGCAGCTTGAAACGCACCGACGTAAGAATCCATGCGTCCGGCGGTGGTGGGCCCGAAGGACCCTGAGGCATGGCCTTCCGGCTTCTTGGCAGGCCCGGCATAATACACGACATGGTCTTTCAGGTATTGAGGGAGCCCCTCTCCAGCATCAAGTCGTTCTTTGAGTCGTGCGTGGGCGATGTCTCGCGCTACAACAATGGGCCCGGTGAGGGATAGTCTAGTGGCCACAGGATGTTTGCGTAATTCAGCCAGAATTTCCGGCATTGATTGATGCAGATTGATTTTGACGACGCGCTCTTCCAAATCGTGTTCCATCACGTCTGGGAGGTATTGCACAGGGTTGGTTTCGAGCTGTTCGAGAAAGATACCGTCTTTCGTGATCTTCCCCAGGATTTGTCGATCAGCTGAACAGGAGACGCCCAATCCCACAGGACAGGAGGCCCCATGACGCGGAAGACGAATCACCCGTACATCATGTGCAAAGTATTTCCCGCCGAATTGTGCCCCAATGCCGGTCTCCGTACAAAGTTGTAGGATCTGGGATTCTAAATCGGGATCCCGAAACGCGCGTCCCGATTCATTCCCAGAAGTGGGCAAATCATCAAGATAATGGCAACTGGCCAATTTAACGGTTTTCAACGTGAACTCTGCGGACAAGCCACCAACAACCAGAGCAAGATGATATGGTGGACAGGCTGAAGTGCCGAGTGTGCGAATTTTTTCCGCAACAAAAGCCAGCAGAGATTTTGGATTGAGCAACGCTTTAGACTCTTGATACAAAAAGCTTTTATTCGCTGACCCGCCACCTTTGGCGATAAAGAGAAAGCGGTACTCTCCGCCTGTTTCGGCATAGAGATCGATCTGCGCTGGCAAGTTGGTCCCTGTGTTCTTTTCGGTATACATATCGAGAGGAGCCATCTGGGAATAGCGTAAATTGCGTTTATCATAGGCCTCATAGATGCCAAGGGAGAGGGCTTCGGCATCATCGTTTGTCGTGAATACCTGTTGTCCTTTATACCCGAGGACGATTGCTGTGCCAGTATCCTGACAACCCGGCAAGACTCGTCCTGCAGCAATATTGGCATTTTTAAGGAGTTCCAATGCGACAAACCGATCATTGTCCGAAGCTTCAGGGTCATCCAGAATGGTAGCCAACTGGGCAAGATGACTTGTCCGCAATAAATGCGAGACATCATCCATTGCCTCACGAGCAAGAAGCGTAAGCGCTTCAGGTTGAATTTTTAAAATTTCCTGCCCTTCGAAGGTCGTGGTGAAGACATGGTCCGATGTGAGTTTTCGATAGGCGGTTGTATCCAGTGCATGTTCAAAGATGGCTTGATAGTGAAATGCGGACATGTGAGTACTCCTTACTTAACGCGTCACGTTTTCTCGTCCGTGGGGAACCTCTAAGTCTTGATAGGGCCCAACCGGGACAATGCGGGTGGGGTTAATGTCATCATGCGTGCAATAATAGTGACGTTTGATATGGTCGAAGTTGACGGTTTCAGCGATGCCCTGATGTTGGTACAAATCTTTGAGATAGCCGAACAGATTTGGGTAATCCACGATCCGGCGAATATTACACTTAAAGTGTCCATGGTAGACGGCATCGAATCGAATCAGTGTCACAAACAAGCGCCAATCTGTTTCGACGATGCGGTTGCCAAACAAATAGCGTTGTTTGGCTAGACGGACTTCTAGCTCATCGAGTGTCTCGAAAAGAATACTCACCGCTTTCTCATAGGCCGACTGAGATGTCGCAAATCCTGCTCGGTAAACTCCATTATTCACAGTGTCGTGAATATACGCATTCAGTTCATCGATGTCTTCTCGGAGGTCTTCCGGATACAGATCTGTTTGATTGGACGTAAATCGATTGAACTCATGATTGAGCATGCGCATGATGTCGTCGTCAGAATTGCTAACAATGCTTCGAGTTTCACGATCCCATAAGACCGGCACGGTGACGCGTAATTGGTACGAAGGGTCTGTCGCCTTGTAAGCCTCACTCAAAAATTGGAATCCATTAATGGGGTCACGGGTATGTCCTGGACCATCGCGAAAGGCCCATCCTCGATCATCTCGAATTGGATCAACCACGATCATGCCGACGACAGGCTCCAATTGCTTAAGCGTTCGTACAATAATTGTTCGATGTGCCCAAGGACAGGCCCATGAAACATAGAGATGATAGCGACCCTTTTCTACTGGATAGGGCGAATGGCTATCATCCATTATCCAATGGCGAAATGTATCATCTTGACGGTCATATTCGCCGTCTTCTGTTTGTTCGTTTGGAAATTGCGCCTGGATCATGAATGTCTTTGCTCTGACCATATGAACGTGCCTTGCTGAAGGTCCCGCAGAGCCTGTTCGATTTCTGTCTTAGTATTCATGACAAAGGGGCCATAGCAAACAATGGGTTCATGTAACGGTTGTGCTGCAATTAATAAGAGCCGCGCTGGTTCATCGTCTGTGCTCATTGTAACTCTTTCACCATTGTCTAACACGAGCAGTCGTGAGTGTGAGATCCGGGTTGGCGTTTCGGGCTTGTTATTGGCGAAGGCGACTGTTCCTTCAAAAATATATGCGAAAGCGGTTTGCCCTCGTGGAAGATAATGTGTAAAGGCGCAATGCGCCGGAAGAAACACATCGAGATAGGTGGGGGTGACCCCAACACCAGTGACTGGCCCCTCAACCCCTTCAACGTTCCCGGCAAGCACTCGAATGTGTGCGCCCTCATGAGTTGTCACCTCGGGTATAGCTTGAGATGAAATATTCTGATAGCGAGGCTGAGTCATTTTACGAGTAGCCGGAAGATTGACCCAAAGCTGGAACCCTTCGTTTCCTTCCGGACGAACCTGTGGCATTTCTTCGTGCATGATGCCGCCGCCCGCCGTCATCCATTGCACATCGCCAGGGCCAATGCTTCCAGTATTGCCCAGCGTGTCTCGATGATGGACTTCACCTGTGAGCATATACGTGACCGTTTCAATGCCTCGATGTGGATGCATGGGAAATCCAGCCTGATAATCTTCAGCCTTACGTGATCCAAAATGATCAAAGAGAAGAAAAGGATCCAGGTCACGTAGAGATTGTCCCCCGATACTTCGTTGAAGCTTGACTCCGGCTCCTTCAATAACCGGTTCCGCCTTGATGATTGTCTGCACGTTTCTCAGAAGTTGTTCCATGCTCATTCCCGACGAGTCATCCTTTCACCGTCCACACACGTGCTATCAACAGATCAGCTTATCCCTATGTATCATAACAACATTGCGTGTTACTGGTGGATTGTCACTAACGGTACCAAATTCAAGAACTAATGAAAACCGGATTTCCCACACAGCCTACCTCATCTATTTGAAAAGCATTTATTCTCTCAATCACGAGAGGATCGTTCATGAGAATGTGGGTGAATGTGTAAGTCTACCGGTTCATCGAACGTCAGGTAGAGGATACACGGTTCAGCGTTACCGCAACGGACCGAATGTTTCGTTTCAGGTTTGAGCTTCAGATAAGCCATCGGGCCTAATACCTGCGTCCTACCATCATCAGCGATATAGGTAAACGTTCCTTAGTATCCAAACGAGGAGTTCACGGGCAGAATGATGATGGTGAGGAAACAAGTACCCTGGGGGTAGTTTTACTATGGCATCTGACGGCCCTGTTTTTTGATCTCCCTAAAATATGGCGATTTCTGCACCCTGTGGAAGGCCTTCCCATGTTTTCCACTCTACCATTGAGAGGTCAATGATCACGTTGTGTGAGTTCTCACTGGACCAAGCTGGTTGCCCAGGCAATAACATGCTGGCGACTATTGCTAAGGCAATAACGAGAAACTTTGAGGTTCTCGAACCATGGAAGTTGAAAGATTTTTGTGACTGAGCATTCATGGCACTCTCCTTATTTAGTCGTTGTGGTTTCAAGAATATCCATCACTCAACTAAACCAATAATGCTTAAGGAGGTCAGCCTCAATCCGATTCTTGCGAAGTTGGAGAAAAAGTTTGGAGGGTTTTCTCAAGCTGAGCGAATAGGGCACTCAGGACTCTTATAGAAAGATCTAAGTGAAGACGTTGAGAATTTTTATAGGTGTTTGTGGTGGTTAGCGTTTCTTCAGTGAGTAGGGGCGGTGTTTGTCGGAAGAAGGGATGACTGCCTGGGCGTGTCACTCAAGATGAACAACTCGGCTTAAGAGGCAGTTCAGGCTGATTCGGCCTCGAACTGCGCGGCTTCCCAAGCTAAGAGGGCTTTTTTTCTCTCAGGTCCAGCCTGATAGCTTCCGAAAGCTCCCATGCTCTGAATGACTCGGTGGCAAGGAATAAGATATTGGATGGGATTATGCGCAATGGCGTTTGCCACAGCACGCGAGGCTTTGGGCATTCCTATATGGCGGGCTACTTGCTGATAAGACAACATTCCGCCTTGCGGAATACGAACCAGAGCTTCCCAGACTTTAATTTGAAAATTAGTCCCTTTGACATAGAGATAGAGTGGATTTCGGTAGTTCCGAATTGAACTGAAGATTTGCTCAAGAAATGGACTTGTCTGGGTAGGATGATTCTTCAGATTGGCTTTCTCCCACTCGTACCGAAGTTGCTCAAGAGCCTGGCGTCGGCCTCCATGTTGAATGAATCTGAACCAACAGATTCCACGAGGTGTGGTAGCTAAGAGGCATTCCCCGAAAGGGCTTGGATGAAATCCATACGAAACAGTCACTCCTTGACCTCTGTTTTTATATTCTCCTGGCGTCACTGCTTCGCACTGTATGAACAGGTCATGCAGTCGGCTAACGCTGGACAGTCCTGCTTCAAACGTAACATCCAGAAGACTCTCGGATTTAGCCAAGACCGCTTTGGCGTGATCGAGCGTTAAAAATTGAAGAAACCGTTTAGGGCTTACGCCGGCCCAACGGCTAAAGAGTCGCTGAAAATGGAATTCGCTTAGCTTGAGGCTGGCTGCAAGCTTTTTGAGATCTGGTTGCTGAACGGCCCTCTCCTGGAGGCTATGAATAGCTTGTTCGATGCGCCGGTAATCTCTTGATTGTTCCTGAAGGTCGTCTAGAGCCATTTGTTTTGCTTATCCGTAGTTAATTGGTTCCATTTTCAATCCTGGCCTATCATTTCTGCAATCCGATTCTTGCGATATGAAATAAGGCCATACATTGCTTGCCTATAAAGCCTGCCAGTAGGGCAAGTCTAGAAAACCGAGAGGGAGGGTAACCGTGACGATCAAGAATCCTTCAGTGTTGAGCGGAATATGTTGTGAAGCGGATGAGGGCGCAAAACGTGAGCGGGTTTTGGGGAAATCTATAGGGCATGCAGAGATTAGAGATCGGATGTTTTTCTTCGCTCTCGTGTTACCAAAAACGAGGGCGATGCCAGCTTCATAGCCTACGCGTTATCACCGGCCAGGATTGAGGCGGGAGAGCTTCTGATGCTCTCCCGCCTTTCTGATAGACTCTTTCTTAATTTCTTTGTCTCTTACAACGACTTCAAATATTCGATGAGATCACGCTTGTCTTCTGAGGACAACTCCAACTGAAAAGTCTGATCATAGTGATTCACAACATCCAAGAGGGTTGGGAATCGCCCGTCATGGAAAAAGCCTCGCTTGGTATGAGTCCAAAGACCTTTGAGAGGGGTCGTTCGATAGGCATCTTCCGGCCCTCGTTCGGCTTGAACATTATCAATTCCGAATTCTTCCCCACGATGCATATTCCATCCCGGTTCCGTAAAAATCGGAGGAACATGGCATCCCGCACATTTGCCCTGCTTATTGAATACCCGCTTTCCTCGCCTAGCAGCCCGTTTATCGAAACTGCCACGCGGTGCTCGCGGTGCTTGTAAGGCAAGTTGATAAAACTGCAACGCTGGGAGTTTTTTGGTCACGAGATCTGGTTTTCTTCGAACATTATAAAACCCATTTTCTGTAGCGATGGGAAATTTTTCCTCATTATTTAGTCGTGGCTCGTAGAGCGTGCCTTGTCCTCCCATCTCCAAGACTGCGACAAAGGCATTCCAATGTGTTACCGAGCCCCACCCTGTCCATGTGTGCAAATTCACACCGGCTAGACCAAACGCAGGGGGAATGAGTGTTGGGGCGTTTTTCCCATCTAACAAGAGGTGAGCGTCAAACTTTCCTGGTCCCCAGCCATTCAAGACAGTTCGGACAGTATCTTGAGAAAGGTTGAGCAAGTTCGAAAAGAAGCTCAGGTCAGGGGCTAAGGCAATAATGGTTCCCACATTCAAATCTTGATTAGCCCATCCATCAAGCCGACGACCGATTCCTGGAGCAAATGAATCGTTTACAGTCGAGTGACACAATGCGCATTGAATCCCGATGGATTGTATGGTCCCATACTCATCAAAAAATCCGGTAACGCCGACAACCGCATTGAGTTTGAGTAGGGCCAAGGTGGTTGCAGGATCATCGAGGTCGACGTTACCTCGTTTGATCTGCCGCTTCAGAGATTTGGGTAATGCTTCTTTGTCGACTTTTAATCCCACTGCAAGGGCGGTATTCGGGCTTACACCTGGACCGACTCCACCGTTCTGCTTCCCGGCGATGGCTTCATGTAATCTGAGGGTCCCTCCCCAAAAGGCTTCATCTCCAAATGTATCGAATCGGAAGGTCTTTTGGCCTTCGGCAACCATATCGTGAGCATCTAAAAAGACTTTAGCGCGAAAGGCTTTTTTGTGGTTGTCCTCGAAGAACGATCCGGTATCTCCATAGGACAAGAGGACAGAAAGCAACAGAAAAAGACCTACGCTTCCACCAAACACCCAGTGTTTTGCGATCGACTTTGCTAATGAGGTTCATCGCCTTTCCCTCCTTAAAATTATTTATAACTGTTATATATTTATATAATTAATGTTATTAATTATAAAACTGAAATAAATTGAACTATATAGATAATAAAA
>JAALKI010000015.1 GCA_011088105.1 Nitrospirota bacterium | reverse complement strand
CATTCTGCCAGAAAGCTCTACATTGCGCCTGTCCGTGGTTGGGGGAAGCTTACATGTGCCAAAATGTTCATAGAGAGGCAATGTGTAACTCGTAAATTGAAGTAATTTAATAAACCCGGGATCTCTTCTCATAAAGGCCATGAGAATATCGATCGATAGGTTTTTTCTCGTTCTCCTTCTTTTGCTCTTCTCCTCATCTGAGGCTTGGCCTCAGGCCAAATCCAATAAATCTATCAGTATTTCCTCTAAATCTCGTCTATGCCCGACGAATACCAGACGTGGCGACCGTGAATTCGGTGGGCATGGGCCTAAAGTCACAGCAACCGCGAGAGTAAGCCTCCAGGGGAAAACCAAGGTTGTCTTAAGACTTTTTTTACATGCAATTGAGACCAAGCGTGACTGGACCGAGACGAGAGGGACCTGGACTTATACCGTCTATACGGCGCCGACCGGTTATAAGATCAATAGAATCATCAGTAATCCCTATTCAGAAGCAAGATACATAGACAACGATCATGGATTAGATATCACCACCCAGACAAGCAAACCAAAAATCACAGGCGGCAATCTGGTTCGTCGTTTTGAAATCATGGGCGATACCGGGGGAAAGGATATTGGCAATTGCACAAGAGATGACGTGTACATGAATGTACACTTTAATTCCGTCAAACTCGAAATCCAAAAACTAGAGACAATTATTTCTCGCTTTGACCTGACGGGAGATTATCCTCAACAAGTTGTGAATAAACTGAGCAAAGAAATACGCGGCACTGCCCATGATCAAAACCATTGGTTTTTCACACAAGATGACATGCTATGGAAAATTCCGGTGACGTTGAATCTTGCAACCATGGGAAAGCTTACACCGGCATCAGCTAAATTAATTGATATCCCGCCGTATCTCCAACGTAAAGGTTATCGGCGATATGGAGATCTGGATTATTACAAAGGCCATCTGTTTGTGGCGCTAGAAGGAGAAGGGCGAGCTAAAAATCGTCCCCTCGTTGCGATATTCAATGCCACCAATATGAAACTCATCGATACACTCTCCTTAAAACAAGGTCAACGATCCATTGGTTGGATTGCTATCAATCCAGTCAATGGATATCTTTATTCCTCTGAACCACGCACGTCCACCGGGGTCAAAAGATACAGGATCACTCTGTCTGGCGATCAAGTGAGCTTGTCATTTCCCTCCTCATATAATGTGCTCAATAAATTCAGACGCAGCGTATCTTTGATCAACATCCAAAGCGGTTCATTTTCTGCTGACGGTCGATACTTCTTTCTAGTTGATAGCACAGGAGGCAATGGACAACTGTGGTCGTTTAACCACCGCACAGGAAAAGAAATGTACAAAACTATCTATCGAAATGGCCCCATGCCTAAGGCGGTGTCCCATTGGAATATTGGCACGAAAGCCCCAGGAATGAGGGGTCAGTTGCATCTTTTGATGCTGCACCCCAATACACAGGAACAAGATGCTTATAGCCTCAAGCATTATACCATTCGAGAAAAATTGGACTGGGATAACTAATATCGCATGCCATACTTTTTCTATGCGAACACGAGCGCCATCTAGCATGACTCATTGTTGAAGAAGAGAATCAACAATATGAAGTTCACCTCCTTGGCAGAACGAATTGAGACTCTTCCGCTCATCATTTGCGGTCCTATCGTTCGACATGTCGATGACCGAAGCGTCTCTGTTTTGGTTGTATTAAGAAAAGCAGTTGAATCCGTTGCCCTATCAGTGTTTGAAGATCGAAATGGTCAACGAGGAGAACTCCTGGCTTTTGGAGAGGAGGCCACGTGTCGTCTGGGTGAACATCTGCATGTTGTGACCATCAGCGCAACACTCGGCAAGTTAACGGGAAAAGGCACCCTTGCTCAACCGATTTCTCCCACTGATGAGCAAGTGCACGTTAACGTCACCGAGAACTTTCCGGGTGCGCCCTTTCAGGTCCTGATCGCTGATGAAATCCTGGAAGTCCTAGAAGTCGGTTCCGCTCAGCCGAGCGGCAAACTCATGAAAGTGCGCCGAGGCGTCGATCAAACCGAACCTGTCGAACACGTCCAAGACGCCACGGTCAAGATTCGCAAAGAGAAAACCCTCGAATGGGGAAAATCCTACGTCTATGACATGGCCTTTGATAACGAGAAGGCCGGCGGATTCGCCAGTCTCCGCGATGAAGGCGTCTTGAAAAGCATCGAACAAATTACGTATCACGAGTATCACCTTCCCGCGGTCATGCTCCCTCCTCTGAAGGTAAAGCAGCTCCATTTTATTCAGGCCTCGTGTCGGGCCACGGTCGGTCAGGGGTTGGATGCCATGCCCGTGCTCGATGACATCCTCGAAAGAGACTGGAATTCGCCTAGACGGCCGCAACAATTGTTCCTCACCGGAGATCAGATCTATGCCGACGAAGTCGACGATGGACTGCTGTATCTCTTGAACGATGCGGCCAAAGTGTTGTTGGGGGGAAAGGAAGAATGGGAGGAACCCTTGCCGGGAATCAACCAACTGCCGAGTGCGTTCGGCTCGGCGACCCGAAAGAAGTTGGTTCGTTATACCGCCAATTTTACGACCAAGGCCGGGTCGAGCCATTTATTGAGTCTTGGTGAGTTTTTTGCCATGTATCTTTTCATCTGGTCGGATACCCTTTGGCCTGACATCCCAGAAGTTTCCCCCGAGGCCATTCCCCCGGATACCGACGAAGTCTACGTGGATTTTGTCAAGAAATCGAAGGAAGAATCTCAAGAAGAATTGCGTAAGGCGCTGGAAAAGTTGCCTGAAGAGGAACCGGACCAAGAAAAACGAAAAAAACGTGCAAAAGAACTTGAGGATGACTTTCAAGAAAAGCTTACAGATAAAATTGAAAAGAAAAAAGGAGGTTTCAGAGAAAAAAAACGACAACTCCTGCTCTTCCTGAAAGGCATTCCTAAAATCCGGCGAGGCTTAGCCAACATTGCTACCTACATGACATTTGACGACCATGAAGTGACGGACGATTGGCATCTCAATCGGGATTGGGTGGAAGAGGTCTATCAAACGGCCTTAGGTCGTCGTATTTTGATGAATGGGCTAGCCGCTTTTGCCGTGTTTCAAGCCTGGGGGAATACGCCGGACCTCTTTGCCACCGCCGAAAAGAACCCCAAGCCTCGAGACCGAGTGCTCTTGGAGTCAATCGCGGACTGGATCCACAATCAATGCAAAGCCGGGCATCCCGCAGAGCAACGCATCGCCAAACTCGTCAACATTCCCTTCACGGACAAGCAAGTCAATAAACTGATTGAATCGGCACGTAAGGGCAAGTTCCCGATTTCCAAAGAATCCGTACCCTGGCATTTTTCATTTCAGCATCCCAGATACGAAGCCGTGTTTCTCGACGCGCGGACACAGCGGTCGTTTCCGGACAAACGATATCGAGCGTCAGAGCATCTCAGTGAAGAAGCCGTGTTGGAACAGATCCCGTTGACGTCGGCCGAGCCGGAATTCACTTTGGTGATCTCACCATGCAACCTGATGACGATTAATTATTTCCGGAATTGGGTAGGAAAATATCTGCTACCCGTAAAAGGGCTCGTCACCGAAATCGAGGGAGACGTCGGGAGACACAATATGATGGCCAATGATCCAGACTTGGCGGATTCATGGGTTCCTCAAACCAAGACATTTGAAAACGTGATCTCACGGCTTGGGTCTCGGATCCCGACGCGTGATGGAAAACGGCGGACTCGGTTAGTGGTCTTATCCGGCGACGTACACTTCAGTGCGATTATGCGGATGCAATATTGGGCCGAGAAACCTTTCCGCATCTATCACGATGACCCTATCAAAGATGCTAAGGCGAATGTTCCCAAAGCATCGCCCGCAGAGTTTATCATGGCTCACCTCGTGTGCAGCGGCACGAAGAATGAAGTGGGCATTTTCCATTTCATGCACTTTTTGGGATATGAAATCGATGATTTTCTGGATAACAAGGAAAAATTACCGTTTCCGGAAATATTCTTGGGATACCATACACAAGAGGCCCTAGGCGAAGAAAAAAGCAGTGAGATTCTCCTCAATACGCGATGGTTCCCCAACTACCGCCCTTCGTTAATTCGAAAAGAACCTGTCATGATCCCGTTTCATCAACGTGATGCTAACATTAAGTATCCACCGCCGGATTGGCAGTACCGGATCGATGCCATTCGCGGAGAAAGTCTTGGAACACCTCTGGAGCAGCCTCATCGAGGGGAAGCAGCGATTTTCAAAAAAATCGCGCCGCATTTTCTCTACAGCAAGAAGAAAGTCCCAGGTTTAGAGATGATTTCCATCAACAGCATCGCGGAATTCGATTTTCATTGGGAAGGAGAGGGCGTTCTTACCAAACAGATCTCCCTCACCGACAAGGAATTCGAAGCGGAAATCATCAAAGATTTTCCCGCACCGCCGTTTCAGGTCGTCATCGACGACGAAGCATTTGAGGTCGTGCAGGTGACGATGACGCCGCCGATTGGGAAATTTCTGAAAGTGCGTCGAGGCATCGATCAAACAAAAAAAGACGAGCATGCGGTGGGAACCAAAGTTAGGATTCGCAAATCTGTGAATCAAATTCATTGGATCATGGAAAAAGGCCAGTCCCAGCCCACAGGCCTCTTTGAGCAAGACCCCAAACAACTCACGCGGTTTGTCGTGCCCATGGACTTTGAAGATCCGAAGTACCAAGCTCCAAACGTCCCGCTTGAAGAACCGGAAGCGGAACAAACCAGTCCCTAATTCAGTAATAGCAGCGTCATGCCTGAACCAACTCAAAAATCTGAACCGACTCAAAAGGCGAAAGAATCAGAAAGCCCGGTGGTGAAGATCTTTCTGATCGTCGAGTATAGCGTGGCTGTGATGAAGAGCACGCAGTTGCTCTATGATGCCTTCTGGGAGCTGGGCTATGACTTGGATCTGGAAGGGGAACGCGGCCGAGGATTCACCGTTTTACAGAAAATCAGTGAAGTAGGGGACGAACTATCCGGCGCATACCAGGACGTCGCAGACCTTGCCAAACGCCCCCCGAAAAAATTTTCCGAGGTGACCAAGGTCTTGAAATTACTCGGAAAATTGGCTGGGTCCGGGGCACGAATCTATACCCTAGTCAAGGAAGAAGGGAGCGATGTCAAACCTGGATTTGACAAGGACGTATTCCTCGAACACACCGGACGCCTTGGGGGACTCCTACTTCTCAAGAACTTGGAATTCTTTCTGCCTCAAGTCTACCATGGGCTAGTCCTGACCATGGTGATTCAACCAGGATCTGAGAGTACGTTAAAAGAACATCTGCGTGATGCTGAGGGCAAGATCATCCGATTTCCTCATGCCACCACGGAAGTCGATTGGAACCAACTTGGTAAGGTGTTTGACGATCCTGCGCAACTGATCATCGAGGAATACCTCTCTGAACCGGAAGATCAAGCCGCCTCTCCCCAGCCCGTCTCGGAGCTCGAAGACCCTCAACTTGAGAAGCTGTCGAAAAAACTGTTCAAACGCCTGCGGAAATTCCTAACGAGTACCGGCGCCAACGTCGTGGTTGGCCTCAAGCCCGCTGATTGGTTGGACTTTGAAGATCCGGTGGCACGGCAAGTCAACGAACGGACGCTCAGTTTCTGGTACGAGTTCCTGGATGATAACGTCGAAGTCGGGGCAAGCCTGGTTTTCATTCGTCAACCGAACCGTGAGATCGGATTGGGTGTCCTACCATTTGGGGGGGTTAAGGGAGATTTCAATGTCAAAGACTGGACTGTCCAGATCGATGCCACTCAGTTCATCCATCCGTTTGTGATCAATGGCAGCGATGAGCAAGCAGGGGACACGGAGACCCGGTTGACCCTCACATTGACCAAAGGCCAACCCGGCAAAGAAAAGGCCTACATCATCGGAGGAACCGAAGACACACGGCTTGAGCTGGGACAGATCATGCTTCAAGGCGGATTGGACTTCTCCAGCGATAAGCGAGATGCCGGGTTTTTGTTGGAATTCGCCGACAGTAGGCTGGTGGTAGTCCCGGATTCCAAGGACGGCTTTCTCAGCAAAGTCGTTCCAGCTAAAGGCGTCAACGTTGAATTTGAACTGGGGCTGGGATGGTCCAGTGCTTTCGGTTGGTACATCAAGGGCGGGACCGGGCTTGAGGTCGAGCTGCCTAAGCATCTGGAATTCGGGAAGATCTTCACCTTAACGGCCGTGCAGGCAGGTTTGCATGCCTCCAACCAAGAAGTGCGGATGTATACGGCCGTCAGTGGAAAGGTCAAACTTGGGCCGTTCCTTGCGACAGTCGAGTCGATCGGCATGCAAGCCCTGTGGACCTTTGACAACCCGCAAGCCGAAAACCCGGAGTCCACAGAAACCCTCTTTGATTTTGACGTGAAGCCACCAAAGGGCGTCGGCATCAAGGTCGACGCCAAGGCCGTCAAGGGCGCCGGGTATCTCTATTTTGATAAGGAAAAAGGACAGTACGCAGGCGTCGTGGAGTTGACTGTGAAAGAAACGATAAAGGTCAAAGCCATCGGGATCATCACCACTAAGATGCCGGACGGGAGCAAGGGCTACTCCTTCCTGTTGATCGTTTCCGTGGAATTTTCTCCTGTTCAGTTGGGCTTGGGCTTCACGTTGAACGGCGTCGGCGGCCTCATCGGGCTCAATCGAACCATGGATGCGTCGGCCATTCGCTTAGGGTTGAGGGAAAATACTTTGGACGACGTGCTGTTCCCCACAAAACCCTTGGAAAACGCCAAACGTATTATCAACAGTGCCAATACTATTTTCCCGCCGCACGACGGCCAATACGTGTTCGGGCTCATGGCGTTGATTGGTTGGGGAGCGAAGAGCCTCATCACCTTTGAAATTGGCCTCTTAATCGAGGTGCCAGATCCCTTCCGACTGGCTATTGTCGGGATAGTCAGGGCCTTGATCAGCAAAAAAGCACTAGGCAAGGAACGGACCGTCCTGAAGCTGCAAGTCAATTTTGCTGGCATTGTGGATTTCGATAAAAATTATTTCTCGTTTGACGCAAGCTTGTTTGATTCGGCCTTGTTGAGCTTCCGTTTAGAAGGCGACATGGCCCTACGTGTGCAATGGGGACAACAAAAATGTTTCCTCCTTTCGGTCGGAGGATTTCATCCTGATTTTAACGAAATCCCTGAAGGGTTTCCTCCGATGAATCGGCTGATGTTGGCCCTGGTTGATCGAAAAAATGCTCAGATCATTCTGACTTTTTACATGGCGATTACGCCCAATACCTTTCAGATTGGTGCCGGTGTCTTTTTCTATTTCAAGATTTGGAAATTTAAGGTAAACGGCGGGTTTGCCTTTGATGCCTTGTTCTATTCTCGGTCGAATTTTCTCGTCCGGATTACCGCGTTTTTGAAAATCAGCTGGGGGTCAAAAACTCTGGTCGATGTGGTCTTCAAGGGAACATTTACAGGAACTACCCCATGGCGACTTCAAGGAGAGGCGACCATTAAAGTCCTGTTCTGGTCAAAAACCCTGCCTGTTGATGAAACCTGCGGTGAAGAAATCGGCACCCGAGTCCAAACCGTATCCCTGTTGCCAGAACTCGAGGAAGCCTTACACGACATTCGCAACTGGCAAGAGGTTACACCGTCAGCGACTCGGCTGCTAGTGACCGTCAAGAAAGAAGAGCAGGCAGAGAACGACAATCAAGTCCCCATCCTGCTTCATCCCACAGGCGGAGTAGCCATCAGTCAAAGTGTTCTCCCACTCACGATTCGGTTGGACAAGTTCGGTCCTCAAGCCCTGGAAGGAGCCACACGGTTCGACCTACAGTTAGTCGACGGCGAAGGCCAGGATTTGGCGGTCTTGACAGAGAGAGACGCTTTTGCACCCGCCATGTATCTTGACCTCACAGAAGAGGAAAAATTGAGTCGGAAGTCATACGAATCGTTCCCCGCTGGCGTCAAAATGAAACAGGCAGATCACGTGACAGTCGGTAGCTTTCGGGAGAAGACCGTAGTCTACGAAAGAAAAGTGTTGGATGACGTGCAGAAACCCTCAATGGCCGATTTGTACCAAGAAGAGGGTGAACTATTCAGCCTTTTGAGCATGCGGAATACTGTTGGCCAATCAGAATTCGGGCACAAGGCAAAATTCGCGCACATGAACGGCATCCAACCCCTCCTCATGCCTCATGAGGAATACGTGTTAGTTTATCAGCACGATCTCATGCCCTATGGCGACAACATGCGGTATCAGACGCAAACGGAAGCCTGGCGATTACTCGAAGAAATTGTTGAGGAAAACCCGGAATTGGAACCGCAGCTCGCAGTGGTACCGGCCTATGAGCTTGCCTGACTCCATGGAGATCCTGGTTATCGAAAGGTAATCCGATGAGCAAAACGCAACCTACCTACACCTTTTTTTCTTGGTTTCGCCGAGGACTGTCAACTCAGATCGAGAGAGCAGATCCCTTGGGGGCACAGGACAGCCCCAAGACTCGGGTTCAAATAGATTTGCAGGTCAACATTCGGTCGCGAGGCAATACTTTAACAGCGATCCCGCAAACCTTGAATTTATATGGACCGGGAGACATCATCGGACTCGACCGTCGGGCAGTCATCAAAACGGAACCACGGGAAGGCATCAAGACGTTTGAGAGCAACTATCTTCCCTACATTGAATTCTACGACGAAGATTTCCCGTGGCGATACACCCCGGCATCGCCAAACGGCAATAGGCTCAGGCCTTGGTTGGCCTTGATCGTACTGGAAGATGCGGAATTCGAACATCTGGGGTTAACCAATGCACGGTTGCCAGCGATTCACATACCTGAAGGGGCGATAACAGGACCGTTCTCGCCCCCAGACCAACTGTGGGCCTGGGCACATGCGCACATCAACATGGGATTAGCCTCCGCCCAGGGAGGGACAAACCCAGACGCTAAGGTCAAAGAGCTGCTTGATCAGTCCCCCAATGTTGGCTGTTCGAGAATCTTGTGTCCACGGAAGCTCAAACCGCGCACCACCTACACGGCATTTCTCATCCCAGCCTTTGAACAAGGACGACTAGCTGGACTGGGCGCGGATGCCAAACGGATTACATCTGTCGGGACGCTGCAAAGCTCATGGGGCGATGCTCATACTTGGCAACCGGATCAATGGCCGGTGTATTATGAGTGGTCATTCCGGACCGGACCGGCCGGTGACTTTGAATCGTTGGTGAGAAAGATTCAACCGAGAAAAGAGCTGGATCCCCGTATCGGACAACGACCGATCGATGTGCAATCACCTGGCTATGGGCTTCATTACGAAGGAGGAGAGGGCAACCGGCAGAGCGTGCTCATGCTCGAAGGAGCCCTCCGCCTTCCCGGAAACAAACGTGTTCCCCTCCCGCAATCTGAAGAGCCAGCGGCTAAGGTATTCGTCCAGGATCTGGTGAGCCTGATTAACCTTGATGAAGATCTCAAAGATCGAACCGTGCAAGGTAGGTTCGCGAAGAATCCTTTCTATCCAGACGATCCTGAGCGCACGATGTATGACGATCCGATTATCACACCACCGTTCTATGGCAAACATCATACGCGACAAAAACGGGTTGAAGCGAATTCTCGTTGGTACAATCAACTCAACCTTGATCCAACGTACCGATTCGTCGCGGGGTTGGGCACGGAAACCGTCCAGCAGGATCAAGAAGCTTACATAGAGCGCGCGTGGCAGCAATTTGGCAGCCTCTTCGACGCGAATCAGCGAATCCGGCGACAGCAATTGAGCCTTGAACTGAGCAAAGCCTTGTATCGCAAGCATTTCAAGAGCCCAAAACTCAGCGTGCCTAATTTGTCAGTTATGACCTCTCTCGTACATAACAAGGTGAAGAGTGGAGGTCAAACTATCTCGGGAACGATCAGGGAGAGCCCGGCTTGCACCAGTGCCTTTGCCCATCCGCTATATACCAAAATGACGTGTCAACGCGGGCCATTGATGCGGCGGGTACGTTCCAGGAAAAAAATAATTCCGTTTACACAAAAACAGAGCACGGAAACCTGGACCAATTGGCGTGTGCTCGGTGCAAATGCGTATCAAGCGACCACCGTGACGCAAGCAGCCGTTTTTTTTAAAGCTGCGATAGCGTCCTCTTCTCCGCAAGCACCGCAGGTATTTCAAGATCATTTCCAACGTGGGAAACCATCGTCTTCTGTTGGAGAGGCTGGGATTAACTTGCTGAAGCTCAATACCGATGTGCTTACAACCTTGGAACCGGGAAAACGCATCAAGGCCAGATTACGAGCTACGATTAATCGACAGCTTGACAGCAAGACCCGTGCGAGTGATGAGACCAGCCAAATCATGGCCGCGCCAACCTTCCCAGAACCGATGTACGTCAAGCTCGCAGACCTTTCGACCGATTACCTCCTTCCAAACTTGGACCGTATTCCCCAAAACAGCTTTTGTCTATTCGAGAATAATGAATCCTTTATTGAAGCCTATCTGTTGGGACTCAACCATGAAATGGCTAGGGAATTGTTGTGGCGGGAGTATCCCACAGATCAACGGGGCACCTATTTCCAGCAGTTTTGGGATGTGGGAGATAATTTGACGACGCCAACGCTGGATATCATGCCCATTCATCAATGGCCGCTTCACACATCGTTGGGTGATAAGAGTCATGAGCCGGGGAACCTTGAGTCAGAATTGGTCTTTACGATTCGAGCGGAACTCTTGCAGAAATACCCCAATACAATTGTCTGCATGCAGCGGGCCATATGGAAATCGCAAGACCAAGGAACCCGAACGATCAGCCAAGCCAAGGAAGATATGATTTTCCCACTCTTTCATGCGCAGATTGACCCAGATATCTCTTTTTTTGGGTTTAACAAAACCATTGAGCAAGCGCGCGGCGATCAAGAAGATCCAGGCTGGTTTTTCATCCTAAAGGAACGAGGCGGTGAACTGCGTTTCGGGCTGGATTTAGAGAAGGCCGCAGCTCAGGACAATTGGGATAATCTTTCATGGCAGGATTTCCCGAATCTGGTCGACTACATGGATTTTGAACGAAATGTTCTCGAAGACGTTGAGAGGGAGGGCATTGTCTGGGGGAAAGGGGTTGGGGCTGTAGCCGGAGATCCAGCAGTTGGGAATGGCAATGCTGCCGACATGGCATGGATTCTTTTACAGAAGCCATTTCTCGTTGCGATTCATTCATCGGAATTGCTGAAATGACCATAAAACGAACTTGAGCACGATGAATAATTTTATTCAACACCGCGAGACGGTCCAACAGTTACGAGGTAAGCAGAGAGGTTTACGCGACCATCACTATAAGCTGCAACAACGACTGTACATAATTCTCGATCAGCTCGAGGGGGCCACACCTACAACCATGGCTCCGCTCATTCAGGAACAGGCCCGTCTAGGACAGGAAATCCAGGATGCGATGCACATGCTCCAGCAAGTGGAAGTGGAGCTTTCGGCTGCCGTACATGCCTTTCATGACGAAGGAATCCCCCAAGATCTGGTTGAACATCTGGACGATGGCATCCCGTTTTTACTCATGCCGATCAGGGTCGAAACACGATTCATGATCATCAAACATGTGGCGCGAAAAATCGATCGTTCTTTGTATTTGATGTCTCGGATCTTGCGTCTCGACCTCCTGTTGCCTCTGAGCCTGAAAGCCCCGAAGGCACCCACATTCCACAGTTAACGAGGTTAAAAGCCGATGGTCACCAATCGGTGGCGAACGCAATTGAATCCCAGATTCAAAGTGGTGCGTTCACGTCTGCTAAGGGACGTTGGTTGGCCAGAAAAAACGATGCACGAGAACTCTGGGTCAGGATATTTCCAGATGATTTCTTTGTGCACAGCCATGAAACCGCCCTATTACCAACGGAATTGGACGCCGGACGCGCCTATTGGATAGAGATATGGGAAACTGAACATGAGTTCCGTCAGGTGGCATCTCCAGCGACTGAACAAGCACAGGCTAAGCGTCAGGATCGCCAGTCGCAAGCTTGGACACATGTGCAAGAGACGTTCAAGGCCGCAAGGGCCAAGTGGATCATCCATACCACACAGCCTGAAAACTTTTTGAGTGCGCAGACTGATTATGCCCAAGCGCCGATCTTTCCCGACATTGCGTTGAAAGCCGCGCCGTGGACTCAGGCCCCACATACGCGAGTCTTGCCTGATCGTTTTGTTGTTCGGCTCTACTCCGGGGATATTTATCGTGAATACCAAGGCAATCCAGTTGATCACAGCCTTGTGCTGGGGCTCGATCCTCAACAGGACGAATTTTCAACAGCCGAGGACGTGCTGGAGCTTCCTGAAAAACTTCGGTGGCTCAATGAATTCGAAACGGCTGAGCAGATGGGTATGGGTATACGAATTCCTCTTTCAGACAAGGAATTCATGGAAGGGTTCGATCAATTGCTGGTATTGGGTTTGAGACTTTCTTCCGATCAACAGCAGAGTCAAGAGTTGCTAGAAGAACTGTTCTTGAATCATCAACATAAATTCGAAGGGTGCGCATTTCTGCCGCAGGGAACACCGACGAACAACATCGCGAAGCATCGTGGCGATGAACAGGAAGAAGAGCAGGAACGCACGGCCTACCGGCGATGGGGAGCATCTTTGATCTCTGCATCCGAAAATGAGGCTGCTCACCGACCGGATGGAGAGTATTTGGCGAAAGCCCTTGGGCTGAACGTTGACCTGTTTCAACGGATGCTGCACAGCGACCAGCTCGATATTCATGAAGCCATAGCCTTCAACCAGGTGTTATGGCCGGCCACCATGGGATATTTCCTGCGTCAGTTTTTGTCGCCGTTGCTGGATGAAGATACGCTCAAGCAGACACATGAGTTTTTTGCGCAATTTGTGACCGGGAGAGGATTGACGCCTTGTTTTCGGGTTGGCAACCAACCCTACGGGATCGTCCCGACCACGGCGTTGTCCCGTTGGGATTACCCCTCAGGCGTGTCGGAACATGACTTTGCTCGTGCGTTGTTCCATCGCGTCTTGAAGCCTTTAGACAGCCAATGGCATCGCCTCGTCCCGAACGTGATTCATGCCGGGGATTCTCTCATTCAAGGTGAACAGTTTTCCGATCGTCTGGTTCAGCTATTGGGATTACATGCTGCGTCCGTGGAGTTCTATGTGCGAACCCTAGTAGACCCGTTCTTTGCCGACGACGTTATGCCCGTGAAGCTAGACAAGGAGATGGATGACCAATACTGGCAAGTCATGAACGGGTTGAAAGATATGGGGGTATCGTTTGGGCCGTTTGAGTCTGCCACCCGGATCTTCGACATGATGTATTCACAAGACGTCAGGTCGTTGAATGGCCCGCTGATCGACGGGTTGCCGTTTTCCGAGACACGCACAGTCAAGAAATTTCCCGACTCCGAGCAGCATTACCTGGATTGGCTGGTTCAGGCTGATTTGCTTCAGGAATTAAAACCAGAAACGCTCCCTCTTCAGCCAAATGATGGCTTGCCGCTTCTGTACCTGCTCCTTCGACATGCCGTGACACGCACCTATATCAATACCGCGATCGCGTTGCTCAAACAAGCCGGGCTGGTTAGTCCTGTCACGGATATGGATCAGGAACGAGAGGAACATGGAGCATTAGGCGAGAATCACAAATACGTTCTCCAAACAGCTATACAACTGAAATGGCAACACAGCGTGTTGGATAAATTACGACGATTGTATCAACAGCTTCTTGATGAGGGAAGTGGTGATGCAGCAGCAATCACAAGATTTGAACAAGCCGTGGTTAATGCCTTTGATTGTTTCAAAGCCACCAACTATATCGCGGAGACTGTACAGGAAGCTGTCAAAAAACTGCGGCAGCGCGTGATTCCTGAGCCAGCCTCCGATCACCTTGAAATCACAATGCTAGATTTTGTGAAAGATGTTGAGGAAGCTATCCAAGCTGCGGTTGATTCAGAATTCCAAGCGATCACGACCACGTTGGCAACAGTCGAGCCCAACAAGTGGAACCTTCTGAGTCAACGATTCGAACAGGTCACTGGCACAAAGACTATACTCGAATTCATCAACGATCAACTTCAAGCCAGTGATTCAACCGAAGCCGTACAGGATTTGGCTAAGATGCATGCAGCCTTGTCCGTTATCAAAGACTTGCCTACGGCACGTCTAGAGCGGGTGTTGGTCGAGCACCTCGATCTCTGTAATTATCGACTAGACACCTGGATACTGGGACTTCTTCATCAACGTCTGGCCCAACAACGAACGCGAAATCCACACGGCATCTTTTTGGGAGCCTTCGGCTATCTGGAAGATCTCCGGCCCAGCCATCTGCCTGGTCTGATGGTTCAAGAAGTCACAGAGCCTGAATTAGTCAATTGGAACGAAGTGACTTCCTCGCTCGATGACATCACTGTGCCGGTGTTAGACGTAACAGCCCTCGATGCCGAGGGGCATGATGTCGAGCAGATTCTTAAACATGGTTTTGTGTACCTGGGCAGCGAGCCTGACACGGGGTTGAGAGAAGATCCTCACAGCCATCGCATTATCCCGCAGCCACGAGTTGATGACACAGGGGAAGGCTTTCTCCATGCGCCATCCTTAATCCATGCCAATGCCGCCGCAATTCTGCGTGCAGGCTACGCTACATATAATGCGACGGATCCAGACCCGACCGCGACTGACCCCTTAGCAATCAATCTGAGTTCACGACGTGTGCGAGAAGCTTTGTATTATCTCGACGGCATCCGACAGGGCCAGGAGCTTGGCGCACTCCTGGGATACCAATTTGAAAGAGCACTCCACGCCTATGCCGAGAAAACCCCTCTTGATACTGGGTTTGTTTCACGGGTGGCCGGATATTTGCTTGAGTTACGCAGACGATTTCCCATCGAAACCCAAAGTCAAGACGACGGGGACGAGGGAGACAACATGGTGTTTACGGTCGTGGATGGCCGAGCATTGCTGAATACATTTCAACAGCATACCGGCAAGACCCATTGGTCAACAGGTATTTTGAATGACTGTCTGTCCGCGCATCGTGCCATCTTGGATCAAGAACTTCGACGCCTGGAGGAGACCCTGGATGCCTTGAGCGACCTGCTCATGGCGGAGAGCGTCTATCAAATGGCTCAGGGCAATGCGGAACGGTCGGCCGCAGCCTTACGCGCACTGAATGACGGAGGCACCATTGATAAGCCAGAAGTCGTCGCCACCCCGCAAAGAGGGTTTATCTATTGGCAACGAGTCGGGCTAGCCATGGATGGCAGTCCAACGAGCCCCATGGCGTAGAACACAGCTGCCACCCCACGATCGCGGCTCAATGCTCCACTCAACCAATGGCTGAGTCGGCAGCTGCCTGATCCATCGCGGATCGCTGTCACCGTATGGCTATCCGACGAGCAACGACTTACCTGGCCATTGTCTCAAGCTGATTTTCAACCCATCGACTTACTGGTCATGATCGAAAAGAAAGATGGGCTCTCCCAGGAGAACGAGTTGTGTCTTCGGGTCAAAGAGCAAATCAGGAAAGAGACCGCGCATGGCACCAAATCGGCTCTCAGTCTCGATTTCCATGACAAAACAGGGTTCGCCGACGGTCAATACTGTCTCGTAGAATTGTTGCCGCTCCTGCGCACACTCTCCACGCTGTTACAGTCGGCACGGCCCATGCTGCCGGAGGATGTCATGGTCCAGTCTGAGGCATCCCAAGCAATCCAACTGGGCCAAATCCATATCACTGACATCTATGATGAAGTCACACGGCTTCTGGAGGAAAGCGGCGAGGAATCGCTCGAGGCCGTAACCGCAAAACTGCAACAGGCTTACGAGAGAATGGGGCAGGAACAAGTCCAGCCTGAACAGGGATATGACGAACTGTATCACGCGTTGCTGGAGATTGCAGCATATGGCCTGTCCGAGGCCGTGCCCAAGCTCGATCGTCAATGCACTCCCGAGACCATCACGGAGCTCCGCTTTCAGGCCAACGAGGTGATTGCGCTGCTGCATAAGAAAATAGCGGCGGCTCGCTCGAACCTGCAACACGTATCCAATGAGACGAACCCTCGAGAAAAATGGGAGGCGCTGGTTGAACTTGTTCAGCTCGTGTTTGGTCGTTCATTCAAAATTTTTCCAGGGTTCACCCTGCTCAATGCTTCCGTGCTGAATAGCGCTGCGGACCGAGAAACTCTTCTTGGCGAAGACCAAGAGTTTGCTAAAGAAGAATGGTTGCAAGGAGTTGCTCTCGTCCGTTCACAGGTCAACCGCTATAACGAACTGGCCGTATTACGGGAGGCGTTTAACGTCAAGGACCAGGGAAAGATGCTGCGCATTATGCAGTTGCCGCATGGAGAGTCTCCGTGGATTGCCTGTCATCTCCCGGGAGAAGAACTCACGAATGGCGATACCCTTTCCTTGGCCTTGGAACTAACGGGGCCGTTGACCTCAGCACATTCCTATGTAGGAATGGTTATCGATGAATGGCAGGAATTCTTACCGGATAAACAAGCCAAAACAGGAGTAGCCTTTAATTACAATCAGCCTAATTCCGAAGCGCCGCAAGTTTTACTATTGACGGTAAGCCCGCAAGAGACCGGTCATTGGCAATGGGAAGATCTCATGGCAACCATTCGTGAGACCATGGATCTAGCCAAAAAACGGGCCGTGGATCCAGAACTCATCAAGAACAGTCCTTTGGCTCATTTCCTCCCAGTAATTGCCGGCCCCATCAATGATCAGGACCTGTATCCCGTGGTGGATTTTGCTAAGAATATCAAAGCTCCTGTGGAGAAGAACCCATGAACAATCCCTCTGCCACTATTTGGAATCGAATTGAAGCCCGACCACGTAGCCTGGAAATCGACAGGGCATTGCGGAGTGAAATCAGAGATCCGTTATGGATGCTCACTCGGCAGTGGCAGTTCGGTGAATTGCTTGGGCAAGACGCGGGGTCCATCATTTCTGTAAAGGCGAGGTATCGCCTGGCCTATTTGGATACGCTAGTCCTGGGGGCAAACAAACCAGAAGCGTACGACTCTCACGTTCCCTTGGAAGCCAACGTGGAAAAAGAGCGGACGACATTGGATTTGAATCTACGGTTGGAGATGGGCCGACATTGGCTGCGGTTGCTGAGACATCGTATCCCTCTCGAGCAGGTGGAGACAGTGATCGAGGGATTCAAGGCCAATACGCTTCTCCATTTTCGCGCTCCCAGGGATCTTGATCCTCAAGAGCGATACGAGAATGCTCAGCTCATCTGTAAAGAATCCTTCTCCCAAATGATTCAGGCTGTGGCACATGGTCGCATGATTGATGGTGGATTTCTTTACTTGTACTTGAAGGAAAGTGATAACCATTTCGCCTCGGACTTTCTTGCTCAGAGAGATGATGAGGTCGACCGCGTGGGGTTGAAGTTCATCCGTTGGTTTGAGCGAGTGTATGGGCAACGAGACATGGACAAGCGAGCATGGCATCCCTCGCACCTGGAATATCAATTCGCGTGCACCACACCCTCGGTAGGCGGACAACCGAAGGTCTTACAAGCCAAGGAATACCACGGTGGTCATCTAGATTGGTATAGTGTGGACTATGCCAATCAGTCACAATCCATGCCTTCGGCCTCTCCATCGAAGAAGGCGGCACCATCACAAATACAGACAGGAGCCACCGAGGTAATCCCCACCGCTGTCACATACCCGGGCATGCCCAGCGCGCGTTTCTGGGAGCTCGAAGACCGCACCGTCAACCTAGGAAATATCCAAGCCTTTACAACCGATACGGCAAAAATGATTTTTGCTCAATTCGGGTTATTGTATAGCAATGATTGGTTGAGCTTTTCTCTGGAATTGCCATTGGGATGTCTTGCTCAAATCAATGAAATAGTCGTGGCGGATATCTTTGGACAGCGCACAATCGTTCCGCATGTTCATGAACGTAAACGGGATGAATTCTGGGGACTGTTTCAATTACACGATCTTTCGTTTGATCAGGGACATCAGAATGATTCCTGGCTGTTCGTGCCTCCGGTCGTGACTCGAGTTCAGCAAAGCCAGCCTATTGAAAAAGTGGTGTTGATCAGGGATGAGATGGCTAATATGGTCTGGGCCATTGAAAATACTATCTCTGATGGAGTCAGAGGTGGCACTGACGGTTTCGAGCATGCTCAACGAGTCAAGCGCCTCATGCAATCTCTCGCACCTCAAGAAGAAGAACGCGATTCCATTGAAAACGAAGCCGACGTCAAATACATGCTTGCCAGCACGGTCCCGGAGAACTGGATCCCGTTTATTCCCGTTAAAAAAGAAACGACGGAATCCACGAGTCGAGACATCCAATTGCAGCGTGCAGCCATGCCGCGTATCGTCCCTGGTTTTGCACCGCGTCGAATACGACCGCATACGTCAATTCTTAAAGAAGGAGACTTTAATACTCCATACTATGTTTACGAAGAAGAAATCCCCCGCTCTGGAGCAATTATCAACACCAAGTGGAAGAGAACTCGTTGGCATGATGGAAGCATTGTCGTGTGGTTAGGGCGAGAAAAAACAAACGGCCGCGGTGAAAAATCAAGTGGCCTAAAATTTGATTTTCTTGATCAAAAATCATAGTGAGATAACAGTGACACATTAGACCTAGGGATTAAAGTGTCATATACAGCAACGGCCTGTTGAGTGAGTATACTCAACAGGCCGTTGCGATTTATAAGCAGCAATGCAAGAAAAACTTACATCATACCGCCCATACCACCCATGCCACCCATGTGATCATGGCCACCACCCATTGGGGCATCTTTCTTTTCTTCAGGAAGATCAGTAATGGTGACTTCTGTTGTCAACATTAATCCTGAGACACTTGCAGCATTCTGCAAAGCACACCGTGTGACTTTGGTGGGATCAATCACACCAGCTTCTAACATATCAACGTATTCATCTGTTGCCGCATTGTACCCTTGGGTATTTGAATCATTACGGACTTTATTGACAACAATGGATCCTTCAACTCCAGCGTTTTCAGAGATCAACCGCAGAGGCTCTTCACAGGCTCTTCGGACAATGTTGACCCCAAACTGTTGATCTCCCGCCAATTTCATCGCTTCCAGGGCTGGAAGGCAACGAAGAAGCGCGACGCCGCCGCCAGGGACAATGCCTTCTTCCACAGCAGCTTTTGTAGCATGAAGGGCATCTTCTACGCGAGCTTTCTTCTCTTTCATTTCAGTTTCAGTTGCAGCACCGACATTGATGACTGCGACACCACCCACAATTTTTGCGAGTCGTTCTTGAAGCTTTTCACGATCATAATCTGAGGTCGTTTCTTCAATTTGCGCTTTAATTTGCTTCACGCGACCTTCGATTCGCTTTGGATCTCCGGCACCTTCAACAACTGTCGTATTGTCTTTATCAATCGTTACGCGCTTGGCTCGGCCCAGGTCGGTTAATTTAACGTTTTCCAACTTTAAGCCAACTTCTTCGGCAATAACTTGACCACCGGTTAATGTGGCAATATCTTCCAACATCGCCTTTCGTCTGTCACCAAAACCAGGAGCTTTGACTGCCGATACATTAAGCGTTCCACGCAATTTATTCACCACGAGAGTGGCCAAAGCCTCTCCCTCAACATCTTCGGCAATAATGACTAATGGTTTTCCCATTTTCGCCACTTGCTCGAGGATGGGAAGAAGGTCCTTCATGGCACTGACTTTCTTTTCATTAATCAAAATAAATGGATCTTCCAAGGAAGCTTCCATTCGCTCGGCATTGGTCACAAAGTATGGCGAAAGATAGCCGCGATCAAACTGCATCCCTTCGACAACATCTAAGGAAGTGCTCATTGACTTGGCTTCTTCTACCGTGATCACACCGTCTTTGCCAACCTTATCCATTGCCTCAGCAATCAGATCACCAATGGTGCTGTCGTTGTTAGCGGAAATAGAGCCGATTTGCCCAATTTCCTTTTTTGACTGGCAGGGTTTGCTCAGCTTCTTCAATTCTTCCGTAGCAACTTCCACAGCTTTATCGATCCCACGTTTCAATTCCATTGGGTTCGAACCAGCGCTCAGATGCCTAACACCTTCTCGGTAGATTGCTTGAGCCAAAACAGTAGCTGTGGTGGTGCCGTCACCAGCCACATCACTGGTTTTGCTGGCAACCTCTCGCACCAATTGCGCACCCATGTTTTCATAAGGATTTTTCAACTCAATTTCTTTAGCAACAGTGACTCCATCTTTGGTAATCGTGGGTGCACCGAACTTTTTATCGAGAATCGCATTTCGGCCTTTGGGGCCGAGCGTGGCTTTCACCGCATCGGATAATTGATTGACGCCTTTTAAAATGGCGGCCCTCGCTGCATCACTATACAAGAGCTGTTTTGCCATAATCTTCCTCCCTCATTCCTTTGTAAAATAATGAATTGTCTCTTGTGGAGTTATCGCATTCAAACTGGCCAGAACAGCCCACGTTATTGGACGAAAACACCTAAGATGTCTTCTTCTCTCAAAATCAGACAATCTTCGCTTTCAATCTTGATCTTTGTGCCCGAATATTTATCGAACAACACTTGATCCCCAACTTTGAGGTTTTCGACATTTTTTCCTGCCGCTTCAACTGTCCCGCGTTGAGGTTTTTCTCTAGCCGAGTCAGGCACATAAATGCCGCCAGCGGTCTTTTCTAACTCCTCGGTATACGTCACGAACACACGATCGCCAAGGGGTTGAAATCCTCTTGCAGATGTGGCTTCCTGCTCTTTTTCTTTTTCCTTTGTGGGCATTACTGTGACCTCCTCCTTTAAATAGGGTGTAGCGCTACATTTCTAATGTGCTGACGGGTACCTTCTTCCTGAAAGAAAGAAGAACCATGTGACTTGTAGTCAGATAAGTTCGACAAGCCGGAAGTCAAGTCCTACAACAAAGATTTTTTCGATTTCTTGACATTCTTGATCTGGCAGATAGTGGAAAAGTTGCAAAAATGTGGACTAAAGTCTTCTAAAATCGGAGGGAATCAAAGTCGTGCAGTTCGGATTGCATAAAACTTCTGAGACGTTTAATGATTTTGGCCTCAAGTTGTCGGGCTCGTTCTTTGGTGACGGAGTATTTATGCCCCAATTCCTCAAGAGTCATGGGAGTTTCGGAAAGGAGCCGATTGCGGAGAATATCCTCTTCTCGCTCATTCAACGTTTTGGCAAACTCGCCAAGCTTTTTCCGAAATAACACTCGAAGCTGTGTTTCAGCCAACTCCTCATCAATTTGAGGCGTTTGGGCTGGCAGAAGATCCAAGAATGTCTCTTCCCCCTCTTCCTTGTTTACAGGCTGATCGAGCGAAAGCTCCCAACTTCCTAAGCGTTGATCCATTTCCAGGACATCCCGCTCCCGAACATTCAAGCGATCCGCCAGGAGTTTGGCATCAGGGACAAACCCGAGTTGTTCAAGCTTGGCCTTCTCTTTCTTCAAGTTATAGAAGAGTTTTCGCTGTTCTTGTGTTGTACCAATTTTCACAAGACGGAACGTGTTAAGAAGATAGCGAAGGATAAAGGCTCGGACCCACCATGCCGCATAGGCATAGAATCGAACATTTTTGGTCACATCAAACTTTTTAATCGCCTGTAAGAGACCAACATTGCCTTCCTGAATCAAGTCCATTTGGTCAGCACCGGCATGCCCATATTCTAACGCAATAGCGACTGAGACCCGGAGATTTGCCAAAATGAGCTGGACCGCAGCCTCACGGTCCCCTTTGATGTGATAATTGTGAAAAAGGCGAAGTTCCTCTTTTTTGCTCAAAAAGGGGTACCGACGAACTTCCGCCAAGTACCGACTCAACGGATTGGTGGGAACAAGCCCTTGCTCTTCGCCATGATTGTCCGAAATCTGTCCATTTTCCTCAGAAGCCTCCTCTTCCTCTACGACCACAGCATCTAAGGTCGGAAAGGCTGGACCATCATGTCCTATAGGTATCTCCAGCTCTGCTGACTTCTTGACTGGTTTCACTCTTCGCTTTTTCATTAAGCAGTTTACCTTAAATTTAGAAGTGTAGGAACTTCATTATAAACGCAAACGAAGGTAATCACAAAAAGGCCCAAGCCGACAAAGCCTAGCTGGAAAACTAGACAAGATCACCGAATTGCACGAGCCAAAGAACTTCCACTATAGTGAGTGTTAAAATATTGTCATCTCCTTTAAAACTTTAAGGTTTTTCCCTCTTGATCACATGGTGACGGTGTCATGATTCGCACAAGCCTTCAGGCAATACGAGCTGGCCATTGGCCATCACTCATGAGCGCTTGGCTTCATTTTGAAGTCAGTTTTATCGTCTGGCTGCTGATTGGAGCACTGGGTGTCGCAATCGCAGAAGAATTTAATCTCAGCTCGACACAAAAAGGATTCCTCGTTGCCGTTCCATTACTCGGTGGAGCCTGTTTACGGATCGTCGTGGGACCATTAGCTGACTGGTTTGGGGTTAAACCAATCGGGCTTGCGGTCTTAGGTGCTGAGATCCTGGCACTGTTCCTGGCTTGGCATTTTGGCACGACATATCTTCAGATGCTGGGCATTGGGTTATTGATCGGGGTTGCTGGCGCAAGTTTTGCCATTGCGCTGCCCTTGGCAAGCCAAGCGTACCCTCCAGCACATCAAGGATTAGCCATGGGCGTTGCCGCCATTGGAAACAGCGGTGTGCTCTTGGCCACCTTCTTTGCTCCCCGCATTGCTAATGAAGTGGGGTGGCATCAAACCTTTGGGTTGATGATTGTGCCTGTGGTCTTTACAGCTCTTGTCTTTTGGTGGGTCGTGCCTTGGGCGTACCCTCAAACCCCCTCAATCCAAAAACGTGCCGAGGCCTCATCCATACCGATCAAAAGGCAACAACCGTTTTTAATCTGGTTATGTGGCTTATACGGAGTTACGTTTGGGGGATTTGTAGGATTTACAAGTTTTTTCCCTATCTTTTTTCATGACCAATATCAGCTTGATATGGTCGCGGCTGGCACAATGACTGCCCTCTGTGGTCTAGCCGGAAGCCTCGCAAGACCTATCGGCGGCCATCTGGCTGATAAATTTGGAGGCATTGGATTACTACAAATGGCCTTGGGCATAATCGCCGTGCTCAGTCTCGCCCTGAGTGGTTTGTTTCCTGCCTATTTGACATTTCCATTGGCCATTGGGATGCTGCTGCTCTTAGGGTTTGGCAATGGGATGGTCTTTCAAGTCGTTTCGCTTCGATTCCAGGGAGCGATGGGCACTGCGTCAGGCTTTATTGGCGCAGCTGGAGGGCTTGGAGGATTTTTCCTGCCTTCCTCTTTCGGGATTCTGAAGGACGTGACCGGAACTTATGGAGGTGGATTTTTGATGTTTGCATTCTGCGCAGGCATTGCGGCTGTGAGCGTCTTAAAAGTCGGACGGGCCTTCAAACTGAGCCTGCCAGATAGTAGGGTTGAGTCTCATGTTTGATCAGATTACACAAGCCATCAACGATATCAAAGAAGGAAAGTTTGTCATTCTCATTGATGATGAAGATCGTGAGAATGAAGGGGATTTGGTCATTGCCGCCGATAAAATCACACCAGAAGCCATTAATTTTATGGCAACATACGGTCGAGGACTTATCTGTCTGGCCTTGACACCCGAACGAACAGATAGTCTCAAGCTCCATCCTCAAACAGTCGAAAACACGGCTCCGTTTGGAACCGCCTTCACTGTGTCAATCGACGCGGCCCGCGATATTACCACGGGGATTTCCGCTGCTGACCGAGCCACAACTATTCGGATGGCCGTGGATCCTAGCTGCAAAGCCTCTGACTTAGCACGTCCTGGTCATGTGTTTCCCCTTCGGGCGCATCAGGGCGGGGTCTTGAAACGAGCCGGGCAAACAGAAGGATCGGTGGATTTAGCACGAATAGCGGGGCTCTCTCCGGCCGGAGTCATTTGTGAGATTATGAACGAAGATGGAACCATGGCCCGTGTGCCGGAATTACAGGCCTTTTCAGAACGTCATCATCTACGGGTTATTACGATTAAGGATTTAATCGAATATCGGTTGCACCAGGAAACATTCGTCAAACACGTCGTGAATGCAAAACTCCCGACAATATTTGGAAAATTTGAAGCGGCCGTGTTTGAAAATGAATTGGATGCTGGCACTCATATTGCGCTAGTTAAGGGCTCTATTGATGAATCTCCAACACTGGTTCGTGTCCATTCAGGGTGTCTCACCTCCGACGTCTTTGGATCGTTACGCTGTGATTGTCGAGAACAACTTCATCGAGCAATGGAGATTATTGAGAAGGAAGGGCGGGGAGTCTTACTCTATCTGAATCAAGAAGGCCGAGGGATTGGACTCCTTAATAAAATCCGTGCGTATCAACTACAAGACCAAGGCTGTGATACAGTCGAAGCCAATCTTCAGTTGGGATTCAAACCCGATCTGCGAGATTATGGCGTCGGGGCACAAATCCTGGTTGCCCTTGGATTAAAAGAAATCAGGCTCATTACCAATAACCCTCGAAAAATTGTCGGGATTGATGGGTTTGGATTGAACGTAGTTGAACGGGTTCCAATTGAAATTGCTCCACAGGAATCAAACGTGGAGTACCTACGAACAAAAAAGGCTAAGCTAGGGCATCTTTTAAATAATGTGTAGAAGCCATATCAAACAGTCCATTAGCAAACACCTTGTTGCAAAACGGTGTCCCTGTAGACCAACCATGCGTTGGGGACAGGGACCTCGACTCCGCAATAAAAGGGCTGATCGTTCATGAACATAAAAGAAGGAACATTTGAAGCGAAAGACTGCCGGTTTGGCATTGTGGTCAGTCGGTTTAATGAACTGGTGACTTCAAAGTTGCTTGCCTCTTCCATTGAGACATTACAAGAAGCCGGCGCGCATGAAAAAGACATTGAAGTGGTCAAAGTGCCAGGAGCCTTTGAGATCCCATTCATGGCACGACAATTAGCTCAATCCCGACGATTCGATGCTATCATTTGTATCGGAGCCATTATCAGAGGCGACACTCCACATTTCGACTATATCTGTACGGAAACTAGTCGTGGCATTGCCCAAGCAGGATGGGATTTTGGGATTCCCGTCATTTTTGGGGTTCTCACAACAAACACTGTGGAACAGGCCGTGGAACGAACTGAAGTTCCTGATATGAACCGAGGGATCAGTGCAGCACGCAGCGCCATCGAGATGGTGTCACTCATGAAACAATGTCATCTGTCTCATCGGCAAGCCCCTGGATTCCGCGGCATGCTAGACAAACCTGAGCAATCTTCATGAAAACCACTCAGGCCTCTGAAGATGTTCCGACGCCATCCTCGCCCAAAACTTCACCCCGAAACCGACATCGTGCCCGAACCGTCGCGCTTCAGGTCCTCTTTCAATGGGACTTTCATGGCCAGACTTCTGTTGGCATACAGGAATTTTGGGAGAATCAACAGATCGCGCCAGAAGATGCGGTGTTTGCCAAATGCCTAATTTCCGGCGTTCAAGAAAAGTATGTGGAATTAGATCGTCTGATTAGTCGACATGCCAAAAACTGGACCATTGACCGTATGCCTGTTGTCGATCGAAATATTCTGCGGCAAAGCACATATGAATTACTGTGGATTCAAGATGTACCTGCAAAAGTGACTCTAAACGAAGCCTTGCAACTTGCGAAAAGCTTTGCCGATGATGAAGCCCGACGTTTCATTAACGGCGTGCTCAATCAGATGCTCCAAGTAGAAGCGCGTTTAGCTGCCAAACGAATCCACTTATCTTTACCCGATGTACCCACGACAAACGAGCCACTTTCACATTCTTCAGAAGTTGACTAAGGAATTTCTCACATGATTGATCGTTATGCCCTTCCCGAGATGACCGCCGTCTGGACGCAGACACGGAAATATGAAACCTGGCTTCAGGTTGAATTAGCTGCCTGTGAAGCCATGGAACAAGCGGGCATGGTACCTCGTGGCGTGGTGACGTCTGTTCGACGAAAGGTCAAACTCGATCCCAAACGAATTGCTGAGATTGAGTTGGTCACCAAGCATGACGTGATTGCCTTTTTGGAGTCCATTGCCGAACAAGCTGGAGAAAAAGCCAGATTTCTACACACAGGTCTCACCTCATCGGATATTTTAGATACCGGGTTAGCGATACAACTAGTCCAAGCCGTGGGCATTATTCTTGAGGATTTGGACGAGCTCCTTCAGGTATTGCAGAATCGTGCATTTGAACATCGCGAGACGATTATGGTGGGGCGATCCCATGGCATTCATGGCGAGCCCATTTCGTTTGGATTGAAAATTGCCGTGTGGTTTGAGGAGTTTAAACGCCATCGGCGACGCATCATCGCAGCAGGAGATGATATTGCCGTTGGCAAACTCTCTGGCGCAATGGGAACCTTTGCCCACCTCCCTCCACGCATCGAACAAACAGTCTGTGCCGCACTCGGGCTCAGACCTGCGCCCGTTTCCACTCAAATTATTCAGCGAGATCGGCATGCCGCCTTCCTTTCAGCCTTGGCGCTGTTGGCATCTTCCATTGAAAATGTTGCCACAGAGATTCGGCACCTCCAGCGAACCGAAGTTTTAGAAGCTGAAGAATATTTCAGCCCTGGGCAAAAGGGATCGTCAGCCATGCCACATAAACGGAATCCGGTTGGGTCAGAAAACCTCTGTGGGTTAGCCCGAGTGGTCCGCAGCAACAGTCTAGCTAGCTTAGAAAATGTCGCTCTCTGGCATGAACGGGATATCAGCCACTCATCGGTAGAACGGATTATTATGCCGGACAGTACGATTCTCATGGACTACATGCTGGTTCGCCTGACCAAACTCATCGATAATCTCGTGGTCTATCCAGATCGCATGTTAAAAAACTTACAGGCAACGGGAGGCCTAGTCTATTCGCAACGATTACTGTTAGCGCTTGTGGATCAAGGAGTCGAACGGAAAGCAGCCTATGAAGCCGTCCAACGCAATGCGATGGAGGCCTGGCAAGGACATGGCAACTTCCAAGAATTGGTTAACAATGATCCAGTTATTCGCAAAAAACTTCGCGCCGCTCAAATTGAGGCTTGTTTTGAACCTCGCTCATATTTATGCCATGTAAATCAAATCTATCGCCGGGTATTTGGAAAATCGTCTAACCAAGCCACAACCCAAAAGCCTGAAAAAGCGACAGCGCGAAAAGCGTCAACACCAGCTCAACCGAGAAAACCATCACAAAGGAAACGGCCACGTCGTTTATAGGTTATGAAAGCAACCGTGTATGTGACATTGAAAGCAGGTATCCATGACCCTCAAGGGGAAGCGATCCGGCAATCTCTCTCAACACTTGGGTTTGATTCAATTCAAGGTGTCCGGGTTGGCAAATATTTAGAAATTGAAATTAGCGAGACAGATCCATCCACCACTGAAGCTACAGTGAAACAGATATGTGAAAAACTGTTAGCGAATACAGTTATTGAAGATTTTCGTTTTGAATTAAGAGCTTCATAACTCTACTGAATTTATGAATATTGGCGTTATTGTCTTTCCCGGCTCCAACTGTGATCGGGATTGCGCTCATGTGGTTTCCGACATCTGTGGTCGGCAGACCTCGCTTATTTGGCATCAAGAAACCTCCTTAGCAACGATTGATGCGGTGATCCTTCCCGGAGGATTTTCTTATGGTGATTATCTTCGGAGTGGGGCTATTGCTCGATGTTCTCCCATTATTGAAGTCATCATCCAATTTGCGCAAAACGGTGGGTTGGTGCTCGGCATCTGCAATGGATTCCAAATTCTTTTGGAAATTGGCCTACTGCCTGGAGCCATGCTTCGCAATCAAGATCTGCATTTTATTTGTGAAGACGTCTATGTCAAAGTCGAAAATGCCTCAACACCATTTACCAACCGTTGTGAATCTGGACAAGTCTTGAAACTCCCGATTGCCCATGCAGAAGGCAACTACTATACAGACCCCGTTACACTTTCAGCCCTTCAAGCCAACGCACAGATTGTTTTTCGGTACTGCGACAAAGATGGATACCCGACACAGACGACGAATCCCAATGGATCTTTAGACAATATTGCAGGAATCCAAAACGCCGCAGGAAATGTCCTAGGGCTCATGCCACACCCTGAACGGTGTGCAGAAGCGCTGCTCGGAAGTGAAGATGGCCAAAAAATTTTTCTCTCACTCATCAATTCATTAACTACGGATTCTTCGTCAATCGCCCAGCATCCAATCGCGCATGAAACGTCCTAACCGCATCAACCATGTCTAGCCATACCCCATACATCACCAAAGACGTGATCAAGCAACATGGTCTCTCGGAAGAGGAGTATCAGCAGATCATCACGCATCTTGGGCGTGAACCGAATCTCACCGAACTTGGTGTGTTTTCGGTAATGTGGAGTGAACATTGCAGCTACAAAAGCTCACGCATCCATTTAAAACGATTGCCGACAGAAGGGGAGTATGTGGTTCAAGGACCTGGGGAAAATGCCGGGGCGGTAGATATTGGGGATGGGCTCGCGGCAGTCTTCAAGATTGAATCGCACAACCATCCGTCCTTTATTGAACCATTTCAAGGGGCCGCTACAGGTGTGGGGGGCATTCTCCGAGATATTTTTACCATGGGGGCACGCCCCATTGCCTTATTGGATTCGTTGCGATTTGGAGAACTTGATTCGCCTCAGAATCAGCATCTGCTGAAAGGTGTGGTCTCAGGAATCTCTTGGTATGGAAACTGTATTGGCGTCCCGACAGTCGGTGGGGAAATCACATTTAATGACATTTATTCAAAAAATCCCCTCGTGAATGTCTTTTGTCTGGGCATTGTGGAAAAGGATCGTTTGTTAAGAGGGCTGGCCGAGGGTGTCGGAAACACCGTGCTGTATATTGGCGCAAAAACGGGAAGGGACGGGATTCACGGAGCCACCATGGCCTCCGATAGTTTTGATGATTCTTCAGAGACCAAACGACCTAATGTTCAAGTCGGAGATCCGTTTTTAGAAAAATTGTTATTAGAAGTCTGTCTCGAGTTTTTAGAGAACGATCTTCTGGTTGGCATTCAGGACATGGGGGCCGCAGGACTCACGAGTTCATCATGTGAAATGGCATCACGGTCAGGAACTGGCATCGAATTAGATGTCGCCAACATCCCTTGTCGAGAACCCAATATGACACCCTATGAGATTCTCTTATCCGAATCACAAGAACGCATGCTCCTCGTGGCGAAACCTGGAAAGCAAGAAGACGTGATGGCTATTTGCCGAAAATGGGGAATTGATGCCGCTATTGTCGGACAGGTCACCGATGATGGGATGGTGCGAGTCAAAGAACACGAAACGATTGTGGCAGAAATTCCAGCCAATGCATTGGCCGAAGAAGGCCCACGATATGAACGACCGGTAGCTCCGCCACAGTATCAAGACATGCTGCAATCACTCATGGTCGACAACCTTCAAGACGTACATGATCCAACAGCGGCCCTCTTGGCTCTCTTAGAGTCACCAACGATTGCCAGCAAGCGTTGGGTGTATCGTCAATATGATCACATGGTTGGGACGAATACGATTGTATGCCCAGGTTCCGATGCCGCCGTTGTGCGAATCAAAGGGACCCAAAAGGCTTTGGCGATGACAACAGATGGGAATAGTCGATATTGCCTATTGAATCCCTATATGGGCGGCACATTGGCCGTGGCCGAATCCGTTAGAAATCTTGCCTGTACAGGGGCCACACCCATTGGCGTAACGGATTGCTTGAATTTTGGTAATCCCGAGCGACCTGACATTATGTGGCAGTTTGTCATGGCTGTTGAAGGTATCGCCGATGCCTGCCGGGCATTTGATATTCCCGTTGTCAGTGGAAATGTGAGTTTTTACAATGAAACCAAAGGCCTCTCGATTTATCCAACGCCAGTCCTCGGTATGGTTGGGCTTATTGATCCAATTTCACAGGTTCTGACACAAGGCTTTAAACGGGTAGGCGATCAAATTGTTTTACTAGGGGAAACAAAAGAAGATTTAGGCGGGACGGAATACCTCAAGCTTCTCCATTACCGAGAACAAGGCTCGCCACCATGGCTGAATATCGAAACGGAAAAATCCCTGTTCACATGCATGCAGACCTTAACCAGAAAACACCTGCTGCAATCGGCACATGATTGCTCAGAAGGGGGGCTTGCCGTTACACTGGCTGAATGTTGCTTGGGAACACCTAACCATGACAGGACGCTGTTCGGCGCACACCTCGACCTCTCCCAGAACGGATTACGACTTGATGCATTGCTATTTGGAGAAACACCATCCAGAATCGTCATATCGGTCAAACCAGATGATGTTACGCAGGTGCTTCAAGAAGCCGAGGCATGCGAGGTTCCAGCCATGGTGATTGGGTACGTCCAACAAGATCAATTTTCAATGCGCGTTCATGACACATCTTCCAAGCAGACATGCCAGATCCACGTACCAGTACAATCCTTATTTGATCGATGGGACCAAAGCTTAGCCTCTCGGCTTGAAAGTCCCTGATCGTTCACTCCTATGCCTTCCCATCCTTCACCACCATGCCGTTCTCTGAAGCCCATGCCTCCTGAGACACTAATCACACCAGATAAGTTTCATGACCAATGTGCTGTTTTTGGAGTATTTGGTCATCAAGAAGCTGCAAACCTGACGTATCTTGGGTTGTATGCGCTTCAACATCGTGGACAAGAGAGTAGTGGGCTAGTCTCTTCTAACGGGCAAGAACTTTTTCAAGAAAAAGGGATGGGGCTGGTCGCAGATATTTACTCGAAAAACCGACTTAAACGGTTACCGGGCTCTAAAGCCATAGGACACAATCGGTATTCCACTGCAGGACAAAGCCATTTCAAAAACATTCAACCCCTCACAGTCAATTTTGCCTTAGGGAATTTGGCTCTGGCACATAATGGCAATTTGGTGAATGCTTCAATGCTTCGGAGTGAGTTAGAGGCGTATGGATCAATTTTTCAATCAGATTCGGATAGCGAAGCGATCATTCACCTCATTGCCCATTCAAAAGCCGATACCTTGATCAAACGCATTATCGATGCCTTGAGCATGGTACGAGGGGCGTTTTCTCTGGTGATCTTAACGGACCATGAGCTTATCGCTGTACGAGATCCCCATGGCTTTCGTCCCTTATGCCTCGGGCGCATCAAAGATGCCTGGGTCGTTGCATCAGAAACATGTAGCTTTGACTTAATCGATGCCGAATATGTCCGAGATATCGAACCCGGGGAACTAGTGATCATCAATGATGAGGGCATGACATCACACTATCCCTTTCTTCCTGCTTCACCCGCTCAATGTATCTTTGAATATATCTATTTTTCTCGACCTGACTCAAAAATTTTTGGTGGCCACACCGTCTATCCTGTGAGAAAAGCCTTAGGCCATCAATTGGCAAAGGAGGCCATGGTACTAGCCGATGTCGTGATTCCAGTTCCAGATTCCGGAGTTCCTGCCGCCTTGGGGTTTGCCGAAGGAGCGGGGATTCCATTTGAAATCGGCCTCACACGAAACCACTATGTGGGACGGACATTCATTGAGCCAGAACAATCTATCCGCCATTTTGGGGTCAAGCTGAAACTGAATGCCGTTCCGGATGTCTTGAAAGGCAAACGTGTAATCGTCGTGGACGACTCAATTGTTCGAGGCACGACAAGTCGAAAGATTGTCAAAATGATTCGGCAGGCCGGAGCAAAGGAAGTTCATATGCGAATCAGTTCGCCACCGATCATTGCCCCATGTTTTTATGGCATTGATACACCAACACAAAAAGAGCTTGTTGGCGCAAACCACGCCGTGGAAGACATACGAAAATATATTACCGCAGATAGTCTTGCGTATATCAGCATGGAAGGGATGTTAAACGCTGCGCCGAGCAGACGAGATCAGTATTGCCATGCATGCTTTACCGAACAGTATCCCATTTCCTTCACAAGGGCCGAACAACTTCAGCTCGGTTTATTCGATTCAACCCATAAAAAAGGCTAATCGCGAGACAGCCGTTCTAGCACACAAACCTCAACGCTCCCTCTATCTCACAAAAGGAAGAGAAATTTTGTTAACGACTAGAATGCTGGAATAAAGGGCGCCATAAAGAACATAGTTCATATTGCCTGGTATTTTTTTCGTATGGTAAGATTTTTTATCTGTCGTCTTGGCCTTCATTCTTATCATTTGACAGGAGAGACTTATGAAACGACTCATTACCATATCCCTATTCATCATATGTCTTGTGGGTATCATGTCGATCACACAGGGAAAAGGCTTCTTTAAAGTTGGAGAACCCGCTCCCACTTTTACCTTAACGTCTGTCACGGGGGAAGCCGTGTCCTTGGCTGACCTACATGGGAAAGTTGTCGTCTTAGGATTGTTTCATATTTGCAAACCCTGCCTGATACAAGGGACAAACCTCCAAAAAGTGTATGAAGCCACTCAGGGCAAACCCGTCACCGTTGTAGGAGTGAACTCTTCAGGCGACACCAAAGCTGAAATCACTCGTTTTCTCCAAGCATTCCCTGTTACCGTTACCTACCCTTATTTGGTGGATCCGAAACAGATCACGGATACCCTCTATGGTGGCGGAAAGTTTATCCCCAATATCTATGTCATTGATCAACATGGTGTGATCCGATGGCAACGTGTTGGCAATTTTTTTACGGATGGCAAATTGGCAGGCCATGAGATTATTTTACAAGAAGTGAACAAATTGCTTGCGACTTCTTCATCTCCACTCTAAGTAAGGATTGTGAAACATGGACGAATTGGAAGAAGGGAAACAGACATTTCTCAAAATCATACAAGGCCTCGATGCCACGATTGAGGTGGTCATTCCCGTGACACCATCTAACAGCCTTTTTCTCATTTCATTAACGAAAGGGGCGAACCGAACATTCATAACCGTTCATGAAGATGATATGCTAGATCTTCCCAATGAAGCAGACATTGTAACCAAGACCACAACCATGCTCAGCGAGGCAATCACCCAACTATGAAACCCATCCTCCCAGGTATCGTCCAATGGTCGTGGCATAGCGAAGAAAAACAGATTGATTTTAATGGGCATGTGCTCAATGTCGGTGAACACCGCATTCTTGTTGACCCACCGCCGCTCTCTTCGTTAGACATGACACAACTTCGACAAGGCGAGCCAGTTGACTATATCCTGATCACCAATCGAGACCATCTTCGGGAAACTAGCTCTCTTCGAGAAGCCTTGCGTTGTCGCGTCTATATTCCAAAACATGACGCGCCCGAAATGGATATTCATCCTGACAAAACCTATACCGACGGGGAGTTGCTACCTGGAGGCATTTGGGCTGTGCATTTGGCCAACCAAAAATCCCCAGGCGAATCAGCCTTGTTCATTCAACAGGGAAAAGGGATTTTGCTCGTGGGGGATGCCTTACTGGGAAAACCCGCAGGTTCTGTATCTCTTCTGCCACCAGAGAAATATGCCGATAGCGCCCTTGCTCGTGAAGGACTTCGTCGGCTACTCAAATACCAGTTTGATGCATTGCTCGTGGGTGATGGCACTTCGATTCTCACCGGGGCCAAACCTATTGTCGAGCATGCGCTGGCATCATAAATTTCCACGCGTGCGCATTGTCTTCAGAGTTTTGCATCCTGATGCGTGATTCACGATCAACGCTTCTCAACCAGCAAGGCAACGAACATTTCTCTAAAGGGTTTTATACCGAAGCGTATCACTGCTATGCGAGTGCACTTGAAGTCGATCGGTGCAGTGGAGACTACCGAGCCTTAATTATCACACTCGGGAATCTTGGTAACATTTGTGCGGTCAGTGGACGTCGCACACAGGCACAGGCCTACTATCAGGAGGTCATGGAACTACAAAAAACTATCGGTGATGAGCGAGGGATTAGCATCACCTTGGTGAATTTAGGAAATGTATGTGCGGATGCTGGAGAATGGGAACGTGGTCGTGCTTATTATTTAGAAGCGCTTGATCTCATGAACACAGTCGGGCACGAAGAGGCGAAAGCCGTTGTGTTATCCGATCTTGGCCTTGTGGCAAAAGAGACGGGCAATGATCAAGAAGCCATGGCCTACTATGAAGAATCACTTGCCTTAATGCGTCGCCTGGGCAACCAAACCGGTCAAGCGGATGTATATCGAATGATCGCACGCCTGCACCTTCTACGCCAAGAGTATCCCGAGACCATCTCCTGTGCACAAACGAGTTTGGCAATGGCTGAACGATTGAAAGATGAGCTCCGGATGGCAGGAGCCTGGTATGTGTTGGCTGGTTGTTATGAGAAGCAAAAACAATGGAAAGAGGCCATCACCTATTTGGAATATGTCGTGAAGGTTGATCAAAAACATCACCTGCCAAAGCTCCAAGAAAATACGGATCGTCTTCTTGCACTCAAAAAACGCTCGACAACAACATTACCTTCATAAGGGATTAGGGAACATGACAGAAACGAACCAAACACACCCAAACTGGCAATCGGTTCAATCTTGCTTAATGCAGATCAACCCGTCTTTTTGTCAAGAGGACCCGTCCGGGGCACTGACGCTCCAATTGGACGACGAAGAGTGGATGCTGGAAGTCACACCCACAGGCCAATTAATTTGTCAGGCTGGCTACAATTTGGATGATATGAAAAGTTTATTGTCAGATGGGACAGCTGAGGACCTTGGCTCAGATGAATTAGCCAAGCAAGCAAAGTTTTATCTGCAACAAACGACATCGAAATATCGCAACCAGCTCAAAGCTGACGGCTTCACAGAACGGGTAGAAATGAATGATGAGTATGTCGCGGTATTTTTTGAACGTGTGATCGACCTCCAAGCAATTGACACACTTCAACAGACCGTTGAACATTACTGTCGTCTATTCCAATCAAAACTATAAGGACTTCTTTGAGGATGAAAGCCAATCAATCCATTCGAACGCTTGATGACTTTAGACGGATCGCGTATGGGTTTCGACTCCCTCGCATCTGCCTCACGGCATTAGACCTTGACTTGTTTACAATCATGAACACACGAGCATGGACTATACCCAACTTGGCAAAAAAGATGAACGTGAGTGAGCGAGGGTTGTCTATTCTCTGCCGCAATCTTGCTAGTGCAGGCTTATTACGCAAACATGGCACGCAGTATCGCAGTAGTCACTTAGGCCAAACCATGTTGAATGCCCAAAGCCCAGAATATCGGGGTGCATACCTCGATTTAATGCGTCAGCAATGGGATGATTGGTCATTACTCACACAGTCCGTCAAATCAGGAAAACCTGTCGAAGAGCAGGGACCAGAAGATCCTGAATACCGACGAGCCTTTACCTGGGCCATGCATTACCGGTCACTAGAAGCGGCCAAGCACGTGGCTAAGCAAATGGTCTTTCCACGCGCACAGTCGTTACTCGATGTGGGTGGAGGGCCTGGTACCTTTGCCTTAGAATTTTTACGACGGAATGCTCAACTGCAAGCAACGGTCTGGGATCGATTGGCGGCATTGGATGTAGCCAGAGAGATTGCCGCGTCATGTCGGTATGGCTCACGATTGTCGTACCATGCAGGCGATTTCCTCCAAGATCCGCCACCTGGGAAATTTGATGTCATTTGGCTCTCAAATGCCATCCACATTTATTCTCCGCAAGAAAACACCGCATTATTTCGAACATTACGGTCAGCTTTAAATCCTGGCGGCAGCCTTCTAATCCAAGACACATTTTTATCAGATAAGGATGGCCTTTACCCTGCCGACACCAACTTGTTTGCTGTCACCATGTTGTTATTTACCCAAACAGGCAATACCTATCACTCGACTGAAATACAAACATGGTTAAAGAAAGCACGATTGTCCAAAACAAAACTCATTCGCCTCCAGAAAGGAACCGGTGACTGGGAAGGGGTACTCATTGAGGCAAGACATACTTAGAAGAAACCTTAATTTCTCACTTCAATTCATTAAAAAATCCTTTCCCGCCCATAACAATCAACAAAAAATTGAATAGGCCTGATAAAACAATCCATAAGCCACCATGGTTCAGACCGTCCGGTTCTGCAGACACATGAATGATGGTGGAAATATCTAAAGCCAACCCGAGCGTTCCACACATCACACCAACTGCACAAGCCCACCGCATATCGATCCAGACCAGAATTCCCACAAGAACCGGCACACTCAAGACAAGCCCAGACAACATATTGAAGCGTGCCTCAGAAGAAAAAGGGATCACCTGCTGTGTCCAAAGAGCACAGAGAAAAAGCCCAAAGCAAAGAAACGTAATGCGTTTCTGCATCATCATACGCTCTCCTCATTCAATAATCGCACGACCCTAGGCTACTCCTTATCACATTAGATGACAGTGATGGAAATTCCACTCGTATCACGAAAACCATGTTATCCGTTGACACTCAAATTCGGGGATCTCTAGAATGTATCAACGTGGGGTTTGTATCAAAATCACAACCATATTGAGATGCAACCCTTTAACAAAAGGAGGGATGTATGGGAGACCCACAGTCCATCCGAAACGTTGCCGTCGTCTCCTATCCTGGGGCCGGCAAAACATCCGTCGCCGAAGCCTTACTGTACACCGCTGGGGCAATCCCTTCGATGGGCACCGTCACTGCCGGCAACACTGTAGCCGACTTCGAACCTGAAGAAACCCACCACCACCATTCAGTCAACGCTACCCTTCTCCATTTTGAGTGGCAAGGGACGACGTTCAATCTCCTTGATACTCCAGGCACGTTAGATTTTTTAGCCGACACGAAATCAGCTCTTCATGCAGTTGATGGTGTACTTCTTGTCATCGGCGCTTCTGGGATTCGAACGGAAATCGAACGAGTATGGGAATATGTTCAAGAACGAAATCTGCCATGTCTCTTGTTTGTCAATGCACTGGATAAACCAAATGTCAATTTGGAGAGCACGCTTGAGGAAGTCGAGAAAGTCCTTGAAATTAAAACTGTTCCGGTCACGTGGCCTCTCAGAAATGGCCAAGAATTATCCGGAGTGGTCAATCTTCTAGAAAATATAGCCGTTGTCCCTGTACACAATAGTCCAAAAGTCGAACACACTGAAATCCCTAATGATGACAAGCCTCATGTGGATGAGGTTCGAAAAGCACTCCTTGAAACTGTCGCTGAGGTTAATGACCAACTCGTGGACAAGTATCTTAGCGAAGGCACCTTGGATCAAGCTGACCTCTATGAAGGCCTGACACAGGGAACGTTGGCCTGTTCGTTTATCCCGATGCTTTGTGGCTCAGCCTTACAGAATATTGGGATTTCTATGTTACTCGAGGCCCTAACTCGTTTTTCCCCAACACCCTTGTCCCGTGCAACCCTGTTTCCTGCTCTTGGAGAACACCCACAGTCCGGTGAACCTATTCAGAGAGAAGTCAATGCCTCTGCCCCATTGTCTGCATTTGTGTTTAAAACAACCATTGATCCATTCATGGGACGTATGAGCTATGTGCGTGTACACTCAGGAATCCTTGAGGCCGATTCGACCGTATTCAACCCTGCACGTCATTCCAAGGAACGAGGTGGGCACCTCTATCATCTGTTAGGGAAAAAATATACACAGGTTGATCGGATTACCGCAGGAGACATTGGGGCGATTGGAAAGCTGAAAGATACACAAACCGGCGATACACTTTGCATCGATAAGCAGCCTATCCGTTTTCCTGCAATTTCCTTATCTCGCCCTGTAATGTCCTTTGCGCTCGAACCCAAATCCAAAGCCGATATTGATAAAGTCAGTTTAGGCCTCCATAAACTTGGAGAAGAAGATCCTTCGTTAGAATTCGTTCGTCATGATGAAACCAAAGAAATGTTGCTCAGTGGGGTAGGGCAAACCCACATTGAAGTCACATTAGAAAAACTTCATCGCAAATATGGTGTTGATGTGCAACTCCATACACCCAAAGTTGCGTATCGGGAAACAATTCAACAGATATCTCAAGCCCAAGGAAAATACAAAAAGCAGACTGGTGGCCACGGACAATATGGAGACTGTTGGCTCAAAATTGATCCCCTTCCTCGTGGTGCAGGGTTTGCCTTCAAAAACAGTATTGTTGGTGGAGTTATTCCACGGAACTTCATCCCGGCAGTGGAAAAAGGGGTGATAGAGGCCATGCATGAAGGGATTCTGGCTGGCTTCCCAATTGTGGATATAAATGTCACCGTCTACGATGGGTCATACCACCCGGTTGATTCATCGGAAATGGCCTTTAAAGTTGCTGCTTCCATGGCGTTAAAAAAAGCTCTAGAAGGAGGGCAGCCTCTCTTACTCGAACCGATTATGAAGGTTGACGTCACTGCACCTGACGACATGGTGGGGGCCGTAATTGGCGACTTGAATAGTCGACGAGGCAGAATCTTGGGGATGGCCGTGAAGGGACACAATCAAGTCGTGAAAGCCACCGTTCCTCTAGCCGAAATTTTAAAATACGCACCGACATTAAATTCATTAACTGCTGGGAAAGGATCCTATGTGATGGAATTTTCTGGTTATGAAGCTGTCCCACGGGAACTTATGACCCGTATCATTGAGGAACATAAAGGCATAAAGCAAGCCGTTCATTCATGAGATTTTCGTTATGTGCACTCACGGAAGAGTTGCACAATACGTGAGACCCTGTAGGTGATCTCGCTTCATGGCGTACACGATAAGGGAAACATGTTAGGTTGACTTGAATGAAAAATTGACGAAAAACTTTGCGCTAGAAGAATTGGTTCTTTCTGAAACAGCTGAACGCGATGACGAATTACTTCAACAGCAACGTAATCCGCCTCAGGAGGTTATTGATCATCTCAGATACTTGTGCCACACTACATTGCAACCGATACGCGACAAGCTAGAATTTCCCATTCACATCACGAGTGGCTATCGTTCTCCAGCAGTGAATAAAGCCGTTAGAGGATCGCCAACTTCCCAACATTGTTTTGGCCAAGCAGTCGATTGTACGTTATCTTCCCGCTTCCTGAGTGACCCAGGATCAAAAGCCGTTCGTCAAGAAATTGAAGAGGGCGTAGAAACGCATACCGGAAAGAGCATTCGGGAAAGTGTCAACGCAAATTTCTACCTTTTTGCCTATGTCTGCCTACATCTGGGAGAACTGGACATCGACCAGGTGATTCATGAGTATGGTCTAGGCTACGGGAAACCGGCTTGGGTACATATTTCAGCTTCTGAGGGAAAAAACAAACGGCAGATTGTTGCGCTGGGCCATTACGTACCCCGAGATAAAAGGATTCAGGACCTGGGTACAGCCCTCGAGTTCGGAGTCTAAGGGGCCGAGAAAAAGGTGGCCGCATTTCCATTCTTCCTGTAAGCATCGCACTTTTGACCTTTCTGGTGGTTGGCTGTCCAAGTGCCAACTCGTTTGATTCTGAGCTATGGCCTGGCGAGGGCATTCCGCATTTCGCCACTAAAAATAATCATCTCATCCTGTACGAACAGCCATCACGCACATCACGTATCTTGTCGAAACAACCTGTCAAGAAAGGAGGGGAGATCCCATACAGCGAAACGCGCTTCCGGACCATCCATCCAGGAATCGTCACAACGACGACATCTGGGCACCTCTTTGGTCGACCTCTCGGAACCACTTCCTACCTATCAATTGAGCAATACTATGCTCCAGAGCCAGTTTGGCAAGACTTGCCTTATAAGGCCAATGAATCATTTGAATACCTGCAAGACCGTGCTGAAGGAACCTGCTTCATCAGATGGAAGGGAATGATCGTTGAAATAGAATCCTGCCCATGGCTTGGGCTCTCGCAAGCCATGGATTTTGACCTTTTGGAAGAACCGGTCACAGAATGGTGGGTTAGAGTAACGGATGACAACAACCAACCATTAGGTTGGCTCTTGATTGAGGAAGAATCCGTCAAGTTCCTCCCACGTACCCTTTAAGTGCGGATTGAATAATAAGATCTGGGCAATCAACGTGATGGGTTATATTTTTCACTTCAGGGTAGCGGGCAAAATACTGTAAAAATGCACGCTAAGATGTACGAATGAGACTTCGGTCGAGGGTGTATTACCCATATAGAGCAGCACGTTGTCCCACGCAATCGGGCTGATGTGCTCAAGAAGGTCAAGAGCAATGCAGGAATCAGGTGAATCTGGCGTAACTCCCTAATCACCCTCTCCATTTTCCGTGCCGGCCAGGATGAGCATAAGTTATGGGAATAATACAAGATCATTGTGATTATAACTATGCAAACTTGTGCGACATGGTTCATGGCAAAAAGGCTGGCATTGATCAAACCAACCTATTTCCAAAAGCTGCATATTATTTCAGATCAGGAATGCGGATGATCTCTGGTTAGCGGAGAGTAAGAGTTAGGAACCTCAATGCAAAGCCATGACTTTTTTCTTACCCTGCTTATTATTCTTTTAACCGCGTGAGTTTTCGCGGAGCTGGCCGGAAGGCTCAAAGCACCCACTGTCATAGGTGAGTTACTGGCAGGAGTGATATTAGGACCCAGTTTGCTGGGCTGGGTCGAGCCCATCGAAGCCATCAAGCTCATGGCGGAAATTGGTATCATCCTGCTCCTGTTCGAGGTGGGCTTGGGAACTGATCCCAGGCAATTAGCTCGGGCCGGCCCCAAGTCTTTAGTAGTGGCCCTGGGAGGTTTTGGTCTACCGTTCCTGCTGGGTTTCAGCGTAGGACATTGGGCATTCGGTCTCTCGTTGCTGACATCGCTATTTATCGGAGGGACGCTCACAGCGACCAGTATTGGAATCACTGCCCGTGTGCTCACAGACCTCAAACGCCACCACGCCCCGGAGGGCCAGATAATATTGGGTGCAGCAATTCTTGATGATGTAATGGGCGTCGTTTTACTGGCCCTACTTTATGAATTCTCCATTGGCGGTGGTGTGACTCTGGGCAATGCAGGCAAAGTCATTATGTTCGTAGCGACCTTCTTTATTTTGGCCCCGGTAGCGGCCAAGCTGATGTCCGCTATCATCAAACACATCAACACGACAACAGAGATACCCGGTCTGGTCCCCACGACGATCGTCTCCCTGGTGCTATTGTTCGCCTGGCTAGCCCATTCTATGGGAGCACCGGAGTTGCTCGGTGGTTTCGCGGCAGGGTTGGCTTTATCGAGGCGTTTCTTTTTGCCTTTTGGCACGGCATTGCATGCAGACCCATCTTTCGCCGAGCACATTGAAACGGAAATGAAGCCGGTCATTCATCTATTCACGCCAATTTTCTTTGTCATGGTCGGCTTGTCATTGAATCTACGCGAGATCGCTTGGAGCTCCCCATTCATTTGGATCTTTTCAATGGCACTTATGATTGCTGCGATTATCGGGAAATTGGCGGGCCCCATGCTCATCCGCGAACCTTGGCCAACCCGTTGGATCATTGGTACTGCCATGATCCCACGCGGGAAAGTAGGGCTCATCTTTGCCGAATTGGGACGGGAAAGCGGTATCCTTAACAATGAGACTTATGCCGGCATGATTATCGTGATCGCTTTGACAACCGTATTATCGCCATTCGTTATGAAGGGGTTGTACGGTCGTTTCAGCCACCAATGACAAACAGTTGACAACGTTTGAATGTCGTGCGTGGAGCAGTTCGTTGGCTTGACTGTGAGAGAACAAACGCAGCCATTTCTTGACCGACCACAATGAGATGCTAAATCCAAAAACTCATTACCTCTAGAGTTTCTCTTTCAATGAGTACAAAAGGAGTCTATCCATGAACGTATTACTGGCAGTGGATCAATCACGGAATTCTTTAGCGGCGGCTCGGTGGGTGCAAGAGCTTCATCTACCTGCTGGTTCGGTCCTGTCACTCCTGCACGTGTTTGAACTAAAACAGTGGCCGGAGTTGCCCCTCTTTGGTGATGTCCAGCAGTTTCAAGAGAAACTTGTCCCTCTCCGCGCAAAGGTGACAGCCAAAGCTCGCCGATTTATCAGCCGCATGGCAGAATCATTCCACGGTCAGAGGTTAGAGATTCAGGCTAATGTCGTTGAAGGCCTCCCAGGGGGTGAGATTCTCACGGCGATTGAACAACACCCGATTGACCTGGTTGTGGTAGGCACCAAAGGGTTGTCGGCCATGAAACGGTTTCTCCTCGGCAGCGTCAGCGAGTGGGTACTGAGTGACGCGCATTGTTCGGTATTGCTGGTGCGGGGCCAGCCCTGTTGGACCGGTCGTAAGACACGAAACATGCGCGTCCTGCTTGCGACGGATGGATCCCACGACTCCAAGCTAGCCGTTACGTTACTCAAGAGTTTGAATCTTCCAAAAGCGGCAGACTTGACCATCATTCACGTCGTGGAAAGACACCCGACCCTCACAACGGCGGCATGGCTCACAGGCCACGTGGACGCCACGCAATTGGCTGAGAATATGAAGCGAACTTTAGAACAAGCGGGGAAACAACTTCTTCAAGAGACTCAGCAGGCTCTGAGCAAGAAAAAATTAGAGGTGGATATCCTCCTCACCCATGGCCATGTAGCTGAAGATATTCTTAAAACGGCGAAGCGGAGCCGCGCGGACCTTATTGTGGTGGGATCCAAAGGGTTGACTGGGCTGAGACGTTTCCTTTTGGGTAGTGTTGCCCATAAGGTGGCTCGTCACGCGCCGTGTTCGGTATTGGTTGTGCGCTAAGCACCAGCTGAGGGAAAAAGCCAGAAGAACGAATGTTTCCTACTTTTTGCCTGTAACCATCCAGAGCCCTTCATGGCGTTCCCCCAAGGGAAATATGGACAAGAAACTGGTGGTAACGTACTAGTCCTTGGAACGTTCAAGCGGGGAGGCAATGATTTGTATGACAATGATCCCCAACATATGGCAAATCAACTTGCTCCCCGAATATCCATCATATAATTGCCCCGAAATAGCATTGCCTTATGGACAATCTATCCAGTCTACGACTTCATATTCTAAAGTTACCCTTGGGGTTTCAGGACAACATAGAACGCCCTCTCACCTCTAAGGACTCTGAGTAAGATGGTGTCTCCGGCTTTCTTCTCTTTCATTTCTTTACCAAATTCAATGACCGTTTCAACGGCAATCCGATTAACCTCTTTTACGACATCGCCTTTGCGCAACCCTTCTGTGTGAGCGATACTCCCTCGTTTAATATTTGAGATGATGACCCCTTGCGACTCAGTGAGTGAATGTTCCTTCGCTAGTTCAGGGGTTATGCCTTGCACCTCAAACCCAAACTGTTTCTGATCGTCTGATGGAGGGAGAGAGGTGATCATGGGTTTTTCTTGTCGAACTCCAAGCGAAACAGCAATCGTGAGGTGCATTCCATCACGCACCACTTCAATATCTGTGACATCCCCTGGCCCATAGTTCGCGACTAATCGAGAGAGTTTATTAGGAGAATCAACAACGGTTCCTCCAACTTTTGTAATAATATCACCTGGTTGAATTCCGGCAAGGTCCGCAGGATCTGCTTCAAAGACTTCATTGATGAGAACGCCGACCCCTTCCTTCACTCCAAATTTTTCCGCCAGTTCAGCCGTGACGGACTGAATGCCAACGCCTAGCCAACCTCGAACCACTCGACCTCCTTGACGCAGCTGGTCAATAACCCGACTGACCATACGGGAAGGAATGGCAAACCCAATCCCTTGGGCAAAGTTGATAATCGCCGTGTTAATCCCAATGACTTCACCGCGTAAGTTAAACAAAGGGCCACCAGAGTTTCCTGGATTAATGGAGGCATCGGTCTGGATAAAATTTTCATATCGAGACAAATTCATATTCTCACGTCCGATCCCACTGACAACACCAAGCGTCACGGTTCGATCCAACCCAAAGGGATTTCCTACGGCTAAAACCCATTGTCCAACCTTAATAGTCTGAGAATCACCAAATGTCGCGCTGGGGAGTTTTTTGTCAGTCGTCACTTTGAGAAGAGCCAAATCCGTGTCTGGGTCACGGCCAACAAGAGTGCCAATACGTGTCGTATTATCGGAAAAATTCACGGCAGCTTCTGTGGCTTCTCCTAACACGTGATTATTGGTCACAATGTAGCCATCTTCCGTGACCACCACGCCTGAACCAGAACCTGGTTTTGCCGGAGCCCGTTTGCGTGACGGGTTTGGAGTACGCGATTGATCAAACTTTCGAATAGGGGAGACATTCACCACTGTTGGTGTCACGTCTTCTGCAAGTTTGGTAATGGCTTCTTGAATATCCTCTAAGAGAGTGAGCCCTCTTGACTCTCCAAGGGTTACGGCAGCTAGCACATCAAACGCGGGAAGAACGAGATATCCTGCTATAAGCAAGAACACAAGACAGACAGAGCTGGCAACAGGCACACACCTCATAGAATCTCCTCAATACAGCTTCATTAGCCTCAACTGCCAACAAGTTTTGTCATGAGAATGCAGGACGTGCTCAAATTTCTCAATGTCGGATAAGTAATATTATGTCAACTAGAGCCAAATTTCATACGAGATTCCGTTCCATGACACAGTCTCATAAAATTTTCCTTGTGTTTATATAATACCAACCCACTCACACAGATGGAAAATATGGTAAAATCTAATTGCGTAATCATCATTCCCGCAATAAGCGGAAACATCATAAATGTCACAATGGCAGCGCCAGAAGAATATCTGAAGAGTCCAAGTACCGCAAGCCAGACCACGATTAAGATAAAACCGATAGATGGAGCCATACCTAAAAGACAGCCAAATGTCGTTGCCACACCTTTTCCACCACGAAACCCCAAAAACAGAGAAAAAATATGCCCAATGATGACACAAAACCCAATTCCAAGCGCCAAGGCCCCATGAAACTCATAGGCAATGACGCTCCAACCAACCAGCCACCCTTTGCCAAAGTCCCCCAGTAGCGTCAGGATTCCAACCATTGTCCCTGAAGTTCTCAAAACATTGGTAAATCCTATATTCTGACTTCCAGCTGTCCTTGGATCTGTTGATCCATAAACCCATGACGCGAGTAGACCAAAAGGAACCGATCCTAAAATATAGGCTCCAATAGCTAACCCAAGGTACGTAGTTTCCATAGGAGTGACGATATTGAATCACTGTGAGCGGCGATCGTGGGAACTCGATAGCTTGAGGGTGCCAAAGACTCTTGCAAAATACTGTGCTCCCGAGACAAGGGAAAACCCTAAAGCCATATACAAAAATCCGTTCCCTAGTAGTGAGACACTGACAAATGGAAGACTTACGGCATCCTGAAGAATGAGAATGAGGATTCCAAAAATTTGAAGTATTACTTTATATTTACCGAGACTCCCAGCAGAAATGACCACACCCTCTGTCGCGGCAATAGCCCGCATACCTGTAATCACAATTTCACGCACAATAAAGATAATAGCAACCCAGGCGGCAATACGCTGAAATTGGACGAGGAGGATTAAGCCTGATACGACAAGAAATTTATCAGCGATCGGGTCTAAGAGCCGCCCAATCGTTGTGACTTCTGCACGGCGCCTGGCAAGGTATCCATCAAACCAGTCTGTCAGCGCGGCAACACCAAAGACAAATGCTGCAGCCCACGATCGTGTCACCGTGGGAGTCGAAAAGGTAAGGATAAAAACTGGAACCAGAAAAATTCTCGATAGCGTGAGGAGATTGGGGAGATTAAGAGCACCTTTCCATTTCTGATGTTGAGGGTCTAGATCAAGAGTCTCTGTCGCTCGAAGCGGGTTCATGACACGTCTATCTCATCCTTCTGTGACCGCGCGACATACTCGAAGAATATCACGCAAGAGCGCTGGCAACTCATCCAATGGGACCATATTCGGCCCATCTGAGAGCGCGACCTTGGGGTCTGGGTGGACTTCCATAAAGAATCCCTGACAGCCTGCTGCTGCTGCTGCACGGGCTAATGGGGCAATAAATTCTCGTTGTCCAGACGATTGGGTGCCTGCGCCTCCCGGTAATTGCACACTGTGTGTTGCATCGAAAATCACTGGGTACCCAAAGCGTTGAAGAATGGGTAACGATCGCATATCAACCACAAGATTATTATAGCCAAACGACGATCCACGTTCAGTAAGCAAAATTTGCGTTGTGCCGCTTTCTTCTAGCTTGTTCACCACATTCTGCATTTCCTGTGGTGAAAGAAATTGCCCCTTTTTAACGTTCACCACGCGACCAGTCCGTGCTGCTGCCACAAGAAGATCCGTTTGCCGACATAAAAACGCCGGAATTTGCAAAATATCAGCGACTTCTGCAGCTTTTGCAGCTTCATGCACTTGATGAATGTCCGTTAAGATTGGCACCTGCACTTTCTCTTTGACTCTTTGGAGAATAGCCAGCCCTGCGTCAATACCTGGACCACGGAATGATGTAATCGAACTCCGGTTGGCTTTATCAAATGACGCCTTAAAAATATATGGAAAACCAAGCGTCTGGGCCACTTCCGCAATCCGACTCGCCGTATCAACAACCAGCACCTCACTTTCAATCACACACGGACCGGCGATTAAACAATGGGGATGCGCGGCGCCAACATGAAAGGAGCCAATTTCAATCTCATGAGTCATCGTCATCAACCTATTGTCCAAATTTTTTCCGTAGCGCCGCTCCAATAAACGCAATAAAGACCGGATTAGGGGCATGAGGACGTGAATGGAATTCCGGGTGAAACTGCGTAGCGAGAAACCAGGGGTGCGTAGGGAGTTCGATGATCTCGACAAGGTTCCCATCTGGAGAACAGCCGCTAATGACTAACCCATGTGAGATGAGGATATCCTTGAAGGCATTATTAAATTCATACCGGTGCCGGTGCCGTTCATGAACCTCAAGAGTGCCATAAACGCGATGAGCTAAGCTTCCCTCCACAATGTGGCAAGGATAAGCCCCTAATCGCATCGACCCGCCTTTATTCAAGACATCTCGTTGTTCAGGAAGTAAATCAATGACTGGATTGTGCGTAGACACCTCAAACTCAGAACTATTCGCATCGGTCAATCCAACGATATGCCGCACATATTCAATCACGGCACATTGCATGCCAAGACACAATCCTAAAAACGGTTGTTGTTTTTCTCGAGCAAACCGAACAGTTTCTATTTTCCCTTCAATCCCTCGTAAGCCAAATCCCCCAGGGATTAAAATGCCATCTGCATCACTCAATGCATGATCCGCGCTCTGTCGTTCCACATCTTCCGATTCAATCCATTCAATGCGTACACCAGTATCATTGGCAATCCCTCCGTGAATGAGGGCCTCGGACAAACTTTTATAGGATTCTTTGGATCCCATGTATTTGCCCACCATTGCAATCGTCACTTCATGGGTCGGCCGTTTGATCTTTTGAACCATGGCGTCCCATTCTCGTAAATTTGGTGCTGCAGACTCCAAGTGCAAGAGACTCACAATTAACTCGTCCAGCCCTTCTTTCCGTAACACAATTGGAACTTCATAGATGGTCGAGACATCCTTTGCTGTAATCACAGCACCTTTGTCCACATTGCAAAACATCGCGATCTTTTCCTTGACAGAGGGCGGCAGGTATCGATCCGTCCGGCAAAGCAAAATATTTGCTTGAATGCCGATTTCCCGTAATTTATTGACCGAATGTTGTGTGGGTTTTGTTTTTAACTCCGCGGCTGTCTCAATAAACGGAACCAGCGTGAGGTGGATGTACAACACATTTTCCCGACCAACGTCATAAGGCATCTGACGAATGGCTTCGAGAAATGGCAGACTTTCAATATCCCCAACCGTTCCTCCGATTTCGACGATAATGAGATCCGTTCCATGTGCGGCATTCAAGATCGTGTGTTTAATCTCATCCGTGATATGAGGCACAACCTGTACCGTGCCGCCTAAATAATCTCCACGCCGTTCCTTTTTAATAACAGTTTCATAAATACGACCCGTTGTACAGTTATTTTCCCTTGTTAAGCTAACAGATGTCAGTCGCTCATAATGACCAAGATCTAAATCTGTTTCAGCCCCATCATCCGTGACATAGACTTCCCCATGCTGGTAGGGATTCATCGTACCAGGGTCCACATTGATATAAGGATCCAGTTTCAAAAAAGAAATCGTGAACCCTCGGTTTTCCAGCAAATGACCGATAGAGGCTGCCGCTAACCCTTTACCCAACGACGACACCACTCCACCAGTAACAAAAATGAATTTACTCATGACAGGACGACTCCCAATGTCGTTGAACGGCAACAAGATCTTCTGGTGTATCAATTCGGAACGAGTCGTGTGTGGTTTCCCATACGGTAATGGGAATCCCCCATTCAAGCGCTCGCAATTGTTCTAATTTTTCAGCATCTTCTAAGAGACCGGTTGGTAATGCAGTGAAATGCCGAAGGGTCTCCCGGCGGAAGATATACATACCGAGATGCACAAAATGAAGAGCATCTTCCATAGGCGAATCAGGCGGCGCATCTCGGATAACTGGAATCGGCGCACGGGAAAAATATAACGCCCGGCCGCGAGCATCAGTCACAACCTTAACAACCGATCGATCTTGTAAGGCTTGTTGACTTTGCAGGCGACGCTTCAAGGTTCCCATCACTGCATCACTTTCAAGGAATGGAAGGATCAGATCACTCAACAATGAAGAGTCCCGGATCAATTCATCAGCCTGAAGATTCACAATATATTCGGTATCCACCGATGCCGCAATGGCCGCGACACGATCCGTCCCCGTTCGACATGGTGTTTCAACCATGATACTGCATCCGTGAAAGCTTACCACTTCCTGGGCAATACGTGCATCGTCAGTCGCGACAATCACCTGAGAGACGTGAGAAACATCCTGAACCGCTTCATAAACATGCTGAATCAGTGACTTTCCTGCTAGTCGAGCTAATGGTTTCCCGGGAAACCGGGAAGACCCAAATCGAGCAGGAATCACGACCGTCACGCGTTCCATGTTAGGATAATGGGACCTGTTGAATGGTGTTTTTTAAGTGCGCACGTGTAATGCTTGCCGTTCCAACCATACCAACAACCTGACCGGCTGCATGATTAGCTAGTACGGCGCCTTCATGAATGGACGCCCCTGTACTCAAGGCTAAGGCCATTGTACTCACCACAGTGTCCCCTGCCCCAGTGACATCGTAGACCTGACGGGCCACCGCCGGAATATCGATGGTTTTGCCTTCTTCGCAGAGTGTCATACCTTGACTCCCCTGAGTCACCAGAACAGCTTCACATCCAAGTTTTTCTCGAAGAAGATGTCCAGGTTCCTCTTTTGTCTCAGCGTTTCCCATTAAATAATGAACACCCTGTGTGGCTTCGTCATAGTTTGGCGTCATGACAGTGGCATTAGCAAAATAGGGAAAGTGTTCGATTTTGGGATCAACAACAAGAGGAATGCGATGACGACCAACCATTTGATTCAATTCGTGCATTAACAGTGGAGTCACGACACCCTTCGCATAATCCGAAATTACCAGACAGGAAATATCTGAGAGACACGACTGGACATAGTGAAGAATCTGATGCGTGGTTTTTTCTGAGACATCATGCCGTTGTTCAACATCATACCGAACAATTTGTTGACTATTGGCCAGAATCCTCGTCTTCCTTGTGGTTGGCCGGTCAGAGTCAATGATGACCCCACCTCGATGTTGACGACGAAGCCCTAACTTCTTAAGTAAGACACGCCCATTATCATCTAAGCCAACCACTCCACAGATATCGGCTTGGCCTTCTAAGGCAACAACATTTTGGAACACATTGGCAGCACCTCCTAAATGAAGCGATTCTGAATCAACATGAACAATAGGAACCGGTGCTTCAGGAGAAATCCGATGAACATGCCCCCAAATATAATGATCAAGAATGAGATCACCAATGACTAAGACCTTCGCTTGAGGAAACCGCTGCAAACAACTCACGAGCTTGCGAGTGCTGACTACGTTGTCTGAGTGAAGGTGACCGATATGACTCTTCGTACTCTGCCGCCGAGGTTTTTTAGGGGAGGCTTGCTGAGAAATCGAAACAGTTTTGCGCATACAAACAATTCATTATCTGATGGATTGCCCAATGCGACCCCATCGGACCCAATCACTCCAATGCCCCATCCCACTCCAAGACCAGTATACTAAAAACGCTCGGCCTTTAATTTTATGGCTTTTCACAAATCCCCAAAATCGACTATCTAGACTCTGGTCACGATTGTCACCCATCATAAAATAGGAATCTTTCGGAACGGTGACCGGACCAAAATTATCACGCGGGTTGATACGGCCATCGATAACTCCCGAGTCAATGCGCTGGGTAAAGGCCTTATCATCTAAGGGCTTGCCATTGACATACACCACCTTGTTTCGAATCGCAACTTCATCACCTGGAATGCCCACTACACGTTTAATAAAATCTTTTTCTTCATCCTCAGGGTAACGAAAGACGATCACATCTCCACGCTCAGGGCTACCAAAATCCATGAGTATTTTGGATGAATAACAATTCACCGGTGGAAACGCTATCTCAAACTGACAATCCTGAGGCCACTGCAGACCATACGCCAATTTACTCACGAGAATATGGTCACCAATGAGGAGACTGGGAATCATCGACCCTGAAGGAATTTTAAAGGCTTGCACCACAAAGGCTCGAATAAAAAAAGCCAACAGTAACGCAATAATAATGGCTTCGGCATATTCTCGAATAACAGACTTTTGGCCTCGAGTCGTTGTTGGCTGATCTTCAGGCACGTTCCCTGCTTCTAGGGAATGCTCAGCCTCTTTGGTCAACTCACTGTCTTTAGATGACTCAGGAGTTCCCATGCTTATTCCTCCGAAACCTTCAAGAGGGCCAAGAAGGCTTCTTGTGGCACTTCCACCCGACCGATCTGTTTCATTCGTTTTTTCCCTTCTTTCTGCTTTTCCCAAAGCTTTCGCTTCCTGCTAATATCACCGCCATAACATTTCGCAGTCACATTTTTTTTAAGCGCCGAGACCGTTTCCCGTGCGATAATCCGATTCCCAATCGCCGCTTGAATGATCACTTCAAACATTTGTTTGGGAATTAACGTCTTCATTTTTTCGGCGAGCTGTCGAGCCCGTTGCTGGATCTTTTCCCTATGGGCAATAAAAGACAACGCATCAATCGACTCTCCATTTAAAAGCAGGTCAAGTTTCACAAGGTCAGATTCTTTATAGCCTATCAATTCATAGTCTAAGGACGCATACCCTTGGGTACGAGACTTTAAGCGATCATAAAAATCCATCACGAGTTCATTGAGCGGCAACTCATAGACTACCATAATCCGCGTGGGATCGAGGTACTGCAGACTCTGTTGCGTCCCTCGTCGTTCCTGACACAATTGAAGAATATTGCCAGTAAATCTGTCCGGAGCAATAATCGTGACTCGAATATACGGCTCTTCCATCTTGGCGATACTCGACGCGTCAGGCAGCGTGGCAGGATTTTCAATTTCCAACAAGTCACCTTTTGTTGTGAGCACCCGATAAATAACGGTGGGTGCGGTACTAATCAAATCAAGGTGATATTCACGCTGAAGTCGTTCGCGAATGATTTCCATGTGAAGAAGTCCGAGAAATCCACACCGAAACCCAAAGCCCAACGCCAACGATGTTTCTGGTTCATATACAAATGAGGTGTCATTCAAACGAAGTTTTTCTAATGAATCTCGTAAATTCTCAAACTCCGCATTATCGGTAGAGTATAACCCACAAAAGACCAGAGGTTTGGCTTCCCGATACCCTGGTAATGCGGTCGCCGTGGGGTGACTGGCATCCGTAATTGTGTCACCGATTTTGGTATCGGCAACGTCTTTCATCCCGGCGCAGACATAGCCCACCTCTCCGGACCGCAATTGTTGCGTTTTCGTCCGTTTAGGAGTAAAGATCCCAACTTCAGACACTTCAAAGGTCCGTTGAGTCGACATGAGTTGAATCTTCATGCCCGGTTCGAGAACGCCATCAAAGATACGCACCAAGACAATGGCGCCTTGATAGCTGTCAAACCACGAATCGAAAATTAAGGCCTTCAGTGGTGAGGGTGGAGATCCTGACGGTCCAGGAATGTCACGAACCACGGCTTCCAGAACCGCATTCACGCCCTTCCCTTCCTTCGCGCTCACACACAAAGGGTTATCCATCTCTAGGCCTAACACTTCCTCAATTTGATGGGTGACCCCTTCAAGATCTGCACTTGCAAGATCAATTTTATTGATGACAGGAATAATAGTTAGATCATTCGCAATGGCCAAATAAGCATTGGCAATCGTTTGAGCTTCGACGCCTTGCGTCGCATCAACTAACAGTAATGCGCCTTCACAGGCAGCCAAACTTCTGGACACTTCATACGTAAAATCAACATGACCAGGGGTATCGATGAGGTTCAACTGGTAGGTCAGCCCATCTTGAGACTGAAAATGCGTGGTCACCGCATGGGCTTTGATGGTAATGCCACGTTCTCGCTCTAAGTCCATGTCATCCAGAATTTGGGCGCGCGATTCCCGTTGCGTAATCGCCCCGGTCATTTCCAAAATTCGATCAGCCAGGGTCGACTTCCCATGATCAATATGCGCAATAATGGAAAAATTCCGAATGTGTGGTGGTGATGTCTGACTCATGTGCGGCAAATAGGTCGATTGTATTGCCCAATCTTGATATTGTCAAAAGCTGAACAGTTTCGATATTCTGACGAGCACCCGTATTCTTTCAGAACGCTCATGCCTTCCCCTACGTCACGCCAACTTGCTAATTGGGATCATCAGTATCTCTGGCACCCCTTCACCCAGATGAAAGAGTGGACGGAAGCCCCTCCCCTTATCATTGATCGCGGGGAAGGGCCCTATCTGATTGACAACCAGGGAAAACAATATCTGGATGGGGTTTCCTCATTATGGGTGAATATCCATGGGCACCGACATCCGGCTATCGACCAGGCTATTCGCCGCCAACTCAACAAAATTGCCCATAGTACCCTCCTTGGGCTCAGCAGCCCTCCAGCGATTCAACTTGCGCGGGAACTTGTCAAGATCGCTCCTCCCGGCTTAACGAGGGTATTCTATTCTGATGATGGATCAACCGCTGTTGAAGTGGCCTTAAAAATGGCTGTGCAATATTGGCAACAGACAACACCGGCAATGCCATCCAAAACGCATTTTGTGCATATGCGGCTCTCGTATCACGGGGATACGGCTGGCGGCATGAGCATTGGAGGAATCGAACTATTTCATAACCGGTTTCAACCATTATTGTTTCCAACGCTTGCCGTCGATGCGCCGTATTGTTATCGCTGCCCGCTTCAGCAAACCTTTCCGTCTTGTCAAATAGCCTGTTTAGATCAACTTGAGAGCCTACTCACAGCCCGACATCATGACATTGCCGCCGTGGTCGTGGAGCCCTTGGTTCAAGGTGTCGCCGGAATGATTACCGCGCCTTCAGGCCACCTGTCTAGAATTCGGGAGCTTTGTACTCAACATCAAGTGTTGATGGTCGCCGATGAAGTCGCAACGGGTTTTGGCCGAACCGGCCGAATGTTTGCCTGTGAGCATGAATCAATTACCCCAGACCTATTAGCTGTAGCAAAGGGGTTAACTGGAGGCTATCTGCCTCTCGCGGCAACATTGGTGACTGAAGAAATGTATCAAGCATTTTTAGGGGACTATCACGAAGGTAAAACACTTTTTCACGGCCACAGTTTTACGGGAAATGCCCTTGGCTGTGCCGCGGCATTAGCAAATCTCCAGATTTTCCGAACCGAACACACCTTGCGCAATGTCCAAAAACGCATTCCCGCTCTTCAAAGACATTTGCAAGCCTTGACCTCCCTACAGCATGTCGGTGACATCCGACAATCTGGGTATATGGTTGGAATCGAGCTAGTCAAAGATCAAAAGAACCGAATACCCTTTCCCCTAACAGATCGGATGGGTCACAAAGTCACTATGGAATGCCAACGAAAAGGCCTTCTCATCCGTCCAATTGGCAATGTTCTTGTTCTGATGCCTCCTCTCTCTGCCGAAGTGAAACACCTCAAAAAAATGGCAACCATTCTGAAAGAATCTATATGTATAGTAACAGAGCCTAAAAAGAAGAAGGCTCCCCTGTAAAAGCCTCACGTTGAAGCACATGAGGAAACTGGAGTAGCATTTTGTGACTCAACTGCCGCTTTTGGCTTGGAGGAACAGCTTGAATTGTTCTTCATCCAAGATGGCCACACCCAATTGTTTGGCTTGAGTCAGCTTTGATCCCGGATCTTTGCCGGCAACGATATAATCAGTGTGTTTGCTAACACTCGATGTCACACGGCCACCAAGCGATTCAATCTGTTGCTTGGCTTCTTGACGCGTCCAATTTTCTAAGGTGCCAGTCAAGACGAAATTTTTTTCAGTAAGAACAAGCCTCTCCTGAGGCTGACCGTCCAACCTTTCAACAGATACCCCTCGTTCCCACATTCGATTCAAAACTGACTGATGATGTGGCGCATCAAAAAAGGTCTCAATGGCAGCAGCAATCTCCGGACCAATGTCATCAATTTGTTCAAGGTCCTCTTTTCTGGCAGACATCAAGTGTCCCAAAGACTCAAAAGACTTGGCTAACACCTGAGCAATATGCGTTCCGACATGCCGGATACCCAAGCCAAACAGAAAGCGAGAGAAGGGAATGGTTTTCGCATTCTCAATGGCATCAATCAACTGCATGGCTGATTTCTCGGCAAATCCCTCCAAAGCAAGCACCTGCGCCTTCGTCAGTGCATAGAGATCAGACAAATCTTTGACAAGTTTTTGTTCAACGAGTTGCGAAATGGTTTTTTTGCCCAGCCCTGCAATATTCAAGGCCCCTTTCGAGGCGAAATGTTCGAGCGCGCCTTTAATCTGAGCCTGACAAAAGAGTTGCCCTGTACAATAAAGGATCGGCCCTTCCTGCATCACCGCGGATTGACAGATCGGACATGCTGTAGGGAGTTGAAAGGGTTCGCCTCGAATTTCACCTGGAATCACTACCCGTTCGACGACATCAGGAATCACATCTCCAGCCCGTTCAACCTTAACCGTGTCCCCTACTCTCACATCTTTACGCTCAACCTCTTCAACATTGTGCAACGAGGCTCGGCGTATCGTGACGCCTCCCACCTCAACAGGAGTCAAAAGAGCAATTGGCGTCAGGGCCCCGGTTCGCCCAACTGAGAGCACAATGTCTTGGATTTGGGTGATTTCTGTTCTTGGTGGAAACTTAAAGGCTACTGCCCATCGAGGACTTCTCGATTTTTCACCCAACTGCTCACGCCAATCAAGATTGTCGATTTTGATAACAATACCATCCATTTCAAAAGGCAATTGTTCTCGCTGCGCCGCCATTTCCGAATGAAATACCATGGTTTCTTCAATTGACGAGCAAGAACGCCGGTGAACGGGAATAGGAAGCCCCCATTTCCCAAGGAGTGAGACCCGCTCCCAATGTGAAGCAGGCCACTCCATCCATGTGCCCAGTAACTCATAACAAATGATGGTCAATGGTCTACTCGCCGTCACATGCGAATCGAGTTGTCGCAGCGCACCAGATGCGGCATTCCGAGGATTAGCAAACGGCTCTTCTCCATTCGCACGCAAGCGATGGTTCAAGGTCTGAAAGTCCTGAAGTAACATGACCACTTCACCCCGAACACCCACATGAGCTGGAGCATCTGCCTCATTCGATAATCGAAGCGGGAGAGAACGAATGGTTCGAAGATTTACGGTAATGTCTTCACCAATGATGCCATCACCTCTCGTCGAACCACGGATAAACACCCCATGCTCGTAGATTAATTCGACAGAGAGGCCATCATATTTGGGTTCGACAACATAGTGAATTGATTCAACATCAAGTTCACGACGAACTCGACGATCGAATGCCTGAATCTCTTCACGTTGTATTTCGGAATCCAAACTGAGCATGGGATATTCGTGTTGCACTTTTTGAAAAGATTCAAGAGGAGCAGCCCCAATTCGCTGAGTTGGAGAATCCGGAGTGAGAAGATCAGGGTATTGCGACTCTAGTGCCTGTAATTCACGGAATAAGGCATCATAGGCCTGATCGGAAATTTCAGGCTGACTGTGACGGTAATAGCGATCATTGTGATACGAAATAGCCACGCGTAACGCTTCGAGTTGTTTCTGGATAGGCCCGCTCTGGCTTTCAAATAAATCCTGTTGCTCCATGAGTGCTCACTCTTGAATAAACTGGGACGCAAAACTGCGAATCTCATGACCATTGAGCACATGAAACCGACGAAGCCGCGCAACAAGTTGGCCCGAAAACCGTGATAAGGGAATGACAATGAGTTGTCGTTGAAATTGTTTGACCATTTTTCGCCACCGCAGAGGAAGAGGAATCGGCGAGACCACGACAACGTGACGCTCCTGAGAATGCAAGGCAGCCCCTGCTAATAAGCGTTCTTCTATCGTTTCAGCAAAAGCCAACTGCGGATCATCCCACACATTAGGAATGGGACGAGGGGGATAGAGAAATAATGCCCCACCATAGAGAGATTGTCCAATTCCCGGACCAATCATATTTTCTAGAAACGGCGTGGCATAAAAACACAAGGTTGATTCTTCTGCATGTTCCGCATACCACGTCGCCTGCCAAGAAAACTTGTGAGGATCAGCAGGTGTTTCAAATAAAAACACTACGACTTCGACCTTGCCTCGAGTCGGAGGAACATCTTTCACATAAATTTCTGGAGCCTGCGTGGTTGACGGATTCCAGTGTCGTAACGTTTCTCGAAGGTCAATCCCATCTCGAAATGAAGTCGAGAATTTTTCAACACGGGCGACATCAGCACCCAAGGCGACTCGTGCCTGCTCACGAACATGGGCATTAAACCCTTCAATGCGCTGATCTTCAATAGGCCAAGAACATTGCCCAAATGGATTCCATCGGTAGGCCCATTCTGTCTTTTTTCTTTTGGGCGGCGCAGGACGAAGTAACAATGATCGCCAGGCGACCGGAGCCCCACCTAACCGGTTTTTTCCTAGAGAAACCGCTCCATCCGGAAATGCGAGTTGTCCAACACCGACTTCAATGGAAGGGGTCTCATTCCAGGAAGATGTGCGTTCCTGAAATGCATATGACTTCGCTGTTTCCAATAAGACCACCGCAAAATCATCGCCAGCCATCTGTTGAGCAGCAAGAACCAATGTATATAAGTCCGGTGTGAGACGATGCTCTAATAAGGCCAAATTCCTCACGTAAGTCAGATATTGTTGAAACAATTGAGGGGTTACCCAATTTGTTTCTTGGTCGATAGACATCCCCCGTTTTTCCAGCCAGCGCGTTCGTGACACCAACAAAAGCTCTTTCATGCCATCGATAGTCAGATGAACATCAGAACGGGCTTCAGCTCGACGTTGTTCATAGCATTCTGTGACAAACGGCAACTCACATAAGGCAAAATACAATGTCGAGGACGTCACAGAATACAACGCAGGCGCGCCAACACCTTTTTCTGGTTGCACATAAGGACTTCGTTCTTGATACGCCTGTCGTATCCATGCCCAGTCTTCTAATGGGCAAAGACACACAATAGATTGATACTCAAGCTCTAATTCATGCAGCTTAAATGCCATCCATTTTGCCCGATGCCATCGCGGACTATCTGGTTTGGGATAGGGCATGAACGGGAGCAGCGCTGACGCATAGGTTGCAAGGGATACCTGCTTGAGGGCATAGGGGTCTGGGATAGTGAATGAGAGTGGATCATAGACTGAGACCTCTCGATCGACAAATGCCCGATCAATGCCTTCATGCATGGCCAATCTGATGCCCATAATCATAGGCTGGCAGGGATCAATGGGTACATAACTGTGAACCTGTTCTCCATTGCGGTCTGCCTCAGGTAGGACCACAAGACTAATCACTGGAAGCCGTTCAATGCCCTGCTCAATGAGATGTTCAAGCGAAGGAGGCAAGGCCACAGCCAGACAATCAAGCCGTCGGGCGAGCATATATTCTCTCACTTCCTGTGCAAGATCATTGCTACCGTGAACAACCGGCAAGAGAGAAATCTTGGAGGACAGGTGAAAAACCTGCTCCGTCACATTGTCCGATTTGTTTTTGTCCATAAGAGGCCGTCATCCAGACAATTCCCGTGATGGGGAGAGTACATCAGGTCCGATATGCTGTCTTTCCTCTCTTCGACCAACCTGCCACAGAACCGTAAAACGCTGAGGTGCCATGACCAATCATACGATGAGACCATAACGCATGAGACCTTATCGCTCCGGATGTAAGGGGTCATCTTGTTCAAAAAAGAAGTCGCCAAACCCTCGAGGCATGGGTTGATTCCCAATCGCGCGTTTGCGTTGTTGAGACAACCCATCCAAATCTTGAGCTTCTTCACCCAATACCTGGACAAGGGCTTCTCGCCAGACAGCATCATGGGAAAGAGGATGGGCTGGGTCTTGAGCAAGACGTTTTAAGGTATATTGGATAAGGTGCAATCCATCACGGACTGAAAAGCCCAAGTCGAGTTGGTGTGCTTTTTGGAGAAATTCTACTGTGAGCGTTAAGACATCTTGTGGCGCAAACGGCAAATGGTATTGGAGAATAGCCAATTCATGTTCACGGTTTGGAAATTCGACCTTTAAGCGTGGTTGCAATCTGGAGAGGATATAGTCAGGCACTTCATAGGTGGACGCATCTTCATTCATGGTCACACAACAACGAAACCCTGGATGCGCCTGCACCTGAATCCCCGCCACAACTGATTCGATCCATCGTCGATGATCCAAAAGCGGCGCTAAAGAAGCCCAACTCTTCTCATTCATACGATTGCCTTCATCAAGAAGACAGATACTGCCCGTCAGCATGGCTGTGACAATAGGAGAAGCTTGATAGGCAATAGTGCCCCCTTCCGCAATCACGGGTGTAATCAGCAGATCTTCTGGTCGCGTATCGGCGGTACATTGAAAGACATACAGAGACTGCTTGCGTTCCTTAGCCGCGGACATGGCTAACGTGGTCTTGCCAATTCCTGGTGGACCCATCACGCGAGGGCATAATGGATGATCAGTATCATCCAAGACCAACCAACAAGCCAACAACTGCTGAAGGATCTCACGATTTCCAATCCAGTCCTGATCACAACGACTTTCATGCGCGAGGCGAAGCGTCACGCCTTGGACGACCGTGGTACATTTGGCATCAACGGGTTGAGTTGGAGTTTTGGCAGGCATAAGATATTTTGTTCCAAATTTAGTAAAGTGATACGTAGAACTATCCGGAAGCCGAAACGGTAGCATAGCCCTCAAAAATCGGTCAAATCTCCTTAGGAGACAAGGCCCTCATTGGTTTGACATTGGACACAGACCAATCTATTCTTGAGAAGAATTCTCTAGGTGAATATGGTTTCCATACAGAACAGAGCACCGTGCAGAGACTTTTGATTTACCAAGACACTCATGGACAGTACAGACGATAGACGACACTGTAGACATTTTCAAAGGAGGACAATCGTGAAGAGAAGGCACATCATCCAAAAATCAGGAACCCTGCTGCTGGGCATGTGTCTTGTCGGAGGGCTAGTATCTGGGTGCGTGAGCACCGAAAAGTATGAGGCAGAAAAATCCAGGGCCTTGAATTTTCAGCGCCTTCTGAAACAAGAGGAAAAACGAACCGGCGAATTGAACGTCCAAGTTCAAGAATCCCAACAACAACTATCCAAGCTTGAAGGCAAAAACCGAGATCTCTCGCTTGAAGTCAATAACTTACAGGAAGAGGTATCAAAGCTTCAGGTTGAAGCTGACCAATCACGTGAAGCCGAAAGTTCATCAACCGATCTTGCAGATGAAACTATGACATTATCAGAACAATCTCTGGATGATTTTGGATTGGGCGAAGTGGATTTTGGTGAGTCTGACTTTACTAATCTTGAAGCAGAAACACCCATAGGCACCTCTACGTCGCATACGGTGAGCAAAGGCGAAACCTTGTATCGTCTCTCCCGTGAATATGGTGTTACCGTTGATGATCTGAAAAGATGGAATGATCTATCCAGTAATCTGATTAGCATAGGACAAGAACTCATCGTCAGCGAGCCCTAAGTTTCCTCGTTAGTCATCATAATCTGGGAGAGTTCTCACAAGATAGAAGAACTCTCCCTTTTTTCTTTGTCTCCTATTTCAAATCACCTTTCTTGACAGGTGACTTACCTCAAACTTACGACGATCATTTGAGTCTTCCTGTTTGGCAACACAACATTGTTTGCCGAACTCTTTGGAAATAGTGGCATTGTACAAGCGGTTGAAGAGAATATCGCCATAGCCCTATTTGTCTTATTAGAACAATTTCATTAACATTTTTGGGATGGATTAGGGATATGGATGATGGAGTGCTCCTGGCTATCGACGCGGCGCCGGGGTACCAGGGTGATGAACACGGTGCGGACGTGGTTTGCATTAGCAGGGTAGCGTGGGCAAGGGAATGTTCACCGGTCAGGGTGTTCTTGCAAGAGCCGACCATAAATTCTGACCTGTTTTTGTAAAATTGATTAATTTGTCAATTGTCCACCCCTGGATTGGCTCCTATTCGTTTACCCTGCTCTGCTAATACTGATACATTCCTGAACTACCCGTAATCTTTTCTCAAAACACACCCTTAAATCTTCACGTAATGTTAACCCAACTTCTCCACACGATCCACATCATCCTCAATAGCCTGTATGTACGGATCCGGCTGACCAACCAAATTTTTCAATCCATCGAGGTTGGGGGCTCCATGGCCAAGATCTGAAGAACCCAGGTCTACACTATTTCCCTTATCATCCTTTGATGATACTTTTGAAGGAATTAAAGAAAGAGCAGAAGCCACTATCTTCCCGATTTGTGGCTTTTGAATGGTGGATCCCTTAGGACGATATGCTTTGATTTGATTAGCCCTCACATTTTTAATCTTTTTGAACTTTGCGCTCACACTTACCTGTGTCTCTGCATCCCCTTGATTGTCTTTCGCGGCTTCTGTTGAACGCAAGTAAGCTTTTTCAAAAGTGGTATACTTTTTTTCGGCAGCATTAACCCATGGCACCACGTTAGTAATATCGTCATGTCCACCATATTCAGCTTTGAATAGATGCCCCCCAAGGTATGCCGAATCAAGTCCGTTCCCGTTCAGTTTATTTAAAGGCCACGCAACAGATCTATCATTGCGTGCAGCTGCCTGATTAGTAATTTGATTGTTTACTATACTCAGTTCCCAGTCCCGATTGATATCATTGGGCCTCCGCTGCAATGCCGCTACCACACCTTGATGATGCATGGTACGTGTCTGTTTTTGTTGCAGGACGATTTTAGGGCTATTCTGTATGGCATCGATAGCCTTCTGTTGCCTAGCCATCTGCGGACTATTCTGGATTTTGCTGAATAGTTTTGGCTGCGCAATGGCTTCGGAGCAGAGATTCCGGGATTTAGAACGGTCGCTTTGGAAGGCATTTGAAGTAGACTTGAACGTGGTGAGTGGTTGAGAGTCATGGTCTGCATGAGTTTTCATTCTCTTTCCCCCCATGACAATAAATACCAAGGAAAATGGCCAGAGGCAGTTAAGACGCAATCGTAGCACAAAGACGGAGGGAAGAGAAGCACGCCTTGCTACACCCTCAACTCATCGCTCCGAACCGGAACATAAACTGGAACATTTGAGGCCATTTTCAGTGGTCTTCTCTCTACTCATTCCCTTGCGCAAAAAGCGCATAAAGGGGAAGAAATCGGTAGCTGCTTATGTCCTCACTTGATGGTTCCATAACACTCCGTTAGACTCATCACGTTTGTCCCTCCACCACGTGAACCCACTCGCTACGAACGGAGTGAGCTATGCCCTGTGCCTTTCATGAAAGACGTCCCTATCCCTTCCAGGATCTTGATCCTGGCTGCCAGTTCCATGTTGGGGAGGATGAACTCACAGAGATCGATGGAAAATCCTGGTGCGACTTTCATCTACCTATACAGACAAAGGCAGGAAATGAAACAGAAAAAGCAAAGTGGGATGAACAAAGAATATCCGACTTCAATATGTGCATTTTCGAATGGGTCACTCAGGCAGAAACTGAAGAGAAAACCTGTGATCTGACAGGTGTAGTATTTCCAGGATATATAAGTTTTAAGAAAGAAGAACCTTATCATGCCATGCATTTTTTAAAGGCCCAGTTCGCTGGACCCGTCGACTTTGTGAAGGCCCGGTTCGCCGACAACACTAATTTTGTGAGAGCCCAGTTTGCCGACAACGCCGACTTTGGGGAAGCCCAGTTCTTTGGCGCCGCTTTGTTCCGCGAGGCTCAGTTCTCTGACAACGTCAACTTTGGTAAGGTCCAGTTCTCCAGTAGCGCCTACTTCAATAGAGTCAAGTTTTCCGGCCCTGCTTGGTTCGACTCAGACGGAGATTTGAGCACTCCTGAGAAGATCCAGAACAATGTGTTTCATGAAGTAGATTTTTCGGATTCGACATTTAGGGACACCATCTCATTTAACAATCGCCAATTCCGAGGTAGAACAGACTTTGGCGGATGTACATTCGAGAAGAAAGCTCCCGAATTCCACAGTTGTACACTCCATCAAAATACAAATTTTGATGGGGCCACATTTCCTAAGACATTTGCTGACAACAAGGAATGGGAAGAAAAAAGTTGGGTAAAAAGAACTTATGAAAAGGATTTGAAACTCAAAGCATTTCTGCGAGTATTGGGACAAGAGGAATGGGAAAAGAAATGGAAGGCAGAACTGCAGAAGAGATGGGGAGAACGGGAATGGGGATCAGCAGAACGGGCTTATCGGACTCTTAAGCTTGCCATGGAACAGGTCCGTGCCCGAAAAGAAGAGGCGAGGTTTTATGCACTAGAACAAAACTGTCGGCGAGCAAGAACGGATACAGATTGGTCAGTTCGCCTAGTATCAACGCTCTATCTGTATACTTCTGATTATGGGAAATCATTTAAACGACCCTTGGCATGGCTCGCTGGAGTAACGAGTACCTCATGGCTTTTCTATACGCTGCTGGGCGGTTCGCCGAATGAGGAAATATTTGATTTTACACTAACCCAGCTCGTCCGGCCATTTAATGTGTGGCTCGAGAGCAGTCAAGGTAACCTGAACGATATGTTTAAGCAGACGAAGTTCGTCGTCAAACTCATCGCCACATGCCAATCACTCTTCAGTTTAAGTTTGCTGGTGCTGTTCTTTCTTGCACTGCGGCAGAATTTTAAGCGGGGGTAGGAATCTTACAAGCCTTTCTTGCTGTCACAGAAGCTATGGAAAAAACTTGATAGTGGGTTTTCAAAATGCAGTAGTGCGTCGATTTGTTGAACGGTCCCAAATGAATCGACAGGCCCTGTTCGTGATAGGTAATGATTGTGAGTTCAATTGATCAACGCAACACTTTATCTTACTTTCTAGAGATGGAGTG
>JAALKI010000047.1 GCA_011088105.1 Nitrospirota bacterium | reverse complement strand
CCAATTTACTCAATTAAAACAGTGGGTTAAGCCTTATATGAAATAGTTACTAGGATAGCCCCTAATATATTGTTGTCAGCACTATGGTGATCTGTCATTGAAAACGATCGCCTCGCTATTCGGGTTGACGCATGCGGGGAGCGTTTTACCAGCCGTACATGCGATCCAGCAGTTGATCAATGCTGGGGTGCTTCAAAGGCAGATGCAATTAACAAAAATGATTTGACTGTTATAAATAGAACTCCCCCTTTACCTAGTTTGACTTCGTCTTCGGCCTGAAGATCCACCGCAGGCAAGACTTGGGGCTTGGATTGAAACACACGAAGTGGTATTCTTCCATCGTAACCCACTCCAATCGTAAGGCTTTGTCAAAGTTGAGGTTTCTCCACGGAGGACTACATTGACAGGCAATGAAGAGAATGGCGACGACGGAGAACTTGAGATCAGTCCGTCGAAGCTGGCGATTAAATTTGCTAAGCCTGTAATTACCTATGTCTGGCATTGGCTGAGAGGATACAATCTTGTTCTCCTCGGTCCTTCACTTGCTGGTAAGACCCGTTTTCTGCGTTTCCTCTATACCCTCGAGTTTGTACCAGATCACAAGAATGAGTACGCACGAGCTGCCGATAGAACACTCAAGGAGCGCAAAGAAGGACTAGTCGTTCTAAAAATCGGAGTTGGCAACCGGGTTGAGCTCCCATTGCGCGCTGTAGTAGACGAGCCTGGAATGGCAGAAGGAGAGGATCATGCTAACCTGATTGTAGACTCAAAGAGGTTCGCATCGGGGGCTCATGTGATTGTTATTGTTCTGGATGCGAGTCAACAAGAGGAGTCCCTCAAGTGGATCGGAGATTTCGGAAAACGCCTAACTCAAATTATAACAAATGCACCTGGGCTTCGTGAAATTTTTGTGCTTCTTAATAAATACGACAAATGTCAGAATTACGACGCGGTCAACAGGGAAGTCGCAGACAGGCTTTATGAGGAATTAAAGCCAGCAATCGGGGAAAAAGGGAAAACCATAAAAATCCGCCCAACCATTCTGATTAAAAATAATAAAGCAGTGGAACTCATAAATGTGGTGTTTCAGGATCTTGCTTTCACATTAAGAAAGCCGAATGATGAAAAAACCTTTTACAAGGCAGAGGTCCCAGAATGAAACCCATCGATGACGACCGGAGTAGCTTGCCCTCCTCGGGCGTCTTGGTTTCTATTGCGGATGAACAGCGTGGTCGGCTGGTTATGATCGACGGGGTTTGGCGACTTGCCAGTGCAATAGTGATTGGCTCTGTACTTATTGCCTCGGCCATTACTTTTCTACAGGCCGCTGTACTAATCGTGGCAGTGCTTACGGGAACTCGTCTGGTCGAACTTGAATTTCAAGCCTGTTTAACTCGAATGGAAGCTGCTAGACGTGCCTTGATGATACAGAAGGAAGGGGATCCAAACCGTAACGTCCAGAGTTTGATTGATTTCCTCAATTCTCCGGATATGGTTCCCTCTATATCTCGGCATCAAGATTGGGGATACTGGATTTGGGCTGCGATTACCATACTAGTAATTCTCGCAAAAGTCTTTGGATGAAGTTATCTACAAGCTTTATCAAAAAAACTTAGTCTGGTCATGAAGTGCATAGTTGATTGTAAGATCTTCCTCAAAAAATAAGATGAGAAATCAAGCCTATTTAATAATGTTTAAGCCCTTGTTCGCATTCACAAATGCCAAGACCCATCCGCATTCAAGATGAACAGGCGTTTTCTTACATCATGAATCGGGGGCGAGGACGGCAGGCCCATCCAGCACTTGATCAACGCTGGGAAGCTTCAAAAACAAATTCAATTAATCAACAAATACTTAACTGTTATAAAATAAGCTTGGCCCATTTTTACGAATGGACTCATCTAGAATCGCGCTTTAGGCACCCTGTCTCTTGGTGGATGCTTTTGGAAGCGCGTACCGCACTCCCCACTTTTCCAAGGCCAGTAAGATCGGGCGAAGGGCTTTCCCTTTTTCGGTGAGGCGGTACTCGACCTTCGGTGGCACTTCGGCATACACCTGTCTGGAAATCAGCCCATCAACCTCTAATTCTCTGAGTTGTTTGGTCAGCATTCTTTGCGTCACGCCTCCCACGTTGCGTTTCAACTCATTGAACCGCTTTGTGCCATCCAGCAGATGATAGAGCGCCATACCTTTCCATTTCCCCCCGATCAATTCCAAGGCCGCTTCAACGGGACAGGCGTGGGAACAATCGTAGCGTTCGAATCTCATGGCGCACCTCAATAGTATACTTTATGTATCTATAGTACAATTATGTGCATACTTGTCAATTTCATATATATCCCATATCTTAGCAGTAACACAAAGCATGGAGCGACAAAAAAAGAACGACTTAAGACTCTTCACACGTACTCATACTAAGGAGACGCCTCATGATGAACGCTGTTGGCCTCTACCAGTATCTACCGATCGAGAATGAACAATCACTAGTTGATCTTCAGATTGATCGACCTAATCCGACTGGAAATGATCTTCTGGTCAATGTCCGGGCGATTTCCGTTAACCCAGTTGACACCAAAGTCCGGGCACCAAAAAACGACATCGAATCGATACCACGCATCTTGGGCTGGGATGCGTCTGGTGAAGTCATCGCCATCGGACCAGATGTTGAAAGCTATGCGGTTGGCGATCAGGTATTTTATGCCGGCGATATTACCCGGCCAGGCAGTAACAGCGAGTATCAGCTGGTCGATGAGCGCATTGTCGGTCGAATGCCCGCTCAACTCAACTATGCGGAAGCAGCGGCGCTCCCGTTAACAAGCATCACAGCTTGGGAAGCGTTGTTCGAGCGACTCGGCATCTCACCACATGACGGAGATGCAGGCAAGTCTATCCTGATCATTGGCGGTGCTGGCGGTGTCGGCTCGATCGCGATTCAGCTCGCGAAGCAACTGGCCAAGCTTCACGTGATTGCCACGGCTTCACGCCTAGAGTCGGTCGCTTGGGTTAAGAAGCTTGGGGCCGATCAAGTGGTGAATCACCGCAACGCGCTTGACAAGGAACTGGGTATCATCGCGTCACCACAGGTCGACTATATCTTTTGCCTTAACAATACTGGGCAACATTGGTCGGCAATGGCGAATGCCATTGCCCCACAGGGTCGCATCTGCTCAATCGTTGAAACACCAGAACCAGTCGACCTCGATCTCTTAAAGAGCAAAAGTGCAACTTTTGTCTGGGAATTTATGTTCACGCGTTCGATGTATCAGACACCAGACATGATCGAGCAACAACGGTTGTTAACGTCGATTGCAAAGCTCATTGATGAAGGCCAACTTGTTACAACCGTCAATGAAGTGATACGCCCCATCAATGCAGAAAATCTTCGCAAAGCACATGCATCGATCGAGCAAGGCAACACCATCGGCAAAGTTATACTCGCCGATTGGAAATGATGTGGCCCAACTCTTTTGGCTATTAGTTTGGTGGAAGAAGCGGTCCCGCCCAGTGCCCCTGGACACGCTGCACATCCACAAGGTTGTTGGGAGGGCCAAGATCAGCCATCAACTTCGTATCAATACGACCGTTGCCTACGAGAATTAATCGAGGATCAGCAACACCAGGCGATTTAAACCAGTACCAGCCTGGACATGTCGGCTTCGTATCACTCCATGTTGGAACCACGTGGCGCAGTTCGCGTTCCAGGTATGATTGAACTTGATCGGCATCGTGGCTTCCCAGCAAGGCTTTCAATCCTTGGTACAACGCCTCGGCATAGGCTCGCAACGTCATATTTATTCTCCACCTTCATAAAACGTTCATGTAGCAGTTTGCCTAAGTTTAAAATAATCCCTGTATTATCACATTGTCCAAGAACCAGGGTCTCCTTCTCATTGACCCTTCCTCGGCAAATGGGACAAACGAATTCGAGAAAAACGTGGTGGGGTGACTTACCCCAGCTATTAGTCCGACGACCGGAACACAGCCAAGAGATCGCTTAGCGTCAGCATCTTGATCCGCAACACCGCCCTTTCTTGCAACAACTGATCCTTTGTTCTCTCATCATTGGGATCTTTAACATAAGCTGCTCCCAAGTTGAGTATATTCTCGTATTCGTCTTCGACCTTGTCTTTTACCACTCGGTTGTTGGAGGACAGCTGCGCCGCCTCCGTCCTCGTTCTCGTAAGATGCATCTGAAATTCAGACTCCGGATACGCACTTTTAGCACCCTCGTCGTGACACCGATCAAGGTGCTGGGATAACAGGACATACAGTCGGACAAATGTTTCCGTTGTTTTGATGTGTTGTGGGACATCTTGTTGCGGGGTCATGCTTTGATCCTTTTCTTTGTTGAGGTTTCACACTGACTCGACAGGTCTCACCCCTTGAATGACGGGAGCTCGGTCGGCCAAAGCTATCACACTCCTTTTCAGAAGGCCACGTGACCGGTGATCTGTTTGCCGCATCTTCTGTTCCAGATTGCTTTGGGCTTCAGCTTTTCCCTATGATCACCGGGAAATGAATCCACCGACCGTATAGTCTCCCAGGTGAAAAAGGGTTGCATCAATGAAGCTTTCAGACCTTTCAATGAAGGAATTTAAAAAGCTCGTCAATGGTATGGTGGACGACCGCCTATGTGAACTGCTGGGTGATCCCGATCTGGGACTGCCCCTGGACGAACAGGTCCGTGCGCGGTTGAAGCAGTCCCTAGCCTCCTCAGAACGGGTCACCGGGGACGAAATAGCTGAAAAACTGGACCTCCATTGGTGACAAGGCATGAGTTGGTATCGTGTCGCCTACCTGCCTCCGGTGATTGATGACCTTCGGGCAACCGACAAGGGCATAGCCCAACGTCTTTTTGATAAGACCAAATGGCTGGCCTCCAATGCTGAGAACCTTCGACATGAGCCTCTGGACCAGGACTTACCTGGCCTTGCCCAGTACGCAGTCGGTGACTGGCTGATTCTCTATACAATTGACCGAGAGGAACACGTCGTGGACATCCATCGGATTGGGACTCGTGGAGACCTATACCGAAGCCACTCGACGCAAAAAAATATGAGCTGGCCAGAATAGATCGAATAGAAACTTAGCAAAGCTACTCTACGAGAGAACAATGAGATAAGGGGTTAGATCTTTTGTTGGCCAAATAGCTTCCTCTTTCTTTCAAATCAGCATCTAGAATTTCAGCACTACACTCTGCAGAAGACCCGCATGATAATGGCAGAGAAAAACGAGGTAGCATAACTTTTCACAAGAACTTGCATCACCTAATAGTTTTCGGATGCCACTCAGCCTTGACTGTGCCAGTCAGAAGATCGACGAGCCTTACAGTGCCATGGGTCTCAGACCACCGAAGGGCCAAAACACCTTCATGAAAATGGGAGGCGTTTTTCGGTTGCTTATCCGTGCACTGGGAGCGCTCCATGAACCGCTCCGCATCATCGACTGGGGGCGCAGACGAATGAGAAAACCACAAAACATCAGCCTTTGACATCTCTGAGGTCATGGGTCGTAGGTACTGCGTGGGCCCTTCCATCATCCGAGCAACTGAACTGATTTCTTGAGCATAGAACTTTTTCATGGTACAGCCCTCCTTCCTCTACATTTACATTGTGTAGGTCATTTCGAGTTCCACTAAGCCATCTGTTTTGATTCCCGACCTAGTCAATTCACTTTCCTCCGCATGATCAGTTTTTACAATCACTCTGCCCTACCTTCATTATACTCCTCGAGGTTTTTCGTTCTCCATGATGCCCTGTATTTGAAGCCGCTATAATGACAAGGAATTGGGGAATAAGGGGTCTGATTTTTTGTTGACGAATAGCCTTTATGGCAACCCGGATTTTATAAAGCTTAATGGTGCAGATGGTGTCCGGAAGACGAATGTTGATTCAATAGTTGACCGCGAAAAGCTGCAAACGTGTTCAAAGTGTTGCTACACTCAAAACCAACATTCATAATAAGCCCAGAACTCCTGTAGGGGGAGGGCTAAGAGGGCGGGGGAAAATTTGGCAATACGCAAGTAAATAGATTTCTGAATAAAAGTCACCACGATTCTCTGTTATAACGCTCCTCATACGACAGAGCCATAAGGGAAGAGCAAGCAATAAGAGTCCTGATACTTTTATCGGGGAAGACCGATGGAACAAGATTTATACCAAATCGTGTATGGCAGTGTGGCTACACACCTCTTCGAAAAAGAGGAATTACTGACATTATTGAGGCACGCAAGAGAGAACAACAAGCGACTTGGCATTACTGGCATGTTGCTTCATTGCGAGGGGTCTTTTATTCAGGTTCTCGAAGGACCGAAAGACCAAGTTGCAACCCTATTCCAAGTGATTAAACAGGATCCACGTCATCATCGAATTTCGGTTTTTGTTGAAGAACTGGTCAAAAGCCGTGCTTTTTCTCATTGGCATATGGGTTTTAGAAGTCCATCTCTTGAGGAACTTGCGAAAATTGAAGGTTATACCCCATACCTTGACTTAGGAGATGATCCAAGAGCCATCCAAAACTATTCCGCTGTCGCATTAAAGCTAATTTCGGCTTTCAAAGAAATATCCGATTAACAGTAAAGAATGCAGGAACTAGAAGTTTAAGAGCCACCAACCCAGCAGCGACTACCGACCAGTTTCTCACCCTATGGAAGTTTGGAAAATGCTTCCATAGCCCGTCGTCGTGAATCTCCAAGTTTGACAATCGGCCAAGGGTAATCTTCTCCTAGTTTCATACCTGCTTCTGCTAACACGTTTTCTGGCGCTTCCCAAGGATTGTGCAGGTATTTCGACGGCATCTTTGCCAGTTCCGGCACGAACTGTCGAACATACTTACCGCTTGCATCAAATTTCTGCCCTTGCGTGACGGGATTAAAAGCCCGGAAATATGGCGCAGCATCGGCCCCACAGCCTGCGATCCATTGCCAACTAGCACTATTGTTAGCCAGATCCGCATCGACCAATGTATCCCAGAACCACTCCTCTCCGTGATGCCAATGTAACATCAGGTTTTTAACGAGAAAGGACCCAACAATCATGTGCACCCGATTATGCATATATCCTGTTTCCCAAAGCTCACGCATGCCAGCATCAACGATGGGGTAGCCCGTTTGCCCCTGTTGCCAACGTTTCAGCGCTTCTGCATCGTTACGCCAGGCAAAACCATTAAATTTCTTTTGGAGGTTGCCCATCGGCAAGTCGGGGAGTGATAAAAGAAGATGGCAGGAGAATTCTCGCCAACCCAGTTCACGAAGAAAAGACTCACCATCAGTCCGACATTGCTCGGTGATCATTTGTTTTTTGCTGCGCACCTCTATCCCCTGGGCAGTCAAGGTTTCGTGAATTTTCCGATCTCTATGTATTCGCCATGGCTCGTAACAACGATTCCAGAAAATCACCCTCGCTCGCAGTTCTCGTTGGTAAGCAAGGATAATCCACCCCCCAAACCCTTGCTAGAGAGGGATTTCCTCAACACACCTGACATGCAGCTCTCTTCAGGAGCCTTCTTGCAAATAGGCATACTGGGCTTACTCGTCAGGACAACAAGATTTTATGATTTGAGGATTGAGGTGCGTGATCTCATTCGCAATTTGAGCTAGCGTATAGCGGGGGGTAATATGTTGTGGACAGTTCCAGTCATAGGCTCGGATATGCAGAAGGATGACCCGCTCGATACGAGCATTGTAGTTTTCGGGAGTTAGCTGCTTGGTAAGATCTGGGGCATCTGCGGCTTCTTGGATTTCAGCCTCAGCCCAGATTTTCAGGCGCTGCTGAGTCGAATAGTCGACAAGAATCAGCGAGGCCCGTTGCGTATCCGTGAGATTCCCAACACTAATATATTGTCGGTTGCCACGAAAGTCGGCGAACCCAAGGGTGGTCTCATCAAGCACATGCAGAAAACCCGGAGGGCCACCACGGAACTGGACGTAGGGCCAGCCATCAGCCCCAACTGTTGCCAGGTAAAAACTCTCGAAAGCTTCAAGAAACCCTTTCTCACGGTCAGTGAGGACAAACTGATCGCCAGATTGTTCCATTTTGGCGTAGGACTGTCTTGATCCGTGCTGTTCCTGAAATCCCTTGACGGTGTCAGTGAAGGCAAGTTTGGTGAAGTTCTGATTCATGAAACGTGGTGGGTGGGAGGTTTTGCCTGCTCAGCGCGAACTATTCTGCACCTTTATTCATATACCTTTGCTTATTTGATTCCCCAGCGTAGAGCAACTTCATTGAAGAGCTAGTAGCAAAAGAAGTCAAGTCTTGACTTTTCATATGACTTCGCCTAACCCACGTACCTAATCATGGCTAAATATGGTTCCGGATCCAAGTCTTACACGCGATGAAATCTGCATCACCTTTAGTCCCTGCGAGGCCGTTACTTTGAATCACCTGTTCCCATGCATACCCTACTTGCCTTCGAGTCCTTCCTCCGAAGTTTACTCGTGTCGCATTATTGCTATCATATTTAACGTGCTCGCCATAATGGATGTGCCATCCGGCACCGATACCTGCATCGAATTTCTGGATAACAGGTTTCTCAGATCCTTGTTGCCGGACCGTCTCGAATTTCCCCTGGAGCGGGTCCTCTTCTTCTCGTCCCCCTTGCCGTTGAATCAGCCCGAACTTGCCCTGTAGCAGCTCCTCTTCCGCCGCCCCCTTGAGTTGTGCGGCCTTACCAAACATGCAGCTGAGCTGCTTGCGCTGAGCCACCATGGACGGGCTGTTGTGAATGGCAGTACTCAATGCCCGTTGGGCGGTAGCTTGCGGGTTCTCGTTCATCGCCTCCGCCAGCTTGCGCTGGGCAATCGCCTCGGAGCGATTGTCGACAAACCCGACGGCAAGAGGTGCAGAGGGTTTGATGGTAAGTCCTCTACGGGACTGCAAGACCTCACGGCTGGTGCTTGGGTTTTGCGTAGCTTGAGTTGACTTCGTGTCGAGGATTTTCATGATCGATCCCTTTCTCTTTGTTCGTTCACAGCGTTAAGCCCTTTAGGCGATTTCGAATAGGGCATGCTATGTCACGGGCCTGATGGCTTGACACTTTTACACTTAGACATCAAAGAGACCTTTTGAGATTCCCCCTACTCTATCTTGAGTCTCATATCCAAATCTAGTCTCTTCCAATATGAAAATGATACTAAACATGGCCTGGTTTCTCTTCATGATGAGAGATGAACATCATTCAGGACGGTGAACCCAGGAGCTGCTGTGCAGGAAATTCCCGATGATGAGAGCAGCCCAAGAGGAAGTGCAAGATTTCATTGCCGGCATTTTACAGTACAGGGTAATAGCGTAAAAACGACTTGCGTTGGATCAAAAGGCGCGCGTGGGTTTCGACTGAGAACGGCTGTGGCGTAAAATGCAATCTGGAACTCTTACCATGCGATACTATATTTTACGCAATCAGGTTGCCATTCCCGCTTCGAGTGCGATGGAATTTGGCAAATGGATAGAAACGGCTGATCGGGTTGTGAGCAAAACACAAGTTGCAGACATTGAGGTTTCGACGGTTTTCCTTGGAATTGATCATCAGTTCTTCGATGGTCCTCCTCTCCTTTTTGAAACGATGGTGTTTGGTGGCGATCTTGATCAAACATGCCTCCGCTGTTCTACGTGGGATGAAGCCGTGGCGCAACACGAAGTGATCTTGTCAGAAGTGTTAAACCGAATGTATGGCTATCACAATCCAGGTTGAACCTGCGACGTTCGTTTCGTCTTCAGTCTGTCGTAAAAATACTTCATGTGAACAGCTGCAAATCCACGCAAGTGAATGCTGAGGAACGTCGCCCCCCCCGGTTATCAGAAATTGCAGATAAGAGGTAAGGGTTTTATTTTCAAGAGCCTATAATTTCATAGCAACTGAAGCTAAAAAGGCAACGCTTACTTCTGTCAGGAATAAAGCGATTGCCTGATGTTCACCTCTTGTGCGCTAGACGTTAAGTTCTTTTTGCATTTGCTAAGGCAATTGATATGTTGAGCCGCGGCAGACTGTTTAAGAGATGCTAGCCGAAAGTCAGCCTGCGAGGAACAACGTGTCACGCATCACCGACCGCTAAAACTTAATCTCAATGTAGGCTTTTTCTTTGAGTCCAGCGAGCCACGTGTCATAAATCTTTTTAGATTTTTCTTGGATCAACGTGTTTTTAATCTCTTCTTGAATAGCTTTGAATGGAGGAGCCTGTGGGGGGTCGACCGCATTGAGAGTCAGGATGTGAATGCCGAGGCTTGTTTGGATGGGCTGGCTGATATCGCCAGGGTTCATCGCAGCCACGACCCCGGCCAGTGTTGGCAGTAGTTCGGTTTGCGCAATAGCGCCAAGATCTCCTCCGCGCACGGCTTCAGGCCCATCCGAGTAGCGTGCAGCAAGCTCTGAGAAACTTGCGCCGTCTTGCAATTCTTTATAGATGTCTTGGGCCTTACTTAGAGATGGAGAGTCATCAATTCCAGGTGGTCCTGCAAGGAGGATTTGCCGAAGGTGATAGCGGGCGGGTTTCATGAACGGTTCGGGGAAGTCTTGATAATGTCGTCGCATCTCTTCCTTCGACACCATGACATGTCGCCGCACTTCAAAGTCTTGCACTTTTCGTAAGAGCAGTTCTTCACGAATGGCTTCTTGAGAATAGACCTCCACTCCATTGGCACCTCTCTGATTGATGAGGCTTTTTGCCCGTTCGACTTCTGCATCCGTTATAAAAAGACCTTTGGCTTTTGCTTCCTGGATCTGTAATTTCCGTGCAATCAGGTTATTCAAGACTTCGTATTCTTTGCGAACTAGCCGCTGTGTCAGATCTTTCCCATCGAAACGCGCTTGTAACCGAATCGTTTCATCTTCCAATTCCGCTTGAAGCTCAGAAACGGTGATGACTTCAGAATTGACAATTGCCGCGATGCCATCGGTTAGCTCTTGCGCCCACGCAGACATAGGCAACACAACCAGGCCCCATGCAAGGATTATCCATACTCCACGCCCCCGAGGAATCTGCGCGGTGCGTCTCTGAGTAGGCGAGTTATTGTTGTCTTCTTGTTTATCGTGCTCACACAATGCGGCACATCTCCTTTTCAACCATCACATCACTTCTGTACATGATGGTGTCGCCTCTTGCCCTGCATACCCGGCAAGTTCCTGCAAAAGACGAATGACTTCTACATTCACTGTCGTCCATTCTTCGACGAACAGTTCAATTTCAAACACATGTGGAGAAAGAAGGCGCACTTGGTCATCTCCCCAATCCATCAACCACTGGAATCCTGCTGAGGAAATGGGGGTCTGTTTATCAAACGTACACACCACACGACTTTTCTGTACTTCCAGTGACTCAAGCCTCACCGCCTTGGCCAACAGTCTAATTTGCATGACTTCGAATAACCGTTCCACGGTATCCGGGATTGGCCCATACCGATCTTGTATTTCGCCATGGAGCAGCGCTAAGTCGCCAACCTGCTGACTAGCCGACAGTCGTTTATAGAATGAAAGCCGCTGATGGCCATCATCAATGTAGCTCTCTGGAATATAAGCCGATACATTTAAATGGAGTGTCGGGTCTAGTTCCTCCTGAACCTCTTGGCCTTTGAGGCGTTGGACCGCTTGTTCAACCATATGGAGATACAGATCCAAGCCCACCGCCGCAATATTGCCTGATTGCTGTTTGCCAAGCAAATTGCCTGATCCCCGAATTTCCAAGTCCGCGGCGGCAATCCGAAATCCTGAGCCAAGATCTGCAAATTCCTGAATCGCTTGCAAGCGTTTTTGGGCATCGGTACTTAACGTTTCTTCATGAGGGTAAAAAAAGTATGCAAAGGCTTGATCTCCCGCACGCCCGACGCGTCCACGAATTTGATATAACTGGGCAAGCCCAAATGTATCGGCACGATCGACAAGAATGGTATTGGCTCGAGGCACATCCAGCCCTGATTGAATAATAGCTGAGGCCACAAGAATATCCGCCTCACCATGGAAAAACGTCAGCATCGTTTTTTCCAGAAGATGTTCAGGCATTTGGCCATGTGCCATCACAATTCGCGCCTCAGGGACCAATTCCTGTAACCATGTAGCGACCTGCTCCATGGTCTGCACCCGATTGTGAACATAAAACGCTTGTCCATCACGCGCCAGCTCTCGCCTAATTGCTTCCCGGACAACAATTGGATCAAATCGGAGAACCTGTGTCCGAATGGCTAACCGACCTGGAGGCGGCGTATCAATCACTGACAAATCTCGAACACCTGAGAATGCCATTTGGAGGGTTCGGGGAATAGGCGTTGCGGTTAACGTCAAAACATCGACCTGTGTCCGCAGCTGTTTGAGTCGTTCTTTGTGGCGAACCCCGAACCATTGTTCTTCATCAATGATGACCAAACCGAGATTTTTGAAGACGACATTTTTTTGTAATAGCCGATGCGTCCCAATCACAATGTCCACCACACCAGAGGCCATTTCGCTGAGAAGCACTTTCACCTCTTTGGGGCTTTGAAATCGTGACAGGACACCAATCCGTACAGGAAAGGCTGCAAAGCGCTTAGAGAAGTTTTCATAATGTTGTTGCGCCAACAATGTTGTCGGCACGAGCATGGCAACTTGCCGATTGTCCTGCACTGCTTTAAAACTGGCGCGCATGGCGATTTCGGTTTTTCCATATCCCACATCGCCACAAACGAGCCGATCCATTGGTTTGGCCAATTCCATGTCTCGCTGAATTTCTTGGATCACCCGTAATTGGTCTGGGGTTTCCTCATACTCAAATGAGGCATCAAATTCACAAATCAGTGTTGAATCCTCTCCATAGGCCCTTCGGGTGACCATTTCTCGGTTTGCATAGAGTTCCACGAGTTCTTCGGCCATATCTTCAATGGCTTTTTTTACACGAGCTGTCGTGCGTGCCCAGCTGCCTCCGCCCAATCGGTCTAACTTGGGAGTCGACTGCTCCCCGCCCCGGTAGGGTTGCACAAGATTGAGACGATCCAATGGCACATAGAGCGTATCCTTTCCTGCAAATTGCAAAATCAGGTAATCGCTCTCAAAGTCCTGCACTCGCAATCGACGAATGCCTTCATAGCGACCAATGCCATGTTGCATGTGAACAACACAGCCCCCCACTTGTAAATCAGACAGGGAAGAGAAAAACTTGGCCATGCGGCTTTTGCTAGTTGGTCGATGATGAGCCGCTTTGGCAAACAGGTCTTCTTCCGTAACTACGGCAAGATGCCCAGCAGGCAAAACGAACCCCGAGGACAGCTCTCCATGCAGCAGGTAAAATGGCGTTCGAAAAGAATGGGCCTGCTGACAAACCTGCGGACGCCAGAGGTCTGCAGGCACGTCATGTTCAGACAACAAAGTTTGTAGTCGTCCCACTTGACCAGCATTCCGCACCACAATGACGACAAGACCCTTCTCCCGAAGCATGTTCAGAGTCGTCAACGTATCTGTGAACGACCGTCCTTTCAGACCAAGCCCCATACTCATTGTGGTTTGCACAGAAACCGAGACCACTGGGTCCCATGCCCCTTCTGAGGGATTTAAAGGCTCCGTGGCTACGGTAGCCCACCCATGTATCAACTCTTGGAAATTTTCCCATGTCAGGAAGAGACCATCCGGCGCTGGATATGGGAATGCGTCAGACGCTGATGCTTTCTGATCCCACGTTTCCAAGAGATAGTCCCAAAAATTTTCTGCTTCTTTGGCGAGCATCTCAGGACGATTCAGTATAACGAGGGGCGGATCGGGGAAATAGTCAGCTAAAGTCTCTATCGTCGAATAAAACGCCGGGCAACGCCATTCCTCATCGGGAGGAAATTCAGAGAGAGGGTCACTTTGCTCTTGCCCTACCCCGATACATTCGCGTGCCGGCAGAATTTGGACTTGTGACAGGTGTTCTACGGATTCCTGGGTTGCAGGATCAAATAACCTGCTGGACTCGACCATGTTTCCAAGAAATTCCATCCGAACTGGATCGGCATAGGCTGTGGAAAACACGTCCATAATTCCCCCACGCACACTAAACTCTCCAGGGATTTCTACAACAGACACTCTCCGGTATCCAAGACGCAGAAGCCGTGTAATGAGCAGCTCTCGTTCCAAAACTGCACCAACTTTGACCAAGAACGCTGCTTCTGAAAAGATCGCACGTGGCATGAGCCGTTGCAGAACGGCTTGCACCGACGTCACGACAACCGTAGGCTGTTGTGCTGCCAACTGGCAGAGGGTCTGCATCCTTTGGGCAACCAGGTCAATGGAGGGCGCCATGGCTTCATAGGGTACATCTCCACGCTGCGGAAAGAACACGAGCGGATCGGCGGAATACTCTAGCAGCGAATGACAAAACTGTAGATCTTGGTACAGCTCGCTGGCTTCGTCTTCTGTAGGAAGGATCAGTAGGCACGATCTCGCAATGTCTCTCGGCTTGCGTTGAGATTCCCCCCCGGACCAGCCCTGTGACGCCGCTGGATCAGCTGCATGCACATGAGACAGCACAAACGCCAGCGCTGCGCCATGAGGTCCGACAAGACAGGCCTTTTGCTTGGAGTCGTACATTGCTTCAACGAGAGGTTGAAGCTGCTGTATCAACGCATTCGACAAGAGTGAGGCCATCGTCCTATTCAGTGATGTCCCAATTTCCGTTTAGAGTCAACCACCAGAGATCACTTCTTCTTCCGGGACAGGATCACGCCATCCCAGGCCATCAGAACAATGGGGTACCAAAGAGGCGAGATCATTCAGTATCTTGCTTGAGAGGGAGGTTTTGGATTTTCTGAACTAACACCGTGGTAGAAAGACCCTGCACCATGGGAATTGTCGTTACGGTTCCACCTGAAGACTCGACACACTCACGACCAATAATATTCTGATACGACCAATCACTTCCTTTCACCAGCACATCCGGTTTGAGCTTGGTGATCACCGGCAAAGGATCTGCCTCATGAAACAGCGTCACATAATCGACACAGGTCAGCGCTGCCAAGACTTCCATGCGGTGATCTTCTGGATTAATGGGCCGGCCATCACCTTTGCCCAACATGTGAACCGATACATCAGAATTGACGGCGACAATTAAAATATCACCTAATTGTTTGGCTGCTTGAAGATATCGGGTATGGCCAATATGAAGCAAGTCAAAACAACCATTGGTGAACACCACTCGCTCCCCTGCACGACGATGGTTCGCCACTCGCGCAGAAAGATCATGAAGTAGTTGAATCTTGTCGCCCATCACCTGAAACCTCTACCGATTTTTCATAATACCCGGTGCCCCGGAGAAATCCTAGACCTTTGGTGCAAAAGGAACCCACTTTTAAATAGCAGGGCCTCTCAAGACCTCATACTATTGGGATAGGCGGTGTTTCCTCAGCCCTGTATTCTAGAAGGTCTCAACAACCATACGCGGCTCTGCTTACTGGATGTCGCATAATTGACAAAAGAAACGGTATTTGGCTAACTTAAATTTTGGGGCTGTCCTAGATAACTATTTCATATAAGGCTTAACCCACTGTTTTAA
>JAALKI010000014.1 GCA_011088105.1 Nitrospirota bacterium | reverse complement strand
CTTCCGCATCCAGCCATCCTAAGATAACTCTCGTTATCTAGGACAGCCCCAAAATAAAAACAAATTTTTCAGAAACGAGAAAAGGAAGAGAAGAAGAAGAAAAGAATGAGCCGTTTGCGTAATTGTAAGCTTTTTAACGAAGAAACAGCGTAGAATATTTTATCTTCACCCAAAAGATATTTCTAAGGGAAACAAGGAAAACCATAAAAAAAGGGCAAGGTATGAATACCTTGCCCTTTTTTATCGATAGCAGTGTAAATTTATTTACTTACACTATGTGGCTGCTGATTGGAATTTGGGATAAACCCAGCAATGGCTTTGCCATCTGGAATCAGCACATCATACAGCATCTTCCGATTTTGTGGCCAGCTACCCTCTTTAATTGCTTGTGCCTGAGTAGTGGATCGAAGACTATGGATGCTTCGTGGTTTACTAGCAGAACCCGCAACTTCCTCAATGCTCTTCACGGAAGAAATCACACGATGGTTCTGTTCTGTTTCCTTGGCAACAAACTCAATCAATGTTGTTTTTGAGCCAGGAGGAACGTTTGCCATCGCTGTTGGGCCAATACCAGGTCGGCCTAACCCTTGAAGCTGCTTCAACACTTCGTCGTTAGCTGCATAAAATTTCAATGTTTTGCCAGGGTGAATTTTTTGCCAATAGAGGCCGCTTTCTGCATTCCCACCAAACACAGCGACACTAATCCACACGGCCTTATCATAAGGATCAATCACAAAGACCCTACCATGGAGAGTTGTCGGTTGGCTAAGATCACCCCACTCAAAACGCTCCTGGAATGCTTCAATCGCCATAGCACTTGTAGCCATGCCACCAACGATGGCCAAAAGGGCAAGTGCGAGCAGCGCTTTCTTGCAAATTGCCATAACAGCTTCCTCCTCTTTGAAGTATGAATTCACTTTCAATCGTTTATTCAACAATGCGTACGTTCCAATTCTGGAGTAGCGTTGTGATTACTCATTTTCTAGAAGCGTAAAGCCTGTGACCGTCCGACCATTCAGCTTGACTTCCATAGCCACGAGGTTTTGAGCTGCATCAGTGATTTGTTTCATCAAATTCTTGTCTTTCACGGCCAACCGAACTGTGGTCTGAGGATTGTACCAGCCAGCATATGACTTATTGTTATCTTCGCCACCTGTAAATCCCCATGAACAGCAAACAACGAGAGGATCAGGAATTCTGACATCCCGGTCATCGGAGGCTCTGCCCAATGGGTCACCGGTTTCACCAGGTTCAGTGGTGTTCCAGTATTGAATTCCAAAAAGGATTTCGCCATCAGGATTGTCAGCCCAATGGGAATACACTCGCCCTTTTAAACTACTGACAGCCTCAGCTTTGTAAGTAATATGACCTTGTGTGGCAATATCACTTGGGCTTCCCTTAGCTTTTGGATTGTTGGCCGCGGGACCTTTTTGTGCATCAGCAGACCCGATGACGCCAAAGGTCATAAGGCTGATGAAAAAGAGGCTGGCAACTCCACCGAACAGAAATGATTTCCTCATCTCCTCCTCCTTTAACTTAAAAGAAAAACATAATTAATGAATACGGACGACATTTTCTTCTTCTGAACTTTCTTCTGACACAAATCCAAGCATCTTTATGTTATTCATCACAAACCATGTATAGGGAATTTGATCCCCACCTCCTTTCTCTCACTGATGAACCCCCCCCTAATTCTTGAGGGCCCATCACTTGTAAAGAGGCATCTGCAAGGAGCCCATGCTACTCATCAAGCATGGGCTTGTCAAGAGGCACAGGAAAATCCCTATTTCCTTTCAACTTCATTGCCAAATGTCCCTCGTGGAAGTGGACCCAAGGCTGTAATGGCCATTTGATCAAAGTCTAATAATTCATGGCTTAAACTATGGACATGATCAGCGGAAACCCGATCAATCTGGTTAAGCATCTCGCGAAGGGAAACATATCGACCTTGAGATATTTCATCCTTGGCTAACTTATTCATTCGCCCATATGTGCCTTCAAGTCCCAACATCAAGGCTCCCTTAAGCTGGTTCTTTGTCCGTTCCAATTCTTGACAATCCACTCCTCGTTTTTTCAGCCGACGAATTTCCTTGCACACCACATCCACAACCGCTTGCGCCTCTTTAGATCCCATAGCAGCATACACGGTGAGCAGCCCGCCATCAGAAAAGCTAGAAAGGTGGGAAAAAATGGTGTAGACCAGTCCTCGTTTTTCCCGTACTTCCTGAAACAATCGTGAACTGACACCTCCACCCAAAATGCCATTCAGGACATGCATGGCGTATCGATCTGGATGTGCGGCTGGCAAGCCTTTTAACCCCATACACAAGTGAGTTTGGGCTAATCGTTTGTGATGGGTGAATGTCCCACCGTAAATGTTTGGTGCTTGCCGGACTTTTCGCGCTTCTTCAGCAGGCCGTTGCCGAGGCGTCCATTCCCCAAACGATGCTTGCAAGGAGCTAAGCATTTCGGAAACGGAAAAGTTCCCTGCAACAGCAATCACTGTTTTTTCGGGATGGTATTGAGCCTCCATATACCGGAGAAGATCAGCCCGTTTGATCGACACCATGGTTTTTCGTTTCCCGAGGATAGATCGCCCTAAGGGGTGTCTTCGAAAAACATCTCGCGCATGTAACTCTTGCACGTAATCCTCTGGGTCATCTAATACCGTACGAATTTCTTCTAATACCACATTTTTTTCTTTTTGAATTTCTTTTGGATCAAAGCGAGAATGATAGAACAAGTCAGTCAGCAGGTCCACAGCTTGCGGAACATGTTGATCTAACACTTTAACGTAAAACGCCGTGGATTCATGCGTGGTAAACGCATTCATTTCTCCACCCAGGGAATCAATTTCCTGAGAAATTTTTGCAGCAGTCCGTCGGCGCGTGCCCTTGAAGAGCATGTGCTCAAGGAAATGAGACAGCCCTTCCTCACCAGACTGTTCATCTCGTGTCCCCACATTGACCCACACACCAACCGCCACAGACCGAAGCGACGGCATCTTCTCTAATACGACACGAACTCCGTTATCAAAGACGACTTTTTTATACACAAATAGGCCTTTAGGCAGGATTCACGGTCTCTTCTGTGGAGGACCCATCTTCAGCCATGGCCTCCTTACGACTCAACCGTATTTTCCCTTGCCGATCAACTTCCAACACTTTCACAAGCACTTGCTCGCCCTCCGACAGCTCATCAGATACGGCATTCACTCTGTGGTGAGCGATTTGGGAAATATGAACAAGGCCATCCATATTCGGTAATATTTCGACAAATGCGCCAAAGTCGACAATTTTTTTGACGGTTCCTAAATAGAGTTTCCCTATTTCAACTTCTTCAGTCAGACGCTGAATCATATCAATGGCTTTTTGCGCTGAGGCTTCATCCACAGACGCAATAGTCACCTGTCCAGAGTCATTGACATTCACTTTGACTCCACATTCCGAAATAATGCTTCGAATCATTTTTCCACCAGGGCCAATGACATCACGAATCTTGTCTTGTTTGATTTGCAAATTAAAAATTCGTGGAGCACAGGCTGCAAGCTGTGAACGAGGTGCAGACAAGGATTCCGCCATTTTTTCAAGAATGTGCAAGCGACCAACCCGAGCCTGTTCCAGCGCTTGCCGCATGAGATCCGTCGTAATCCCTTTAATTTTGATATCCATTTGCAGAGCGGTGACTCCATCTTTCGTTCCAGTCACTTTGAAGTCCATATCTCCCAAATGATCTTCTAATCCTAAGATATCCGACAGGATCAAGATACGATCTCCTTCCTTGATCAACCCCATGGCAATGCCAGCCACTGGTTCTTTGATGGGAACCCCAGCGTCCATTAATGCGAGAGCCCCTCCACAAACCGTGGCCATGGACGACGAACCATTAGACTCAAGAATGTCCGAGACCAAACGAATGGTATAAGGAAAATCTTCCTTGCTCGGCATCACAGCACTCAGCGCACGAACGGCCAACTTCCCATGTCCAACTTCTCGCCTCCCCGGGGACCGAAGCGGCCTAGCCTCTCCGACACTGAATGGAGGAAAGTTATAATGCAGCATAAAATTCCGAAAGTATTCACCTTCCAGCGCATCAATCCGTTGCTCATCATCCGTCGTACCAAGCGTCACCACGGCAAGACTTTGCGTCTCTCCACGAGTAAACAACGCTGACCCATGTGTCCGGGGAAGAATGCCCGTTTCACAGGTAATCGTGCGGATATCCTGAGGGCCTCTACCATCCGCCCGCACACCCTTCTCAAGAATCATGTCTCGCACTTCCGTGTATTCCAAGGAATGATATGCTCGACGAACATGTTGTCCTTGCGCAGAGTCTTCACCACCTAGTGTACCAACCGCCTCCTTGAGGATATGATCAAGCCGTTCTTGGCGAGCACTCTTATTGGGGATAACAATCGCTTCTCGGATAGAATCCGCCACCAAGTTTCTGACTTGTTCTGCCAGTTCAGGGCTAATCGGATCTAATGCAACCGCTCGTTTCGTAGGCCCAATCATTTGCTGGAGCTCCATAATCTTGGCCGTGATCTTTTTGATCTCACGGTGAGCCAACTCAAGCGCCTCCAACATGACCGCCTCTGACAGCCCATTGGCTTCAGACTCAACCATCATGATGGCATCATCTGTCCCAGCCACCACTAAATCCAGGTCGCTATGTTCCAAGGCGTTCAGATCGGGGTTGACCACAAAATCCCCATTCACCCGACCGATTCTGACACCAGCTAACGCCCCCCCGAAGGGAATATCCGAAATGGCCAGGGCCGCTGACGCCGCGGTCATCCCCAAGACATCAGAAGTCATTGTCTGGTCGACCGATAGCACAGACACAATCACTTGAGTTTCATAAAAAAACCCGTCTGGGATCAGGGGTCGAATAGGACGATCAATCAATCGGCTCGTCAGCACTTCCTTCTCAGATGGCGCTCCCTCTCGTTTAAAAAACCCTCCAGGAATTTTTCCAGCTGCGTAGGCTTTTTCCTGATAATTAACGGTTAAAGGAAGGAAGTCTGTTTGTGGATTTAGGGTCTTTGACGCCACTGCCGTTGCCAACACGACCGTGTCCCCGTAAGAAGCCAAGACCGCTCCATCTGCCTGTTTTGCCATGCGTCCCGTCTCTAACCGCATGAGACGACCCGCGACATCAAATTCAATTGTATGTACCATCTATCTATACTCCTTTTAGCCGACTGCACTCATCCAACCCATCCGCATGCGTACGCAGACAATGAACTCCGTCTTTATTTTCTCAAGCCTAGAGAGGCCAATACCTTTCGATAGCGATCAACACTCACCCGATGCAAATAGTCTAAGAGCCGCCGGCGGCGGCTGACCATTCTTAACAAGCCATGCCTCGAATGATGATCTTTTTTGTGCGACTTAAAGTGTTCAGTCAAATAGGCAATACGGTTCGTGAGCAATGCAATTTGCACTTCGGACGATCCCGTATCTGTATCATGTTGACGGTATTGATGCATGATTCCTGTTTTTTCTTCTTTGGTGAACGCCATAGCCTGTGCTCCTCTGTTTCAAAAATTCAAGATTAATGGGTCCCTCATTTACGCTTCCGACCTAACGAGCCAGCATGCCATCTCGAGACTGATCAACCAAAAGTCTTACGATGGCTAACCGTGCTTCTCCACCTTGCGGCCCTCCAGTGTCTACACTTGACTTGCCTAGAGCAAGAAGACACCCATTGCGATCCTTCACCCTAACCATATGTTCGTTTTCCAAACTGGACGACTCCAACGGCTTTTCATAGACTATCGCTGAATGGGGAACCGGGGTGCCATGCAGCACCAGAGAAACCATCGCTGGGTCTACAATGACAGCGGGGAGAAAAGCTAGCGCCTGATCAAGTGTCAATCGTGTCAATGGATTTTCATTTTGCAGGCAGCTTCTCGACCATTGAGCCAGGGGTAACGCCTGCTCAAGACAAAGTGGACCAACGCGAGACCGAATCAATTCCCGCATATGTCCCCCTACCCCTAATCGTTGCCCAATATCAGCACACAATGTCCGAATATAGGTCCCTTTGGATGTCCGAACGCATAAGGCAACATCTGGTCCATGAATGGACTGCACTTCAATATGATGAATGGTCACAAAACGGGGAGCGCGTTCGACAATTTGTCCTGCACGAGCGGCCTTATATAAAGGACGTCCAGCAACCTTGATGGCTGAATACATAGGAGGAATTTGTTCGATCCTACCGTAAAACTGGTTTACCGTCGCATAAATCGACTCCTCAGAAATGCCTTCCGGACAGGCCTCGCTTATGACCACTCCCGTTGCATCTTGAGTATCAGTACTCTGACCTAACCGTAACACCGCACGATATTCTTTTTCCCAGTCCATAAGATAGGACGAAATCTTTGTCGCTTTTCCCAATAAGACAGGCAAAACTCCTGTTGCTGCAGGATCCAACGTTCCAGCATGCCCAACTTTCTCTTGGCCAAGTCGCGTGCGGAGAGCAGCCACAACATCATGAGACGTCCATCCTGACGGCTTATACACATTCAATATGCCATCAAACGGTTCAGATGTTTCCAGCAGATCTCGCCGTCGCTTCATCCTTCTCCCCTTGGTCAGCTTTCCAGACTTAGGCGTCTGTTGGATCGTTGTCATCACCTGCCTCATCATGTACGTTCAGCCCATCGAGAATCTGGCCAATGCGATCCCCATAGACTCCACTAGCGTCTGGCTTAAAGATCAACTCAGGAACATACCGTAAATCCATCCGACGACCAAGTTCTGTCCGAATGAACCCTCTAGCGCATCCTAATCCCTTAAAAACAGCTTCTTCTTCAACTTGCTTTGACAAACACGTCACGTAAACCCTGGCAATTCGTAAATCGCTAGACAAATCAACATCCGTAATGGTCACGAACGCAATACGGGGATCCTTTATTTTTTTTGCAAGAATGTCTGCCACTTCCATACGAATTTGGTCTGCAACGCGTTCAGCTCGTTTATAGGTCGGTCTGGCCATTGTTCAAAGATGAATTGGCATAAGACATCGTCATAATATATCAATACGAGAACGAAGGACATTGAGCGATGTGTATGCCCGAATAACATTCAATGCATGATCCAAGACACGATTCACATGGCTGGTCTCATTACCCACACAGGCAATCCCCAATACCATGCGTTGCCACAGATCGTTTCCTTCGACTTCTGCCACTGATACATTCAATTTGTTTCGAAGACGGGTTTTGACACTAGACAGGACTTGACGTTTGGCCTTAAGAGAATGACTATCAGGCAAATGGAGTTCAACCGTACAGAGACCGATCACCATGTGCATTCGTTACATTGTTTGCTAAGGCGCCAACCCAAAAGACATACACGGCGATGATCTTCCTTGAAACGAATCAGAATGTGCGTACGTTGGATTCATGGCTACATCCTGAAAAACGATTACGCCCATAATCTTACAATTTTGCGGGGATCTTATCCAGGGCATAGGCTTCAATAATATCCCCAACCTTCATATCATTGAAATTCTCAATCCCAATTCCGCATTCATACCCTTGCTGAACCTCTCTCACATCATCTTTAAAACGTCGCAGCGATCCAATTTTTCCCTCATAGACCGTGACATGGTCCCGAATTATCCGAGCCCCTTCACTCCCTCTGACAATCGTGCCATCACTGACATAACACCCTGCGATCGCCCCAATTTTTGGAATCGTGAAAACTTCACGCACCTCGGCTCGACCAAGAACTCTTTCCGTGATCGTTGGATCTAACAGCCCCTCTGCAGCCGCTTTGATATCATCAAGAACATTATAGATGACGGTATATAAACGGATATCCACTCTTTCTCGTTCCGCCAACATTGCCACCTTTGGCTCTGGACGAACATGAAATCCAATAATCATGGCATTGGAGGCTGCCGCCAACAAGACATCCGATTCTGTTATGCCCCCAACCCCACTATGGATGAACTGGAGCTTAACCGCCTGATCAGAAATTTTCCTTAATGATTCACACAAAGCACCAAGCGACCCTTGTACGTCAGCCTTGACCACCATTGACAATTCTTTCACCGCTTCTTCTTTGATTTGAGAATAGAGATCATCCAGGGTCATGCGAGGCCCACTGGTCTCTAATTCAGACATTCGGTGTTTATGTTTGCGCCCCTCGGCAATTTCCCGAGCCATCCGTTCATCTTTCACGACAACAAACACATCCCCTGCTGAAGGCACACCAAGTAGTCCTACAACTTCAACCGGCATTGAGGGACCCGCCTCAGTTAACTTCTTCCCATCATGAGCCATCATCACACGCACTCGACCGTGTGCTAACCCCACGACAAATGCCGCTCCCGTTCGAAGCACACCACTCTGCACCAACACTGTCGCGACAGGGCCACGTCCTCGGTCTAATTTTGATTCAAGCACAATACCCTTGGCCACGCATCCAATTTCAGCCTTAAGTTCAAGCACTTCAGCCTGAAGCAAAATCATGTCCAACAATCCTTCAAGCCCCAGCTTTTGCTTTGCTGAGACCTCAACAAAGATCGTCTGCCCTCCCCAATCTTCAGGAACAACACCCTGCTCTGATAATCCCTGCTTGACACGATCAGGATTCGCACCAGGCTTATCTATTTTATTCACCGCAACAATAATTGGAACATTCGCCGCTTGAGCATGATGAGCCGCTTCAATCGTTTGTGGCATAACCCCATCGTCTGCGGCCACTACTAAGATCACAATATCTGTTGCCTGTGCACCTCGAGCCCTCATGGCTGTAAAGGCTTCATGTCCTGGCGTATCCAAAAATGTAATCTGCTTCTCTCCAACAAGCACCGTATACGCACCAATATGTTGAGTAATCCCTCCAGCCTCACGCTCGGTTACCTTGGTTTGCCTAATAGCATCAAGCAGAGATGTTTTACCATGATCGACATGCCCCATGACCGTCACAACCGGCGGCCGTGGAACCAACTGACTCTCACCCGTCATTTCAAGTACTTCTTCAATCAGCGCTTCGCCGCCTTTTTCTTGAACAATCTCTGCGGTGACGCCATATCCTTCCGCAAGCAAGACACCGGCATCTAAATTCATGGGCTGGTTTAACGTCAGGAGCAGACCAACATCCATTAACTTCCGAATGACATCGGTGGGACGCTGACCTAACAATTCAGCAAATTCCTTGACCGTAACCCCTGGATTCAGTTTCACCGTTTTTTTCCGAGGCTTTGTAACATCGGCAGGAGAACTAGGTTGAGGATGACGAGAACGTTCTTCCCGTCGCAACGTCGGCAGCGATCTCAGATCTTGCCAGCGGGCAGCATCTTCATATTTTTGCGCAAATAAATCTTCATCTCGATGCTTCCCCCCCTTGCGCATCTTTCGTTTTTCAGGTCCCTCAATCTTGTCATTTGATGGTTCACTGGTCTTTTTTTCGGCATGTGGCTGGCTAGGCACGGCTGAACCCTCATCAAGGGTCACCGGAGGAAGTGAAGGTGAAATCGGAGTATCAGAAACCGTTGGCTCTCCCTCAGAGTCGGCTGCTGGTTCTACCATAGACGGAAGATCTGCTGTTTCAGAAGAAGAAACCGAGGGATCCACGAGCGTCACCGGAGACGACCCTGATTCAGCATCTTCTTCTAACGGTGATAATTCATCTAAACCCTCAAGATTGGCAGGAAGCGGGGCTTTTCGTCGCTTAAAAAGAATGTGCTTTTTTTCATGCTTAGGCCGGTCTTCAGCCTCAAGAAGCGCGGAATTATTCTGTCCTCGTTTTCCCTCTTCACGTACTTTGGAAATCCCATCAGAGACCTTTGAGGAATGTTTAGCAGATCCGGACTTTTTCCTACCCATCGTCTCAGGGGAAAGACCAGGCTGAATAGTGATACCCTTTTCAGCCATCGCCTTTATGGCTTTTTGAACACTATCATCATCAAGCGCATTACTATGAGAGGTTACTTCAACCCCCAAATGGATCAATTCTGGGATCAGCACCCGACTCTCAACCCCTAACATTTTTGCTAATTCATACACTCGCATACTGCCACTCGCACTCATAAAGAAGATGAATCTCCTGGATCAACGGCTATCTCCCTCTCGAAGCCTTCTGAAGAGACGAGGGCATCAGAACTATCAAGTGAAAGACCCTGGGCATTCAGCAATTTCCCCTCTTCTTGCTCAGCCTGAGCAGCAGCCTCTTCAGCCAATGCAGCTTTGATTTCTTTTTCCCGCTCTAACTTTTCTTTTTCATATTCACTCGCGCTAATGATATCAATTTTCCATCCAGTCAATTTAGCCGCCAAGCGTACATTCTGCCCATTTTTACCGATGGCTAAGGACAGTTGAGAGTCAGCCACCACCACTAACGCCGCTTTTTTCTGTTCATCGACGCCAACCTTTTCAATGGAGGCCGGATTGAGCGCTTCTCCGATAAAGACACGAGGATCATCCGTCCACGGAATGATATCAATTTTTTCTCCCCTTAATTCTCGAACAATGGCTTGGACACGAGACCCCTTGACCCCAACACAGGCACCAACTGGATCAACCGCTTTATCGCGAGAGACAACTGAAATTTTTGTTCGATCGCCTGGTTCACGAACGACACTCTTGATCTCTACAATCTTTTCAGCCACTTCTGGCACTTCCAATTGAAACAACTTCATGACAAATTGAGGATGTGCCCGTGAAAGAATGACATGCACATCTTTTGGCGTTCGCCGCACTTCCAAGAGATAGGCCCGAATTCGATCACCTCGACGATGCACTTCACGAGGGATTTGTTCCTGAAATGGCAACAAGGCTTCGGCCTTGCCGAGCTCCACCAAATAATTACGGCGTTCTTGTCCTAGGATAATCCCATGAACCAGTTCACCTTCCCGCTTGGAATAATCCCGTTCGACAGCCTCCCATTCAGCTTCGCGCACCTTTTGACAGATAACCTGTTTCGCTGCCTGCGCCGCGATGCGCCCAAATTCTTCCATTTCAATAACAGAGCCAATTTCATCACCGGCTTCGGCTTCGGCATCAATTGCTCGAGCCTCTTCCAATGAAATCTCAATTCGACTATCCGTGACGATATCAGCAATCGTTTTGAGAGAGACGATGGAAATATCTCCGGTCTGATGATCAACTTGCACCTGAATATTTTCATTCCCATAGCGCTTCTTAGCAGCCGTCAGAAGCGCAGACTCCACAGCCAGCAAGATTCGCTCTTTTTCAATGCCCTTTTCGCGACCCAATTGATCAATGACCGCCATCAGCTCGCGCTTCATACCACGACCCCCTTCATGCTCCCAATTCTCTCAGACCACGAAACGTTCATATATAGTGGGGCAACACATTCAAACATCTAAAACTCCACTTCACACCTTGCTACCGCAATCAGATCCCAGGCGATTTCCACAGGCCCCTCACGGCGAGACGTTACAGGCTGTAGGACAATGCCCGCATTATCAACCTGAACCAACCGTCCCCTCTGCACCCATTGCCCCTGAACCGGCTCAAAGACCTTGACATACAACAACTTACCAACAGAACGCTGGTAGTCATCTTGAGACCGAAGTGGGCGGTCAAGACCAGGAGAAGAAACTTCTAGCCGATAGGTATGGGAAATAGGGTCAGCGACATCAAGCGCCCGGCTCAGAGAATTGTGGAATTGTTCACAATCACGAATGCTCACTCCCTCGGCTTTGTCGATAATTACTCGAACCAATGTCCCACCCTTTCGACCTTGGCAGGACACATCGTTCACCTCTAAACACAAGGCTTTTGCGATGGGGTCAGCAATGTCTCTTATTTGTTTTCCAATATCTTTTCCAGCTAATACCATCTTGACGATTGAAGAGCCCTGGAAGAATCAACACAAAAAAAAGTGGGCATTCGCCCACTTCAATGGAGTATACCCTAGCACTTTGCTACAGCAAACACAAGTATGAAACGTCCCACATCTCTTTCGTTCCATTATAAATGGACCCGATACAGCAGCTCCCACATCATGAACAGACATGCGTCGAGAAACAAGACCCTTGCGATCTTCTAATCCAGAAAACCCCATGTCTGTCAGAAGGACTCTGGACTCTCTGTTTCAATGCATTGAATTGCCTCCTTAATCTCGGACGAAAGCCTTTTCTGGATCAACTCAGGAGATTGAAAATAGGCTCGATGACCTGCAACAGCTCTGTTGGTCAAAGCAAGCTTGTACAATCATCGTATGACCATGGCCTTAACCACTCGACGAAGCAGAATCGGCATGGACAGGATTCCCACCAGAGACCCCGCCAGAAACCAAAAAGGCCATAACCTCGGAGCTCTCAACCTGTAAAGGACGAACCTGAGACCGAGGAAAAACCAGAAGATTCCCAGCAAAATTGTAGGATTGCGGGAAATAGACCGCAACATGATCATGTAGGCCAAAGGCTTCTAGACTTTGCCGAGTCACAAACCCAATCGCTTCGGCATGTCCTCCAGGAGTCAAGCTCACAATGACTGGCTGATCAAATCGTTTTTTTTCTCCCATAAACGCTTCGATCAAATCCTTGATTGATGTATACACGAGTTTAATAAACGGTGTTTTCGTCAAAACATTTTCTAAAGATCCTAAGACCCCCTGAAAAAACACATTCGAGGCCAAACGGCCTGAGAGAATGATCATGGCAATCGTGATGAGGAACCCTACACCGGGAATAGGGATATTGAGCCAACCATCAATGAGTTCAAAGACAAAGACAACCACCCAAATCGTGACGACCACCGGCACTAAAATAAAGAGGCCTTCGAAAAAATTCTTGGCCAATTCATTCATCGTCAACGATTTTCGGAAATCCTCATGTTGAAGGGACTCCCATATTTTGCGAAAATCAAGCTTCATCTGTATCGTGCCTCTTTCATGATTTTTCCCAAACTGTCTTCCCTCCTTGTGTGTTGGTCAACCAGTATCAAGAGATCATGAAACAGGCGGGATCACCATACAATAGGGGCAACAGGCCTTCAGGATAGCAAGAGACCTGCTCAATCACGTAGAATGTTTTAGTATACTGAAAGGAGAGACACAATGGCCAGCCGTTCTTCACAGGACCCTTCAACACGCAGCACGCCATCCCGAAAACCCGAAACAGAGCTCCTGAATGTCGTGGTCGAACGGGAAGGGAAAAACGTCACCGCCAAATGGGGCCTTCATCCGACGCTCAGAGAGGAACTCCAACCAGAAGAGTGGAAAGAACTCACCGACATCATGGGGAAAGTTGCCAACCTTGTTGGAAGTCGATTCTCACAGGTCCTTACTCAAAACGAAAAGGAATCGACAGGCACAGCCTAATCGCCTGCGTAACCATAAGCTCAAAACAGTCACACATTTGGATTTACTGAGAGCTAAGGTCAAATACCGTCCATGGTCTTCAACGACAATACGTTTTTTGAGGAGGATGGCCAGGCTCTCTTCTAAAGAAGCCCTGTTGTCACAGGCTGGCCAGCTTTGCTCCTCTAGTCTACGACGAAGATGTTCAACGGTTTTGGGCGTATCATTGCACCATTCAATAATTCCTGCCGCAGGCCAATCAAATCGTTCACTAGTAGGGGTCTCGTTCCGTCCATCATAGACCATCATATAACTCATCGCTTTGGCATAAAATAAAAACGGGCGATGCTCAGAGAAATAGCGTGTCTTCCAAGCCTGCACTACACCAATCAACTCTTCATATAGCGCCGGATCAACCTGCCAATCCACTTCATACTCAAAGTCATACGCAATTTTATGCAGGTCGACCTTGCGAGCATCGTACACATATTGATAGGCCATTCCCGGACCAGTTAGACGAATGCCATACTCATGGGGCCGCATGAAATACGGGCTGAATCGTTCCAGCCAGAGCTTGCTTGTGCTTTCAGGCGGCTGAAAATGAAGTAGCGCGGGAATCAGATCAAGTTGACGTTGGTAATCTTCATTGGTTTCTTGTGGAAAGCCTAAGAGGATGTTCCAGGAAACATCGATATTGTAATACCGGCTCCATTTGAGGCATTGAATATTTTGTAGAGGGCTCACCCCCTTCTCCATTTCCTTGAGTTGGGCCGCACTCAGACTTTCAATCCCTGGCTGCATGCATTTGACACCACCTTGAGCCAATGTCTGAATATGCTGCTTGGTCAAATTGCTTTTGGTCTCCATAAACACATCAAAGTCGACATGCGCCTCAGCAAGCTTCCCAAAAACACGATCGATATATTTCATATCGATGATATTATCGACCATCCGAAATCGTGTTGTGTTGTAACGACTAGATAAGGCATCAAGTTCGCTCGTGACTTGCTCAGGTGTTTTCGCGCGAAATTTCATGGACTGCGCATTCAACCCACAAAAGGTACAGTGATGCTTTTCACCCCACCAGCACCCACGAGATCCTTCATACAAGACAATGCGATTTAACCCTGTGGCTTTTTGACCTTCTAATTCATTCACCAACTCAAAATAGTCATCATAGTCCGGCGGCCCCATCCGCCCAAAATCTGAAAACAATCGGGCATGCGGAGAAAACTGAACAACCCCATCCTTTCGATAGGCCACGCCATCTGGCACAGGCCCCTCTTCTCCCGAGAGCACGTGCTTGACTAACAACGGAAACGTCTCTTCGCCTTCACCCGCCACGACATAATCAATCCACGGGAAGACCTGGATCTGCTCTAATCCCATTTCCCCATCAAAATTGGCTCCGCCAAAGACAATGCGAACATCGGGATAGATATCTTTAATAAGCTTGGCCAAGCTCAAGCTCGCCACGTTTTGATCAAATGTCGACGTGAAACCAATGACCGCATACTGATCCCATTCATAGGCGGTCATAGCCCATGTCAGAAATTGAGGAGCAAGCGCCTGCGCAATGTGTTCTAAATAGTCAATAGAACATCCAGCTTCTTTCGCGGTTTCCTCAAACACCGGTTTAAAACTTGCGGGTACTCACGATGTTTGGGATTATCATGAAACAGCAGGCCAGAAAAGAGCCATTCCCCAATGAGCCCCCGTTTTTCACAGAGAATTTCAAAAAGCGGCACACCGATTCTATGCGCAAACAGGAGATTGAGATGGTAGTTTTTTACCCCGATGCCTTGGTCTTTTAATACACGAGACAACGTCCCCAACTGAATCGAGGGAAATTTGGAATACACAAACGGCATGGTCACGAGCGCAACCCGTGCCGGGCCACTTGCAGGAGTCCACGGGACAATAGGCGTGGAGGGGGAAGCAATGGTGATCAAGGGTTCAGAAGCATGTACTGAGACGTCGTCAGTCATGACTTGAAAAAGCACGGTCGGCCTTGGCCGCCATGTAAAAATCGCTTTCTGTCAGTCCATTAATCTTGTGCGTCCACAGTTCAACTGTACACTTCCCCCAGGCAAGGTAGATATCAGGATGATGCCCTTCTGCCTCAGCAACAGCTCCCACCCGATTGACAAAGGCCAAAGCTTCAGCAAAGTTGTGAAATAGGTACATCCGCTCAAGATGGCCGGAAGGATTGAGAGCCCACCCCGTTTCAAGCTGGCCTAACAACTCTTGAACTTTCGGAGACTCTAAAGGTGGGACTCCACCCCGGCACGGCACACATTGCTTATCAGCTAGGCTCATATCTTGCTCTCCTCCTCATGTAGCTGGCTCTGCATTTAAAAATTTTTCCTCACTTCAACAGTCTTTAGCTGAAGGAGAAGACCCGTACAGAACAAGGACGATAGAAACGCCTTGTATAGAAAGCCTCCCATCTCGCACAGGATGTCACAGACAGACTCAATCTTTTACGTGGGTCACGAACAAGTTACGGCCGTCAAACGCAATTTCACAACTTACCTCTGGCTAGACTCAGCAGTGGGTAACGCGGTCGTATCCGAAGAAGATATATCGGAAGAAGTCGTCTCTGAAGATGGCCCCTCGGATGAAGTCTCTTCAGGCGAGGCTTCTTCAGATGAGGTCTCTTCAGATGACGATTCTTTAGGTATCATCATCTTCAGACAACTCACTTGGATCAACACTAGATTTCTTTTTGATAATTTCAAATTGGAGATCATCAATGAAAATCACGCCCTGGCCAGGGTTGGGGAAATTAATGCTCACACTGGCGATTTCCCCTGTTTGAAGAAAGAGAAAGTCCGACAATGGAATCGTGACCTTTTGCCAATCTGTTGTCACACCATTTTTTAAATATGATGAAATGGGCTTGGACTTCACTGTATCGTCTTTTTCCTCCCATTCTCGATCAGCTAAACCCAAGTTGATGACTTCGCCCCCTTGTTCGCCTCGAATCCAAAAAGAAAGCGCATTCATCCTTGAAGCATCCACATAGTCTGATTCATTAAAGATGGAATAGTATCCACACCACCCATCCGTCTCCTTGACATAGTGCAATCGCAGCGCATCCCCGGTTTCTCCACGACGAGGACTGTCCACAAGCGACCCCTGTATCGCGGATGGTGCGCTTTGATAAATCTCTGTTTTACCCCCGAACGCATTTTCATACCCATTGTTAAAATCATCGATAAGAATAATTTCTGAATCCGTGTCTTGTGGGAGGAGGGAAAATACAGCGAAAAAGAACACAAATAACGCCACAAATAAGGCCAACAGCATCATTCTTTCTTTTGTCAATAGCCCAATGTATGCTGCATTATCCATGCAAGAAACTCCTTCTCCTAGTTAATCTACTTCTTTGCAAACACCTAGCATCTTATAATCCGGTTGATGGCAATTCAAGAAAAATTATGGAGAAATGGCCAAGACCGGGATCATCATCAGGCTATTGATCACGAAAATGGTATCAAATTCCTTATTCAACAGGCCAGAAGGCAGGGCGCACTTCTTTCCAATTGACATGATGGCGAAAAAGAACTGTCTCGAGAAAATCCTCTTTTTAAACCTCGGTGGAATGAGGCTGTCGAAGTTGCGTCATCACACGAGCCGCAGCTTGGCTCACGATACGATCGTGCGTGTGGTCTTCGCAAAAAATTCGGCATTGCAGGATTTTTACTGGCAGATATTCAAAAAAATCCTGCAACGTTTCCTTTTCTACAGTATGGGTTCCAGGATCGTAGACATAAATTTGAAATCCTCCCATGTTTAACAAATTAATAGGGCGAGGATCTTGATGCGCCAGATCAACTCGAAAATCGAGCTGCTTGAGCTCGGACGGTAAAGAGGCCCGAATACACGATTCCACATACCCGGCCTGAAGCGGCATCGCATGATGATCCACCTGATGAATAGGTAAAAGCGTCATATAGGCCATTTTCCATTTAATGTTTCGACTCAACACTCGCTTCCATTCTTGGCCAAGATGCTGGAGTGTTCGAGCCTTAGCCTTTGTCCACGTTCTGACCGTTTCAATGAGCGACCAATCAGTCAAGTTCTGATAAGCCTCCATCTGATCTAAGGGGTTCTTAGGAAAAACCTTGGCCATGGTGGCACGAAAAATTTCTGCTAGGTGAAGATCAATTGCTCGGGTAGTTCGGTGGTAATATACGTTGGAATAGAGGTAAAGCCGAGCATTCAGGAACATCTGAAACGCTGGCAATCCCGTTCGGTGAATCGTCAATCCCTGCGGAGTCATCAGCGTGTAATGAATAAGACGTGTCAGATCCACTGGTCCAACAGCGACACCACACATATAGGAATCTCGCAACACGTAATCAAAGTTGTCCGCCGTGAAAATTCCGCCGATGAGCGGTTGGAGGTATGCAAGCCAGGCCGGATACGGCCGACCATCTTTTTGAGGGTCTTTGAGGATGAGAAAGGCAATATCATGCGGATCTAATTGCTCACCGGGTTCAAACATACCTGAAGGACTTCGGCGCAAGCCACGAATGAGCGGCGCAAGATGATCGCGAATGATCACCTGACCGATTCGTTCATGCGTTAGTCCAAACTCTGCAAGAAAATGATGATCAAAAAAATGGCAAAATGGTCCATGTCCGATGTCATGGAGAAGTGCCGTCACCCGTAAGAGTTCTTCGATAAACGCAGACGACGGAAGATCAGGCAAAAGCTGTTTCAACGTCGGGTACAAATGTTTAGCCAGTCGACCGGCCACATGCATCGTACCCAGTGAATGCTGGAAACGGCTATGCTCAGCTGAGGGATATACCCATCGAGCACTTTGCAATTGATAAATAGAACGCAATCGTTGCATCCACGGAGAATCGATCAGATCTTTTTCCGTGCATTCCTGGTTATCAGGAGAAGAAAATGGCACAGTAAACATGATGTATTCATGAATAGGGTCAGCCATTAAGGCCAACCCGTCAAAAGGCAACTGAAATTCGGATGATGGGGAATTCATATTATTCGTTTTGGCCTACCAAGCCATCCATTTTGAATGAAATTTACCCTTTTTGTGCTGGAGGAGGGAAGGATGGGGATGAGACATTTCCTGCCTTCCGATGTCGAGAGAGAACCTGACGAGCAAGTGGATACGCCGCCAATGCGCCACAGGCGCCTAAGACACACCCTCCAAGAGTAAATGGCCACACATAAGGCCATACGCTTTCATACAGCGTCTCAACGGTCAAGGCTGACCAATCCATTGTGACAGAGGTCGGCATACCAAGCAGAAGAAATCCTGTCCACACCGTTGCACCCAAGATAGGAACCACCGTCCAAGGATTATTGATAAAGGCCCCTAATAATATTGCTAAGTAGTTCAATCGAAAGCCCCATGCACACAAAAGGGCAGAGACAGTATGCAAACCATACGTTGGTGAAAAAGCGATAAACACACCAATCGAAAACGCCATTGCTATCCGATGGGGTGAATCCTTAAGGTGAAGAACCTCTGTGAATTGCGAACGTATTATCGCCATTGAACCCATGTGCTCTCTACCAGTCACTCAAATAGATGAAGAACGAAAATGTTCAAAACTCGTATTAGGCAGTTTTCCGCAAGAACCATCACGATTCACAACCCGGATACCGAAACGACGAGGCGTGATGACACCTATACGAGTCAGCGGAACCGCACACCTTTGTGAGAGTCGTTCGAGGCCTCGCTGTTTGTTCGGTGGAATTGTAAACGCTAGTTCGTAATCTTCTCCGCCCATCAAGGCCCATTGGATTGGATCCACATGCAATTGAGCCCCATAGGCACGACATTGAGGGGAAAGGGGCAGCGTATTGGCATCAATGTCGGCGCCGACACAACTGGCTTGACACAAATGTCTAATATCACCAGAAAGTCCATCAGAAAGGTCAATGGCCGACGATGCGATGCGCGCCTGAACAAGACACTGACCAATAGAAATTCTCGGCGTAGGACGCAGATGGCGCATGATCAAAAACCGCTCCATGGCTTTTCGGCTTCGTGGTGCCTTGTCCGTTCTTGAAGCTTCCAAAATTTTGAGGCCCGCGAGTGAATCACCGAGAGTGCCGGTAACATACAAGAGATCCCCAGGTTTGGCTCCACTCCGTTTCAAAGCCCGACCAACATTAGCCCACCCCAACACCGTGATACTGATAGACAGTTTGGACAACGAAGCGGACAGATCACCTCCGACCAATGCCACCTCATGAGCATGGCAAGGTTCCATCATGCCACAATACAAGCCTCTTATGTCCGCAGAAGAATATGACGGGGGAATAGCCAACGCCGCAACAATATACTGCGGTTGCCCACCCATCGCCGCAATGTCACTGAGGTTGGCAACCGCAGCCTTGTACCCAATTTCTGGCAAGGTTGCCGTCGTGCCATCAAAGTGAATGCCTTCACACAACACATCTGTGGTGATAAGAAGATCCTGACCCGACCGAGGACGAAGAATAGCCGCATCGTCCCCAATGCCTTGAGCAATAAACGGGTTATTGGAACTGTAAGTGCCTTGGAATTGTCGAATCAGGTCAAATTCTCTGATACGATTCCGCGGACCCGGAGGATAAGAAGACATGTCAGGCCCCAGAGGCTGACCGGCGTCCCTTCTTTATTGGACGAACAGACGATCGGGGTTGTTGGCTCACCGTCCGAGCTTTTTTCCCAGGAGTCGGGGTACGTTTGCTCGATGACGGCAACGTGGTTTTGCGTTTGGCAGGAAGATGAAGCGCTGCAGGAATGACATCCGTCATCGTTTCAGCAAAAACAAACCGGAGCCCACGAAGAAGATGTTTGGGCAATTCCTCCAAATCTTTTTCATTGCGCTTGGGGAGAATAACGGTGGAGAGAGATGCTCGTTTAGCGGCAAGGATTTTCTCTTTGAGTCCACCAATCGGAAGCACCCGACCACGAAGCGTCACCTCCCCGGTCATCGCCACCTCGTGTTTCGCAGGGATATTCATCAAACTGGACATGATGGCAGCCGCCATTGTAATGCCAGCGGACGGGCCATCCTTCGGAATCGCTCCGGCAGGAACATGAATATGCATATCGGTTTGAGAGAAAACCTCAGGACGAATCCCCACAGCTTTGGCTGTTGATCGCACATAGCTCAACGCCGCTTGCGCAGACTCCTTCATCACATCGCCCAGATGGCCCGTCAGTGTCAAGTGCCCTTTCCCTTTCATCGCCGTTGCTTCAATATGGAGCACGTCGCCGCCAGCTTCGGTCCAAGCCAGTCCTGTGGTCACACCAACTTGATCGCTGTCTTGCTCCATTTCCGGAATAAACTTGGCAACACCCAAATATTTCTGAAGATTATGAGCCGTAACGGTATACCGCCGGCTCTTCCCTTCGGCAACTCGCCTTGCGACTTTTCTCATCGTATTGGCAATTTCACGTTCTAGATTTCGGACCCCAGCTTCCCGCGTATAATGAGAAATGATGCGATGAAGCGCCTGATCATGTATATGGAAATGCGCATCGGTAATCCCATGTTCGGCTAATTGCCGCGGAATGAGGTACCGGCGAGCAATTCCATGTTTTTCTCCTTCGGTGTACCCAGGAATTTCGATGACTTCCATTCGGTCACGAAGCGCCGACAAAATGGGATCCATTACATTGGCCGTAGCAATGAACATGACATTACTCAGATCAAAAGGTACGCCCAAATAATGGTCGCTGAATGAATGGTTTTGTTCAGGGTCTAACAGCTCCAACAATGCCGCTGAAGGGTCGCCTCGAAAATCCATTCCTACCTTATCGACTTCATCCAGCATAAAGACCGGATTATTAGTGCCGGCTTGTTTTAACCCTTGGATAATTCTGCCAGGAAGCGCGCCGACATAGGTACGTCGATGCCCACGAATTTCAGCCTCATCTCGAATTCCTCCCAGGCTCATGCGAATAAACTCGCGTCCCAAAGCACGAGCAATCGATTTTCCCAATGATGTTTTCCCCACACCAGGAGGGCCCACAAAGCACAAGATTGGCCCTTTCATTTTCTCTTTCAGTTTGCGTACAGCCAGATATTCAAGGATCCGTTCTTTGACTTTCTCCAAATCGTAGTGATCGTCATTGAGCACCGCGCTCGCGGCCTTGATATCCAGATTGTCCGTTGACCGTTTACTCCAAGGAATTTCTACCATCCATTCCAAGTAAGTTCTCACCGTAGCGGCTTCAGCCGTATCCGGATGCATTTTTTCCAAACGCTTTAGTTGTTTTTCGGTTTCCTTCAAAACTTTCTCTGGCATCTGCGCTTCTTGAATTCGGGCACGAAATTCCGCTGACTCTTCTGCCCGTTCATCCATCTCACCGAGTTCTTTTTGAATGGCTTTGAGTTGTTCTCGGAGATAGTATTCTCGTTGAGTTTTGTCGATCTCGCCCTTGGCTTCAGCTTGAATTTTTTGCTGCATTGACAAAACATCGACTTCTTTGGCTAGGATTTCGCTGACACGTTTCAGCCGTACGAGAGGATCTTCAATTTCCAGGACTTCCTGTGTCGCACCGACTTTTAGGCCAAGGTTGGAAATGATAATATCCGCGAGACGTCCAGGATCATCCAAATTCTCAATCACAATCATGACGTCAGGCATCAACACTTTTCCCAAACTCATCACCCGTTCCAAGGTTTCCTTTGCCGTTCGAACTATGGCTTCGGATTCTAAAGAAGATGAACTCGCAGGAGGCTCGACTTTTTCAATGCGGACAGACAAATACGGCTCAACTTCTTGATATTCGAGGATTCGAGCCTTGGCAATGCCTTGAACCAGAATCTTAATTCGGTCGTCAGGAAGTTTCAGCATCCGCATGATAGCCCCGATCGTCCCAACCGTATAAATGTCATCTGGCTGCGGCGTTTCGGTATCGTGGGTTTTTTGTGCGGCGAGAAACACGAGCCGATCTCCAGCAAGAGCCGCCTCAATAGCCTTCACAGACAGATCCCGCCCCACAAACAATGGGATGACCATATACGGAAACACAACAATATCCCTGACAGGAATCAGAGGAAGCGATTCGGGAATGTCTAGCTGCTGCGGATCCAGCGGTTGGTCGGATTGGTCAGTCGGCATCTCAAGCATATCCTCAATGATTCAATAGATAATATCTACGCTGGCGTGCGTCATTTTTGCAGATCAGGTCTTCGATAGAGACTGTAGGGTACAGTAGGGGAAGGACAAAATGAATGTCAAGGAAACCTCCCCCCTCGCCCGTCTACTCCTTACCTGGATACCGCTATTGACCAATACTTCACCATCCAGCATCAGCCATCAACGAAAAGCTTCCTGAGAAAGAAATTCATTCAAGAAAATACTTGCGCTGCCCACTATGGCCATGAAAGAGACGACAAGGCATACCTGTGGAACCGCCATCCAATCCTACCTTTACAAGCCAAGCCCCCTTTTATATACTTTCTCGTTTCTTAAAGAACTGATGTGGTCCAATAGAACCTCGGTGTGCAGTTATGTATCATCTCTTGCTAAAGACAAATTCCACACACCAGAGACCTGCAACCCTCCTCCAAACTGTGTAGCAACTCCTGAGGACGTATCGTGGCACACCTTTCCTATCATCACATACTCAACCATAAAAACCTGGCACAGGTCATGAGGCTCAGGTAACTGGTGTCTATCGATTCGATTTTTTCATCGATGGACAGACGTGAGCGTCGCACAGAGAAACGTTTATGCAAGACAACCATTCTCTTTGTCTTAAGCCTATGCCTCTATGGAAATGGTCTCATTTGGGGTCAGCCTTCAGACCCAACGATTGAATCCCTTAATGTCAAGGGAAACCAACGAATCGAAACGACAGCCATTGTCTCCCAACTCACGATAAAACTTGGCGACCGCATCACCAATGCCGTGATCCGGGAGCAAATCCAGCGTATCTACGACATGGGATTTTTTCAGGATGTCGACGTTCGGACGGAACCCATGACAGGAGGAGTCCGCGTCATCTTTGAGGTTCAAGAAAAACCTTTTGCCGTGGAAATCATCTTTGACGGAAACGACCATCTGTCCGACGATAAACTTCAGGAAGTGATTACCCTGCGGAGCCAAGTCTTCTTAGATCAGCAGCAGCTCAAAATCAGCACAGAAAAGATTCGTGGAGCCTACCAGCAAGAAGGGTATCATAACGTTCAGGTCGTCCCCATTGTCCAGGCCATTGACGAGACAAAAAACCGCATTACCTTTTATGTCCGCGAAGGAAAATTAGCCAAAATCAAAACGGTTCAGTTTGAAGGTATTTCCGTAGTCAAGAAATCGGATCTGCTCAATATGATGGCCAATCGAGAATGGAGTCTTTTTCTTTCCTGGTTCACCGATGCAGGAGTCCTTCGCCGAGAAGAACTCTCAAACGATGCCGAACGGATCAAAGAGGTCTATGCGAACCGAGGGTACCTTGACACCCAAGTCGGCCTGCCAGCCATTGAATTAAGTGAGGACAAGGAATGGTTCACTGTCACGTATCCTATTGTAGAAGGATTTCCTTATATCATCAATACGATACAATTCTCCGGCCATACCGTGTTTGAACGTCAGGAATTGGAAAAAGAAATGGTAATTCACCCTGGCGACGTTTTTCAACGAGCCGGGCTGCGCGAGGAAGTCTCACGCATTACGGATCTCTATGGAGCCAGAGGCTATTCCTTTGCGGAAGTAAATCCATCATTGCACACTAACCCAGAAGAAGGCATAGCAGATATTACGCTCACGATTACGGAAGGGTCGTTAATTAGTGTAAGAGAAATTCGCATTTCCGGCAATGATAAGACACGAGACAACGTCATTCGTCGGGAAATCCGGATTAACGAGCAAGAAGTGATTGATTCGGTTGGTATTAAGCGAAGCTTTCAACGACTCAACAATCTCAATTTCTTCGAAACCGTTGAAATTCTTCCAGAGCAAGTCGAAGACGATCAAGTTGATCTCAACGTCACCGTCAAAGAGAAACCCACAGGATCTTTCAGTATTGGCGGTGGATTCAGCACCTTGGACAGTTTTACGTTGATCGCTAACATTACCGAAGGCAATTTGTTTGGACGGGGCTATTTGGGTCGGATTCGTGGACAACTCGGTGGACGTCGAACACTCGGAGTCGTTACCTTCCGGAATCCCGCCTTATTTGATAGTGTAACATCGTTACAATTAGATGGATTTAGAAACCGAACGGATTTCTTGACGTATTTACAAACACGAGCCGGCGCGAATGTTCAATTTGGCCGATCGTTCTCTGAATATGTTTCTGGCACATTTACTTTAGTTGGCGAACACATAAAAATTGATGATCCTTCCTCCGATGCACCAGAAATTATTCTGGACCAGGTGGGCACACAATCAACTACCGGATTCCGAGCAACGCTATTCCGGGACTCGAGAGACAATTACATTAATCCGACGGAAGGGAGCCGTACAGGCATTCGAATGGGCGTGGGGACAAACCTGCTCGGGGGATCTAATGATTTTTATAACGTATCAGTGGATGGTTTGAAATACACATCCTTGCCGTTTTGGTCTCTCGTGCATGGAATTCGCCTACGCGCAGGGTTTGCAGAGGGAATTAGCGGAGAAGCACTGCCTCTCTCAGAAGTGTTTTTTGTTGGGGGAATTAATACGGTGCGAGGATTTAAATTTGGCCGGGCCGGCCCAGTCACAGACAGTGGAACCCTCGAAGGAGGCAATAAACAACTCATTTTGAATAATGACTTGATCTTCCCAATCCTTAAAGATGCGAAGCTCAATGGTGTCTTCTTTTTTGATTATGGAGAGGGCTTCCCTGAAGGGAAAAACTTTAGCTTGAGCCTTCGCCCAGCGGCAGGAATCGAGCTCCGGTGGGTTTCACCCTTTGGTCCATTACGGGCTGCCTTGGGGAAAAACCTGGACCCGAAAAATAATGAAAAAAAGACGGTGTTTGAATTTTCAGTGGGCAATGTTTTTTAGTAAGGAGATAGAGGGAGGAATCAACAGTATGACATCTGTACAAAGATATCGAAGAGCATGGGTATGGAGTACACACGTAATAGTGATCAGCCTGATCCTCTTAGGATCGGGATGTGCATCGGCTCCCTCTGAGATACCAGAAAATCTAGGCAGCACCTCTCCAATAGGCGTCATCGACATTCAACGGTTGCTGGCAGAAACAACGCTCGGCAAGCAAGTGAACGAGACAATGAAGAGCTTTATGAATGATCGGCAAGCCTTGATTGAACTTGAGCAACAAGATCTTCGAAAACGAGAAGAAGACTTGCTTCGCCAGGGAAGCGTGTTGAGCACTTCGGCCAAAAAACAAAAAGAGGAACAGTTCCGTCGACGAATGTTAGAATATCAGAAAAAAGTTACAGAGATGAAGCAGGAAGTTCAAGCAAAACAAGAAGCCTTATTTGCCGAATTCCGCACAAAGATCGAGTCTGTCATGGCCCACCTTGCTCGAGAACGACGGCTTGTCTTGGTACTGGAAAAAGGTCAAAATACCCCAACGCGTTACCACCATCCTGAGCTAGACCTGACGAATGACGTCATTCAAGAACTCCAACGAACAGGAAAGTAAACATGAGCATGTAGCAGAGGAGATGACATGATGTCAGAGATAGAACCAACCATGGATGTCTTGGCCATTCAAGAAGCCCTCCCCCATCGGTATCCTTTCCTCCTTGTTGACCGGATCCTGGACTATACGAGTAATACTCGGATTGTGGGGGTGAAAAACTTGACGGTGAACGAGCTCTTTTTTCAAGGTCATTTTCCCGGTCACCCCATCATGCCCGGAGTGTTGATCATCGAAGCATTAGCCCAAGCCGGTGGGATCTTAGCGTTTAAATCCTTCCCTTCGGCAGCACCACCCATCGTCTATTTAACCGGAGTCGAACATGCAAAGTTTCGAAAGCCCGTTGTCCCCGGGGATCAACTCCGGCTGGAAGTTGACATCGTTCGGCGTCGGCCTCCATTTTGGAAAATGCAAGGCAAAGCATTTGTCGACTCGAATGTCGTCTGTGAAGCCGAGCTCACGGCAATGGTTACAGGGAAAACGACTGATTCGTCGCCCCAACAATGAAATTTGTGCAATAGCTCTCGTTTGATTGATTCACACCCAACCGCAATGTTCCTGACACCGCCAGCAAACATTCTTTCATGAACATTCACCCTACAGCCATCATCCACCCCAAGGCTGAATTGGATGACGATGTTGTCGTTGGACCATATTCCGTGATTGGGGAACATGTCCGTATTGGACAAGGCACACAAGTTGGGCCACATGTCTGCATTGAAGGATGGACTGATATTGGACGACAGTGCCGTATCTCCTCATTCGCGTCTATCGGAGCACCACCACAACATCTGCAATACCAAGATGAGCCAACGCATGTTCTGATTGGCGACCATAATATTATCCGCGAATACGTGACTATCAATCGAGGCACCTCGTTTGGCGGAGGGCATACAACACTCGGACACCATAACTTCTTGATGGCGTACGTACACATTGCACATGACTGTCAGCTAGGCAATCATATCATTATGGCCAATGCCGCTACCTTAGCTGGGCATATTACCCTTGGCAGCTATACGGTCATTGGAGGGCTCGTCGGAATTCATCAATACGTGCGTGTTGGCGACTATGCCATGGTTGGCGGATGTTCAGCTGTGGGAAAAGATGTCCCACCTTTTGTCCGAGCTGTCGGAGGCGCTGGAGGTTATCGAGCCAAACTCTTTGGCGTGAATGCCCTTGGGCTCCGGCGTCATGGATTTTCCAAGGATCAGATTGGTTCACTCAAAAGTGCGTATGATCTTCTGTTTCGCAAAGGCTACCGCGTCACTGAAGCAGCAAAACTCGCCAGGAATATGTTTCCGCATAGCCAGGACGTCTTATCTCTGGTGACTTTTCTAGAAAGTTCCACCCGCGGAATTTGTCGTTCGATCGGCAAAAATATCAAGGAATATGAATCGTAACGGCTCGAGTGGAAACGAGGCCAAAGCTGGCACCAATGGCATCACAGGATAAGCGAATCGGGTTAATTGCAGGTAATGGTCGATTTCCCATCATCTTCGCTGACAATGCTCGCCGCTTAGGATACCAGGTTGTTGCCGTCGCCTATGCAAGTGAGACCGACGCTGAACTCGAACATCATGTTGACCAAGTACATTGGGTGAAAATTGGTCAACTCAACCAGATGATCACGGTGTTCAAGCATGACAACATTCAGCAAGTTGTCATGCTTGGCGGAATCAAAAAAACCCACCTCTTCTCTCGTGTTCGTCCAGATTTTCGAGCGTTGGCATTGCTCAAGCGTCTCAAGGCCTTGAAAGACGATGAGATACTACGAGCAATCGCCCATGAACTGGAAAGCGAAGGCATTCAAGTTCGTGAATCGACTTTTGGTCTCCAGGGTATTTTAGCCGATGAAGGTGTTCAAACAAAGAGACATCCTAATCACACAGAATGGAAAGACATTGAATACGGGTGGGATATTCTGAAAACTATCGGCCATCTTGATATTGGCCAATGTGTCATCATTAAAGATCGTGTCGTTATAGCTGTGGAAGCTGTAGAAGGCACCGATGATACGATTCGGCGAGGAGGAACATTAGCCCAATCAGGAGCCGTGGTCATCAAACGGAGTAAGCCTCAACAAGATTTACGATTCGATCTACCCACAGTTGGCCCACGCACTGTTGAGGCTATGCTAGCAGTTAAGGCAACCGTTTTAGCTGTAGAGGCAAAAAAAACCGTTCTGTTAGACCGTGAAGAATTACTAGAAAAGGCTGATCGAGCCGGCATTGCCGTTGTCGGTATTCATGCCCCATGATTATTGCGAGAGGAAAGCTGTAATATGGCTCCACTCACCGTTGGTGTAATCGGAGTTGGACATCTGGGCCAGCACCATGCTCGGTTGTATCAAGCACTCCCTCATACGACACTCGTCGGGGTAGCAGATCTAGATCGCGATCGTGCTTCGGAAATTGGTCAACGCTATCGCGTTCCTGCCTATACCAACTCTGCCTTGCTACTTCCTCACATTCAAGCTGTCAGCGTCGCGGTCCCAACAGCTGAACACTTTATTGTCGTCAAACATTGCCTTGAAGCCGGTGTGCACGTATTGGTGGAAAAACCCTTTGCCACATCAGCAAAAGAAAGCCGCGTGTTAATTGCCCTCGCGAAAGAACGCGGAGTAACACTGCAAGTAGGACATATCGAACGGTTCAATCCGGTCATAACGGCCATTGCTCCACATATTCAGAGACCTGAATATATTGAATGGCAGCGCATGAGCTTATTTCAAGAACGAGGCCTCGATGTTAGCGTCGTCTTGGATCTCATGATTCATGATCTTGATTTGCTCCTATCCTTTCCCTTGGGTCCTGTATGCACGGTAGATGGCAGAGGAGGAACCGTGTTTTCCTCACATCTGGATATCGCCAATGCTCGAATCGAGTTTGAAAGTGGCTGTGTGGCCCATTTCACAGCAAGCCGCGTTGCCCCTAGCCGAGTTCGACATTTCAGCATGCTTCAAGATAACTCATACCTCACCGTTGATCTCGACACTCGTCACGCCGCGATCTATCCAAGACAAAAGGATCTAGGTATTCCAGAGCCCCAACGGATTCAGGGAAATGATCAGGAACCACTCAAACTTGAGCTCGAGGCTTTTATCCATGCCGTTCAGACCCAGACTCGCCCACGGGTATCCGGGGAAGACGGGTTAGCTGCGCTCGAACTCGCAGAACAGATTATCGAGGCCATTCAAGCCCGTGCCACGCATTCTCATTATCACCGGTGAGACTTCAGGGGATCTCCACGGCGCGAATCTCGCATCAGCTCTTAGACAACTATGCCCGGATATCCAGCTGCTTGGCGTAGGGGGACCACAAATGCAGGCAGCTGGCGTCAAAATCCTCCAAGGTTTTGTGCGGGTTGATGCCATTGGACTTTTAGGCCTTACCCAGATCCGACAAGGCCTATGCAACTTTCTTACGCTACGACGCTTTCTCAAGCAAGAGCCTTTGGATGCTGTGGTGTTCATCGATAACCCTGGGCTGAATCTTCGCTTGGCCTCCGTCGCAACAAAAGCCGGACACCGTGTCATTTACTATATTGCCCCTCAGGTATGGGCTTGGGGCAAAGGGCGGCTTCAACGGATTGCCCGTATCGTCCATCACATGTTGGTCATTCTTCCATTTGAAGAATCGCTATTCCGAGAAGCCGGAATTCCCTGTACGTTCGTCGGCCATCCACTTCTGGATACACCAACACCTTCATATGACCAACGAACACTACGTGAAATTCTTGGATTGCCTCTAGGCGGACCGGTTCTGGGTTTATTTCCAGGCAGCCGCGAGCATGAAGTACGCCTGCTTCTTCCGACTATGGTGCAAGCCTATCAGTTGATGCGGGCAACGATTCCACAATTGCATGGTGTCATTGGATTAGCACCTTCCCTTTCGAAGTCACTCATTAATGAATTGATCTCCGACCAAATCCCTCTGACGGTGATTCCTCAACGTTCCAACGAGGTCATGGCAGCCTCGGATCTGTTATTCATCGCATCAGGCACCGCCACCTTACAAGCCGCACTGATTGGGACACCGATGGTCATTGTCTACCGGACCGCATGGTTAACCTATCAAATAGCCATACGATTGCTTCAGGTCCCCCATATCGGATTAGTGAACATCTTAGCCGGTCAGGAGATCATGCCTGAACTCCTTCAGCATGAGGTCACCGCTCAACGTATTCGTGACGAAGGGCTTCGGATATTGTACGATACGCAGGGCAGTGAGGCCACACAGTTGGCATTCGACACAATTCGTCGCCAATTGGGTACAGCCGGGGCATCAACGCGAGCAGCCAAGATCATACTGACGACATGCAAGCCATGAAAACTTTTACGCGTCTTGTTTTTGCTCTCCGAAAATACCGGGGCCGGCTCCTGGCAGCCTGTCTCTGCTCCGCGGGCGTGGCAGCATTCACGGCGACCTATGCATGGTTAGTTCAGCCGCTCTTGGACGGAGTCTTAATTGAGCAAGATCAATTCCTCTTCCGTGTCCTTCCGTTCATCGTCTTTGGCGTCGCATTTCTCAAAGGAACATTTGCCTATGGGCAAGCATATTTAATGAGCTATATAGGCAATAGCATTGTTGCTGACATTCGGCAACAACTGTTCGTGCAGATGGTACGCTTGCCCATTCGATTTCATGATGCCAACGCATCGGGTCGCTTGATGGCGCGCGTCATTAATGACGTCAATGAAATGGCCAATGCTATCCCAAGCTTCATGAAAGATTTATTTCAGCAAGGCTTAACCATGCTGGCCCTTCTTGGTGTAGTGTTTTATCAAAATTGGAAATTGGCCACCGTGATGGTCTGTGTCCTGCCAGCCTCGGCTTTCGTGCTCATCAAGATAGGCCGACGATTGCGGAAACTGTCCATCAGGGGGCAAGAAAGCATGGGCGATATGGCATCTGTCTTGAAAGAAGCTTTTGCAGCCATTCGCATTGTCAAAGCCTATGGCCAGGAAGCAGTGGAAGAACAACGATTTGGGACGACGAATCGAGCATATCAACGTGCAAGTCAAAAGTCGGCTCAGGTGGTAGCATTTTCTTCGCCTCTCATGGAAATGATCGGGGTATGCGGCATCGTCGTGATTATCTGGTATGGAGGACATTTAGTCAGTACAGGCATCATGTCTCCTGGAAGCTTTTCTTCGTTTTTTGCCGCCATGTTCATGGCATACACCCCCATCAAACGACTATCTGGTTCGAACCAAGCTATTCAAAGAGCATTGGCTGCGGCCCAACGAGTTTTTTCTGTCATGGATTTGGAAAATGAATCGGATCGAGATCAAGGAAAAGCTTTTTTGCCCTCAATCTCTCGCTCGTTAGAGTTTCGCAATGTCCGTTTTTCCTACGAAGGGGAAACTCAACCGGCCTTACGTGATATTTCCATAACGATCCAAGCGGGAGAATGCATCGCGCTGGTTGGTCGAAGTGGCAGTGGGAAAACAACTTTCGTGAGCTTGGTTCCACGATTCTACCGGCCATCTGAAGGCACCATCTTCATTGATGGACACAATATCCAAGACGTCACCCGTGCATCACTACGGACACAACTAAGCATTGTCTCCCAAGAAACCGTCTTATTTGACGACACGATCAAAAACAATATTGCCTATGGACGCCCCGAAGCCACAAACCGTTTGGTCGAAGAGGCAGCAAAGTCGGCGTTTGCCTGGGAGTTTATCGAACGGTTACCGGAAAAGTTGGAGACACGCGTAGGAGAAAATGGTGTAAAGCTTTCTGTTGGTCAACGCCAGCGACTCGCCATTGCCAGAGCCATTCTACGAGATCCCCCACTCTTGATTTTGGATGAGGCTACATCCTCGCTGGATTCATCATCAGAACGAATGGTACAAGAGGCACTAGGAAATTTAATGAAAGGCCGAACAACCTTGGTGATCGCTCATCGCCTTTCAACCGTTGAACACGCTGATCGGATCGTCGTCTTAGATCAGGGGCAAATCCTTGAAATCGGTTGCCATACAGAATTGCTCGATCGCAACGGAGCCTATGCCACATTGTATCACACACAATTTCGCCAACCAGTCATCACGCCACTCATAGGATCCCATACCTGATGAACATCCACCCTCTCCTCTGGCGATTCCTGCCCTGTGTAGGCGTTAGCCTAATTCGTAGTCTCGGAGCTGTATTGAACATCCAAACGCGCGGAGCCAGCCATATCGATGGGCTCTATCGTGATGGCAAAAACATGATTATTGCCTTTTGGCATGGCCAGCAATTCATGATGCCCCTTGCCTATCGAGGGAAGCATGCGCATATTTTGATTAGCCGGCATCAGGATGGAGAACTCATCTGGCGCATTCTCGAGCGATTTGGATTTCAGGCCGTTCGTGGATCAACAACACGTGGGGGTGTCACGGCACTCCGAGAATTAATTCAACATGGGCGATCAGGCTCGGATCTCGTGGTCACACCTGATGGTCCCAAGGGGCCATGTCATGTAGCGCAATCTGGCATTGTCCACTTGGCCAAGAAAACCGGCATGCCCATTGTCCCATTAGTCTTTGCCTGCTCAAAAAAAAAGTCTTTTCCAGTTGGGATCGCTTTTTCATTCCATGCCCTCTAGGGAAAGGGATCTTTATCTGGGGTGATCCGATCTGGGTCGACCCTCACGCCTCACAGGCCGACCTTGAGATGACTCGCAACCATGTAGAGTCTATTTTGAAGACCATGACGCATCAAGCCCAAACAGCCATTCAATGACCAGAAGCTCTGGGCCTCATTCGCCCTTGGACACATGAGCTCGTTGCTTTGCTGATTCCTTATAGAGAGAAAATCCTTTTGGGCTCTGTGTGAGGAAAAAACAAGATAATGAATTCACTCACCATTCTTGACATGATCATGCCACAGAGATATTGACATACACCATGGGATATTTCTTCTACAATCTGCTGCTTATTCTTTTCTCGCCTGTGCTTCTCGTTATGTTATTGGCCAAAAAACGATGTCGACCAGGCTTTCTATATCGTCTTGGGAAACATCCAGTATGGAGACGAGACAAAATGTCTGAAGGTATTTGGATTCATGCCGTCTCTCTTGGAGAAGTCATGGCCACAACACCCTTCATTCAAGCGCTCCGCAAACAATTCCCTGACATACCGCTTGTCGTATCAACTGTCACGGAAACAGGGCGAGAAGCCGTCAAGCAACAACTTGGGGGCATCGCTGAGCATTGTTATTTACCGTTAGATTTCCCTTGGATGATCAAGAGGCACATCCAAACCCTTCGCCCTAAAATATGTATTGTCGTTGAAACAGAACTGTGGCCCAATCTTTTTCGACAGCTCCACCGACACGGCGTGCCATCCGTATTAATCAATGGACGGATCTCTTCGCGATCCTTCCACCGCTATCACATGATCCGCTGTTTTATGCGAAGTGTCCTACAATGCCTCTCAGTTTGTCTTATGCAGTCCGATCGAGATGTTCAACAGCTTGTGGCCTTAGGTGCTCATCCTGCCGCGGTTCATCGAACCGGAAATATGAAGTTTGACCAACCTGAAAACCTCTCACGTCCACCGGGAATGCAACCTGAATGGGTTGGCGCCACACCAGAAGAACACCTCATTGTGGCAGGAAGCACTCATGCAGAAGAAGACATCCTGTTACTCACTATGTATAAAAATCTTCTCCAAGATAGGCCTGATGTCCTTCTCCTAATTGCGCCACGACACCTTGAGCGTATGCCTCAGCTCGAAGCCACCATTCACCAAAACGGGTTCTCTATTGTACGGCGAAGCCAGGTCAAGAAAGGACAACAGAAACCCGAAAACTATCCCAAGCCACGAGTCCTCATCCTTGACTCTCAGGGAGAATTGGCCAATGCATACAGCTTGGGATGTATGGCATTCGTTGGAGGAACACTCGCGCCTATTGGTGGACATAACCTGCTAGAACCAGCGCGTTGGGGAATCCCGGTTATCTTTGGACCATATACGGATCATTGCGAAGAGACAGCCAATCTCTTAATCCAAAACGGTGGTGGCATTCGCGTGCAGAACGGGGAAGAATTAACCAACATATGCCTGAAAGGATTACACAACTCTATCTGGCGTATGGAAACTGGCCAAGCCGCCCAACGAGTCGTTCACATGAACCAAGGGGTCGTGAAGAAGAATCTACAGATAATCACCCCGCTGTTGGATATCGAGTAAATGCAGCAACGATTGTCCTCGATACTGAATGTGTTACGCTTTCCCTATGGCATAGCCGTCAAGGCACGACTGTGGCTCTATGAGAACCAATGGATACGTTCTAAGACATTACCGAAACCAGTTATCAGCATTGGCAATCTAACCGTAGGTGGGACAGGAAAAACACCCATGACCATCTGGCTCGCTCAATGGTTAGCCAGCAAAGGTTGGAAAGTCGGTGTTTTGAGCCGAGGCTATCGGAGACGCAGTCGAGAGACTCAACTTTTAGCATCCAACTTTCACAACATATTGGTGGAAGCCGATCAAGCAGGAGATGAGCCGTTTCTTCTCGCCCAACGTTGTCCAGGAATCTGTGTCGCGGTCGGAGCAGATCGTTACCGACTTGGTCAATGGGTGCTAGACCAATATCCTGTCGATGTCTTTGTCTTAGATGATGGGTTTCAACATCTCGGCATATCCCGTGACATGAACATCTTATTAATTGATGCATCTGATCCAGAAGGCTTACAGCAGTTATTGCCAGCAGGCCGCTTACGAGAGCCGCTACTTGGTGCAGCCAGAGCGACAGTGGTTATCCTGACACGGGCCGACACCCATCATCAGCAACATGACGTACTGGCTCCCATCCGCACAGCAACAGGCAAAGCCTTCCCCTGTGCCATCACGCAGTTTCGCCCTGAGTACTTCCTGAATATCTCGAATGGCACACAGCATCCCATCAGCTCAATACAAGGAAAACGCGTACTCCTTGTGAGTGGTATTGGGAATCCCTCATCCTTTCGAAGAAACATGATCGCACTCGGCCCAGACCATATAGACGAATATGTTTTTCCCGATCATCATACCTATTCCTCAAATGATCTGGCGATCATTCGACAACATGCGCAATGTTGTGCGACAGAGATTATTCTCACTACTGAAAAAGACGCCGTCAAAATACAACCCTTGCTAGAACCATGTGATGAAATATGGTCAGTTCGATTGGGCATCCAGTTTCTCGAAGGGCTGGAAACACTAGAAATGCTCCTCACGCAGACATTGACAACCGTCAGGAAGAACGACGCCATGATGACGGCCTCTCCAAAGAGCTCGTAAGGATGAGAAAGAAAAACCCCCAGGGGATACAGAGAAAGAACCTTCAGCGAATTCTCGTTCGTGTCCCTAACTGGATTGGGGATGCGGTCATGTGCACTCCAGCCTTGATAGCTCTCCGCGAAATCTTTCCTCTCGCTCACATTTCGGTATTGGCCCGACCAACGATTGCCGAGCTACTCCAACACCATCCAGCCATTGATCACATTGTGACATATGACCATCAGCACCGACATGCTGGGATATTCGGTAAATTCGCATTGATCCGTGAACTTCGATCATTACAGACAGATATGGCGGTTCTGTTTCAGAACGCGTTTGAAGCAGCACTCCTAACGTGGTTCGCCAACATTCCCATTCGGTATGGGTATGCAACAGATGGACGAAGGCCATGGCTTTCCCATCCGATTCCCCTCCCAAGGTGGACAGCACAGCGACATCATACCGAGTACTTCAGCGAGATGCTTCGGCCAGTCACCAGTGACTTTCAACACCACTCCCCGAGCCTCGTCATCACAGAGCAAGAAAAAGAATGGGCAGAAAACAAGCTACAAACACAAACCATGTTGTGGATTGGCATTAACCCTGGATCAGTATATGGCGGCGCCAAGCGATGGTTGCCAGAGCGGTTTGCCGAGGCAGCAGACCACATCATCAAGTACCTGCAATCTGTATTAGAAGAAGAGAAAGACATCGGCGCTCTCATCGTAGGGAAGGCAGGTGAGGAAGCCTTGGGACAAACTATTGCTCAACACATGCAAGCCAAAACAATGGTTCTATCAGGACACACAACCATTCGGGAATTGATGGCGATCATCAAACAATGCCACGGCTTCCTAACCAACGACACAGGTCCCATGCATATGGCTGATGCGCTTGGAGTTCCTGTTGTGGCAATCTTTGGACCAACAAATCCTGACACGACGGCACCCTATGGAAATCGTCATGCCGTGGTCAGACAGCCTGTGAGGTGCACGCCCTGTCTCCTGCGCTGGTGTCCCATTGATCATCGATGCATGACAGAGGTTTCTGTCGAGGAAGTGGTCAAGACCGCCATGCAACAAATGCAGCACGTTCTCGAGAGTCGCAGGATCTGATGGAAATAGGTTCAGTATGCTCTAGCCTGGAAGACGTGAATTAAAGCCGTAGAAAGCGGAGAAGAAAAGGCTTGGGCCGTTGATTTCTTCACAACGGCCCAAGCCCAAACCAATAGGCACATTAACAGGAAAGCATGCGAGTGCTGGAACAAGAGAACTACTTGAAACGCCGATCAAACTCCTTCACGACTTCACTCGTAATGTCCAGTCCTTTCTTATTGTATAACACGATATGCAAAGTTTCAGGACTGCCTTTATCTATCACCATCGAGAAACCATGCTTTTCCGCAACGGCTTTAGTGGCGACCCGAATCTTCCCCATGTATTCTACCACCATCTCTTTTTGCTTTTCGGCTAATTCTTGCTTGAACTGTTGAGTGCGTTTCTGAAATCCTTGAACTTTCTGTTGATAATCTTGGTAAGTCTTTTGATAGTAATCCTGTTTTTCTTTTCGTTTTTCCTCGGATAGATTATTGGCTTCTTCAAGAACTCCCGTCAGTTTTTCGATTGCTTCTTCATCTTTTTTAAGCAAATTTTTTCGCACATTAGCATGCTCTTGAAGCGTCGCGAGCGCACGTTTTCCAGCTTTGGATCCTTGAATGACGGCCTGAGGATCCACGACACCCACCTTAAAAGACTTCGCTTTCGCAGCCCATACTGGCGATAGACCAATCACTACCAAGAAGATACCCAAGCAAACTAGAGACAAGGATTTCCTAAACGACACAGGTCCCAACTGAAACAACATTGTTCTACTCACGTGACTCTCTCCTTCCAAAATTAAAGATGTCTCCTATGGCTAGCGAGCTATCCTGAAAAAGATATCCACCATTTTGAGAAGCCACAGCTCCTCAAGCACTTCCTTTTATGAGGAACCCTCAACACAGTGTGAGGGAAAGACCACCGACTCGACTCAATGAACACCTTCAGCTGGTAGGGCCAACGGACTCTTACGGCAGGGGATTCCTCTAGTACATTCTTAACATCATGAGGGTAACGGTCAGCATTTTACGTGTCAAGCATTCAATGTTTTAGCATTCCCATCAAACAGAGTAGAAAAACCAGCGTGAATTTATCATACTCATCCACAAGGCCTTGAGACAAGCTCGGTCACAGGATAGCAGACTATGGACTTAGAGAGAACAATTTGATTATCAAGAGGCGCTTCATGACATGGGTTCTTTTTCTCGCGATCTTTCTTCTACCAAGTCAACCAGACTATTCGCGAGCAACCATGACTCCACCACCAGAGTTAGCCAACCATATAACAGGCATTGCCCAATTTGCGAAGCCTTCTCCCATAATCACGATCCCTTCTGGATGGTTTTTGATGGGGACAAATCGCATTGACGATGATCCATTCGGCCTCGCCACCCAATATGACGATACAGAATTTCCCCAACGCCGAATTTGGCTCGATGCATTTTCCATTGACCAATATGAGGTGACACTGGCGGAATTCCTCGTTTTTCTTCATCAGAACCATCATCCCGTCTCGAAGGAATTACAGGAATTAATTTGGCATCTCATCAGCGTTCATTTCATTCCAGACCAGGTCTTGGCCCCATGGCCTGCATTATATGTCACCTGGACCGAAGCGTCGGATTTTTGCCAAGCTCACCAAAAGCGCTTGCCGACAGAAGCCGAATGGGAAAAAGCGGCTCGCGGCGACCAGGGTCACCTTTTTCCTTGGGGCCAGGCAGCGCCATCACCAGCCACAGCCGTCTTTGGAGCCTATCATGTCCATCAAATTCCTCTTGTGGCAGCTGTCGACAGTTGGGAAGAAGGACAAAGCCCCTATGGGATCCATCACATGGCAGGGAACATCGGAGAATGGGTCCATGATTGGTTTGGCCCTGATTACTATGCCATTGGACCAAGGCGGAATCCCCAAGGTCCAAAAGCAGGGCGGTATAAAAGCGTGCGTGGAGGCTCCTGGAAGAGTCGCCCTCAAATGCTTCGAACAGCAACACGCGGTGGAGCGTATCCTAACCAACGTGAGGCCACGATTGGCTTCCGATGCGCTCAATCAGCTGCACAGACACCATAAACGAGAGCACCATCCCTATTTAGCACGGTATAATGAAAGATCGTGAGGGAAAACAGCCAGGCTCTTCAGATAATTGGATGTTCATGAGATTGTGTCTGTGCTAGGAGCAAAATCAAAGAAGCCTCAGGCATCAATTTACATAACAGAGGTTCTGTCACAGACAATTCACAGGCAAAAAGGGAATGGACGCGTTAATCACATCATCAACCGTGATCAGTTTCATGCAACTCGATTCACCTCGAAAGCACCCGGGGTAAAAACATTCCCGACAATCCAGACCTTTATATAGCACCGTGGCCTTAGATCCTCGCGGTCCCCAAACCTTGGGGTCAGATGGCCCAAATAGAGCCACGACGGGACATCCGACAGCTGCAGCAACATGCATAGGCCCAGCATCATTGCCGATAAACAGTGCAGCCCGTTTCATGAGTGCCGCTAATTCAAGAAGATTGGTTTGTCCGATCAAGGAAATCGGCGGATGCCGGGTAGCCTGTTGAATGTGATCGCCTATCTCACGATCCTTCGAACTCCCCACTAACACCACAGACACGCCTTTCTCTTGGAACCAATCACTCAGCGTGGCAAATCGTTCAAACGGCCACGCCTTGAACCAATACCTAGCGGTCGGGTGCAGCATGACCCATCTTCGATCATGTAAATTCAACCCCTTAACCAATCGGCTGGCTGTCTGCGCATCATCTGATCCTATAAAAACTTCAGGATCTCCGACTTGCGTCTCTCCCCCCAAACTTGCTAGCGCCTGAGCATGATAATCCACCATGTGTACCGACTCGGACGAAGGGAAAACACATTCGGAATACATCCACCCACGCCAGCGATGCTCCCGATTATACCCAATCCTCTTAGGTGCCCCCGTCAGCGCTGTCAGAACAGCCGACCGATCCCCGTCCGTGAAATCAATGACACAATCAAACCGCTGCCGCCTGATTTCCCGAAGAAATTGCCATTGCACTAAGCCCCAGGAGTGAGGCACGACCAATATGTCATCGATATAGGGATTATTCCGGAGGACCTCGTCAGTCCCAGCATTAACAGCCATCACAATACGGGCCGTCTTATACTGTGTCCGAAGAGCGCGAAGGGCAGGAACACACAAGAGCACATCGCCAATGTATCGAAGTTTGCAAATAAGAATGTTGTGAAAAGTCATGCCTCAACCATCACTATGTAACAGAACATCAAGCCAGCTATAGCCCATATCCTACGAGTGCCGAGCTGAGAGAGGCTCTGCCAGCAAGGCCTGCACATGCCTCCACACATCATCGACTGTAATTTGTCGTAACCAATCATGGTCACGCCGGTAGTCAACATGGTGCCAATAGGCATCTACCGGCGTCCCTTTGGTTAGCAATGTGCCCGTTGGTCCCCATGGAGCATATTGCACGATATCGGCTGCGCCATAGAGAGCGATGACCTGCGGACGGTGTAACGCAACAGCCAGATGCATAGGCCCAGTGACATTGGACACCACCATATCCATTTCAGCCAACATCGCGAGTAATTCTCTCAAAGTTGTCTGTCCAGAAAAATCTCGATGCGGCTGGCGCATCATAGAGGAAACATGCCGACATATCGTCACGGCATCAGCTCCCCCCAACAACAGCACATCCGCCTTGAATGTCTCGACAAGTCTGTCCCCCAACTCGGCGAATCGTTCTGGAGGCCAATTGCGATATAAAGACCCTGAAGCAGGAATGAGGCCTACGACTCGTGGCGGATGAGCATGACCTTTCCATAAGACCGTCTGTGCCTTCGCTTGCTCTTCCTCTGTCAGAGAAATCTCTAAGGATGAATCCTGGCATGCCACGCGGCCAACGAGTGGAGCAATAATGTCCAATTTTTGTTCAACAAGATGCCGCCCATCACGGACAACTGAAATCCGGTGGTTGTAGAAAAAGCCTCGCAAGGCCGATCGATAATCTTCACCATAACGATCCGCGGCACGAGACAGCCAAGCCAACATAGCACTGCGTGGCCCACTGAAAAGATCAATGACAACGTCAAACTGACCATCGCGAATGTCCGAAACAATGCGACCCCAGGCCTTGAGCCTTTTCGCTAAAGGCCACGTTCTGGAAGCGGCACGATCAATCACCAGTATTTGATCAATATGTGGATTATGCTCAAGGACCTGTGCACTCGTACCGTCTGCAAGAACTGCAAGGTAAGCCGTGGGATGTTGAGTTTTGAGATGCCGAAAGAGAGGCGTCACCAGCACAACATCCCCAATGGCTCGAATCGCCAGGACTAATATTCGATCCTTTGTTTTCTCTTCCATGCCTCTTGTCCTGCCCTTATGTCTGTTTCTCAGCAGCCAAACGTTGGGAAACAATCAACAAGCCCGTCACCAACATGAAGAGCAACGAGACTTCGGAGCCAATCATCGGATCAATGATGCCTCCAATAAGAATAGTGACAAAGCTTCCCATGGTCGCAAACCACAATGACCTCGACAGCGGATCCAGCATCTGTTTTCTTGTCTGGTAAAGAAAGTAAATGTAGGCACCAACCCATACGACAAGGGCAATGATGCCAAGGCTTCCAAGTTCTGCCGCAACATGGAAGAAAAGATTATGGGCCTGTCCGATATTCTCTGGCACACCAAATTGTTCACGGTTCGGTTTAAAACATTTATGCCCCACACCAAGTAAGGGATATTCATGAAACATCCTCATCGCAGCATCCCATATTGGGAACCTCGACACAAAGCTTGGAGCGGTCAAGGGATTCGCCAAGACCATAATCCTGTTAGAAATCCATGGACTCGTGATCATGCCCACGACCAACGATGCAATGATGAGCGCACCTCCACCTATCGGCCACCATTGCCTATGCAAAAGAGCACAGAGCGCTGCAATGATAAGAACGACTATCCACATCGTTCTCGTGTAGGTAAAAAGCAAGGCAAGCCCAGAAAGCAAACTGACCGCAATCAGAAAGGTCTGTGGTTTCGAGGCAAATCGAATATGGCTCCAAAGCCCAAACAAGAGAGCAAAGATCATTGCCAGATACGCGCCCGTGAATCCAAGAGACCCAATATGCAACCGTGTCATGTCACGTCCTGAGAAGACATATTCTTTAGCAATCAGATATTCATAAAGCGCAAGGACCTCACCGAGACCAATACCAATGATCACGGCCCAGATTACCATCCAGACTTGATCTCTAGAATGAATTGTGTTCACAAGAAGAAAGAAAAAGATGGTATACAGCAGCACGTCTCGCACACCGACAAAAAAACCACATGTCGAGAACAGCGAACTGACAAAGATGGCACTCAGCCACGTCAAAAAGGCCCATCCAATAGGAGGGATCTGAACAGAGAAATTTTTGGTGATGACCATTTTGACCAGCCAACACGTGAGGCTGAGACCAAACAAGATACTTTTGAGACTTTCCGAGAGCGGAATGGCCACCACCATCCCGAGTAGAGAGAACACAATGGCTTTATCCAGCTGACGAGTTATCTGCGCGGATGTCGTCACGTCACCGTTCATCGCAATGCCATACCTCTTGATCGTTGCCTTATTCCACCCATGACAATGTTGAATGATTCAAAAACATGCAAGTTGACACCAACCGTTTCTCCCTCACGTGTCAGAGAAAAACAGGTTATGGTTCAACCGATGGGACAAAGCTCATCATAGAGCGCCATCAGCTGACCTCCAAGCCGTTCTGATGTAAACATCGCCTCGACTCTCTGAATCCCTGCCTGTCCCATGTGTCGTCGTCGTTCGGGATCACACAATAACGAAAGAATCGCAACAGCGAGTGACTCGGCATCTTTGGGTTTGACAAGAAGACCCGTCACACCCTCATCCACCACCTCTGGAATTCCCCCAACACGAGTCGCCACAACCGGCGTTCCCATGGCCATCGCCTCTAGTAATGCAATCCCAAACCCCTCGAGGATCGAAGGCAAAACCATGATATCCATGACCTTGAGATATGGCCGAACATCGGCTTGATACCCGACGAAGAAGAGCACTGACTCAAGGCCATGTTGCTGAACAAGCGCCTGCAAACGCGCCGTGTACTCAGGGTCGCCTTCACCAACAATCAGACATCGCACATGCGGCAGAGTCTGTCGGACAGAGGCCAGCGCGACAATAAGATATTCATACCCTTTTCGTGGGAACACATGGGCAACCGTGCCAATCACTAGTTGCTCCGCCTGCAAATCATATCGCTCTCGAATGACCCGACAAGGATCATCCAAGTCCTGATGGCTGAGAGCAATGCCACTGTAGAACGTTCTAATATGTTCCGAAGCCACACCACCTTGCACAAGCTGATCCTGGACTCGGTTCGAGACCGCGATGAGAACCTGCGGAGATTGAAGCTGATATTGATGGATTCTCCTAGGCTCTAATTCCTGTCGAATGTGCGCAAGACAAGGAATCGTTGCAAGCCGAGACGCCCAATAACCGTGTGGAATCCACCACATGTCATTGACATGCACCAATTGAATATTTTCTTGTATCAGCAAACGGTACAGTCGATACACCGAGGGGATCCACGAAAACAGAAATCGCACTTTGCGCCACGGAGGCAGTGGAAGAATAAGCACACGAACGCTTTGTTGTGTCAGTCTTTGAAACAATGGGCCTCGATCCGGACAGACGACAATCGGCGTGAATCGTTCTCGATCTAATTCTCCAATGATAGAAATGAGGTCACGCTCGGCCCCACCAAAGGCGGTCACACCATGAACGTAGAGAATGCGACATGGCATAGCCTTGTGGTCTTCCTCCCCATACATTGGTCGAATTGAGAACAATGATTTTTCCACACAGGAAGAAGTCTCCAGAGTCGCGGCATCAGAACAGAGACCATGGGCAGGAACGTATTACCGATCATGGGTTCGCTGAAGGTGTTCTCGCAACTTGACATACTTCACAAATGTATACATGCCAGCATGGATCGCAAAGATACCGCCTCGTACCCCATCTCGAAACCCCTTCTTGAACAGATAGGTTTTGACAAAGACGACAAGAGGATTGACAACAAAATGATACCAACGCACGACCGATCTGACCTTGTGTTTTTCGTGAGCCGCTAACGTCGTATAAGGCCCAAATTTCTTGAAATGATCGGCAATCTGATTTTCCGTATAATGGGCTAAATGCCCTTGCAGCGTTCCCACCTCTCCCGAAACCAACAAGTTTTCATGGATTTCAACATCATTATACTGAGCCATTCTCTTCCGAAACAGTCGAATCTGATAATCAGGATAGGCTCCGCCCCACCGAACCCATTGCCCATAGAAGAAGTTTCGTCTGGAAACTCGATAGGCAACCGGGTCGCCAGGAGACCACCGTTCAACCTGTTGTTGGATCTCTATGGCCAACTCAGGACTAACGCGTTCATCAGCATCAACCACAAGCACCCACTCCGTACGGACCTGGTCAATGCCAAAATTCTTTTGGGGCCCAAAGCCTGGCCACGCGCGGATGAAGACACGATCGGTATACTCACGAGCGATCTCCCGAGTAGCATCCGTACTTTCGGCATCCACCACCACAATATCCTTCACCCAATCGATACTGCGCAAACACCCACGCAGCTGGGATTCTTCGTTTTTCGTAATCACAACCACCGAGAGCATCGTTATCCCTTAAATCCCCGACGGAACACTTCACGATAAAACTGCCAATTCAACCAACGGTTCCGCCGAGGAGCCAATCGGTTGGCTAAGACCACGCGTGGCTGCATCACTGAAGGGTGTGAATGAGGATAATCCTTGAGAATATGATAGATCGGAAATTCGGCATATATCGTTGCGCGTAGGGCTATCTCTTTGCTCGACAGAGACGTCCCTTCATGACGACTGATTTGAAATTGGAGTTTTTCTTTCAACACCGTGGAAGGTTTCACCCACCCATAATGAAACATGCGAGCGGGGATAAGCCGACCATACGGACCGGACTTCAGCATTTGCGGAGAGGTCTCCGTTCGGAAGTCACAACAATCGGTGGTTGATCGAATTCCACACCGATTACCGACAATCCGTGTCGCCTTCCGATACATCCATGGATCCAGCGACCAATAATCGCCCTTGAAGTGGACCATTCGAAAAACCAATCCCAACACAGTGGGATCATCAATATATTGCCGCATGGCGTGTTGAATAGCAGGATAATCCTCCTCATGAAGCACTTCATCTGCCTGCACCAACAACGCCCAATCCCCCGTACAATGCGACAACGCAATATCCTGTTGAATGCCAAATATTTTCCCATCCTCTTGCAACGATTCATCCCACACCGATTCCACAATACGGATCTTCGGGGAATCGAGCGTACGAATCAGGGCAAGCGTCTGATCCTCAGATTTCCCAACATTCACCACAAATTCATCGACCAGCGGCAGTACTGACGCGATGGCTTCCACAACAGGAAAGTCAAATTTCACAGCGTTGCGAATAAATGTAAACCCACTGACTTTCATCGGCATTCATTCCACATGAGATGGTCAGGCCCTCAATGTTGCTTGGGAAAGAAGCTGAGCATACAAGTGTTCGGTATGATCTAGCATCGTCTCCTGACTATATCGTTCGACAACACACGCCCTTCCTGCACGCCCAAAATCCTGACGAAGTTTTGAGTCTTGAAGCAACACGCAGACTCTGTCAGCTAATGCCTCAACATCCCGTGGTTCGACTAAGAAACCATTCTCTCCGTCTTTGACAACCTCTGGCACTCCCCCGACATTGGTCGCCACCACGGCTCGTTCCATGGCCATCGCTTGTGTCAGAGCCTGAGGAACACCTTCTCCCCAGACAGACGATAAGACAAACACATCAAAGACTTCCAGCACCTGAGGAATATCTGAGTGAAACCCAACAAGGCGAACAGACGCATCCAAACCTAAGTCGGAAACCTGTTGTTCAAGCTTCATTTGGTCAGGGCCGCTCCCCACCAGAAAAATTTTAGCTCGTGGAATCTTCGAAATAATCACCTGAACCGCACGCAAAAAATACTCCAACCCTTTATAGCTTCGAAAAAATGCTACGGTGCCCACAACCAGGTCGTGTGGGCTCACCCCCCATTCGCGTTGTAACGGCTCATTAGATGAACCAGGGGAGAACTGACTCAGATCAACACCGGTCGGAATAGAAACGACATGGGATGGAGGAAGCTGGATATCCTCAATCAACCCTTTCCGTACCGCTTCTCCTGTCACCACAACCATATGCGGCAACATCCCATAGAGCCAGCGGTGGCGAATCGTACGAGAAACAGGCGTCGATTTATGACGTGCGCGAACGACCAGTGGCTTTGATGGAGCGAGGCGCCCTGCAATGGAAGCCGTCCAGCTATCAATCGATCCATGAGTATGCAGGACATCAATCTCATAGCGTTTCACAATCCTGAGAAATTCAAGCACAAGCCAAGGAAACCGAACCGTTTGCATGTTGAGCACTTCGGTCTGAACCCCTGACTGATTCGCATACCGACCAAGAAGACTACCTGGTTGCACGGCAAGCAGCACAGAATGGCCTCGCCGATTCATACCAATCACTTCCGACAGCACTCTGAATTCTTGACCTCCCAAATCTAACGATGCCTCAGTGTGGAGAATTCGTAATGGTTGCATGGCTTTTCTGAAGTTCCCACAATTTGGCATATTTGAGAAAAGTATAATAGGCATACAGTATTGAGAGGATGAACCCAACAGCGCCATCCAGACACCCCAGCCGAAGTCCATACATCTTCAAAAACGTAAAGCCTGTGTGCGTAAACAGTTGATGCGGGTGGAACCGTCGGCCCTCTTGATCAAGCCGGTTGGCCATCAAGCTCGAATACCGGTTCATTTTTTGGAAGAAATGATCCAGATCACGAAACGGATATTGCTCAATGGCGTTCTTGAGATATCCTAACGTCCCGTCGACATCAAACCCTTCATGAACAAGATCTTCCCGGTATCGCATGGCCTGTTTGCGGAATAATTGTGGTTGCCGATAGTCCGGATACCATCCACAATGACGAATCCATTGACCCAGGAAAACATTGCGACGCGGGACAAAGTACGCATTGGCCTCCGGCCCATGCTGCAAGAGTGTTTGAATTTCGGTTCTTGCGTCACTCGTTACTCGTTCATCCGTATCAACACTGAGAATCCAGTCATAGGATGCGTACTGCATCGCGGCATTTCGTAACGCGCCAAACCCGGAAAACTTTTCCTGATAGACTCGATCCGTAAACTCTCTGCTGATTTTCTCAGTGGCATCAGTGCTAAACGAATCCACTACGATAATTTCATCGGCCCAGCAAACACTTTCCAAACAAGCCCGCATATTTGGCTCATCATTAAAGGCAATGATGACCGCAGAAAGTTTTGGAGGTTCTGCTGCCATCACTGAGTCCCTCCCACAGGCACAACAGCAATGCGCCGCAACAACATCTTGGCTTTTTCAAGAACCTGTTCAACGGAAATAGCCGTTAAACATTCTAGATAATGCGAATTGTGACATTGATGCATTCCACATGGACGACAGGGTAACGACACATTCAGGATCTCTCGGATGCCCTTCCCATACGGTCCCGTTGCCAAGGCACTCGTCGGCCCAAAGAAGCTCAGGACAGGTGTCTCCAAAGCTGAGGCCATATGCAAGACCGCCGAGTCATTGGCGATGAGCAGATGGACCTTGCGTAAAACCACTCCAAGATGCCGAACGTGTGTTTTCCCAACCAAGTCTATTAAGCGATTTCCTAACGCATCTCGAAACGGCTGCACCATCCATCGTTGAGAAGCCGACCCTAGTAAGACAATACGACACTCCTCTTGAACACTGAGGGCAGCCGCTGTTTCAAGAAATCGATCAAACGGCCAATTCTTTATAGCTTGTCGAGAAACAGGAGCCATAGCAATTAATCGGCTGCTTGAGTCTACACCAGCTTCCGCAAACCACTGGGCAACGGTTTCTTCATCGTGCGATATAGAAGGGAGAATAAAACGAGGCTGTGTAATATCAGCGCCCAGATGCTGAGCAACCATCAAGTTTCGATCCACCGCATGCATATCGAGCAAGCGCCACGGCATTTGTTGAGGATTAGGCAGTTCAACACGTTGAGTATAAAACATCGGACTGCCTTCTCGACCTGCTGCAAAGCCTATCCGTTCTCGTGCCCCGGAAAGCTTTGCGAGTAAGCCACTTCGAAATAACCCTTGCAGATCAATGACCACATCACATGACAACCTGCGAATCCGCCTTACAAGCGACACCCATTGTGTCAAGCGAAAATTCACAGCAATCACCTCATTCAGATCAGGATGGCCCCTCAAGATCTCTGCCCATTCCTCCTTCACCACCCAACCGATCCAGAAATCAGGAAACTGTGCGCGCAACACGGATAACGTCGGCAGCGCATGAACAATATCGCCCAGTGAACTGGGCTTGATGATTAAGATTCGTTGAGACATGGTTCTGACATATGTCTTCGTGCATCAGCGAGGATCCATTCCACGGCCTCAGGAACACCCGAAGCCACATAGGAACGGGAAAGAACGCCGGAGCTTACATACGTCAACGCTTTGTCACTATGAGAACTCGTGGTGACCAACACACCAACCGCCCCAATGTTGTAGGCTAATTGCATATCACTGTCTTTATCTCCCACAACATAGCTGTGCGTCAGATCGAGGTTCAGCTCAGCAACAGCTTGTTTTACGAGCCTATTCTTAGGTTTTCGACATGCACACCCCTCGTTGGGATGGTGAGGACAGATATACCACCCCGCAATGCATCCACCCGCTGCTTGAATGGATTGCTGGAGGGCTTCATGAATACGAGCAAGATTGTCCTCTAATATGAGTCCCCTGGCCACACCAGACTGATTCGTCACCAGAACAACCACGCCTCCAGCTTCATTCAAGCGAGCCAAGGCTTCCGGTACACCAGGAAACACTATCAAGTCTTCAGCAGAGTCGAGATACCCGACATCCTGATTGAGAGTCCCATCCCGATCAAAAAACACGGTGAGAGGTTTGCTGGTACTACTCATAACGGGAATGTTGAATAACTCACAATCCTTTCGATAAAAGGCTGCCATTTACCACTCTATGGCACCATCCAACCCGACAAGTATAGTCTTACAGATCGCCTCACTGAAATAGTGGCTGATTCTGCCCTAGTTCCTCCAAGGGAATGGCTTCCACGTTTTCAGATAGTGAGTACCGTTTATCGCCGGGGTAAATCACCACGACCCGTTCCAGATCCAAATCTTCTATGGCAATACGGATCGAAGGAGTCAAGCTCGGTGCATCGGTCTGTTTACATTCCACACCCAGGAGCCGATCACCTCGGCGCAAAATCAAATCGATCTCTGCACCTTGATGCGTCGCCCAGAAATAAGCCTCGTCGTGTGGCTCCGTCATCACGATCTGCTCGATCACGAATCCCTCCCAAGAAGCTCCGAGTTTTGGATGACTCATAAGAGCCTTTGCCGTATCAATTCCGAGCAGTTGGTGCAAGAGACCGGTATCCCGCACATAGACCTTCGGCGCCTTGACTTGGCGCTTGCGCAGATTGGCATGCCAGGGCTGTAATTGACGAATCATCATGGCATCCGTGAGCAGGTCAAGGTAGCGTCGAATAGTAGACTCACTTACACCCAAAGACCGTGCCGGTTCCGCCGCATTCCACGTCTGGCCGTGATAGTGTGCCAGCATCGTCCAAAATCGTTGTAGGGCCGCTACGGGGACACGCACTCCCCATTGTGGAAAGTCACGCTCCAGCAACGTGCGAACAAAGCTTTTTCGCCAAGCGATGCTATCAGCCTCTGTTTTTGCCAAATATGAGAGCGGAAAACCGCCGCGCCGCCACAACATTGGCTGGGTCGATATTCCCAATTCGAATAAGGTAAATCCTCCGATGGTCACGTACTCCACACGCCCGGCCAAACTTTCCGAACTCTGTTGTAGTAAATTGCCGGAGGCACTGCCCAGAATTAAAAAGCGTGCAGGGGCAGTCTTGCGATCAGCAAGAACTCGTAACACTGGGAATAAGTCCTGTCGCCGTTGGACTTCGTCGATAACCACTAATCCCTTGAGAGAGCGCAAGGCGGTCATTGGCTCATCAAGTCTAGCAAGGCTTACAGGATCCTCCAAGTCAAAATAATTAATGGACTCTTCACTGAGAAGTGCACGAGCCAAGGTTGTCTTGCCGCACTGCCGTGGACCGGATAGCACGACGACCCTGCTACGTCTGAGCGCATCTTTAAGTGCTGAGAGTATAGCCTGACGTTCGATCATGACCATGCATAATACCATGAAAATCGAGCATATGGTAGTGGAATTTCATGGTATGATGCATGCAATAAAACTGTGCAAGAACAAAAAAGGCCTCTGGACTTCAAGATCCAGAGGCCGATTGGTGGAGGTGAGGGGAATCGAACCCCTGTCCGAAGAACTTCAGCGCAACGGCTCTACATGCATAGCCGATGTTTTCATATTCACGTTCGCCCACGCCCATCGACCGGCTTAGAACGCCCGCTAGCCCAGAAAATTCTCGTCCGCAGCCGCTGAGCACCTGCCTTGGACCAGTCTGCTAAGTGGCGTTTCTTCCATTCCCACAGACAAAAAATGGAGAAACGTCGCAGTTAATTAAGCTGCGAGAGCCAATGGTTCGTTGGCAATTAAATGTTTCCCGAAGGTTTAACGAGACTCCGAGAGCTCGACATGCACCGCTGACCTCTTGATCCCCGTCGAAGCCAGTCACCCCCTTTGTTCAGTGAGTACTGTCTGTTGCTTTATTCAGTATACTCCAGCAAGACGACATTTCCCAAATCAATTGTCCTCATCGTCATTCAACCTGAAAGCCTAATCCTGTCATTCGATTTTTTAACGCTGCTGTCCCATCTTGGAGTAACACCTTGGTCCACCGAAATTCTCGCCTTCGAGGATAAGTTTTCCGTAGGTGATCAAATGCCAATGCTCTCTTTTCAAGAGGAAGGGCCGACAAGGCCTTCATCCGTGCATGATCACCCGGCAAATCATACACATGCGTGGCTATCTTCCAGAGCAGGGTTTCTTCTCGTTCATGCTTGCCAGCAATCATAATTGACGGGTGCTCAGGGTCTGGAAGCGTCGGCATCCAGGTCGGGGCGACCCCAAAAATTCGACAGATCGCCTGATAGACCATCATGGTTCCTTGTATTTTCCCATCAAAGGAATGGCCGGCGATGTGGGGCGTGGCGACGGCGGCTTGTTCCACCAGCCCCCAATGAGGAGTAGGTTCTCCTTCCCATACATCCAGTATCGGGGGTTGTATCTGCTTTGAAAGGACTGCTTGATATAAAGACTGATTGTCTATGACCTCTCCTCTCGATGTATTGAGGAGTATGACATGAAGAGACAGTTTGGCAATTCGTGGCCCATCGAATAAATGATACGTTGCATCAGGACCTGTGCGCGTGAGCGGCACATGAAGCGTGACAAAATCTGCCTGGCATACCTCATCAAATGATCGATATTGGGCGTCGCCGGTTTTCCGTGCAAGCGGAGGGTCATGCAAGATGACATCCATCCCTAATGCGCTGGCCTTCTTGGCAACCAGACTTCCGATATTCCCAACTCCAATAACCCCTAGAGTTTTCCCAATGAGATACGTTTTGTATTGATGTGCCCATACCAACAAGGCTGTTATCACATATTCCGCGACGGAATTGGCATTCGCTCCAAAAGCCGTCGTTAGGGAGATATGGTTTTGGGCAAGATACGAGCAATCAATGTGGTCAATGCCAGCGGTGACAGTACCCACGACTCGCACCTGGCTGTTCTGAAGAAGTTTCGCATCAACCTTGGTAATCGAACGCACAACGACTATCGAAGCATCCCGAATGATTTCTGCTGACATTTCACGCCCCGACACACAGTGCACATCGCCCAGAGCGGAAAAAGCTTCTTCTCCAAAAGGAATATTGTTATCGAGGACAATTTTCATCTCAATGCTCTATTGCTTTAACGCTTAGACGACATGGTAAAATTTACATACGTTATTCTATAGAGGAGGATCCGTTGCAATGAAGACATCTAAACAAGCTGGGACTAAAACTAAAGCCGTACGTCCCTCTCACACCAAGTCCACGTCACCTCGAGAGAAAGCCACACCCTCTCCACGCGTGATCGAGCTCAAGGTCGGACAGAGGGCGCCTGCGTTTTCTCTCCCCGACGAAAAAGGCAAAGCAGTTCGATTGGCTGACTGTCGAGGCAAAAAAGTCATCCTGTACTTCTATCCAAAAGATGATACATCCGGGTGTACAAAAGAAGCCTGTGCCTTTCGCGACAGCATTGAGGAAATCCAAGAAAATGGAGCCGTCGTGTTAGGGGTCAGCCCCGATTCCGTTGAATCCCATAAAAAGTTTGTTGGAAAGTATGAACTCAACTTCCCTTTACTGAGCGATGCGAACAAGACGGTTGTCCAAGCCTATGGCGTGTGGAAGGAAAAATCCATGTATGGGCGGAAGTATATGGGCGTAGAACGCACGACCTTCGTTATCGACCAACATGGAAAGATCGAGGAAATTTTTCGCAAAGTGAAGGTGGATGGACACATCGAAGAGATATTGAGCGAATTGGACTGAATACAATAAAAAACGCCGCCAACAGCCTCTTAATGTAGCAAGATATCTTTCGCCTTTCGATACGACGGGACTTGCATTCGATCCAGGTCCAATCTCACAAAACCAAGACCTGTCACACACAGTTCAAAATTGGCAGAAAGTTTTTGGAACAGCGCAGGCGTTTCCTGGGGTTCCTCGCCTTGATAGGTGGCAACAATACCATAAGATCGTTTGCCAGCTTTGACATAATCAACCAGAAAGTCTTTGTGATGAATCAAACCGGAAGCCTTGATGCGGCTCAGATATTCCGGGAACAATCCCGCCATGAACAGGGTCAAGTCTCCAATGTGGCGATGCACAACTCGTTCCCGTTCCACATCTAACGTGTCCTCAAAAGACTCTGTTTCAAAGAGCAGGTCCACAACGGATTCGATTGATTCCCCCTGCCGGCTTTTGATGCAATGGAGTTGATCGACATGAGCAAACTCAACTAACAAGTTTGCCAGATAATGGGTCACGTTGAAATCCGCCCAGCCCAATGTTTCCGCGAAGTTTTTTTCAGTCAAGACGCCAAACAATTGTCTGAGTGGATGATGCTTTGAAATAGACGCTTCCATCATTGGCCCCCCAGGGATTATGTGAATATCCTGACAGCACAGCAAATGTGCTCGAATGAACCTGTCACAGACTGTTAGCTTGAGAGTACGCCACCGCCTTTCTGACTGTCCAGAATAAACGTCACTGGCCCATCATTCTGCAAAGTCACCAGCATGTCCGTTCCGAATATTCCTGTTTGCACATGAAGCGATTGCGCCTTCAAGCGCGCCACAAAACGTTCATAGAGATCATGTGCCACATCAGGCAAGGCAGCCTCATCAAAACTTGGACGCCGCCCTTTCTCTGTGTTTCCCAACAAGGTAAATTGAGAAACTACCAAAAGCTCACCACCCACATCAAAAAGAGACCGATTCATTCTACCAGCGGAGTCCGGAAAAATCCGGAGGACGGGGACTTTCTCCGCCATGACATTCACATCGTGCTCACCATCACCTTTGGCAGCTCCCACGAAAACGAGAAGCCCCACTCCAATATTTGCCACTGTTTTCGCATTCACTTCGACCGAAGCCGAACGCACGCGTTGGATCACGAGTTTCATAATTCTTTAAGAAAAACGACTCCAGGAAATCGTCGAGCAGTCGGCTCAGGACGAGGTCTTTTCCACTCACGATGAAGAAATCTCACACACATGATCATGACTACCCTTATGAATCGTGTCTCTGCTCACTCGTACGTTCTGGGTTCACTGTTCCCCGTTTGGTTTGAATCATCTTCCAATACACATCGAGTTCTTCTGAGTGAAACATACGGTGGGCTCCCACATAGCCCATCACACTGAGTCCAATACCAATCGTCAACATGATGCCTTTGAGCATCCATTCTTCAGGTCTTTCCCAAACCGCAAGACTGGTTATCCAGAGACATGCCATCCACACTGGCACAGTGGCCAACCCAGCTCGGCCAAAAGATTGCCTGATTCGGCGCCAATCGATTCCGCCCAGACGATGAGTCAGGACGCCAACCAAGACACTCACGTTGACCATCGCGGCAACCGCCGTAGCTAAGGCCAACCCACCATGCCCTAACGGCTCCATCAACCATAACGCCACCACGAGGTTGACAATCATGGCTCCCACCGCTGCAATGGCGGGCGTTTTCGTATCTTGCATTGAATAAAATGCCGCGACAATAATCCGAACCCCGGCAAACGCCCAAAGCCCGATGGCATAGTACAAAATTGCCATCGCCGTCCCTTGCGTATCCTCCGCAGAAAACGCGCCATGTTCAAAAAATAGATGAACAATCGGCTCACGAAGCAGGATCAAGCCCACCATCGCTGGCAAGATGATAAACCCAATCATCCGCAACCCAAAACCCAGGGTTGATTGAAGCGCGTGCAGATCCCCTCTCGCGGCTTGCGCGGAAAGGGTGGGTAGAATGGCTGTAGCCAAGGCGACGCCGAAAATGCCTAAAGGAAATTGAATTAGCCGCATGCCGTAAAATAAATACGTGGGCCCTCCAGAAAAAAACGATGCCAAAATCGTGCTCACGGTTATATTGATTTGCGTGACCGACAAGCCAAGCAGAGTGGGCAGGATCAAGAGACCAATTCGACGAACCCCAGGATGACGAAGATCAAACCGCCAGCCGAACAGGAATCCTCTCCGTTGAATACCCGGCAATTGCATGACGAATTGCACACACCCTCCAACCACCACACCGATCGCCGCGCCAATCACCGGTTCATCCAGGATAGGAGCCAACACAACGACACAAGCGATGATGCTGAGGTTAAAAAACACTGGGGCTAAGGCGGGCGCAGCAAATGCCCGAATCGAATTCAGTATGCCCATAGTCAAGGCTGCGAGACTGACAAACAACAAATAGGGAAACATCACACGGGTCAAATAGGTGGTCATGGCCAGTTGTTCCGGATCATCTTGAAACCCAGGCGCAAGACTCCACACGATCACCGGTGCCGCGATGATCCCGATAAGCGTGATCAGGGTGACAAGAGATAACAGCGTCGTAAAAACGGCACTCGCAAGCTCCCACGTTTCTCGTTTACTACGAAGGGTATGGTATTCCGTAAACACGGGAATGAATGCGGAGGACATCGACCCTTCTGCCAACAATTCCCGTAGGAGGTTGGGAATCCGATATGCGACAAAAAAGGCATCAGCCGCAGCCGTGGCACCAAATACCCCGGCCAACACCATGTCTCGAATAAAACCGACAATACGGCTGGAAAAGGTTGCAGCCCCAATCAGCCCTGCCGCCCCCGCAATTGATTCGGTGCTTTCCTGATGAGAAGGAGACGAAGAAATTGTGGATGGAGAATCAGCCATGCCAATCGCATTCTAGCCCAATGCACACTATGAATCCATATTCGTCAACGATGAAAGTTGCGGCCATTCTCCAAACCCGTTATAGTCCGCTGCTTCAATCTGTCACTCTTTTTTCACATGTTTTGCGACCAACCAGGGAGAAGCCATGAACACGGCTCTTGATCACAACCGGATTACCATTGACGTTCACCTCACTGATACCCATTCTGAAACATTAGACGAAGAAATCCGGTCTGGCTTGTTGGCATCCCCCCGCTCCCTTCCCACGAAATATTTTTATGATGATTATGGCTCTGAACTGTTCGAACGAATCTGTGAACTACCAGAGTATTATCAGACACGGACAGAACATGCCCTTCTCGCAACATATGCCGATGACATCATCCACATAACTGGAGCTGACGAACTGGTGGAGTTAGGCTCCGGGGCATCTACGAAAACTCGAGTCTTGCTTGATGCGATGGCGCACGTCAATCAACTCCAATTTTATGTACCATTTGACGTGAGTGAAGGCATTGTTCGCCGTGTCGCGCAAGAACTGGCAGCCGAATATTCTTGCCTTCGTATTCACGGGGTTATTGGAGACTTTTTAGCCCATATGGAGCATATCCCCAATGGCGGAAAACGGCTGGTGGCGTTTTTAGGAGGAACACTCGGCAATCTCAAGCCAGATACTGCGGAGGCTTTTCTTGCTTCTGTGTATAACGAAATGAACTCGGGCGATTATTTTCTCTTAGGCATTCAATTAATCACCGATATCGAACGATTAGAAGCAGCGTATAACGATGTTTCCGGCTTGTCTGCCCAATTCAACAAGAATATTCTTCCTGTCGTCCACAACCTGACCGGCGCTAATTTTGACCCCAACGCATTTGAGCACGTGGCCATCTATAACCAGCCGGATCACCGTATCGAAATGTGGTTGCGCTCCCTCTGCAACCAAACGATCACATTCCCTCGATTAGCATGGCATCTGCCGCTTAAAGCCGGGGAATCCATCTTGACGGAAATTAGCACCAAGTACAATCGCCAACTTGCTGAAAACGTACTCACCACTGCAGGCTTTACACTCAGAGAATGGCACACAGATTCTCAGGAGTTGTTGGGTCTTGCCTTAGCCTATAAGCCTTAAAAACCATTCCGCTGCATGCGCTACCTGAATTCCGCTGCATTGTGTGCCCCTCATCCCGATGCAGAGCGAGAAGTTGCATCGACACTAAGAGAATTCCAGCAGTACCTCTATTCCGAAGCTGGTATTCGCTGGTATGTCGAGAAAGCCCAAACCTGTCGAGAGCATGTGGCGAGACTGCTGCATGTATCCGACCCTTCTCGTATCGCCTTCGTTCCCAATGCCTCGACGGCCAACCATTTAGTCTTAGCTTCTTTGCCTTGGACCACTGACGACCACGTGATAACCTGCACACACGAAAACCCTTCCATTCTTCGTTCGTTGCAGGCCCTGACTGCTCGTGGCGTTCACTTGCATACAGTTGCCCCCACGTCATCGGAAACCTTGATGCGTGATATTGAACAACTGCTTGCCCTCCACACGATCAAAGCTATTGTGCTCAGTCATGTTTCACATGTCGATGGAAGAATTTTTCCGATTTTGGAAATCGGCGAATTGGCACATGCCCATGACGTACTGTTCATTGTCGATGGCGCACAGGCCGTAGGGCACATTCCCGTTGATCTCAGGCAATGGACAGGGGATATCTATTTTTTTACGGGACACAAATGGTGCCAGGGACCATTAGGGACAGGAGCGCTTGTCATGCACGAGCATTTTCTTCAACTTCACCCAACATTCGGTATGGAGTGGCTCGAACAAGCAAAACCTCGTGCCGCCGCCTTTGAAATCGGCACACACAATATCGGATTGATTGCAGGACTCGCTAAAGCCTGCGAAATCAAATATGCGGAAGGCCTGCCTTCGCCTCATCTTGTGAAACTACGGGAACAAGCCATGTCCCAACTGACACAACATCCTGCGTTGAGCATCCAAGAATGGGAAGGGCCCCACGCTCCAGGGATTCTCACCTTTCAATGCCGTCAACCCAACACCCATCAGGCCCTTATCTCCGAGGCTTCGCGATGGATGATTGTGTTCAAAATCTTTACCGATTATCCAGAGGGTGAGACCCCTCTCATTCGGTTATCTTGGGCAGGGAAGACTAGTGAGTCAGATCTTGCGTTTGCCCTTAAAAAAATCCAAGCCTGCCTCTCAAGAGCTTGATTCTCATCTTTAAGAGACTGAGGAGATCCTCTTCAGCCATGGGTCATGCTCATGGGGTCTGCTTCACGAACTGGCACACGATCCAACCGAGCTTCAAGTTGTTTCAACGCTTGTTGCGTATTACGAAGATCGCGGATGATCTCAGTATGGGTGACGGGAGACTGTAATGCATGAAGCCGTTCTGCTTTGGCCTCATCTAAATTATTTAAGACCACGGCAATAAATAAATTCACCACGACAAACGTTCCAACCACCACAAAGCTCACAAAATAGATCCAGGCCATGGGATGCAACTCCATCGCCGTGTACATAATATCCGTCCAATCCTCCAAGGTGACGATTCTGAAAAGCGACAACAGGGCAATACCTAACGATCGCCAATGCTCCGGATCATGCTCATGAAATAATTGATAGCCCGTAATGGCATAAATGTAAAAGATTAAACTCATTAACATCATGACATGGCCCATGCTTGGAATTGACCGAACCAACGTCGCCACAATCAGGCGGAGTTCTTGAATCGTCGAAATTAATCGAACAACTCGGAGCAGCCTGGCTAACCGTGCAATCATGGCAAATTCGCCCGTTGCAGGAACTAAAGAAAAGACGATCACGGAGAAATCAAAAAGATTCCAGCCATCTCTAAAATATCGACCTACCTGAGGTGCCAACGCGGTCATCTTTAAGATTGCTTCCAGAATAAACATGCCTAAAATGGTATGATTACCAATAGACAAAAGCCCGCCATATTTTCTGACAATGTTTGGGGACGTTTCGAGCCCAAGAATGGCCCCATTCAGGAGAATCAACGCAATAATCAGATACTCAAACACTGGGGCGTTGACAAGCCGATGCGCAATGGATTTCATACGAGAACACTCATGTTTTTTGAGGAAATCAATCAGAAATCAATGAATATACCGAGCATCTACTCTTCGGCTTTCTGGGAGCTCGTCTTCTGCCTCACCACCGGGAAAAATGTAGCACGAAACTCTTCTGGAGACACGTTCAACGCTTTGGCACATCGATCCAAATGAGCATGATTCGAAAAATCATCAGGCTCGAGCCGCACCATGTATTCTCTGGCAATGGTATAATATTCAGAATGGATATCGACCATTCGGATCATTGTCTTGCCGGTTGTCGGATCGAGAATATCTTTAAACGCGATAGGAGTAAAATGGCCATCACAGATTGCCACCATTGCAGCATTGCCTCCCTCTAGGAGATATTGAGCCGCGCAATACCCAAGGTCTCGCGTATATTCCATATCGTAGGGAATAGGATCTGCACATCGCAACTCATACCCAATGTTTTTCGTCACAATCGTGATGTTGAGGTCATAGCGGTGTAGCTCCTTGCTGACCGCATGTTTGAGAATGTCTCCAATATCTAATTCGGAGAAGCGAATATGGCCATGTTGGTCATGCTGAACCGTGCCAAGCTCTATCAACTCACTGGGATCGAGCCGTTCAATGAGCCCTTCAGCCAAGATGGCCACACCATCGTTCCGTCCAAGGCTTAACCGTTTGGCAATGGCACCCGTCAAAATGCGGGATAGTTGGGCCAGGCGCAAGGGGCCCTTGGGAAACTCTTCAGGAATGACCGTCAACGTGGCTCCTGCGGCTTTTCCGATTCCCAAGGCTAAATGACCGGCTTTTCGGCCCATGGTCACGACCAAATACCACCGTCCTGTCGTGCGGGCATCCACCATAATATTTTTGACAATTCCCACCCCAAAATGCCGTGCTGTCTGAAAGCCAAAAGTCGGAACGCCATTAGGCAAGCCCAAATCATTATCGATGGTTTTAGGAACATGCACCACGTGCAATTGGCCCTGGGCCAATGCTTCAAGTTGCAATGCAGAAAAAGCCGTATCATCACCGCCAATGGTCATGAGGCCCGTCACCTCTAATCGTTTCAAGGAATCCAATACTGTGGCAAGAGATTGAGGATTTTGAGTTGGATTCGCACGAGATGTTCCAATGAGCGCACCACCTTGGAAATGAATACGACTGACGGCTTTGATCGTCAACGAGGTAACTTTCGTGATATCCCCGTTCATGATATGTTGAAACCCATCATGAACCCCTACAACCTCAGCGCCACTTAAGACACTCCGAATGGTGGCGGCATGAATCACACTATTAATACCTGGCGCAGGACCACCTCCAACCAGAATCGCAATTTTTTTCTTATGACTTTTATTCATGACAATTCTCTTCGATGTGGGGATCCTGAACGTCTGGAGCCTCAGCCTGTTTCATCGCCAGCTGTGTTTCAAGTACCTGTGTGATAGTCAATTCATGACATTTGAGAGATAGGCCAGCAGTATGGAGCAATGCTTCCTGAGGAACGAGTCCCACGAACTCACTGCTCACGATGGTCACGCCAAGACGGTCGGCTTCACGTTTCACCGCCTCGAAAGCCGCCGTGATAGAGGTTTCATGAAAATTCACCAAATTCATGGAAACTTGAACCAACCTCCGCCTCTGTAATGCAATGCCAAGCGCCTTGAGCGACGGAAGGCCTCCATTAGACGCTCTAATTTTCTTGGCGATGGCCTTGGCCACAGCCACATCATCAATATCCAAGGTCACATTATAGGCAATTAAGACCTGTCGTGCTCCAACGGCAATACCTCCCGCCGTCGGATGGAGTGCACCAGGTCCGAAGTCCGGCTTCCACTGAACCTGCGTTGCCATCCTCGATGCAAGCCCTTTGAGCCCTCCGCGCCGAACGTCTTCAAGACGTCGGCGTTCAGCAATCGAACAGGCTTCTTCGTACAAAAATACTGGAATGTTAAGATCTGCACCAATACGAGCCCCAACCCATTTGGCGAGTTCAACACATTGTGCCATATGCATTCCACGAATCGGGATAAAAGGAAGCACGTCAACAGCGCCAATGCGAGGATGTTCGCCAACATGATCAATTAAGTTGATAACCGTGCTTCCCAATCGAACCACCTCAAAAGCGGCCTCAGCGACAGCCTCTGGTTCCCCAGCAAACGTCAACACGGAACGATGATGATCTGAATCCATATGATGATCGAGTAAAGAGACCCCCGGAACCCTAGAGACCACCGCTTTCAGAGATTCCAATACGTGGCGATTTCTTCCTTCACTCACATTGGGCACACATTCAACAATATGTTTCATGACAAAAGCTGTAGAGATCGCTCCAACGGGGTAACGTCTTTATCCTGAAGGCTCACACAAGTTTTTCTTTCTTGACAACCTAAAATTTGACATATTATAGTCCATTTAGATGTATTGTCTCACCAGCTTTTCCTTCCTTTATCTTATCAATAGGTGTAATCATGAATGCGACAACTCAACTTGAACCAGCAGTGGCCCTTGCAGAACTACAAGAGACCAAAGCCGATAAAGTCACGCTTGTGGTGCTCAGTGGTGACATGGATAAGGCGATGGCCGCCTTGATCATTGCCACTGGCGCAGCTGCCATGGGCATGCAGGTCACCATGTTTTTTACATTTTGGGGACTCAATATCATCCGCAAACCAGGGACATCTAGCTCAGCCAAAGACTGGCTTCGTCGTGCCTTCGGCACCCTTAATAAAGGGGGAGCTGAGACATTACCGCTGTCTCGTTTTCATTTTGGCGGATTAGGAACCAAGATGATGAAAAAGGTCATGGTTGATAATCGCATGCCTGGTATTGCTGAGCTCCTGGAGACAGCTCAAGATCTTGGGGTCAAATTGATTGCCTGCACAACAACCTTAGGTATGATGGGCATTGGCAAAGATACCTTAATCGATGGGGTTGATCAGCTTGCTGGCGTGACAACATATCTGGCCGAAGCCAAAGATGGAGCTGTGAACCTTTTTATCTAATGAGCTCCTACAACCAAGCAATGAAGAACCTATGAGGAGTCGTGCATGATAGAAGCTGATATTAAACTAGATACTCTTGGGTATTTCTGTCCGATGCCCATCATTATGACATCTAAGAAAATTAAAGAATTACTGCCAGGGCAAGTTTTAGAGGTGGTTTCAGACGATGAGGGCATTAAAAAAGACATGCCCGCCTGGTGCCAAACTACCGGGCACGAAATGGTCGGCTTAGAAGAAGAAAGCCTCGACCTGCAAAAGGTCTATAAGGCCTATGTGAAAAAAGCTAAATAGCCATCTCTGAGTAAGCCGATAGGTCTTCTTCAGCCTACCGGATTGCTCACGTCATCACAGCGAGGCATCCAGCATAGGCCAGGCCTTCTGGCGCCTCTCCTCTATGATCCAATTTGTCTTGCTGAATCTATGATCAAACTCACCACAGAACTCTTGAGTTGATTGACTTTGACAACAGTGGCGCCAGCTTGTGTCAATGCCTCCATTTTAGCCAAATCTTTTCGGCCTTTCACTAAAAACTCAAATTCATCTTTGCTCAGTTGCCCATCAGCCAGCTGTTGCGTCCAATCTAGCAAATCGTTTCTCATGCTACCGAGAAACTCTTTGCCATCATCCGTGGCTTCTCGTAAAAACTCAGGGACATCGTTTTTAGCCAGATCCGTAATGCCTGTTTTCAAATCATCAAAAAATTGATCGAAGTTGAATCCACCCATAGGATGTATCCTCCTATTTCCAAATCAACCTTATGGCTGTTTGGGTTTTTGATTTTCTGTCTGGATGATCTCATCAAATGCCCGACTCACAAGGCTTTTCACATTGGTCAAAAATGTCGGACTTCGTCCAACTTTCTCATCTTGCCATTTTTTCAGGAACCCGCCCAATAAATTCCTTCCAGGGTCGCCCAGCAATTTCCATTGCCGTACCGCAATTTCATTTGGGGTGACTTTAGCCGCTTCATAATTTAAGGCATCTTGCAACTTTTTCTGAACCTGCGTGATCGCATCCATGTGAAGATTGGGAGGATCTGTAGCTTTGCCGATCAGGGTCATTGACTCCTTTTTCAACGTTTGGGCCATCTCCAGAGAAACAGGATCGAATGGCGCCATAGAAGGAAGACAGGCGGCAAGGACAAGACCCACGCCACAGAGAATCAATAGGGCAACATGACGGCACGAAACACGTGCGACGGGTAATGCACGTACTGGAGAGGACACCTGGATCCTTGGCATATGAATCACCTCCTGTTAGGATTGCTGACGAACTGGACACAGGCCACAAGATCGGCAGTAGGCTATTCCACATCAAGCTGCACCAAGAAACAGCACACTCCTTGTGTACGTAATCTCTATAGCACAAACGGCATTCGCTTGAATACTTTAAAGAGGAAACCGCATTGCCAGCCGAGGGCAAGAAGGTTAGCCACCATGGTGACACAATCGCAACTACCACGAAGGTAGCATTATCACACAGCTAGCCGGATATGTCTGAGTCTGAGGGAGTTCAAGACGACACTGACTGAACTCATTGCCATCGCAGCGGCAGCCAACATAGGGTTCAGCAAGCCGCTTTCTCCAAACATGAACATGAGCGCAGGAGGCACCCCGCCCATGTTCTGAAAGACCGGATAGAAAAGCCCGGCGGCTATCGGAATAAGCGCCACGTTGTAACCAAAAGCCCAAAATAAGTTTTGATAGATTGTTCGCATAGTTGCACGGCTTAAATAAATGGCATTGCCCACACCGCGGATATCGTCGGTCATTAAGGTAATGTGTGCCGTTTCCATGGCTACATCCGTTCCAGCACCAATAGCAATCCCGACATCGGCTTGTGCCAAGGCCGGAGCGTCATTGATCCCATCACCAACCATGGCCACTCGTTTCCCTGCCGCTTGCATTGTTTGAATCTCAGTGGATTTTTGATCTGGCAGCACTTCGGCCATCACATGCGCAATATCGAGCTCCGCGGCAATGGCATCTGCCACACGTTGATTATCACCTGTGAGCATCACCGTTGCCAGACCGGCTTTCTGCAAAGCCTCAATAGCCTCCTTCGCCTCGGGACGAAGCATATCGGCCAAAGCAATCACCCCCTGGACTTCACCATCCACAGCAACAAAAATCGGCGTTTTCCCAACAGTAGCCAGATGATCTGCCATTGCACCCAAGTCATTCAGTACCAATGAACGATCAACCATAAGCTTGGCTGTCCCAATCAGCACGGAACGGCCAGCAACAGAAGCTTCAACCCCTTGCCCCGGCATAGCGGAAAAATTGGTTGGGTCCTCTAGGGCCAACTTCTCTTCCTTGGCCCATTCAACAATGGCTTGGGCAAGCGGATGCTCCGATCGGCATTCCACAGACGCAGCCAGATAAAGAAGTTCCCGCTGATCCATATTGGGACTGATGACATCCGTCACACGTGGCATACCAAGCGTTAACGTACCAGTCTTATCAAAGACGATGGTATCAAGACCATGAGCGGTTTCGAGCGCTTCAGCATCACGAATAAGGATGCCCTGTTCAGCTCCACGCCCCATCCCTACCATAATGGCGGTTGGAGTCGCCAATCCCAAGGCGCAAGGGCAAGCAATAATTAACACTGTCACAAAAGCGAGCAACGCAAACGTAAAGGCCGGGGACGGACCGACAACGATCCAAATCCAGAAAGCCAGTGTGGCAATCCCCAAGACGATTGGGACAAACACACTCGCCACACGATCTGCAAACCGTTGGATTGGCGCTCTTGAACCTTGAGCATCCTGGACAAGTTGAACAATTTGTGCCAATGCTGTGTCTTTCCCAACTGCCGACGCCTTAAAGATCACACTCCCAATCTTATTGACCGTCCCGGCATACACCATTGATCCAACAACTTTTTCGACGGGTAGACTTTCTCCCGTTAACATTCCCTCATCAACACTGGAATGTCCCTCTTGGATCACCCCATCCACCGGGATGCGGTCTCCGGGACGAACCAGGACTCGATCATGAAGTAATACATCATCAACGGGGATCATGAATTCATCATCACCTCGTCGCACGCAAGCGGTTAATGGACAGAGGTTCATGAGCGTTTTAATGGCAACGGACGTTCGCCCCTTGGCCTTTGCTTCTAAATAGCGACCGAATAAGATGAGCGCAATAATGATGATGGCGGTATCATAGTAAACTTCGGCCTTTAGCCCTTCCTGCTCGAAAACATACGGCACGAACGTTGCCGCTACACTATACGCATAGGCCGCAAGTGTCCCAATAGCAATAAGCGTATTCATATTCATCGTCTTATGCAGCCCGGCACTCCAAGCTGCGGTATAAATGGGATGCCCAGCCCAAATAAGAACAGGTGTCGTGAAGATAAAGAGGAGGATGAATCGAAACTGGTCACTCAGAACAGAAAGACCTGGAATCACATTCATAGAAGCCATCAGCACCACACCCCCCGCAATGGCGCTTAGACGAGCCCGTTTCCCTAACTGCGCCAATTCCTGTTGTGTCTTGTGTTCAACGCTCTCTTGAGGATGCGCTTGAGCATAAGAAAGAGTATAGCCCGCGTCATGCGCCGCGTGCTGAAGTTGTTGAGCGATTGTATTATCAGGCCAATGCTCGACCGTGGCTTGATGCGTGGCTAGATTGACGTGAGCCGACGAAACACCCGGCACACGTCGCAACGCCTTTTCAACGTGCGCCACGCAGGACGCGCAGGTCATTCCTGCCACATGCACAATTTTCGTTTCGACAGGAATCGAGTATCCTGCATCCTGCACTGACTGTGTAAGGACCTTTGGATTGACGAGACGAGGGTCATAGTCCACCGTTGCCATTTCAGTGGCCAAGTTCACTACGGCTGACTCTACCCCAACAACAGCGAGTAGCGCCTGCTCGACATGAGACACACAGGATGCACAGGTCATCCCTCGAACAGGAAATGTCGTATGGACACTCATCATTACCATGAGGATATCTGAATTGTTAAACGGGAGTGGCTCCCAACGTGTACCCAGCTTCCGTCATGACTGAAGTCAAGGCATCGACCGTTACCCTATCGGCATCATATTCAACGGTAGCCTGTGCTGCATCTAGCACAACAGTAACCGATGATACTCCTGGCACTCCTCTCAAGGCTTTTTCGACATGACGGACACAATTCCCACATGTCATGCCTATTACTGAAAATTGTTCTGTTTTCACCATAACCCAGCCTCCCTCTTTTCGAATCTTCTCATGCCCACCTAGAGTCAGTATCCATGACCCAGCCTATCCTCCATCCTACCGCTTAGGCTATCAACAATGCATGAATTGATTATATTGTCGCGTCAACAGTGAGGCAAGATTACCGTTGTTCGAGTAGGAAAGGAAGATCTCAAGATATTTCTGGGATCAAACGCGAAATCGCTTATCACATAGGCGATTTCTTGCTTTACTAGCAGTGGTTCTCTTAATTGATGTTAAGAGATATGAGGACCTCCAATGACAACAGCATAACTCCTAGCAGAACCTTGTTGACTTGCCAAGAAAAGCAAACTCAGGCTGGAATGGAGGGGCAAGGACACCCTATAGTCAATATGCTTTATGCACGTCTTGAGAAAAGATTTATGTGCTGAAGAGACAAGACCATTCACTCTCATTAATAAGATCTAAACCTTACGTAAAAAGATTGCCTTACCTGCCCTTGGCTCAAGGCAGAAAACATTCAAGTACAGGCTCAAGAGACAAAGGTGACTATTAAGAGCCGTAACTATTTGACTGATCGACAAACTGATTGAGATATTTCACAAAGCCGTATCTCTTGGACCAATCTCTCATGAAAAACGACATCACAACCATTTCTATGCACCACAACCACAGTCAACACACTTCCACATGCACCTATGCCTTATCTCTGCTGGGCATCAATGTTCTTTTCCTGGATTGTTTCTCATGCTGCTGTCATAGTACCAGCGAGCTTGCGCCATGACACCAATAAAAAAATAGATTAA
>JAALKI010000013.1:3264-69483 GCA_011088105.1 Nitrospirota bacterium | reverse complement strand
CACTCCATCTCTAGAAAGTAAGATAAAGTGTTGCGTTGATCAATTGAACTCACAAGAGCTTGTATGTGAGGTCTACATCATCTTTTGTGCCACGACAGCTCGTAACCGAGCCAAAAGGGACTTGGCAATTGGGCCTGCACAACCATTTCCAATACTATGCCCATCAAGCTGTATGACCGGAAGGACCTCAATGGTCGTTCCGACAAGGAATAGCTCATCCGCATTGCGTAGTTCTTCTTGAAGAATATCACGCTCTTCGACAACAGAACCGGCCTCTTGAGCCAAATCGAGGATGGTCTGGCGAGTCACACCTGGCAAGAGATGATCATTCAATGCCGGAGTGGCAATGGTTCCATCCTTCACCATCATGACATTACTTGATGTCCCTTCTGTAATAAACCCTTCTCGCACAAATATCGCTTCAAACGCTCCAGCCTGCATGGCTTGCTGTTTTGCGAGGACATTGGGAAGTAGATTGAGACTCTTGATCGAACACCGACCCCAACGAATGTCAGGAAGTGTAATCACGGCGACACCTTGCGTTTCTCTTGTCTCGTCTGGCAGAGGCATTTCACGAATGGTCACTAGGACAGTTGGGACCAGGGCCAAGGAAAACCCATGTTCTCGTGGGGCCACACCTCGTGTAACCTGAAGATAGACCTTGCTTTCCTGATATCGGCTTAACCGGATACCTTCAAAGATTAAAGACTCCCACTCAGACGTTGTCAAAGGAAAGGGAACCTCAATGGCCGTAGCGCTTCGAGCCAACCTGGTTAGATGTGCCTCTAGTTGAAACGGCTGCCCTCCATACACACGAACAACTTCATAGACACCATCCCCAAACTGCACCCCTCGGTCCTCCACTGAAATCTTAGCATCTTCAAGCGGAAGGAATTCTCCATTTATATACGCAATATTTGGCATGGCTATTCCGAAAATTGTTCAATGTTCCTCTTCTTGAACATTGACACGAAACACACGACGATCTTCGGCTGTATACTTCCAGGCCATTCGCTTTTGAAATTCTAAGAGATGCTCCCCAATCTTCAGTGCTTGAAATTCAAACGTTCTCCTCCCAGAATCCACAGCATTGTTGCTCACCGTTCGCAAAAACTCATCCCCCACCAGCGCAAACACCGAAGACTTATACGATGGCACCCACTGTTCTCCTCGAGTGCGGTCTTCCCAGAGATGAATGGTTAATACCTGCCCTTGGGTCACTCGAACGAATTTGGCATCGATCCCACTGTCATTCATACCCATTCCTCTGAATTCCTTACAAAAACCCCGTGAGTACAGGCTTACATCTCTCGACACTTTGCCTTGACATACACTTGCTCATCTCTCAAACATACATCATAACTTGCCACGCAATATCCTCCACCATCAGTGCCAAACCCATTACGAACATCAAATTGCAGATCATGCCAAGGACAGGAAACAACATGACCTTTTACCCGACCTTTGGCTAATGGACCACCTTCATGAGGACAAATGTTATTAATAGCATGAAATGCGCCATTAATGTTAAAGAGCGCAATAGTTTTCCCCTGTACTTTTACAGTTCGAGACGTTCCAGATGGTATGTCTTTAACCTGAGCCACCTGGACAAATTCATCTTCATTGCATTCACTCATACGTTATCTTTCCATTATCATGTATCATGGCTGAGCAATTTACTTTTCACAGATCATCACACCTAACCGGCAATGCTTATAATTGAAGAGCAAATGTGACTTCTGTCCCTATTCGCACCTGTTCTCGCTCAATAAAGCCATCATGGGTTTCAAGAACATATCGTGCATTTTCAGGAGGAGGACCATACCATGGACAAGGATCTTGGGCACATGGCTCAACATCTTTGAGCAGATACACAACTTGTTTACTTTCATCAATCCACACGACATCTATCGGAATCAGGAATCCTTTGGTCCACACCTTATGTGGCGCAGAGTGATCAAAAATATACAACAGTCCCCCTTGCAGAGGAAGCTCTTCACGAAAGGCTAGACCAATAAGCCGTCGTTCAGGATTATCTGCAACTTCGGCATCCACGGTCACGCCACTCGGAAATTTCACCTGGATGATCTGCGTTTGCTCCGGAGCATTAAACAAAATAGCCCCGGACATAAGAAGAAGCGACATGGCAACCAGAAAAATAATGCGCTTCCGGTTTATCGACAATGGAGCCCCTGTGGAAGCATTTGCCATGACAATCAAGAAAAGAGAGGGAACCTGATGGCATGAACCATCTTCGACAAATTCAAATCCCTACACTGTACCTAATCATTAATGCGCAACCAAAAACTTGAGAAACTGAACAAAATTTCCGATACTTTTATAAAGGCACCTCGCGTGTCAAAGACAGAGAAGGAAATGCGTCCCATATTCATTATTAGAAAGGAGGATGTCTATGGCCAAGAAATGGTGCTTTACAATGATCGTAGCCTTAGGCTTCTTGAGCAGCATACCACTACCGTCAGCTCATGCTGACGTTACTGTGGCTATCGATGAATTTGTGGAAAACCTTTTTCCCAAAGCCACCCATTATTTCTGGGTAGTCAATGATACGAAAACTGAGACCTTACGGGAAGTCATTGTAGATATCAATACTATTGTCACCAAGCAAACAGGGAAGGAGCCCACTGAAAATCGATTTCTGCTGCTGCTCGTCGATGGAGCACTCTTTGCTGCACAAGAAATCCCTCTTGGAGCAGTTGTCGATTGTGGAGACGAACAGGTTTAATCATTCGCTCTACCAACAAAAAGGCCCTGCCTCCTTTTGACGGAGACGGGGCCTTTCTTTCAAAACATTGCCTCAGGGCTTAATTTATAATCAATAACTTTCCACCTAAATGTGCACCATGTAACTGACACTTGTAATCCAAAATATTGTTGGCTGTCACATAGGTGAGGTCACTGAGAGGAACACCAATATACTTGGTCTCTCCTGGTTTCAGCGTGATTTTGATGTGCATGGATGTAGGAGCAGCATATGGTGAATCTGCTGACAAATCAAACCCATGATCACCATCAAGGGTATTGGAGACTTTGATAAGAACTGGACGTCCTGCTCGACCACCGGTCGCTCCGCTGGTAAGGTCTAGGATTGAAGTCGGAGGATAGATTACTTTCTTCCCTCCAACCATCATGATGGTATACTCCAAATCGACATCCAACGACGTAAATGGTTGACCAACCACAGATCCGGTTTCGAGGTCACCAATTTCTACACCACCAGACTGCAAGGCAAGGGCGGCCGATGAGCCAGCTACAATGAAGATGACACTAAAAAGGACCGATAGAAGCACCTTGTGCATTGCCTACCTCCTCATAAAAAAACGTTAGTAATAAAAAATTTCTTTAGCCCAAAATGGGCCTACCCACTTCTTCCGTTAACACAGTTTCCTATTTAGAGTACTTAAGGCGAAGGTCCCTTATAACATAACCCAACACAGGACGCAAGGCAGATTTCCAGCAGATCCCACACCGCCCATCAAACCAGATTCCCCTCAGGCAAGGCTCAAATGCTCCGTCAACTTGTTTACCAACCGCCTTGCGGTTTTCTTCCGTTCGTCCGTAGAATGATTTCCTTTTCATCCAACGCGATTATACCGTGTCCCTCAAACCAACCATGACCTATCCATACCGACCCACTCCACCATGGCTTGGTTTCGTAACGTGGCTGAGTCTGATGACCCTGCCTTTCACCTCGGGTCAAGCCTTTTCTATTCTTGATCCTGTGGATAACAGCACATATCAGTCCAATGAAACAATCAACGTGAAGGTCGATTTAGGGGAAGTTGGGGGAATTCATGAAGTACGATACTATTGGTACGGTGAACAAGAGGACATGCTTGAAGAGTTTGTCGAACAAAAACTTGCCCTTATTTCAACCCAATCGAATCACCCGCCTTTTGGAGGCCCCCTTACAATTCCTTCAACCATTCTCGGAAACTTCCGGCTGCTGGCCGTCGCCGTACCAAAGGCAGGACGTCTGACAAGGGATAACTGGTCGATTTTTGATGAAGTTTTGATTCATGTCGAACCCCCAAACGCGTTACAAAATATTGACTTTGAGACAGATAAACCTCTGCGTTTTGGACGCGCTGGATCAGCCGTTGTCTATGATCAAGTTGATTTTCTAGGGAAAGTCTTTGCCCTTTCAGTCGTTGGACATTTTTCTGATGGAATTGTGAGATCGATTCGACTCAAAGACACTGGGACAACGTATGAATCGTCGAACCCTTCTGTCGTAACGATTGGGCCCAATGGGCTCCTTCGATTGATTGGAAATGGCCAAGCCATCATCCATGTTCAGAATCACGGCAAGCAGGCCATGCTCGATGTCGTGGTGGAAGTCAAAGATGAACCCAACGAGCCACCAATTCCAGACCCAGGCCCTAACCAAGTCGTCCAAGCTGGCTCTCTCGTCAAGCTAAACGCCTTAGGAAGCTATGACCCAGAAGGAAAGTCCTTGGAATACTCTTGGAGCCAAGTACGCGGCAGTAACGTGCCTCTCCTTGACCCCTTTTCCGCAAAGGCCAGCTTTCTTGCCCCTTTTGTTGTGGGAGAACGAATATTCCGATTCAAACTTCGTGTCACGGATGCCCAAGGAGCGGACAGCCTACCAGCATTTCTTGATGTAACCGTTCAGCCCTGACACACAACTGTGACGAATTGCATTCACAACGTGATCTGCCTACAATCAGACTAGACCTTATTCATTGATGGCACATGGTGAGAGTATCATCTCAATACTCAGGCCCTCATTCAATAAAGACACCAGGCCTCTTTCACGCCTTCATGTCTTCTTTTTACCTTTCGACCTCAGACAGTTCCCGAATAACACTATGCTTGCTAGGATTCTGCTTCTTTATTCTCACAGGCTGTCCACCGGATGAATCCCCCTTCCAAAAAGAGAATCAACGGCTACTGAAGCAAACGGCCAAACAAGAAGCTCTGATTGGAACCCTTCAAGAAAGCAACCGGATTTTGCAAGAACAGATTGACCGCCTGAATCAAGAACTACGCGACGTCAAAGCAACATTTGAGCAACAATTACAGGAGGCCACACAACTTGGGAGTGGCCTGACCATCGATCGAGAAAAACAGTCGACCCTTATAGAGACACTCCAAAAAAAGCATCTCAAACTTTCCAAAGATGCCCAATGGTTACGGACCCAACGTGAGCAATTTCGTCAAGCCCTCTTTGCGAAAACCAATGAGGCGACAACAGCCATCATGTTATATGCCTTGTTGCCAACAACCAAAGCCACTCGCCAAGCCCTCACACTCCATGAATATCCCCTGAAGGCCAGCATGGTCACAGACCAAAAGGCCGTTTATGTCACCGCAAGGAAAATCTCTCAGCCTCCATCACTCGAACTCGCAGGATTTCGCAACCAATATGTGGTGTTATTGGAGAAAATTTCCGAAAAACAGACCAAAGTCCATGTACAAGCAGAGTTTGAAAAAGTAGCAAAAAATGGGATGATGATCCAGGCTGGCCATGCGGAAATTAGCGAGATCGAATCGCGGTTGATTCAGGAAATTCAGAAAATTCTGACCCCTTCCGCAAAGCCTAAACAGCAACCAGTTGCGTCTTTGAAAGAAGGCCCTGACAAAACAATCGATCCGAAGGCTCACAGATAACGAAACCCACAGACCTTCCCTATTGCGATTTAGAAGCTCGACACACAAAAAATTGAAGAAGGCAGGGAAAAGAGGAAAGAGCGGTGAGATCAGGAGTGAGAAGCCGCTAAACTTTTTCCGGCTCGCAGGTACGTATCAATAGCAGAAGCCACTTTTCGCCCCTCAGCAATAGCCCACACAATGAGAGAAGCTCCAAGCTTCGTGTCGCCAGCAGCAAAGATACCGTCAACGTTGGTCATAAAGTTGCCATCGACAGCAACACTCCCACGATCTGTATAACGAATGCCCATCTGTGCTAAAAGTCCATCTTGCGTAGGCCCAGTAAATCCCATCGCCAATAACACAAGATCCACATCCATTTCGAATTCGGTTCCAGGTATAGGCTGGACTGTCCCATTCTCAATATGCACTCGGGTGGCATGGAGTTTCGTCACAGATCCATTGTGTCCCGTGAACTTTGTGGTTGAGACACTCCATTGTCGATCACACCCTTCTTCATGCGCATGGGACGTCCGAAGTTGCATAGGCCAAGAAGGCCAAGGCGTCGAATCAGCTCGGGATGGAGGAGGTTCAGGAAGCAATTCAAACTGATGGGCTTCAAGGCAATCTTGTCGATGCGCGGTCCCCAGGCAATCTGACCCTGTATCGCCCCCACCAATAATGACAACTCGCTTACCCTTCGCGGCAATCGGCTCTTCATCAAGAGAGTCCCCAGCGTTGATTTTGTTTTGCTGGGTTAAATAATCCATGGCAGGGTGAATTCCTTTGAGCTCTCGACCTGGAACAGGCAACTCACGTGCCCGTTCAGCACCAAGCGTCAGACACACGGCATCGTACTGACGGCACAACTGTTGAACCTCAAGATCCACTCCAACATGAACATTGGTTCGGAACTGCACCCCTTCAACTTCCATTTGCTCCAACCGACGATCAATAACCCATTTTTCCATTTTAAAGTCCGGGATCCCATACCGCAGCAGGCCGCCTACTCGATCAGCCTTTTCATACACCGTCACACTATGTCCCACTCGGGTAAGTTGTTGGGCAGCCGCCAAACCCGCTGGCCCAGATCCAATCACCGCGACGGTTTTGCCAGTTGATCTGACAGGCATGACCGGCTGCACCCATCCCTCATCAAACCCCTTGTCAATGATGTTCCATTCAATCACTCGAATAGAGACAGGATCACTGTTGATCCCCAGCACGCAAGCAGACTCACAAGGAGCCGGACAGAGTCTGCCGGTAAACTCTGGGAAATTATTAGTTGTCTGTAGAGCCTTCAGCGCTTCTTTCCATCGTCCGCGATGGACAAGATCATTCCATTCTGGGATGAGATTGATGACAGGACATCCACTATGGCCTTGACAAAAAGGAACCCCACAATCCATGCAGCGAGCTCCCTGGACCTGAAGTTTGTCTTCAGGAAACGGCTCATACAATTCCTTCCAATCCAATACACGTATTTCCGTTGGTCTCCGGCGAGGCCCTTCACGAAGGTATTTTAAAAATCCTTTTGGGTCAGCCATGGGGCACCAATTCTTTGTCAGGACTAGCCTGTTTTTTAGCCATTACGACCTTCCGCTCCGCTAACACTCGCTTATAATCAATGGGCATCACTTTCACAAACTGGGGAAGCGCGGTTTCCCACCCATCCAGAATTTTTTTGGCCTTTTGGCTGCCGGTGTAGCCGAAATGGGCTTTGATCATCTCATGCAATCGGTCTCGATCTTCGACATGCACAACTTTTTCCAGCTCGACCATACCCAGATTACAGCGTGATTCGAAAGCTCCATCTTGATTAAAGACGTAGGCCTCACCACCAGACATACCGGCGGCAAAATTTCTCCCTGTTGGGCCCAAGACCACCACAACCCCACCCGTCATATATTCGCACCCATGATCGCCCGTTCCCTCAACAACCGCCCGAGCCCCACTGTTGCGAACGCCAAAACGTTCACCAGCGTTGCCATAGAGATAGGCTTCTCCTCCCGTTGCGCCATAGAGAGACGTATTCCCCACCAAAATCGTCTCTTCTGGGACAAACAGTGAAGCTTTAGGGGGAAAGACAATAATTTTCCCGCCAGATAATCCCTTCCCCAGATAGTCATTCGACTCTCCCTCAAGGGTCATTGTGACTCCCCGAGAAAGGAAAGCGCCAAACGACTGCCCTGCAGAGCCGGAGAATTTGATTTGGATCGTATCGGGTGGCAACCCTTCAACGCCATACTTCCTGGCGATATGGCTAGACAACATGGTTCCTACTGTACGATTGACATTACGAACAGAGAGATCAAGAGAAACTGGCGTACCCTTTTGGATAGCTGGCTGACACAATTCGATTAACTGATTGTCCAAAATGTCTGATAATCCATGATCCTGAGGTTGAATGCGATGCATCGCAACCGTTGAAGCCACATCAGGTTTCCATAACAACGGCGAGAGATCTAGGCCTTTGGCCTTCCAATGATCAAGGGCCTGTTGCACACGTAATTTATCCACGCGTCCCACCATCTCAGCCATGGTCTTAACCCCAAGCTTGGCCATCAGGTGGCGGATTTCTTCTGCAACAAAAAAGAAATAATTTACGACATGATCCGGAGAGCCTGTAAAACGTTCACGCAGAACAGGGTCCTGTGTCGCCACGCCAACCGGACAGGTGTTTAAATGACATTTGCGCATCATAATACACCCTTCCACAATCAAGGGCGCCGTTGAAAATCCAAATTCTTCTGCCCCGAGCAACGCCGCAATAACGACATCTCGCCCGGTTTTCATTTGTCCATCGGTCTCGACTTTAATCCGACCTCGAAGGTCATTGAGCACCAACGTCTGATGCGTTTCCGCCAAACCTAATTCCCAGGGCATACCCGCGTATTTGATGGATGACAGTGGGGACGCTCCAGTCCCACCCGAATCACCACTAATCAACACTTTGTCTGCATGCGCCTTGGCTACCCCTGCTGCAACGGTGCCAACCCCAACCTCAGAAACTAACTTCACAGAAACATCAGCTTGAGGATTGGAGTTTTTCAAATCAAAAATAAGTTGCGCCAAGTCTTCAATGGAATAAATATCATGATGTGGTGGGGGCGAAATCAGACCAACCCCAGGAGTCGAATACCGTAATCGTGCGATAATCTCATCAACTTTATGGCCAGGCAACTGCCCGCCCTCTCCCGGTTTGGCGCCTTGCGCCATCTTGATTTGTAGCTCCCGAGCATTGGCAAGGTAATGCGCAGTCACCCCAAATCGACCGGATGCGACTTGCTTAATGTAGGAGTTTTTGGAGTCACCATTGGATAGTGGTAAAAAGCGCTCGGCATCTTCACCGCCTTCACCAGTATTGCTTTTGGCCCCAATGCGGTTCATCGCAATGGCCAGCGTTTCGTGAGCTTCTTTACTAATAGCGCCATAGGACATGGCACCGGTCGTAAAACGCTTGACGATTTCTTTAGCTGGCTCCACCTCATCAAGAGAAAGCGGTGTGGGGGCAAACTGAAAGTCCAGCAACCCACGAAGAGTTGCCCGATGAGTGCTTTCATCATTCACCAGCGTGGAAAACTCCGCATACGTTTTGGGATTATTCATCTTTGTGGCATGCTGAAGTTTTGCGATCGTTTCAGGATTCCAATTGTGATGTTCACTTTGTATGCGATAATGGATCTCACCGCCAAAATCGAGTTGACGAATTGGTTGGGGCGAGTAGGCAAATGCATGACGACGAAGGGTTTCTTCACCAATTTCCGTAATCCCGACACCTTCAATCCTAGAAGATGTCCCCGTAAAGTACTGATCAATCACATTCCGGCTTAAGCCAACCGCTTCAAAAATCTGCGCTCCACAATATGACTGCACGGTAGAAATCCCCATCTTGGAGAAGATTTTCAGAAGGCCTTTGTTAATGGCTTTGATAAACTTCCCTTGAGCCGTCACCGCATCAAGCCCTTCCGGCAAATAGCCATCTCGCTCAAAATCAATGAGCGTTTCAAAGATCAGATAGGGGTTGATCGTTCCAGCGCCATATCCTAGTAGACAGGCAAACTGGTGAACATCACGAGGCTCTCCAGTTTCAAGAATGAGCCCGACTTCGGTGCGCGTCGCTTCACGAACCAGGTGATGGTGAACCGCCGAGACGGCTAATAAACTCGGAATGGGGGCCCAATCTTCATTGACCCGCCGATCACTAAGAATAAGGAACTTATGCCCAGATTTAATGGCTTGTGAAGCTTCTTGACAGAGTTTATCGACAGCCGCCCCTACCCCATCCGGCCCTTCGGCCACGGGAAAAACCATACGGAGCTCTTTGCTGATAAAATGAGGATCTGAGATGTTTCGAATTTTTTCAAGATCTGCATTCGTGAGAATCGGCTGTTGGACTTTAATCCGCCGACAAGCTTCAGGAATTTCCGCAATCAGGTTGGGTTTAGGTCCAATATTCGTTACTAAGGACATGACCAATTGCTCTCGAATGGGGTCGATGGGAGGATTGGTGACCTGAGCAAAAAGCTGTTTAAAATATTTGAATAGCAATTGCGGTCGATTCGATAACACCGCCAATGGTGTATCGGTCCCCATGGACGAAATTGGCTCTTCCCCGGTCACCACCATGGGCGTAATGACCATTTTGAGCTCTTCTACCGTAAACCCAAAAGCCTGTTGCCGCTGACGAAGTGTTGGATGGTCGGGTTGAGGCACATTCAGTGGATCAGGAAGCTCATCCAAGGAAACCCGATGTTGCGTCACCCACTGACGATAGGGTTGCCGACCCACAATATCGGCTTTAATTTCTTCATCATCGATAATCCGGCCCTGAACCGTATCAATCAAAAACATCCGACCAGGCTGGAGTCGTCCTTTCTGACGAATCTTGCTGGCCTCGACTGGTAAGACACCGGCCTCCGACGCTAACACCACCAGGTCATCCGTGGTAACTTGGTATCGACAAGGCCGAAGCCCATTCCGATCCAGCGTGGCCCCAATCAGCTTCCCATCCGTAAATGCGACAGCAGCTGGACCATCCCAGGGTTCCTGAATGGCGGCATGGTATTCGTAAAAACCACGTCGGTCTAAATTCATTTGGGGATTCCCAACCCAAGGCTCCGGAATCAGCATCATCATCGCATGCGGAAGAGACCGCCCACCCATCACTAAAAACTCGATGGCATTATCCAGACATGCCGAGTCACTTTGCTGGTCATACACAATGGGATAGAGCTTCTCGAGATCCTTCCCGAACAGGTCAGACGCCAGTCGCCCCTGACGGGCTCGCATCCAATTCACATTTCCTTTGAGTGTATTAATTTCTCCATTATGCACGGAATACCTGTAGGGATGAGCTAATGCCCAGGCCGGAAACGTATTGGTGCTAAACCGAGAATGGACCAACCCCAAGGCCGACGTCATATCGCTATCACAGAGATCCGGATAAAATAACGGCAACTGATGTGGCAAGAGCATGCCTTTATAGACAATGGTTTTGCTGGAAAGACTGGGCAAATAGACGAATTCTCGATCTTGAATAGCCGATTCGCGAATGACCTTCTCAATTCGTTTTCTGATGACATATAACTTTCGTTCAAATGCTGCCTCGTTTAAGACCTCACGACCGACAAAAAACTGACGAATGAATGGCATGCTCTTCTGTGCAAGCGTCCCAATATGTTCTGGGTACGTTGGAACATCACGCCAACCTAATAATTGTTGACGTTCTTCCCGAATGATTTCCTCAATCACTTCTTCGCAATTTCGACGAGACGTTGCATCTTGAGGCAGGAACACCATCCCCACACCATATTCCCCAGGTGCAGGTAGCCGTACCCCACGTTCATCCGCCACTCGTCTGAAGAAAGGATGGGGAACCTGAAGAAGAATGCCCGCACCATCTCCAGTACATGGATCACACCCCTGAGCCCCTCGATGATAGAGATTCTCAAGAATGTGCAAGCTTTTCTGCACAATATCATGTGAAGCCTGCCCTTTGATGTTGACAGCAAACCCAATTCCACACGCATCTTTTTCAAACTGTGGGTCATACAGCCCTTGAGGGGGAGGAAAGCCTGGTCTCTTCATCGCATGCACCGAACTCTCTTCATTCATCACCTATGGACAAACGAAACCGTGTGGACTGTTTGAGCCATCATCTCTAGCTCCACACGAACGTGATCTGGATTTAACAGAATTGAAACACCGTGAAAACACCTATTCAGGCAGAGTGAGAACCTTACTTGATGCCTCGCGGGAGTGTCAAGAAATATGGCACGTCATTCATTGCTGGCACGACCCAAATCCTTGACAAATACTAGGGGCTTACCTACTATGCCGGCCCATGGCAGATGGACAACCAGTGGCCCCAGTGCAGACCATAGAGGACGTCTGGGAAGCGTATCAAGAAGATATCGATGAAGTCGAAGCCCACATTCGCCGAAGCCTCGATGAGCCATCGCCACTCATCAAAGAAGTCGGTCTTCATATTCTTAATGGGGGCGGAAAACGTATTCGCCCCTTGCTCTTGATTCTGTGCGCCCACCTGTGCGGGTACATTGCAAAAAAAGATCTGGCGTTGGGCAGCTTTATTGAATTCATTCATACCGCAACCCTTCTTCACGATGATGTTCTTGATGAAGCCGACCTACGACGAGGCCAGCAGACGGCTCGCCGGATTTGGGGCAACAAAACGAGTATTCTGGTAGGAGACTACCTTTATTCCTTAGCCATGTCCCAAATTGCAGGGTTTCAGAACCATGGAATGAATGAAACCCTCTCGGACGCCTGTCGAAAAATGGCAGAAGGTGAAATTCTCCAGCTCTGTGCCAATTACCAGCCTACGATCACCGAATCTGACTATCTTCGCATCATTGAATACAAAACTGGAGCCTTAGTCGCCTCGACATGCAAAGTAGGTGCGATCATCGGCGGAGCCACACCGGCACAACAAGCCGCGCTTTACCATTTTGGACTTCATTTGGGCATGGCCTTTCAATTAGCGGATGACCGACTGGACTACATCGCCAATGGCAACCGGTTGGGCAAAACGCTCGGGCAAGACTTGAAACAAGGTATGGTCACTCTTCCACTCCTTCACCTGCTTCAGCATTGTTCCACACAGGATCGGGAAACCATCATTCATCATATGATAAACCAGACTGTTGAAGAAAAGGACCTCCTGCACATCATCAACCTGATGAATGAACATGGATCCATGGCGTATGCGGCCCATCGTGCGCAAGAATTCATCGATGCTGCCAGCCTCGACCTGAAACCATTTGACGATTGCATGGCCAAACGATCTCTACGCATTGTTGCTGGATACATGCTGAATCGCGATCGCTAGCAACGCCTCATGCCAACGGGGAAACATCCGAAGAATTCTGCCCTTTGAATATTGCCAGAAAGACTAATCCAATCATAATCCAGATCACTTCCCGCATTCTTCGAACCAGAGCAAAGGCGACTCCCGTCACTTCATCATAGCCAAACCCCAGGAGCATCAAGAGATAGCCCCCTTCTTGTGCACCAAGGCTCCCTGGGATAAAAAATGTTCCACCTTTAATCAGCACCGCCAATGCCGCAATAGAGACCGAAGAAAGCACATCCACATCCACACCGAGAAAATAGAGAATGGCGTAGACTTCCAAGCTTTCCATCAACCATCCAAGGAAGTACACGCTCAATGCGAAAAGAAATGTTGTGCGCCGCTCGGCATAAAACTGTCGAATAGTGTGATCCAACTCAATGAGTTGGGATTCCCGTTTTTCTAAATAGGAAATAGACAGCTTGAGCCTTCGGAAGCATGTTAACAGACCAACAGCCAGTCCATAGCGTTGTACCATCATAAAGAGACCGAGACCAAAAAGTAGGGTCCCCACCCCAATCAATGCGGCAAAGAGATTCTGATCTGTCATCCCAAGGATCCCAAACATCAGACCCAAACCTAAGACAATAAACATGATTTGCGCTAAGGTCATGATGGTTTTGGCCGTCACCACGGAAGCCATGCCATCAACCATACGAACATCATAACGCCGCAAGAGATAGGCCTTCATGGGTTCGCCACCCATGTAGCCAGTCGGAGTTGTCACATTAATCACTTCGCCTACCATTCGAATAGCAAACAGTCGCCAAAACCCAACTTTTTCAACATGGTTTCCCAACGTTAGCTGCCACCCATAGGCTTCAAGAAGATAGACTCCTACCATCGGGACAAAAATCAGCAGCAATGCCAACAGGCCAAATTGATGAAAGGTGTGAATGAGTGGAGTGAGGCCAACATGCCAAAGAATACCGGCAAGCGCACCCACCCCAATGATAAGGAAAATGAATCTAAACACTGGCAAGGCGTGCGCGGCGAAGAGTCCAATGCAGGATCACGGCAAACAGACTTGCCCCAATAGCGCTGAGGAACAGAAACCAGGGAAGAAGCGAAAAAATCGCACAGACCATCACCACTATAGAAAAGTCACGATTGGCCACTTTACTCAGTAACCACTCTAACCGAGTCTGAGCCCATTCTGGTATACGGCTCCATCGCAAAGGCTTTGCTTGCAGAAAGCGAACACGTTGGACACCCCAAAACGAAAGACCATTGGCTGCCATCGCAATCCCTCCAAAAACCAGAGGAAGCAGGCTGGCGCTCCAAACCCCTTGCACAAAACTTCCCCAGGCAATCCCCGCAAAAATTGCGATATGAACGATATTATCAGCCATAATATCCAACTCCTGGCCGAAAGAAGATTCGCTGAAGGTTATGCGGGCAACCTCACCATCACAACAGTCAACGATCACAGACAACTGAAAGAGCAACGCACCAAGCAGCCCCATTTGATACGACCCCCATCCGAAACATCCCGCACTGCCCAACCCAATCATAAGAGAAAGCATGGTAATCATATTCGGCGTGAACCGGAAACGGATAAACAGTCGCGTCAGACAACCAGAAACTTTTCTATTGAAATACCGGTCAACCCACCCATTCAGCCCACCTTCCACTGTTTGGAGAGACTGAAGCAAGGCACACTCAGCCGATTGCAGACCGCAGACCCCACGCGCATCCACATACTCAGAGGGCTCGACCAGAATGGCATGAATCGTCTCTTCAGCAGCCGCTTGCTCGAGGGCCAATCGAAGAGGGCTGACAGAGGGAATATTCCAGGAGCCAGAAATCCCTAATAGACGAGCCGGCAAAACAACCAAGTCAGCTGCAGGCATGGAATCAGGCTGTGGGCATGACTCAGATGAGGAAATCCCTTTATAGTCATGAAAGACCACTCGCTGAGACAGCCTTTGCGAAATCCCACGAGGTGGGATGAACACACCAGGATTGGGCACACCCCTTCCAGCACAAGTTTTTCCAACCATGACCACCGCTCGCCCACCTTGGCCTTTCTCTTGAAGACGGCGAATCAGTAAAGGCGTACAAACCATTTGGCAACCGAGCACGATACAGGACCCGCTGATTCCCGTGGCTACGGTTTTCCATGTTTGAGGTTGAAGCGGGGGAAATTCCCGAATAGGCAACCATCGAATGGTCATATGAATGCGCGCATCTTGCTTGAGCAAGTGGCGAAGAGCCTGTTCTTCTTCTCCTACTAATATTAACACTTGTGCGATGCCCCCACGTTGGAGCGTCATCAGTGTCCGTTCAAACAAGGTCACGCCTCCCACTCGGGTAAGGGGCCCTTTTTCTAACGAAGTCCGTCCTTCAGCATCAAAGACACCGGCAGAAGTGAGAAGAATAGCGGTATCGATTGTTTCGATTGCCGGTTTATCGAGGGTTTGATCCATTGAAGATTCTCAACGGGTGATTCTCACTGACTAATGGAGGGAACCTTAGACTATTACCGAGCAATAACCTTTGGAAGAATCGCTTCCAGTGCCGACACGAATCCTTCAAAATCGTGTTCAGTCAACGCCCCCATATTGGCAACCCTGAAAATTTTTGATTCAAGGTGGCCCTGACCAGCATAAATGACATACCCTTTTGCCTTGAGAGCGTCATGAAGGGCCTGATAGGGAACATGCTCGGGCAGATACCAAGCCGTTAAAGAATTTGATTGCCGTTCGGGCGCAAGGACAGCGTTAATGCCCAGCCCACCCATTCGTTGACGAAGCAGATGAGCCATACGACCATATCGTTCAATCCGCTTCGCAACGCCTTCTTCCAAGAGCTCGTCCAATGCTTCATGAAAGGCCCGATAGAGTTGGATAGCTGGGGTAAAGGGGATGCTCCCTTTTTCTTGTGCTTCATAGTAGTTGGCCAAATTCAGGTAACATGAGCGTTTGGGATATTTCAGCGCCCGATCCATGAACCCCTTCCGCACAAGAGCAAATGAGACACCCGGAAACCCTTGGATACATTTTCCTGCTGTACCCGCCACTACATACATGTGCGTCCCCGCAATATCAAGAGGGTCTCCACCTAATCCACTCACGGCATCAACCACGAAAATGCGCCCTGCATCATCGACAATCTTTGCAATTTCTTCCACAGGATTAATGAGACCAACGGTCGTTTCGTGATGGACCATGGCCACCGTCGCCACTTCAGGATGTTGTTGCAACGCCAGTTTGACCTTTTCTGGATCAGGACATGTCCCCCACTCAAACTTGAGTTCAGGCACCCCAAGCCGATGGGTTCCTGCAATAGCCGATAATCGTTGGCCATAGACTCCATTGTTGATCACAAGGATACGCTTGGCTAATGGCACCGAGGACAACACCGACGCCTCAACCGCCGCCGTCCCCGATCCGGTCAGCACAATAGCCGTATAATCGTCCTCGGCTCCTGGGACAAAAGCCTGTAGTAGTTTCGTACGAATATGACCAATCAATTCCGCACATTCGGACTCACGATGACAAACATCAGGCTCCAAAAGTACCTGACGCACGCGATCGGACACATTCACTGGACCGGGATTAAGAAGAATCATGACATCCTTTCAGAACTGTTTCTTGCCTATGGAGTGACAGCCGTTTTGAATCGTTTCGTCATATCTGCTGGTTCAATTGAGACGCGATCAGCATCCTCGATTTGCTCATTCACCTTAATCAACAGAAAGCTAGGCCCCGTGTTTCCCAACATCTCTTTAAATTCATAGATGATGTCTTCCCGTTCCCACACTCGTTCGACATTCACATAGCCAGCAGATTTAGCAATGTGGTCCAGCTTCACAACACGGGAATAGGTGGGTTGATTCCCCGTCGTTCCATAGACCTCGTTGTCAAATACCACATGAATCAAATTACGGGGCTGTAACGCACCAATGGTCGCTAACGTTCCCATGCCCATCAACACATTACCATCACCATCAAAAACCACTACGGTTTTCTGGGGCTGAGCCAGTGCTAAGCCGAGCCCAATAGAAGCCGCAACCCCCATAGACCCAATCATGTAAAAATTTTGCTCGCGTTCACAGAGTTTGTGGGCCTCTCGGGATGGAAAGCCATTACAGATGATCAACGCCTGATCCGACATCAGTTCCAGTAAGGCCTTCATGGCCTGAGCACGGCTTTGCATGACACCTTCTTCGGGTTGCATCGTTAAGTCAACTCCATCATTTTTTCATAAGGACTGGTCAAAAAGATCGTCCAGCAAGGCCGCAAGCTGCGAGGAAGGTGAGGCGTACGGGCCAGTACGTTGAGCCTTCAGAAGCAATGAGAACACCGCTAGCAGTCTTTTTCAATAGGCCTTCAAGGTTGAACAGCTTTCACAATACCTTTTTTCAATAACAAAGCAACCGGCACACGTTGAGCCATAAAGGTTTGAGCCGCCCATTTGAGATCTTCAATGATTGTTTCTTGAGACAATGTTCGATGAGGAATGCGAATAGTCTCCAGCAGTTGGGGCATTGTCTGCCCCATGACCAAATGTTCAGGAGCATCTTTCCCCTCAAAGCCACGCCACGAGACAAGCAGGAGAGAGGGTATCTGATAAATCAAATTCAGCGACATGAGCACATTCAACGCATTGCCTAATCCTGAGTTTTGCATGAGAACTGCAGGGATTTTCCCTCCGAAAAAAGCGCCGGCCGCCATCGCCACCGCCTCGTCTTCCCGAACAGCCGGCGTATAGAGACGCCGTTCCCCCAATACCTCAATGATACCTCCGAGAATCGTGTCTGGCACACCGGTGAAGAAATCAAACCCGATATCCTGCAAAGCCTTGACAAAATCGTCGCTCTCAATCATCACAGCAGAAAGCTTCTCCTCAAGAACGTTGGAGTAGGGGCCAACAGATACGAAAAACGGAAATGCAATGGTCGATCAGGAATCAGCCGGCCGGAAAGCGTGCCATTATAACCAAGGGAACCACCTTTCTCAATAAATATCATTGCAGGAAGAGGGAACAACGATGTATGCTTACCCTCTACATTTGAAAAGATCATCATACGGCCATATTCCCTTTTGACTATGCCTCCCTTAAAGAATAGCTCCGGCTCTGCACGTCGATATACCAAAGCTCATGCGAAAAGTGGATTGACGGCAACACTGCCGAAGATTGAGACATGGCCGAATCAATACACAGGGTATGACATTACAATTGACGTTCCAGAATATACCGCAATCTGCCCCAAAACCGGTCTTCCCGATTTTGGCACCATTCGGATCCAGTATATGCCTGATCAGGCTTGCCTCGAGTTAAAATCCCTGAAACTATATATCCATGCCTACCGAAATCTCGGCATTTTCTATGAGAATGCGGTGAACCGAATTCTCCAAGACGTCGTCAAAGCCTGCCGACCCCAATGGGCCACGGTCACTGGCGAATTCACCGCCCGTGGCGGACTCCACAGTACCATCCAAGCCAAATTTCTATAGAACTTCGGTCAAACATAATGTCAGCTATGGAAAAAATTCCTTCCCCTCCTACCGGCCAGATCGTTTCTCAATGGTCGGGAATAGCCAAAGAGCAAGCCGTGCAACGGATGTTTACGGCCATTGCCCAATCCTACGACCTGAATAATTCACTACTCAGTTTCGGACTACACCACCGGTGGAAACGTCTCGCCATCAAAGCCATTCCGCCAATGGAAACTGGACACGCCTTAGATATTGGGGCAGGCACGGCTGATTTGGCCATGCTTCTTCACGAGCGTATGAACAACCAGGGTTCGGTCGCCGCGATGGACCTCAATGGCGCGATGTTAAAAGAAGGGTTGCGAAAACTCACTAAATTGGGACTGACCCCTCAGATTTCCTGTTTCCAAGGGAACGCAGAGCAACTCACGTTTCAAGATAATGTCTTTGATGCCGTCACCGCTGGTTTTTGTATTCGGAATGTCGGCGACATCCCAAAGGTCTTTTGCGAAATTTTTCGAGTACTGAAACCAGGAGGACGATTTGTCTGCCTCGAGTTTTCACGTCCTCTTTCCAAAGGGCTACGCGCACTTTATGACTGGTATTCATTTCACCTTCTTCCATGGATTGGCACCAAAGTGGCCCAAGACCATACTGATGTCTATCGATATCTCCCAGCCTCTATTCGGGCATTTCCCGACCAGCAACGCCTGGCTGAACTGCTTTCGCACGCTGGCTTTCAGCACGTGCAGTATCGAAACCTCACAGGCGGAATCGTGGCCATCCACATCGCCGTAAAATAATTCCATGGATTCCGTTCTCTACATCTTTTTGCCATGTAAAAAAGTCTATCCAACGGGCATCACCTATCTCGCAGACTTTATTCACCGACGACGACCAGATGTTCGCCAACAGATCTTAGACCTCTCGTTATATCCCAAATCGAAACGGCCTCAAGCCCTCCGAGACACCATGCAGGCGTTCAAGCCGGAGCTTGTCTGCTTTTCCTGGCGAGACATTCAAATTTTTTCTCCCCACGAAGGGGATGCCTCCTTGGAACATGCCTTCAATTTTTACTACGCCAGTAACCCACTAAAACGCGTGATGGCCTCATTTCAAGGATTACAAAATCTCTACCGTTACTACCAAGACATTCGTACGAACTTGTCGTATCCGTGGTTGATTCGAAACAACTATCCATCCACACGCATCATGATCGGCGGTGGCGCATTCACCGCATTTGCCGATCAATTAATTCACAAAGTACCTGAAGGGACAATTGGCATCCTAGGGGAAGGCGAGGATGCCATTCTCAAGGTGTTAAATGACGAGCCCTTGACCGAGGAGCGGTTTATTATTCGAGAACAAGGCACGGTGACCAAAGGTACCAAACATACGCCTGCCTTGCTAGACGCCTTGACCGTTGACCTTCCCTACTTAACCTCAATCTTTCCTCAATACAAAGAATATGTGGGAGAATGTATTGGCGTGCAAAGTAAACGGGGCTGCCCGTACGATTGTGCGTTTTGCCTGTATCCATACATAGAAGGCAAGCGTGTTCGATATAGACCAGCTGAACATGTCGTGCACGATATTTCTCAGTACTACCATCAGTGGGGCGCCAGACGCTTTTGGTTTACCGATGCTCAGTTTATCACCGGGAAAGACGCCTACCCGCAATGTACGGAAATCCTCGAACGCATTGTTCGAGAGAAACTCGAGATTGAATGGTCTGGATACATTCGGACCTCACTCATTACCGCTGACTTAGCCAAGCTCATGGTTCAATCAGGAGTGGGGGATTTAGAAGTCGCCATCACTGCAGGATCACAACGTGTCCTCAATAGCCTGCATATGGGATTTAAGCTGGAACATGTCTATGAAGGCTGCCGACATTTGCGCGATGCAGGGTTCACGGGAAGAGTTATTCTGAATTATTCGCTGAACTCACCTGAGGAAACCGAGGAAAGCCTCTTACAAAGTATTGAATCATACAAAGTTGTTGCCTCGATTCTTGGCGAAGATCGTGTCTTTCCTCTCATGTTTTTCTTAGGCATTCAACCCAATACGGACTTGGAGGAACGCCTTCTCTCCGAAGGATATCTCTCTGGCGGATATAACCCCTTGAGTCTAACCCCATGGAACGTTAAAAAAATGCTCTACAACCCTGCCCCCTTTAATAAGATCATTGCTAAGGCCTGCTTGGCAGCCTGGAACCGGAAGCATGGCAGTCATGACCCCAGACCCTGGTCTGGCAGCTTGAGTCAACAAAGCGCCACACAACAACAGGGACATACCTATGCCGACAATTCGTTGAGTCAAGGCATTGAACGCAACTCCGGCCGCGATGCGCTGTTAACGCTCGAACAGATACTCCGATCAAGAAAACCCTCTGACCCCACACCCCTGACCAAACCTGCGAATTCGTCCTCCTCCGTGCGTTAATCCTTCCTTTTTCTTTACCTTGACAGAAGAAAGAATTAGTCCATACTATGCATGAATAAAGGATTTTGGGGACGATGCGAGACGATATTGTCATTATTGGCGGGGGATTGGCGGGCAGTGAAGCTGCCTGGCAAGCCGCAAATCGAGGGGCGCGAGTGACCTTGTATGAAATGCGCCCCAAACGAGGCACCGCTGCGCACAAAACTGGCAACTTGGCTGAGTTAGTCTGCTCCAATTCCCTTGGATCAGCCGATAGCGTCAGCGCCCCTGGCATCCTCAAAGATGAAATGCGTCATCTCAACTCGCTGACCATTCATGCGGCTGAACAGGCCCGTGTGCCTGCGGGAGCAGCCTTAGCCGTGGATCGGGACGCGTTCGCGTTGGAAATCACCCAAACCTTGGAGGGACATCCCAACATCCGGATTCTTCGTGAAGAAATCACCGACATTCCAGATGATTGTCTCTGTATCCTCGCGACCGGACCTCTCACATCAGACGGATTGGCTCAAACATTATCAGCCTTGACCTATTCCAAACACCTGTCGTTTTTTGATGCCATCTCTCCAATTATTGATTCTGAGTCCATCAACCACGATAAGATCTTCGCAGCCTCCCGCTACGGAAAAGGTGGGGCGGACTACCTCAATTGTCCTATGGATGAAACAACCTACAATGCCTTTTACGATGCCATGATGGCCGCAGAAAAGGTTCAACCCAAAGATTTTGAACAGGTTCCATATTTTGAAGGATGTGTCCCCGTAGAAGTGATGGCAGAGCGAGGACGTCAAACCTTGTTATTTGGCCCGTTAAAACCTGTTGGGCTCGTTGATCCACAAACCGGACGACGTCCACATGCCGTGTTGCAGCTGCGGGCCGAAAACCAGCATTGCTCTTCGTACAATATGGTGGGATTTCAAACGAAACTCACCTACCCTGAACAACGGAATGTATTTCGCATGATCCCCGGGTTGGAACAAGCTGAATTTTTGCGGTATGGGAGCATCCACCGAAATACATTTGTCAATTCACCCACACTTCTGAAGAACACGCTTCAATTGAAAGTTAAGGGGACCACGTTCTTAGCGGGCTGTCTCATTGGAGTAGAAGGCTATGTTGAATCAGCTGCTACAGGAGGCCTCGCAGGGCTCAATGCTGCACGAGGGCTGGCAGGACAGCCTTTGGTCTCACCACCGTTAGAGTCAGCTCACGGAGCATTGATTCATCACATTACAACCAGTAACCCCAAGTACTTTCAGCCCATGAACACCAATTTTGGCCTCTTTCCGCCTCTTCCTAAGACGATCCGTGATAAGGCTCAAAAACGGCAGGCCATACAACAGCGAGCATTGGATGAATTTCGACAATGGACAACGCAATACGAAATTTTGTGAGGTACTTGGATCTTGAGCGGGGAGCATCCAAGGAAACGATTCGCAGCTATCGCTCCGATCTTCGCCAATTTCTGACATTTGTGACAACGATTGAGAGCCCAGGGTCTTCCAGTCCTTCCCCTCAGTCGATTACGGCACTAACGATCCGCCGTTATTTAGCCTGGCTGGCTGAAAAGCAGGAGAAAAAAACGTCCTTGGCTCGAAAACTGTCTTCGATTCGAAGCTTATACCGATTTCTCATGCAGGACAATCACCTGACTGAAAACCCGGCAGCCAAAATCCGGACACCCCGTATTGGAAGCCGTTTACCTAATGTCTTGACAAAGGATGATGCTAATCGACTGATGGAATTTCCCAAGGGTACTCACCCAACGGCTATCCGAGACCGTGCCATTTTGGAAACTCTGTATTCTACCGGCGCGCGCGTCAGTGAACTCGTCGGGATGAACGGACAAGACATTGACTTGAACGAGGGAATGGTTCGACTACGAGGAAAAGGGAAAAAAGAACGGCTTGTGCCCATTGGGCAGGTCGCTATTGAGGCCATACGAGCATATGAACGTTCGCTGGTCGGAAAACGCCAACTTCAGTGGAATCAGGAGGACCCATTGTTTACAAACGCCCGAGGCGGTCGATTATCAGCACGCAGTATCGAACGCTTAGTGAAACGCTATTCGACTCTCTTGCCACATGGCTCGATTACACCACATACCCTCAGACATTCCTATGCCACCCATTTGTTGGATGAAGGCGCGGATCTCCGAAGCATTCAAGAACTCCTTGGTCATCGCTCCTTAGCCACGACTCAAAAATATACACATGTTGCCACCGATCGGTTGATGGAAACCTATGATCGTGCGCATCCTCGATCGCGGAACATCACACCATCACAAAGGTCCCCCTTATGAAAATTCGCTCTACAACAATCCTGTGTGTCAAAAGGAATGGGGCCGTCGCCATGGGATCTGACGGACAAGTCACTGTCGGTTCGACAATTATGAAAAGTCAGGCGCGCAAATTGCGAAGAATGCACCATGACACCGTCTTAGCTGGCTTTGCAGGCGCAACGGCGGATGCCTTCACGTTATTCGAGAAGTTTGACGTCAAGCTGGAAGAATATCGAGGAAACTTAACACGTGCTGCTGTTGAACTCGCCAAAGACTGGCGGACCGACCGCATCTTACGACGATTGGAAGCACTGCTCGCAGTGGCAGACCTTGAACATGCGTTTGTGATCTCAGGCAACGGGGATGTGGTGGAGCCAGAAGACGGAATTCTGGCGATTGGCTCAGGTGGCACGTATGCGTTAGCTGCTGCCCGTGCACTCCTCACACACTCCTCATTAGAGGCACGGACCATCGTCCAAGAATCGATGCGGATTGCTGGTGGGATTGATATCTATACCAACCAACATCTCAACATGGAGGAGCTGACACCGTAAGCCATGAGCGCACATACTAAAAAAGATGGCCAAGGGCTCGATGCCCTCACCCCTCGTCAAATTGTGGAAGAACTAGATCGCTATGTCATTGGACAACGTGATGCCAAACGCATGGTTGCCATTGCCCTGAGAAATCGGTGGCGCCGCCAGCAGTTGCCTTCTGATCTCCGAGAAGAAGTGTTTCCCAAAAATATCATTATGATTGGCCCAACCGGTGTAGGGAAGACAGAAATCTCCCGGCGATTGGCTAAGCTAGCCGATGCCCCGTTTGTGAAAGTTGAGGCCTCAAAGTTTACCGAGGTTGGGTACATCGGGCGTGATGTGGAATCAATCATTCGAGATCTTACAGAGCAATCGGTAAGCATGGTCAAAACAGCCTATTTGGACCAAGTCCAAAAGCAAGCGGATGAACTCGGGGAAGAACGGCTGCTGGATCTTCTTCTCCCACCCAGCCCCTCACCACGCCCCAAAGAACAGGAAGACGGAAGTCTGGAAGGCACCCAGCGTGACACCAAACCCGTTGACAACACCAGAAGCAAACTGCGCCAACAATTGCGTGATGGGAAATTGGCCAATCGAACTGTGGACATTGAAATCAATGAACGCGGTGGATTGCCAATTGGGATTATTTCTAATGTCGGTGGAAATGTCGGCGGAATGGAAGACCTCGAAAGCAATTTACGAGAAATGCTCGGCGGGTTGATTCCCGGCAAGAAAAAGAATCGGGTTTTGAAAGTTCCCGAGGCCTTGAAAGTTTTGGCCCAAGAAGAAGCCCAAAAACTCATTGATATGGAAGAAGTCATCAAAGAAGCCATTTCGCATGTCGAACAAACGGGCATTGTCTTTCTCGATGAAATCGACAAAATTGCTGGGCGGGAAAAAAGCATGGGCCCAGATGTCTCACGGGAAGGCGTCCAGCGAGACTTACTGCCCATCGTCGAAGGCTCAACTGTCAGCACCAAGCATGGACCGGTCCACACCGACCATATTTTATTTGTCGCTGCTGGGGCCTTTCATGTCGCCAAGCCATCTGACCTGATCCCGGAACTCCAAGGCCGGTTTCCCATTCGCGTGGAACTCGAAGCCTTAACCAAAGACGACTTGATCCGGATTCTGACGGAACCCCGAAGTGCATTGGTCAAACAGTATCAAGCATTGCTCGCCACCGAAGGGATTCTCTTAGAATTTACTCAAGATGGGCTGGAAGAAATTGCTGCCACGGCGGTTGAAGTCAATGATCGGACAGAAAACATCGGAGCTCGTCGTCTCTTTACCATCGTTGAACGACTGTTGGAAGACGTGTCCTTTGAAGCTCAAGAACTCGCAGAGAAAAAAGTGCTGATTGATGCGACGTACGTGCAAGACCACCTCAAAGACATTATTAAAGATCAGGATCTAAGCCGCTTTATTCTGTAAAAAGATACACACCATTCATTATGGAACGCCTCATCAAAAAAGCCGATGTCCTGATTGAAGCACTTCCGTATATCCGCACATTCGCTGGCAAAACGGTCGTCATCAAATATGGCGGGAAAGCGATGACGGATGAAGCCCTGAAAAATGGGTTTGCAGAAGACGTGGCACTGATGAAATACGTCGGGCTCAATCCGTTGATTATCCATGGCGGAGGCCCTCAAATCAATCACATGTTATCTCGACTCGACATTAAGCCAACTTTTCGGCGTGGCGTCCGTGTCACGGATCAGGCTACCATGGAAGTGGTCGAAATGGTACTAGGTGGAAAAATCAACAAAGAAATCGTGACCCTCCTTAATCAGCATGGCGCAAAGGCTGTAGGGTTGACGGGAAAAGATGGTGCACTCATCCAAGCCAAACCCTTTAGTGCCAAAGCTTGGTCTGTCGGCTTGGCCCAAGACAGCCAAGGCCTAGATGATGATGAATATGGACTCGTCGGGGCCGTCGATACGGTGGATCCACACATTCTGACGAAACTGCAACAGGACCATTTTATTCCGGTCATTGCCCCGATTGGTGCCGATAAAAAAGGAAAGTCGTATAATATCAACGCGGACCTCGTTGCAGGAGGAATCGCTGCTGCCGTGCAGGCTGAAAAACTGTTGGTGCTCACTGACGTGAAAGGCATCCGTGACGCAAACGGCCACCATCTCTCCACACTGACTCGACAAAACACTGAACGCATGATCAAAAAAGGAACGATTAGCGAAGGTATGCTGCCAAAAGTACGCGCCTGCCTCACAGGATTAGACGGCGGCGTTCACAAAGCCCATATTATCGATGGGCGGATCCCACATTCTATTTTACTGGAAATATTTACGGATAAAGGGATTGGGACGGAAATTGTCGCCTGACTGATTGTCCCACTCGATAGGAAACAACCAGGGAAGAACATAGCCAAGGGACATTCCCAACGCACACCCTCATCCATCATTGATCTTCAGTGTAAAGGAATAACATATGACCAACATCGTTAATTTGGATAAGACAAGACGGCATCACGTTCTGTTCCTCATAGGCTTGCTATTCCTCTTGCCTGTATTGGGATGGATACCGGCATACGGAGAAGAAGAAAATTTCTTGCTCCGCGAAGACGGACGAGAACGAGGCTCACAGGACGCCCCTGTTACATTGCTTGAATATTCCGATTTTACCTGCGGGTTTTGTGTGAAGTTCTTTCAGGAAACCTGGCCACGGATTTTTACAGATTATGTGCAAACGGGGAAGGTCCGATTGGTTTATCGAGACTTTCCTCGAACCATGACAGGGCCAGCACTCGATTTAGCCATTGCCTCACGATGTGCTGGCGAGCAAGGACAATATTGGCCCATGCACGACCGATTGTTCCATAGCCAAGTCCATCCGGATCTGAACCAGCTTTCCCGAGAAGCAAAAAACTTTGGTTTGAACACCCAAGAATTTTCCGAATGTGTACAAAGCCAACGATACATTACCCCTATTTTCCAAGATCGACAAGAAGGTGGAAGTTTAGGAGTCAGGGGAACCCCAGGCTTTATCTTATTCATCACGGATCAAGTAGAAGATGGTCCGATCTTATTCATCCCAGGGGCATTCCCTTTTGATGTCTTTCAAGAACAGATCGACCGACTGCTGCTCAAGGCTTCAGAACATTCCCCTCCCAATCCATCTAGTCAGGGAGCCCATCTTTCTCAGCAACAACCCCAGTTCCCTTCCTGACATATTCAAGAAAAGGAGGACTCAACATGACAGAGGCTCAAGGATTTTGGTCCGTCGACTTACACGAGGGAGCACCAAGCTTTTTTGTGTGTATGGCTTGTCTCAATGAAGTATTCTGGGCAAAGGTGCCAATGCCCGCCTGCCCAACCTGTCAGGAAGTTTCGACCTATGAAGCCTTTACGCTAGACTCGATTCAAGATTGGGGAACCGAGGAATTGATCCGCAAAGCGCAAACGGCCTCAGAGGAAATACCGACACTGTCCCCTACTGAGGAGACCACTCCGGCAATCGTCTCGACAACATCTGAGGACCTCTCTTCAAAGCAGCCATGAGCTCGGCGCCATTCATTCAGCCCTTCCTCTTGGGAAACGAGTGGCAGACAACCGCAGCTCGAACACCTGTGACCAATCCCTACAATGGACAAGTAATTGCCGAAGTCTGTCAAGCTGGCCCCACAGAGGCCACACAGGCCTTGAACCTCGCCATGGCTGCATTTCACCAACTCCGTCAGCTGCCGGCATATGTCAAAGCCACTGCACTAGAAAACATCGCAGGAACGATTCGCACGCGACAGGAAGAATTGGCCAAAACCATGAGCCTAGAAGCTGGCAAGCCCATCACAGATGCCAGGAGAGAAGTAGGGCGGACGATCCACACATTCTCCATCGCGAGCGAAGAAGCAAAACGTATTCCGAGTGACATGATCCCTATGGATATCAGTCCGGGGATGGAACATCATATCGGCATGCTTCAACGTTTTCCCATCGGACCCGTCCTAGGTATTACGCCTTTCAATTTCCCCCTGAATTTAGTCGCACATAAAGTGGCGCCTTGCTTGGCTGCAGGAAATCCTATCGTGATTAAACCCGCACCTCAAACGCCCTTAACGGCTTGTTTATTAGGATCGATTATCCTCGAGGCCGGCCTGCCACCTGGCTCGATCAGTATTCTTCCCTGTGACAACCAAGTGGCCGAAACAATGGTGCAGGACCCGCAATTGCAGGCATTGAGCTTTACCGGCAGTGTCGCAGTAGGGTGGATGTTGAAGGGCAAAGCCGGGAAAAAACGTGTTCTGTTAGAACTAGGCGGGAATGCTGGTGTCATTATCGAACCTGATGCACATGTGGAATTCGCCGTTCAGCGGTGTGTAACAGGTGGATTTTCCTATTCTGGGCAAACCTGCATTTCTGTTCAGCGCATGTATGTCCATGATCATGTGTATGAAGCCTTTCTTGAGCAATTCCTCGAACGGGTCAAAGGCCTATCGATTGGGAACCCCTTAGAAGATAGCACGATCATTGGTCCTCTCATTGATGAAAAGGCCGCAAGCCGAGTCGAGCAATGGATTCAGGAAGCCACATCACAGGGTGCGACGGTGCTGCTCGGAGGAACCCGTCATGGCGCCATTGTGACACCAACTGTCCTCACGGACGTGACACCACAGATGAAAGTTTCCTGTGATGAACTGTTTGGTCCAGTGGTCACCATCACACGCTATCATGAGTTTGAACAGGCCTTAGCACTCTTGAATGATTCGCCCTTTGGTCTCCAAGCTGGAATCTTTACCCAAGACACCAATAAAATTTTTCAAGCCTACCGTGAACTCGATGTTGGAGCTGTCTTGGCCAATGAGGTTCCGACGTTTCGGGCTGACCATATGCCGTATGGAGGCATCAAAGACTCTGGGCTAGGCAGGGAAGGCGTTCGTTATGCCATCCAAGAACTCACGGAACCGAAGTTATTGATTATTCATCTTCCACGTTGAAGACAGACGCTTCCAGGTTTCCTGTAACGATTTTTGCCGAGGGTGCACCCCAAAAACACACAGATGGCTTGCAGAATGCGCTGAAAATTTGGCAAGATGCCGCCCGGTGCTTGCCCTGTTCAGGAATCACGCCGTGTGACTCATCAGCGAAGACCTGTTCATCATAACAATCAGGGGGTATGAAGGCTTCGTGTAATATGACGGCTATTATTATGTCTCGACAGCGTGTGTATTGCCACACCGCGTAAAGAGAGGAAACATGGTTCCTACCCATATGTTTCTCACCAAAGGTGTCGGCGTACACCGCGAAAAATTGGCCTCCTTTGAGGAAGCGCTCAGAAGCGCTGGCGTGGCCTATTGTAATTTAGTCACGGTCTCATCCATTCTTCCGCCAAACTGCAAAATCATTCCACGGAAACGAGGCGAAAAACTCCTGAACCCTGGAGAGATTACCTATTGTGTGATGGCCAGAAACGAAACGAATGAACGAAATCGGTTGGTCTCATCTTCTATTGGCGTAGCTATTCCAACCGGTCGCCATCGAACCTATGGGTACCTCTCTGAACATCACGCATATGGTGAAACCGATGAGGAAGCTGGAGAATATACAGAAGACCTCGCAGCACAGATGTTGGCCACAACGCTTGGCATTGAGTTTGATCCGGATATCGCCTGGAAAGAACGAGAGCAAGTCTTCAAAATGGGCGGGAAAATCGTTCGCACTCAAAACATTACCCAATCGGCGATTGGAAAAGCCAATGTGTGGACGACCGTTGTCGCGTTGGCCGTCTTTATCCCCATTGAAAATGCCCCTAAGCCCATTCGACACAAACGGGCTCAAAAAAAATAAGACTGCTCCTCGCAGCGAATTTTCTTTTCCCTCGACACCGAATGAGCGTGGAGCAACGAAGACCTATCCAGTGAAGCACGCCTCATGGAATTAGATTTCCGCAGCAATCCTAGTATTCTCAGTACCATGATTGACGCCATCGCAGACGGGGTGTTTACCGTCGATGCCCATGGCATGATTAGGGCGTGGAGTGTGGGGGCCACACGGATTACAGGGTATTCGAGCCAGGACGTTGTTGGAAAATCCTGTCATATTTTAGAGGGACAAAATTGCAAAGGATTCAATAAACTAACGGAGTTTTTAGAAAACCCCACACCGTACCCATGGGGTATCTGTAATCAAGAATGCAAAGTGCTCTCAAAAGACGGACGAGAACTCTACTTATTTGGCAATATCTCTGCCCTGAGAGATGAACAAGGGCAGATCCAAGGGGCAATCGGAACATTTACAGACTTAACGGCGTTTATCCTAGCTCGTGAAAAGATTGCCGTCCTAGAGGAGCAAGTCAAATCCCGAGAGGCCTTTCAACAATTAGTTGGAAAAAGCCACATCATGCAAGAAGTGTTTCGCCGACTTCGCTTGGCGGCACAAAGTGAGGTATCAATTCTACTCACTGGAGAATCCGGAACAGGGAAGGAACTCGCAGCCCGAGCCATCCACGCATTGAGTAGCCGGAAAGATCAACCATTCTATGCCATCAATTGTTCCGCCATTCCTGAAACGCTTCTAGAAAGTGACTTGTTCGGCCATGTCAAAGGCGCATTTACCGGAGCCGTTCGAGACAAGATCGGGGTGTTTCAAGCAGCAGATGGTGGGACGCTGTTTTTAGATGAAATTGGAGACACGAGTCCCATCCTCCAATTGAAACTACTTCGCGTCCTGCAAGAAGGCGAAATTCGAAGAGTGGGAGATGAACGTGCACGGACAATCAACGTGCGGATCGTCACGGCAACCAATCAAAACGTCAAAGGCTTATTAGAATCCGGTGAGATGCGAGAAGACTTTTATTATCGTATTCGCGTCTTTGAAATTGCGCTACCGCCTTTACGTGAACGACGGGAAGATATTCCTTTATTAGTCAACTCTTTTATTGCGGATGGATCTCGCACTCACCAACGTCCCGTGAAAAATATCGCCAAAGACGCCTTGCAGCACCTCATTCAACATTCCTGGCCTGGAAACGTCCGAGAACTCAAAAATGCCATTGAACATGCCTTTGTCACAATCAGTGGCGAATCAATTACCTTATTAGATCTCCCATCAGAAATTCGCCAGTCCCGTCCAATCAAACACACGTCTTCCTCCCGGCAGCTTCGGCAAGAAGATGACGCTGAACCTCAACGCATACAAGACGCTCTTCAACAAACCAATGGGAACCGCAGTCAAGCAGCAAAATTGCTTGGATACAGTCGCGTTACCCTTTGGAAAAAACTTCAACGATTTGGTATCTCCTGACCAGGTGACCTTGGCTGAAGCCATGCGTATCGAGAAAGCGCGCCGTTGTTGAAGGACAATCACTCATTAACACATCAACAATACGTTAAGTTAACAGCTTAACGATTTCGACTTTCCCGGCATGCCGTTCTTTTCGTCGTAGCCTCATAACTCTTTGATTGAGATGACCTATTTCAAAGGATTGAGATGACCTATTTCAAAGAGTTGTTACCACAGGGAAATTGGCACGAGCCTTGCTATACCTTAACAACGTGATTGGAATTTCGCCACACAGCTATTCCATTCCAATCATCAGAAGAAGTTCCTCTAGACCAGAGCTTGCTTGTATACTATGCGAATCGGTATCGACTCTCGATGACGGTGTTTGTCAGAATGCAGTGGCACCGAATACAATGCTCGAAGCGCGTCATTTTCGTGAACATTGTTAAGAGAAAACAGGCTCTATCATCATTTACCTATTGTTTTTACTGAAGGAGGTTGCAATGCATCGCTCAACTCAATCGATAATCATGGTCATAGCCATGAGTTTTTTGGCAGGAGCATTTCTCACAACCCAAGCATTTGGCGTGGAATACTTCGGCTCTGATGGGAAGTCTCATCATTCCAGCATGAAGTCTGCACCTAGTACAACTAGTTCGAAAAAGAATGCCAATGTAGGATCAGGCAGCCCTGCTGAAGGCTATACCATTCATATCCAGGCGCCACATTTGATGCCCGATGGCACACCTGGTGGGCCATATCATCACTATTGCAAAGGGATTTCCGATAAGATCTTACAATGCCTGTTGTTTGAAACCACCGCTCCGAATGCTCCACTCGTTGCAATCGAATACTTTGTGGCCAAAGAACTTTCACGCACACTTCCATTGATCCAATGGCATCGGTATTTCCATGATCACAAGCAAGAAATCGCAACAGGGCGTGTCAAAATTTTGGATATTGATGATCCGACTAAAATCAAAGCCTTAGCGGAAGCCGCATCAAAGACTGATGGCGTGATCTATCATCTTTGGCAAAAAGGGAAAGAATTCCCTGATGGAACCGTCACCTTCCCACAATCTTTAGGGCATATTTTCAATCAACCTGAGTAAGACAAGAATGATGCGAGAGGACCGATGGTCCTCTCGCATCGCTTGATATTGAATGCATATGATGTACAAGCAGCCATGCGGAAGAGTAAGGCACGTATTCATTGGCATCGCCATGCTTCTCAGCAGTCATGGGGTCGCCGGAGCTGCAGACCCAGCAGTCTTGAAACCTCGTGTTCCCGTTGATCAAATCCAAGAAGCGAAAACCTGGCATAACCCATTCCCCTCGACAACGGACAACATTGAAAAAGGCAAGCACATTTTTCACGGCAAAGCCTTTTGTGTCACGTGCCATGGAGAAGATGGCACAGGTCTTGGCAATATCCCTGGCCTGCGTGGGAAACTACCCAGAAATTTTACGGATCGAGCCTGGCAAGCAGCTCGCACCGATGGAGAACTGTTTTGGATCCTTAAAAATGGCAGTCCGGGGACAGATATGGCACCCTTTATCCCTCTTGTGTTGACTGAAGAAGAAGCGTGGAAAGTTTTACTCTATGTTCGATCTTTTGGACAATCATCACCAAAGACCTCATCCTCTCTACACTATGAAAAATAGACCATCGTCGGAAAAAGAGGAAACTATGAAATCCGCATGTCCTTTCTTTCTTGTTTGTATCGTTTTAGGCATTCTGGCAACGGATCTAGATAGTACGGCATCCCCATCTCTCCCCATTGAACCAGATGAAAGCACACGGCTGGATGAAATTTATGATCATGAATCCCGTCTCTTCCTATCGCTGTATTCTCTCCAGGGCAATGGAGAGGTCGATTATGTCACAGGGCGGACGGTAGAAAATCATTCCCGCAGCGAATATGGCAATCCAGTCTACTATATTCCTGAACATCCTATTTTCTACTGGTGGGACCATACCATGTGGAATGATCCCCTCCTTGATGGGGTTAATGGCAACGAACTGGTATACCAAGAAAACACTGACTTTGACATTTCCCGTTTTAAGCCATGTTTGTTTAATGGGCAACCCTGTTAATGCTTGCCCATAGGCATACGCGACGATACCTCATCGGGAATGTTTCTTTATAAGACATGCCGGATCGATGTCCATCCTCCGTCTATGTCCCTGCCATGAATGCATCTTGTGAGACCATTGAACAATTTACCAGCCTGCCAAAACCTTCGGCGCGCAGGCAGGTTACAGCTTACAACCTTGCTCAATAACCTTTGGGGATAGCCCGGGCTTCTCTAGGTATTTGAGATTCTCGATCATGCGTAACCCTCCAATCAAAGGGTTGTGAATCATTCAATTTTCTTATTCAAGACAGAATATTTCCCCTTTGTCTTTGGCAAGATCAGCCTTAAGTCCATAGGCCTATCTTGACAAAATCTAATTTTAGAATTATTCTATTATTAAAATAAATATAAATAGGCATGAACTTCACCTATGAAACAAAATGGCTCAGATAACAAACTGATCTCTGGACGCTTAGAAACCGCCGGGGTTATACCAACGGCTCAGAGAATTGCCATTTATCGGTACCTCCTGTGTGAGGCGAATCATCCAACTGCAGAGGAGATTAAGACATGGGCAGATAAAAACTTTCCTAAGTTGAGCCTTGCCACAGTCTATAACACGCTGAATGTTTTAATCGAAGCCAACCTGCTCAAAGAAGTCAAGGTGCCGCATGAAGCCAAGATCCTGTATGACTCGAATATTTCGTATCACCATCATTTTCTGGATGAAGACTCAGGAGAACTGGTTGATATTCCGTCCGAGCTTGTTGAAGTCACATCAACCTTAGCAAAGGAATTTCAAGTACATGACATTCAAGTTCTGATGAGAGGCAAACGACAAAAAACACGTACACAGCATTAAGACAGAAACCACATTTTGGCCATTAATCAGTAGAAGCAATGGTCATTCCATTGCAAAAGGAGGTTCATGATGCCACACACAACGACCCTATCATCCGGATGCTGGGAAAAAGCACCCACATTGATTATTTTCATGGGACTCAGCTTGCTCATCAGCATATTTATCGCATTCCCTCCCTTTGTCAGCGCCACGGAATCGTTCGAGCTCACTTTTCCTCTTGGTCTTGACGAAGACTCAGTGATCATTCCCAAGGACAATCCATTAACCAAAGAAAAAGTCGAACTGGGGAAATTATTGTTCTTTGATAAACGACTTTCCCAAAATGAAACGATCGCCTGTGCGAGTTGCCACATGCCATCATTGGCATTTACCGATGGCCAGCCTGTCTCCACAGGAATCCATCGTCAGCAAGGTGGGCGTAGCGCCCCAACGGCCATTAATCGAATCTTTAGTCTTCAACAGTTCTGGGATGGACGAGCGGCCACACTCGAGGAACAATCTGTTGGACCATTTGTCAGCCCGGTTGAACATGGATTTTTGAATCATGACGAACTCGTAAATAAGATCAACATGATCGCAGGCTATCGCACAATGTTTCAGAAGGTTTTTGGTACGGAGATCACGATCAATCACGTCGGCAAAGCCATTGCCAGCTTCCAACGGACCCTCCTGTCGGGCAATAGCCCGTATGATCGCTTTGATTACGGTGGAGAAGAGTCAGCCTTGACACCAGCTGCCCAACGAGGGATGAAACTCTTTTTAGGAAAAGCCCGTTGTACTCGTTGTCATTCGGGATTTTCCTTTAGCGATGAAAAATTCCATAACCTTGGCATTGACTGGGACACAGACCACATTGACCTTGGTCGATATGCCGTGACCAAAAACCCAGAACAAATCGGAGCCTTTAAAACTCCGACATTGCGAGAAATTTCTCGAACGGCCCCCTACATGCATGATGGCCGGTTTGCAACATTGAAAGCCATCGTGGAATTTTATGACCAGGGCGGAATCAAAAACCCTCATCAGGATTCCTTAATTATTCCGCTCAACCTTACCGATCAAGAAAAAGAGGATCTTGTCAGATTCTTGGAATCACTTAGTGGGGAAGGCTGGCAGATGACTCCCCCAACACAGTTTCCTCGGTAATGACGGCCCGAAGGAGCAACGAGAACAATAGACAAGGATGCAGGGCTCCTGGCTCACTCCAAACAGCGCGTCTGCTGCCATCATGGCAGATAGAGCACGAGGACCAAGAGTTGGTCATGCCAGAGAAGACAAGAACAGGAGCCCTAAACCTATAACAGAGGAGACAAGCACATGAGTGAGAGTCCATTTCTGACTGACATCAAAACGTTACGAGAACGTGCGCGTCAAGAGATAGAAAAAGGGGCCATCACACAAGGCTATCGAGCTGACCGAGAAACGGTGATTCGATTGTTAAATGAAGCCTTGGCCACAGAAATTGTTTGTGTGCTTCGTTACAAACGACACTATTATATGGCTTCAGGGATTAACGCACAAAGTGTTGCGGCAGAATTTCTCCAACATGCGAATGAAGAACAAACTCACGCCGATCAAATTGCTCAACGAATTGTGCAACTTGGCGGAGAACCCAACTTTTCTCCGGAAGGGATGCTTAGTCGAAGTCATTCCGAATACATAGAGGGCAAGACCTTACGTGAGATGATCACAGAAGACCTCGTCGCTGAACGCATTGCGATTGATAGCTATCGAGACCAGATCAACTATCTGGCAAACAATGATCCAACGACAAGAAGACTGTTAGAAGCAATTTTGGCCATGGAAGAGGAACATGCCGATGACCTGGTCAGTCTTTTAGAAGAACTGGGCAATGACCGTTGAGAATTTGTACGGACGTTGAATATCCCTCTGCACCCTTTCCTTTTTACGGATAGATCAAACCACCCACTATCCAATATTTGCTACAAGCCATGGGCATATAGCCACAGAGAAATTGAGGTTCCATCACAACCATTCATGTAGATATATCATTTACAAATACTCATACAACTTACACATATCTACCATCTCTCATTAAAAGAGCAGCTGAAAGAATAACCATTCTAGCCATTCACCCAACCACATTCTGCACAACATTCCACATTGCCAACCCAAGCCTCTCTGAAATAGAGAGGCTTGCCCATCTCACAAGGCACGCTTCCTGTTCAGCTTAATTCAAACAGAACAGGCTCGACTGCATCACTGACGAGAACGTAGCACAACATTCACACACGAAAACGCTCACCATTAAAAACTTCTCAGGACTTGGAACGTCCATCAAAAACCCTCAGATTGAGCTTTCAGCAAGACATGAACATTTTTTTGATTTACGGTCAATGCACATTCTTTTCTGGTTATTGAATATGGACAAGAGATTTTTCATAATCTAATATTGATATTAATAATGATTATCAAAATCTATTTAAACGTAATAACAGTTTGCAGTCCATCCAGACGACCAGCTTTCAGGGTGAGCGATCAGCTCTCACCCCGATGAGTGAGGCGCCCTTCCCTCCATGGCGCCTCGCCACTTTTTGTTCGGAGGGTATCTCAGTATGGAGGCCACCGTATGAAAACAGGATATTCCACCATACCTCACACACAAGTCCCTGCATTACTCAAAGGCCAGATGATCGTATTAGATTTAGCCCGTCTTCAAGGACAATGGGGCATTGTATGTTCCATGCCAGAAATTGAATTTGGTGACGCTGTACTCCTCAATCAATATCTTCGGGCTGTCCAAAAACGAAGGGCGGTTCTGTTAGGCATGCTTCACCTTGCACACCCACCTCTCGACCCGCACCTACCCAAAGCCAAAGCCTTGAGCATGCCGCTGTTAGCTGACCCGTCAGGATGTTTAGCACGCACACTGGGATTATCGGGTAGATCCGCACCCAATCGATGCCAGAGTTTTATTTTTGATCAAGAAGGAGTGATTCGATATCACCTTATCCATTTGTTTAATTGGCGTGGCATGTCTTTTCTATTAGAAACATTAAAACATTGTCAGGATCTTTACCCCCAACCAACCAGACAATCATCTGCCCGTCTTCCTCATCCCCTCATGCTGTCAGGGCAGGCTTACATACCCACCCCATGCCTCTAGGCAAGGGCTAACCATTACGATGTCACCCAGGAGAACTACCTTTATGCAACCAATTCAACCGACAACATTAAAAATTTGTGAATGCGGCCATCTTCACCTGACATATCGAAAGATGATCCTGCACTTTGAAAAAAGTGAATTTCTCGCCTATGCAGCGATCATCAATACATTGGCGACGTATATACACCGTACGACGAACTTTCACAAATACAGGACTTCCGTACGCAACCGACCACACGTCATCAGTCGGGAAAGTGAATGGTCCATAAAAGGGCACAACCCGGACAGCAAGAGACTGAAAATGAAAGACACATAATGCAGCCGTTGAGACAATGAATGAGAGAGGATGTTTCAAGCTGATCTCAGCCAGAAACATCTAGCGGCAGGTCGTGACAAGTTTTTCTGTCATATCCAAAGACAATGCCCACATCACATGCATGCCTCACCAAACAGAGGCATAGAGACTCACGATCACTCCAAAAAAAATCCGGCATTCTGAAACAAAATGTTCAGAGTGCCGGATTTTCTATAATGAATGAGCGCAGTGTCTTTAGGATTTCTTAAAAAAGATATCGTAGACTCCATAGGCCAGAATCAGCCCAATTGTTCCATAGTACATCGCGGTAATGCCTTCATACCCACCGCCTGGGGCATTGGCAAAAGCAGGAGCTGCAGAAAGGATGACGGTTGCCAGTGCAGTGCTCAATACTTGGATCGTTGTTTTCATTGGATATCCCCTCCTTGTCGTAATCAATGGAGCCATAACATGTTAGAGGGTCCATTGTATAAAAATGCTTGCGACGACGCAAGCATTTTTGTTTAACCGCCCGAACCTGCTCGTTAAAGAGCCTGGCAGATCACTTCCTTCATTCTGCGACATCAAGCCGAGAATGGGTTCCATCGCAGAATGGGGGTTTCTTTGTATGTTTACATCCACACCAGGCGTACCTCTTGGCTTCCGTGATTTCAACTTCAACTGGTGAATGTTCCGTGCCCGTATGCGAACCATCGCAAAAGGGTTGGGTTTGGGAACGTCCACATCGGCACCAGTAGTATTTGCCTGGGGCCATCTCCAAGACATACGGGATTCGTTGGGGAATCATCACGGGGTCACTCATCATACTCCTCCTGTTCTCATGATAATGGTTGATGAAGTTTAGTAGGATGATCATGTTGAGATATGGCTTATCCACAACGTGGCTGTGGGCCATCAGGCCCCAACGGGGTCAGCCACAGATAGTCCGCAACATGATTGTGCATAGCTTCATATATGTCTTCTTCCCGCGCGGGGTCCAAGGCCATCAAATAAATGGTGATCTGCTCAACGGTACGAGCCGTTCGTGTTTGGACGCGCTGGGGGATCGGAATATTGTATTGGATATGGCCACCGCCAGTATAACTGACGAGAGGCCCTTTGGACTCCGGTTTTGATTCAAGATAGTCAACAATGATTTTAGCCATTCCCGCATCGCGAAAAATAGACGCTTCATATATTCGTTGATAGACATGTTGCGGCAGATTAGTATGACATTGGACAATCTGCTCATAGATGACGTTCTGATAGTCTGGATCATCCAGGGATATATTGTGTGGAAGATTCCATGATTGCATAGCGGGATCAGCAAGCCCGGCTTCCAATCCCATGGTCGCAATTTTCCTCACCAAAGGACGAGGAGGATTGAGCGCATAGAGGGGAAATCGATGGGCACGGGCCAGCGTAACGAGCGGTTGATAATTTTCGTATTGCCCACCCCAATTCTCTTCCCAATGAGACACGTGGACGAATTGATCGTCGGCTAAGGCACCAACGACCCATTGATTCAAGGCCGCCTGCCCATCCCAGCTTAACATCTCCATCGCGAGGGCAGGATGGTGCCCTCTGTTTCGCAGCATCTCCAAGATTTGCGTCGCGATCTGAATATGCGAAGGATTGTAATGTTCTTCCCCGATATACACCACATCAACGTTCAAAAGATCTTGAGTTAAGGTTTCAATGGACGTCACACCCCCCTGGCGAAGGTCAAACAGTTGTCCCACCTCAAAATGAGAGGAAGGCTGTGACAGACCGGCACAAGCCGACACGTTGAGGAAAACGCCCAATACTCCTAGCCAGATCACGTGACCGAAACATGTTCTTACTGAAAATTGCCAAACGTTCATACGCCCATCTAGGATCATGACGGGTAACATACGACAATTAATTGATGATTGCCAACTGAACGAAAGCCCTGGCTTGACGGAGTGTCTCCTGGTCGTTACCCTCCCCTCATGTCGCCTCAAAATGAAGAAACACAGCCTCTAGATGGATCTTCTGCCTGTTCTGAAGAAATTGAAGCCTTTCGTCAGAAAATCAAAGGCATTCGTGAACAAAACCGAACGGGGTGGGAAGCCACCCGCAAACTGGTCTCTTCCGCACAACTACCGGAAACATTGTCACGGTTAGCATCCCATATACGCACCTCATCTTATTCGCTACCGTTCCAAGAATGGCTGCTTCAATGCTGTCAGCCAGAGAAAGTGGCAACAAACCGCCATGAGTTGAGTCACCAGCTAAAAACGTTGACAGGATATCCCACAACCAAAGCACTCCGTGCGCTTTGCCTCTTTTTGGGTGTGCATGAAGCCACGCCCGTTGAACCAGGTTCACCTGAAATCACTCCCTCCTTTCTGGAAGACCTTCTCCGACAATCACCAAATCCCTATGAGGTCTTACGCCATGTGACGGTACCTTCACTCTTAGATATCGGGGCAGGAGATCTTTCATTTGAAGAAGAATTGGTCATAGCTTGCGAACCGTGGCTTCGGCAATCTGAGAAAACGCTCATCCTGCATGCCATGGACCGCCTGCAACCCGGCTCGCAGTTAGGTGGTCGCTATCACGCACAGACCGATCGTCTGACGAACATGAAGAGCTTCCTCCCAAACCGCTTACAGTTTAAATTTTGGGGTGGGGTGAATATGGCAAACCTCTCAACGCTCAAAGAGATCTTGCCCCTCTATACCATGGTGACATGTCATGCCCCCGCAACACCGACGTTTGCATATGAGCCGACCCGTCTGTCATCCGCAACCATTCGCCTGGCCTTAACGAAAACGAAAGGTCTGTTTCGAGAGGTGCCATGGGGAAAAGAAAAAGCACTAGAGGTTGAACAAGCAGGGCAGGTCTTTAACTTTCCTGCGTGGAAATTTGAAATTCTTGGCCCTCTCGCCTTGCTAAACCTTATTGCTCATCGTGGACAACTCTGTGTGTTGTCCGCCATCGATTCCGAAGTGTTTTGGGAACTCCTGGCACAACTGCTCGACAATGAACAGTACAGACCACAGAATGTGCTGTTTGAGCCAGAAACCATTGCCGAGGTCTTTGGCACTCTGTATTCCGAACTCATACACCTCCCTATTGGGGCATCAGTCCAACTTGCTCAACTTGCCAATCTTCGAAAACAGATACCCTGCCTCTCAACTAGAAATTCCATGAGACCCGCCCTTCGGTTTCGATCGATTGAAATTCGACGTGGAGCCGTGCTTGAAGGCATTCCCAGTAGCTTTACTGCCCGCCAATTTCCCCATATGAGCGAAGAGCTCACACCCTGGTGGCTTATTCTTATTCCTGAATAAAACAAGATAGTGGCTCAGGCAGGACATCAAACCAGGCACGTGCACACAATATGGGAAGGAATCGATAAGAAGGACAGAGGGACAGACACCGTCACCAAGGGCCATGGAGACAAAACGTTATGTCAGGGAAGCTTGTAACACTTCAAGGTTTTTGATGACCATAAGGTCGCCATTGGCAGTGGCTACGTCGATTCCCTGTTGACAGGTCTCTCGACACCGATCGATCTCATCATTGGACTGAAGCGATTGCGCAAGCGCGTAGAAAGCGGCAGAGTAGCTTGGCTGAACGTGAATACATTCCTCCAGCGCTGAAATAGCCTCGGGCCAGTTCTCATCGCTCATGAAAGCCTTGCCCAATCCAAACCAGGCTGTGTCATCACGAGGATCAACGGCAAGAACTTTTTTAAATGCTTCAATGCGTGGGTTAGGCATAGAGACAATCGCATTCTGTGATTCAACAGCGTGGGACTGTAGCATGTCCGTTTTCCCATTGTCTAATCACCAACCCTATGTTACGATTCATGTCTCCCATGACAGACTGACAGGTTCATCAAACAACAATTCACAACATGTATAAGTTAGGTGAGTGAGGCTAGGCAGTGCAGCGCGTAGGCTATGTGTTTGATCCGGCATTTCTCAATCATGAGATGGGGGCCGGACACCCTGAATCTCCAGATCGTCTGCGTGCTATTCATAATCACCTACGTTCCAGCGGACTTCTGAGGCAATTGATTCAGATTGCACCCAAAGAAGCATCGCGTCAGTGGATTGCCAACATTCACGAATCTGCCTACATTCACCGGTTGGAAAGTCAGTCTCCCACAACGGGGTATGCCTCGTTGGATCCTGATACATCTCTGTCTCCAGGATCATTATCTGCAGCGTATCTGGCTGCGGGTGGAGCCATGACCGCCGTGGATCACATCATGGCTGGACAGGCAGACCGAGTCTTTTGTGCCGTCAGGCCTCCAGGCCACCATGCAGAAGCGAATCAAGCCATGGGATTTTGTTTTTTTAACAATATTGCGATTGCCACTCGCTATGCTCAAGAGCGCCATGGATTGAAACGCGTGCTCATTGTGGATTGGGATGTTCACCACGGCAATGGTACCCAACATGTATTTGAAGAGGATCCATCCGTGTTGTTTTTCAGCACGCATCAATATCCACATTACCCAGGAAGTGGACGAGCAACCGAACGAGGGAAAGGCGCTGGTGAAGGACTGACAATCAATGTTCCCATGGTAGCTGGTGAAGGAAATGCCGAATATCAAGAAGTCTTTGAAAATGTCTTGGTACCTGCCGCTGATTCGTTTCAGCCTGATATCATCATGATCTCTGCAGGCTTTGATGCTCACCAGGATGATCCATTGGCAAGTATGCGGATCACCGATCAAGGCTATAGGGAGTTATCGAACATTGTGACCCGTATCGCCAACCGTCATGCAGCTGGACGCATTGTGTCCTGTCTGGAGGGAGGCTATCACTTACCTGCACTAGCAACCTCCGTCGAACAACATCTCATCGCATTGTGTGAGAACGCGTAAATGATACAAAAGCCACGACGGAAAGGCCTGTGGCTACTCGGCCTGGTCCTGATTTCCTGTGTAGGAGCTTATTATGTTTATACTGAAATCAGGCCAGTGGTTATTTTTGGGTTACGGGATGATTACGCTCATGCCATTCCTTTTCAAAAGACCCCCCATGGCCTTGAGGGAATTTCGGCAAAAGATTGCGGAGGCTGTCATAAGGAAATTTATGAGGAATGGAAGACCAGCATGCATGCGCATGCCTACGAGGACCCATTTTTTCAAGCCTATTGGAAAAAAGACGACAATATTTGGGTCTGCTTGAATTGCCATACACCTTTGGAAAATCAGCAACCGACCTTGATTGAGAATATCCCTGATGAGCGCGTGGAAAAAGCAACCCAAATTCCAAACCCTCACTATGATGAGAATCTCCGGCAAGAAGGGGTCACCTGTGCAGTTTGCCACGTTCGAAATGGCGTGATATACGGACCGTTTGACGACTCGGTGGCACCACACCCAACGGAATTTGATCCAGCCTTTCGTACCACAAAAGTCTGTTATCGCTGTCATAATGTAGTTGCCGGGCCTCTTCAGTTTTATAATGTTGGGCCTTGTGGGACTTATCCCGAATATGAAGGCACCTTCTTCATGAAGGAAAAAGGGTTGATTTGTCAGAGTTGTCATATGCCCGAAGTGACAAGACGCGTCGCTGAAGGAGCGCCCATTCGTCAAGGGCGTCGCCATCTATGGCGAGGAGGCCATGACCCAGAAATGGTCAAACGAGCCGTGGCCATCCAAGTCCAAGCCAATCCTCCAGCGCCTATGCCAGGAGAAGAAGTCTCATTAACGGTGACGCTCATTAATGCCGGAGCTGGCCATAAAATTCCAACGGGAGACCCTGATCGCCATTTTACCGTGGAGTTTGTCGTGCGAGATCAAGACAAGAACGTCCTGGCGCAAGATGTACACACAATCGGTCGATGGATCCTCTGGCAACCGTTTATCCTAGAAATGTATGATAACCGTTTGTTGCCATTGGCCAGTCGGGATTATGCCTTCACCTATGATCTGCCGAAAGAACCGAGCAATGTGGTTGTCGACATACGAGTTCGGTATCATATTCTCACAGACGATCAACATGCTATGCTGCGGGAAAAATATGAGTTACGGACCAATGCCCCCTACGTCTTTACCATTTATGAGCGGTCATTCCCCTTAAATACCCATTTGGCAGAGGTTCTCGACGCCCAACCGATTACGCCATACAGAGGATGTGCAAGTCCACCTGAAGAACAACTGCCGCTCCTCAATCACACAACCCTTGGATAAAAGGATACACGTATGACAAGTCTCTATTTCATCGACACTGAAACGTTGGCACAGAATCTAGGGCGAGAAGGCCTAGTCTTGATTGATGTACGGGGAAAAGCGGCCTATTCTTCGCATATTCCCGGCGCCATTTCTAGCACATGGCATGAATACAGTGATCCCGAGGCCGTGGCCAAAGGGCTTCTAAATCCGAATGTGGCTGAACTCGAAGCAAAACTTCGACGGCTTGGCATTAATGATTCCAGCGATGTGGTGATCTACTCCAATCCTTTTGATAACTGGGGTGATGAAGGACGGATGTTTTGGATGCTGGAATATCTCGGGCATACCCGGGTTCGGATTCTGGATGGTGGATGGGTGAAATGGGTGGCAGAACAACGCCCGTATGAACATGATCGGCCAAATCCCACCCCTGGCACGTTCCAAGCTTCGCCACATGCGGAATTACTCATCAACAAAGGAGACCTTAAACAATTAATAAAGCGGCCGCATCCAGAAACCCTTCTGATTGATGCCAGGAGTATCGAGGAATATGCCGGAAAAGAAATTGACGGACTTCCTCGAGCAGGCCATATTCCTCAGGCCATCAATATCCCATGGAACAAATTTCTTAATGCTGATGCGACCGTGAAAGACTCAACATTGATTAAGAAGATGTTAGAGGACTTAGGATTGCGACAAGATCAGGAGATGATTACGTACTGTTTAGGAGGTGTTCGATCAGCCTGGCTATATCTCATTCTCCGATTCGCAGGATTTGAGAAAGTCCGGAATTATCCAGGATCCTGGTGGGAATGGAGCCGGGATTTTGCTGCTCCTGTCGAAAAAGATGTGAAGTTATTACACAAAGTACATGGAGCTACAGAAGGCGCATCTGCTTGAACTTAGAAACGGAAGGTGCACGCGAAAAAGACGAAGAAGCTCCTGATAAACGTAAACTATCGTAAACCAAATACGAACTGCCGTTTCTAGAAGGCTATCCAAGTTTGCACTTCCAAAAAATTCGTGCGAGGATACAAAGCAGGGGTAACACTTTCAACACTTTGTTCAATTCTTTCATAAGGAGGTTGCGCATGAAGAAAACACTTGGATGGAGAATCATCCTGATAAGTGGAGCCTTGACAGTATTTGGAGCCACATGGGCATTAGCAGGTGGCAATCCACACGTGCATGAAGCCGTATCACATGCAGAGGAAGCTGTTGAACATGGGATGCAGGGACATGCCGATGCAGTCGTCACACATGCAGAAGCCGCACTGAACCATGCCCATGCCGCTCAAAAAGAAGTCAACAATCCTCATCTCAATGAAGGGGTACATGAATTAGAAGAGGCCATTGCCCATGGTGGACAAGGACATGCCGAAGTGGCCACGAAACATGCTAAAAGCGCCGTGATGCATTTAAAAGAAGTTCACTAACTCGTCATGAACGACCCAGAGATGCTGTGAAAAGCTGTAAAAAGCGGGCAGGAATCTCTGCCCGCTTTTTTGTTTGAGCAAGGCAGTCCAAACGTCTACTCGCAATAGTCTCAGCCTGTTGCCGTGTTCACGGACTTCGTGTACGCTCTCATGCCAACGATCCTATAGTCTTGCTGGATGAGAACGTTCGAATGACCGTCCCTTTTTTCCTGCCACGTGAGCATCGTCGATAATTGTCGACAATTTGAAATATTTTGGAGTTCGTCAACGACCCCTGAGAAGGTGATTGATCATGAAAGTTGGATATTTTCAATTCGAACCGACATTCGGAAATGTGACGGACAACCTCGATGCAGCCATTGCCAAGATTTCATCGATAGACTGTGATTTGTTGGTCTTACCAGAACTGGCCATGACTGGATACCAGTTTACCTCGCAAGAAGAGGTCCGTCGATTGGCTGAGCCTGTCCCTGAGGGGTTAACCACTCAACGATTTGCCCGTATCGCAGAAGAACAATCCATATATATCGTCATTGGTCTTGCTGAACGCGATGGCCACCATATCTATAATTCCGCCGTGCTCGTTGGGCCTCATGGCTTTCTTGGCGTTTATCGCAAACTTCATTTATTCTTTGAAGAAACCCTCTTTTTCTCTCCTGGAAATACGGAATTATCAGTATGGAATCTGGGTAACATAAAGATTGGCCTTATGATCTGTTTCGATTGGATCTATCCAGAAGTTGCCAGGACCCTGGCGCTCAAAGGGGCAGATATCCTCTGCCACCCATCCAACCTTGTACTCCCACATTGCCCAGATGCCATGGTTACTCGATGCTTGGAAAATCGAGTATTCAGTATTACGGCCAATCGTGTGGGAAAGGAAGCACGAGGTGGGAAGCAAGCATTAACCTTTATTGGCAACAGCGAAATTGTTTCGCCAGGAGGGCATATCCTTCATCGAGCCTCACCAGATCAACAGGAATTAACTATCGTCGATATCAATGCTGAAGAAGCCAGAAACAAGGCAATCAATCCATATAATGATCTGTTTGGCGACCGACGCTCCACGATGTATGGATGGTGAGAAACACTTTGTGGTCTCTCTAGAAACATATCAGATGGCTCCCTATGAATGATGAGCCCCTGCTAGCTTAAAGCGGCAACCAGTCGCACAACGGAATAAAAGTAGTGAAGATTCATTGGGTAGAATTTACTTTACTCTTTCAACACCCCCGGAATGGATTTCAGTTAAGGGATGCTGCCCGATGAGTCTTTCGGTTTCACACCACCGAATCTGAATTTGTTTCTTCAATTTTTCTCTTCTAAAGTTTCCAAGCCGCACCTAGATTACTCTTGGAGAGAATCTTCGAGTAATATATGATCATAAAAATTGAATAACCATTGGTAGTTTTCCCAGGAACAGAAAAGTAAACGCACTTTTTGGTCAACCAGGATAGGCGTATCGATGAGGCGGATCATTATCAATTATAGCAATCATTGGCTTCAAGACCAAAAAGTTTCAGTCTGTGGTGTGGACATTCTCTTGATTGCTGAGGACACCTTGCAAACAGGGTCCTGGCTACGAGAGAAGAAGGAGCCAGGCACTCCCTAAGGCAATTCGATAGTAAGCAAAAACACGAAGTGTGTGGCGTTTAACATAGGCAAGAAATACGGCGATGACGATCCAGGCAACAAAAAAGGCAACAACAAGGCCAATCCCTAAGGCAAGGGCTTCTTCAAAGCTGAGCAGATGAAATGATTGAAACCATTTATAGCCTGTTGCAGCAAACATGGTGGGTAAGGCCAAAAAAAATGAGTATTCTGTCGCGATTTTTCGATCCAGCCCCATAAGCAATCCACCAACAATCGTGGAGCCTGATCTAGACATCCCAGGAATTAAGGCAACACATTGAGCAATCCCTACGCCTACTGCTGATCGAAGCCCAACGTGGGTTAACTGTGTCACTCGAATACGGTGAGGCCTCCATTCAACCGCCAAGATAATCAAACCGCCAACGATCAAACTTACTGCCACGATTCTTGGCGAAAACAGATGAGCCTCAATCCAATCATGAGAGAAAAACCCAATCATGGCTGCAGGGCAAAAGGCTATACCCAGCCCGACAAGAAACCACAGACTTCGGTGTTCCTTCATGGACTGAGCCAAAAGTCCCTTCCATTGTTGGGAAGAGGGGACCAACTGATTGGACTGAGAGGAAGCAACCATGTCGCGAAAATGCCCCTGCTCCTGGAAGGCTTCGCGAAACACCGCAAGGAGCTTGCCTCGTTCATATACAACAACGGCCAGGATAGCCCCAAGTTGAATGCAGATATCAATGCTGGCTGCAACTTTGCCTGTAAAATCAAATAGATGCCCCACGAGAATTAAATGCCCCGTCGAAGAGACCGGCAAATATTCGGTCAAGCCTTCCACGAATCCCAAAAGGGCTGCCAACTCAGGATGAAGTCGTTCCATGTGTGCGAAGCCAGAAAACAACACGACTGGGATAGATAATCAAGAATACGGGCACTGCCCACGCCATCCTCACAAACTCTTTTCGCACAGTCAAGGAGAAATATGGAGGACAGATACCTGTCAAACTCTTGACAAAACGATGCGCTTGTTCTACCTCTTTACAGATTAATCGTGCAGAAATCGCCCCAAGAGGAGACGCCCTCTAGCAGACGTCCTCATACCTGAGGAAGAACAGAAGCACAGACCAAGACAACAGAGGTACTTTCAAAAGGAGAAGATACACGATGGCCACTCATGCCTTACAGGGATTCCGCGCTATCTGTCTTATCATTGTTTCATCGAGCATTCTCACCAGCGGATGTGTCGTTGCAAAGAGTCAATATGAAAGTGTTGTCCAGGAGATGGAAAACACCAAGGCTGATCTGGAAAAGAGTCGTATGGTTGCAAAGGCCTTAGAACAAGAATTACAAAAAGTCAAAGGAGAACATGAGAAGACATCACTAGAGTTTGAGATCATGGCGTCAGAAGTTCAACGAACTAAGGAAGGCCATGAAAGAGAGCAAGCCTTTTTAACCTCTCGGGAAGAAGAACTTGAACAAAAGAGAGAGGAATTCATCGACACGATCAGTCAGATGAAGCGAGAACGCCAAAAACTCGCCAGTCAGAATCTTGCCTTGAAAACAACCATCGAACGATATCAAAAAGAGCTCAAAGACTCGACACAGCGGAACGTCGCCGCAGAAGCCACGCCACCGACGGTAAAAAAATCGCTGAAGTCCAAGGCCAAGTCAAAGCCTGCCCTTTCAGCGAAACGAGCACGATCATCTGATGTACGTCCAGTCACAGCCCCCCTTAAGGGTGCACTGGCTTCGGTCAATATTAATAAGGCTTCCGCTAATGATTTGGTGTTGTTTTTGGGATTAACGAAACGAGTGGCGGATAAAGTGGTGGCGAATCGTCCTTACCGGCTCCGAGGAGAACTTGTGGCAAAAAACGTGATCCCCAAAGCCACGTTCGATGTCATCAAAAATCGGATCACAGCAGCCCGGTAGATGAACTGAGCAGGCTTGATCCTGGGCGGGTTCTCACATCCCTTCAAATAAGACGCCTCAAGCCTTTCCTTCAAAAGTCTGGAGTGAACTCTAGTTTTCTCCACTGGTGAAAGTAAAATGTAATATCGCCGCTTTTCGTGGGGAAAATTTTTCGATATCGTTCAGTGCCATCCTCCGCTAGCTCGACAAGAACAATTTTTTTATCCAAAACCCGTGTACTCAGCGGAGCGTATAAAAAGGTATACGGTTGATCCTGATGAATAAGCTGATGCAGTTCATGGGCCAACATGCGCTGTCGATCCCGATTGTATTCCTTCCGAATTTTGACAATTAACTCATCCGCTTTGGGATTGTGATATCCGACAAAATTGAGCTGCTGCGGACCAGCCTGACTGGAATGCCAGATTTGGTATAAATCCGGATCGATGCCCATACTCCATCCCAACACCACCGCATCAAATTGTGCGGTATTGACGAAATCCTTGAGAAACACCGCCCATTCAAAATATTGGGTATGGCATTTCACACCAATTTTTTTCCAGGCATTTTGGGCAATGGTCAAAATGTTTTTCCGAATGGGATTTCCACTGTTTGTGATGAGATTAAACTCGAACGTTTTCCCGTCCTTTTCCAACCAGCCTTCAGCATTTTCTTTCCATCCGAGTTCTTCCAATATCTGCTTCGCTCCCTCAGGGTCATAGGGAAGAGGTTGAATCGCTGGGTTGTACCATTCTGTGTTTTGGGGATAGGGCCCTGTCACCCGCTCACCTTCCCCGTACAACAGATAGGTCAAAAAGTCATCCACATTGATAGCCATCCCCAAAGCCATTCTGACTCGCGGATCAGCAAACAATGGTTGCCGGTTATTGTAGCCAATATAGGTGTATCCGAATCCAAGGCTAGAGAATGCTTGATAGGCGGGATCATCCTTGTACCGAGCGACCTGATGTGGAAGAGTTGCGTAATAATCGAGAGCCCCAGCTCGAAACTCAACCTCTTGAGTCAGAATATCTGGAACAATCCGCATGTAATAATCATGGTATTCAGACGGCCCTTCCCAGTATCTCTCAAATTTGGTCAAATGAATAAATTCATCTCCTTGCCATTCCACAAAGCGAAACCGACCACTGCCAATGGGGTGACGATTGAATTGACTGTCCCGCAGACCAAAGGTTTGGCGGGCTGTTGCGGAAAGTCCTTTCGTTTTCATTTCCTTCATCATCGCACGTTCGTTGAGCAGATGCTCAGGCAATATCCCCATGGTCCACGCATTGATGGCTGGTGAATAAAGGCGTTTGTACACAACACGAACGGCATGAGAATCGACAATCTCCACAGCCTTGATCGGCTCGAAATCGGAGGTTCTCGGAGAAAGGTTCCTAGGATTCATAATCGCTTCATAGGTAAACTTGACATCACCCGCATCAAATTCATGACCATCATGAAAAGGTACCCCCTCTCTCAGATGGAAAAGAATCTCGGGATTATGTTCGGCAATAGGCAGCAATTTTTGCAATTGCGCGTTTATGTCGGGTTGGCTCGCCTGATGGTGATCATCAGAAACTGTAATGAACTGCTCGAAGGGGAAATGTTGAAAAAATCGTTTTCCAATAATAGGCTGAATGCGATCGAAAAATTCTTGATCGACTTCCCGTAATGTAAATACAACCCGCTCAGGGACATGAATGGTCACATGGACCGTGGCCTCACCTGACGTTTTTTCATCGTTCACTGGAACAACGAGTGAGGTCTCTCTTGTTGAAGGGGCAAGGATCTGCATGTGTGCAATCAGACGGGCTAGTTCTGGGGATGTACCTGATTCCAAGGTTTGTTCCATGCGCTGGACAACGCCCTTCCCTGTTACGGCAACTCCGTCAGGAAAACGATTGTTCGGGTTAATCGTCAAATAGGCTTTTTCGGTAATAGCCCAATCGATGGCAAGACGGGCGCGCAAATTCAGATGTTCATCTAAATCTAACAGCCCTTCGAAAACATGGTTGGCAATATTCGAGCTCGCCGAGTCGGCATTAAGGATGGGATTGAGGATTTTGGCGTCTCCGCTGGACCCTTCAATATAGGTAACTAATCGTTGAGGATTCCCAAGATCCTGCCGCTCATACGTCGGCACCCAAAGATAAGATTGCAGTAAAAACACTAAGACGAGAAGAGGAGCAAGAATGAGCCAGCGTTTGAGTCGCATCGTTAAGAAAAAAGGTGATGAGTCAACAGTGACGAGTCAAGAGCCGTGTTGTTAACACATAACGCGTTGCCTGTCATGGTGCATGGTTTGAGTTTGCTGCTCTGCATGATACGAACTCCGAACTAACGGACCCGATTCCACATGATGAAACCCAAGAGCGAGCCCTTCCTCTCGAAATGCCTGGAATTCCTCGGGTGTATAAAAACGGGCTACTGGCCAATAATCTTGTGTTGGTTGAAGATATTGACCAATGGACAGGATCATACAACCGACGGCTCGAAGATCCTGCATGACCTGACGAATCTCTTTATCGGTTTCTCCCATACCTACGATGAGTCCTGACTTTGTCCGACCTCCCATCTTCGCAGCCCAATCCAGTACTTCCAGCGATCGGGGATATTTTCCCTGTGGGCGAATAGTGGGAAACAAACGATGAACAGTTTCAATGTTATGATTGAGGATATCCGGTTTTTCAGCCATCACGGTAGCTAAGGCATCTTTCTTCCCTTGAAAGTCAGGGATCAATACCTCCACGGTGCACGCAAGCCTTCGTTGACGAATGGCTCGAATGGTGTCGGCAAAAACCGATGCACCACCATCGTCTAATTCATCACGGTTAACAGAGGTGATCACAGCATGCCGGAGGCCAAGCTTGTCAATGGCTTGCGCCACGCGTTCCGGCTCATCGCGGTCAAGTCCATCGGGCTTACCCGTGGTCACCGCACAATAGTGACAGCGCCGCGTGCACACATCCCCCAAAATCAAAAAGGTAGCCGTTCGATTATTCCAACATTCCCACACATTGGGACAACGGGCTTCCTCACATATCGTATGCAGCCCGTGCTGATCAATGATGCGGCGAATATCGTGATAATCGGAACCCGTTCGAAGGGTAACCTTAAACCAGGGTGGCAACCGTCTTTCCCGAAGCACAGACTTCGAGACTCGACGAATATCTTCCGGACGGACAAACGTCATGACGCAGCCTTTCGCTCAGCATGTCCGTGACAATACTTGATGCGCCTTATACCTCAACCTTCACGTCCGACCCATCAATCTGGACAGGATAGGAAACGACACAGGCAGAAGGATTATTCACACAGGCACCAGTTTTCACATTATATTCCCACCCATGCCATGGACAGGACACCACCTCACCATCGAGATCACCCTCTCCTAACGGACCACCTCGATGCACACACGTATTATCAATTGCATACAACATGCCTTCAACATTAAAAACCGCAATGCTTTTCCCATTGACTTCAGCAACAATGCCCTTGCCAGGCATCACGTCCTCTACCCCTGCCACTCGAATAACATCAGCCATTCTTGATCTCCTGTTTCTGTATCGTCTGTCAGCTCTGGGTGCCTACTTGAGCCCCATGGGTTCCTTAATTTTTTTTAGCATGTCACTAAGGGTCGACCGCGGTTGGCCCTCTTTGGGCATAGTCGCCTCAATCAATGTTGAGGCGACCTGTTGAAAGGCCTGGGTTTGCGGAGAATCAGGATCCGCGATCACAATGGGTGTGCCATTATCACCGCCAATCCTGATCTCTGGATCGAGAGGAATGCGTCCCAAGAAGGGAATCCCAAACTTTTCAGCTGCTCGTTCGCCGCCCGCATGCGAAAAAATCTCTGTTCGTTCGCCACAATGCCCACAGGCAAAATAGCTCATGTTTTCTATAATGCCTAGCAAAGGCACATTGACCTTCTGAAACATCATGATTCCCTTGCGAACATCATGAAGCGCCACATCCTGCGGGGTGGTGACCGTCACAGCTCCGGTTAATGATACAGATTGCGATAATGACAATTGCGCATCACCTGTTCCGGGCGGAAGGTCCACAAGAAGGTAATCTAATTCCCCCCATAAGACATCACGAAAAAACTGTTGAATGGCCGTATGGACCATCGGCCCACGCCAGACAAGCGCAGTGTCTTCAGGGACAAAAAAGCTCATGGACATAATTTTAACGCCATGCCCCTCAGCTGGCTTTAAGCGGTCACCTTCTTTTTCTGGCGGTTGTGTGACCCCCATCATCATGGGGACATTGGGGCCATAAACATCCGCATCCATTAACCCGACGTTCATACCAGCCTGCTTCAGCGCAACGGCAAGATTCACCGCAACGGTTGACTTCCCAACCCCTCCTTTGCCACTGCTGATAGCAATGATATTCTTGACGCCAGGAAGGAGCTGAGACGCTTCCTGGCTATCTCCTGAAGAACTCTGCTGCGAATCGGTATCTGCCATATTCTCTCTACTCCCTCAATCAAATAGTTTCCCACATCGCGTAATTTACCCCAATTGCGTGGCAAATTTTTTCCGGGAACGGCCTAACATTGGTTCATGATGGGATTGGCGATTGACGGAAATCACCGGATCGAGAATTTCTCCGCAAAGAATACACCGCCAACCAAAAAACTCCCGTGCCCCTGTATCGTCTTGAATATCTGCGAACGCATCTTTCACCATAACACCGTTGCATCGTGGACATTCCATAGCAACCTCCCTCTATTTATATGGATCAAGTGCAGGCAAGACCTTCATACATCCATCCTAACACTTGCCAGTCAAAAAGAATTTTTACGTATGATGTTCTAGAAGCATGACATCATCATCCCTAGGTAGCTCCTCTGGAAGCGAGCTTTGTCTTTCATGCTAGCAGTCTGGTTACTTGAAAATCCAGATCCTGAGGCCTAGGATACGAAGGGACGTTTCTCTCACATGATTCCTTACCCCCATATTGACCCGGTCTTCTTACGCATCGGTCCGTTACAATTTCGTTGGTACGGGTTGATGTACTTGCTGGGCCTCTCAGCCGCATACTTTTTATTAAAGACCAAAGCTGCAGCAAAACACCTTCCTATATCCAAAGAACAACTCTACGACTTAATTGTCTACGCCGCCTTGGGAGTCTTTCTTGGGGGTCGCTTGGGCTATACCTTGTTTTACAATGCCTCCTATTATCTGCAACATCCATTAAGCATTTTGGCTGTCTGGGAAGGTGGGATGTCCTTTCACGGCGGATTACTTGGGACCTGTTTTGCTATTTGGATATTTTGCCGTAAGAAAAAATTCGCCGTGTATGCCATTGCCGATCTCGCCGTTCAAGCCGTACCCATTGGCCTCGGCTTAGGACGACTGGGAAATTTTATCAATGGCGAATTGTATGGTCGCCCAACTGATGTAGCATGGTGCATGGTGTTTCCAGGAGGAGGGGAGCTCTGCCGCCATCCCTCACAACTTTATGAGGCATGCTTAGAAGGGGTAGCACTCTTTGTACTTTTATGGGTTATTGGAACAATGACCACGCCTCCAGGAACGGTCTTCTGGAGCTTTTTTGTAGGATATGGAATATTTCGGATTATTGCCGAATTATTCCGAGAACCCGATGTCCATCTTGGATTTTTCTTTGATGCCCTGACCATGGGTCAACTCTTGAGCGTACCCATGGTACTCTTTGGCGCCGCTATGATCGCACGAGGCTATCTCACGCACTCTCCACCTTCTCAACCCTCGTTGCGAACCAACACTTAGTAGCCTGGCCCTGTACTTCCGCCCCCTGACGATCCTAATCCACCCAACCCACCCAAGGCAGGTAAGACGGGTGTGCCCCCACCGCTTGATGCAGATTCTGGAACATCCCCATATCTTCGAAGGGAAGGTGAATCCCATATCACCTTGTGCCCAGGCGCCAAATTTGCTGCTTGAATGTAATAGGCATGGGCCTGCTTAGGGTTTCCAAGACGATCAAGGGTGAGGCCGAGATTATAATAGGCTTCGGCTAAATCCGGCTGAGCGCGAATAGCAGTTTCGTACTGCATTTTTGAGGCATCGAATTGACCAAGGGCAAACAGTCGATTGCCTTCTTTCATCGCTGTCGCCGCAGACGATTGACTCCCGACAGGAGGAACAAGCGTCGGTTGGACACTCTTTTTCTCTTGGCTTGCACAGGCAAACAGCCCCATCAGGAGCAACCCGATGATAATGATCTTTCCTCTCATGCATCCCATACTCATGACGATCTCTCCTTTTCACAGCTTATGCATCTGGCATCGTGACCGCAATACCAGATCGTAGAAAAATGACCTCACACATCAGTGCTGGCAGATTCAAGCAGCGACAGGCTGCCTCCCGATAGATTTGCAATTGTTCATGATAGCGTGCCGCCTGAACAGACACTTGTCCTTGTTCTACCGAATCTGTCTTGTAATCGGCAAGCCACAGGGTTCCATCAACACGATAAATGAGGTCGATCGTCCCTTCCATGACAGCCACTGGTGTTCCTCGATGAGAGGAAGCATCCAGCTTATCCCATGGTATCGAAAAAGGGATTTCTCTTCCAAGGATTTCTGCTTTTGTCAAACGGGCATACGGAGCGGATTTCACAAATACACGAAATAGTGTTTGAACTGTATCAAGTATGCGCAAGGCATCATTTTGGGAACCTTGGGGCATCCAGCGTTGCCAAACCGTTTGAATCCAAGGCACGAGATTGTTCGGATCACGAGTAAAGTCCCATCCTTCAAGAACCCGATGAGCCAATATTCCAATGACTTTTCTATCGCGCTGGCGTTGAACGGATTCAAACGATGCCAGAGTCTTCTTCCCTACTGCCTCCATCTCGCTGATAGCACAAGGCTCACTGATGAGATCTGTTTTCGAAGGATCTCGATCATGCAAGGGCGCGGATGACGATTTGGATTGATGCTGCCACGCCGTCACCGTCCCAAAAGGCTTGAGTTTGGCAATGTTCTGACAACGACGGGTTCGTTCATGCCATCGGGCCTGATATGCTTGCACGTCGAAGCCAACCTCTTTGGCTTGCCATTCATGTTCATCTAACGTAGCGCACCGGAATGATGGCTCTCGTCCTCGGACAATTTCAACAGACACCGGCATGTTACCTAGAGAAATTGTTGTGGTCCCATACCCATTCAACTCTTGGAGCAAGGCTTCCCAACTCACGCCCATCCCCTGTGCGAGAAGCGTAAGCATAGTCTCTCGGGTATTCGTAGCAAGTAGCCCGGCAGAAAGAACAAGTCGCCGTTTAGCACGAGTCATGGCGACATAGAGGAGCCTGACCTGTTCGGCTTGTTGACGTTGAGCCACCGTATCCGAGGTATAAACACTACCAAGCGTATACAACTCTCCTACTTTGACGCCAAGCACTCCAGAGGACCAGTCATGCTGGACTGAAACACGTGGTTCCCGCGACTCAGTGCCTCGGTGCAACCCAGCCAAAATAACCATCGGAAACTCAAGACCTTTGGCTTTATGAATACTAAGAAGACGAATTGCTCCCTGCCCGTCATTGGTTCTTTCGTGTTCCTCTATTAAGGCGCTTTCACTTTCGGGTGGTCGGTTGTGCAAGCGTTCAGTTAAGACCGTGCCTATTCCTCCCAATGTCATGTTTGGCTGTTGGGCAAGTGCTTCTATGATATCGCGCATCTTATAGAGATTCGCGACAGCCTGTTCCCCATCAATCGACGCCGCCGCAAAGTCCAACAACGGCAGACGATCTAAGACACAATTCGCGACATCGGGCAAAGGCAGACACGGCAAGACATGGTTCAGCTCTCGCAACATGGCATAGACGAGTTCAACTTCTCCGTGCCCATCAGCAGAAAACTCTCGATAATTTAGTTGGTTGTCCTTGGCAAGCTTGGCAATTGTGGCATCAGACATTCCCCCAATTGGCGACCGCAATACCCCAATCACGGCGACAGAATCATGTGGGAGAATAGCGGCGCGGAGCACATTGATGAAATCGATCACTTCCTGCCGTTCATAAAAATGTTTTTCTCCTTCAACCGCATAGGGAATGTCATAACGGCGTAATGCCTCGATGTACAAGTCCGCATGAGTCAATGTTCGAAAGAGTATTGCCATGTGCGCTGGTTGAACCGTGATGGAAAGGCCTTGCTCCTTGATGAGATGCTGTCCCAAGACCTCCTGACGAAGCCACCGAGCCAATTCTTCTGCTTCCATCAGGCTAGCGTTCTCCACATCAACATCTGGCGCTTCTGGTTTAACGAGACGAACTGCCATCCCTTCAGTCGGCACCACCATGGCGTCTGGATCAACAGCAAGCAACGGTTCATGACTGGGTTGAAACCCTTTGATGGTATGAACAGGAAACAGGTTAGAAAAACACGCATTGATCGGCCCTAATAATCCGCAGTGACTCCGAAAGTTCGCCTGAAGCCTGTACTGATCACCCGATCGCCCTGCGCCTAAAATCAGGTCGTGGACGACACGATCGTAAGCTTCCATCTCGGCACGTCGAAAGGCATAGATAGACTGTTTGGGATCGCCAACGATAAAGAGCTTGCCAGGGCTGATTTGCACATCGCTCCAATGTGTGGCTTCCTGTCCCATCATCTCAGCTAAATAGATAATGAACTCATATTGCACAGGATCAGTATCTTGAAACTCATCGACAAGCAACGCGCTATACTGGCTTTTCAATTCACGCCGTACCCAGATGTGATCTCGAACCAAATTCCTGGCCCGCGCCAACAAGCCCCCAAACGAGATCCACCCCTGTTGCACAAACTCTTGCCGACATTTTTGAACAAACGGCAGCAATTGTTCGAGGATCACAACAAGCCGCGCTGGCTTGACTTGTGTCATCTGAGATGCGATCCGAATGATTCGCTTGGCCATCCGATACTCTTCAAGTGGCCATGTCGTGGTTTTCGAAGGCACTGTTCGCTCAAGCATGGTGTTAGTGCATTCCAGCGGCCACGTGGTCTGACCAACTGCGGTCAAAACTTCGATGGCCTGGTCTAACATCCGTTCAAGCGTCTGATTTTGTTCATGCGTGGAGCGCAACGTTTGGCCTTGGCGAGCCAAGGCCATGGCCCATGCAGCAATGGGAGGAGGCACCATTGATCCATTCATCTTGGCAACCCATTCACGATCAAGAGGGATGAGCTCATCCGTGAATAAAATAGCCAAGGCCTTCATATCATCTAATGTCATCACGGCAAGTGCTGCTCGCCATGTCTCATGGTGTAAGCCCATTGGCCCCAATTCTTTATCCATCCAGCGACGCCATTCTTGCTCGAAATATCGGCTGAACTGGCTTCCATCATCCTCTTGAAACCCAGGATCGACAGCGCTTTGAATCGGATATAATCGAAGGAGATGCGCAGCAAAACCATGAATTGTTCCGATTTGGCTCCGCTCTAATTCCCTAATAGCCCTGCCTGCTAATTCTTGCACGTCTTTTTCTGCAAGCTGCGACCACTGAAGGAGGGCCCTTGTCTGGGCCATCTCTTGTTCCTGGGATTGGGGCAGAGAAGACGTGTGGAAATCAGAAGCCGCATAGGTGTGAAGCCTTATCAGCCGTTCACGCAATCGAACTTTCATCTCATTAGCCGCTTTATTGGTAAAGGTCAATGCCACAATCTTGCTCATGGGCAATGGGTGGGGGTACTGAAAGAGCAAATGAATCAGTCGATCAACAAGAAGCGTCGTTTTGCCTGTTCCAGCCCCAGCCATCACCACGATATTACGATCAGTGCTCCTCGCGGCATTGGTACGTGCGTCACTATCGGGGAGAGGCGAAAGCATTGAACACCGTTCACTCTTTGGGTGGGACCGCTCGGCATAACGCACGATGCGGCAGGATACGGGCTCGGTCATTACGAATACGCCACAAGCTTGGTTGGTGAGAGACATGACATAGGGCTCGATACTCACACCAATCGCAATGACTGCCTGGAGCGATAAAGAATTGTCCTTCTCGAATACCAGAGAGCATTACACGTAGCGCCTGCTCGAGAGGGATTCGAAGTGAGGAACTCCACGCATCGCCAGGAAAGCTGGTTCGGCTTAAGGGCCCCCCAGGCTGTTTCCAATTGGGAGCGATGGTATACAACCATAGACCGTGACACGATGGGGGGTCGACAGATATCGGGTGGACGCCATGTTGTCGCAGACGATCAGGAATTGTCTGCGCGGCAATCATGAGATACAGCGGTGGCTGGAGTTTTTTCCCACGGACCGCACCAAGGAGAGGATTGGTGTCTAATGAGCGAGGCTGTTTGCCGGCTGTGTATTTGTAATCAATCAGACGATAGGCCTGTTGAGACGATGACCAATCAACACGATCAATTCGCCCATTGAGTACAAATGTCTCTACCCCTGTGGGAAGGGCTACCGCTAATGTTCCTGTGCCATCTTCCTCAAACAGATATGGTTCCCAGACCGTTCCCATTTCTTCACAATCCCTTGCCAAAACCTGTTGGATAGTCTCCAACAGGTTTTGCTGTTGGAGTTCCCAAATCAACGCGTAGCCAACGGCATGGGTTTGGGCAAATGTCTCAAAAACCTCGCAGGCAGCATGAGCTAATACGTGTCTGAGTATGTTCTGGGTTTCATCCGTAGGTGGAAACATTCGGGGGATGAGTTCCTGATCTTTCAACGTCCTCAAGGCCTCCCGCAAAATTGCATGGGCCAATGTCCCCAATAAACGTGCCTCAACCTCTGTTGTCTCTTCAGGACACGGCAACGGCTTAACATTCAGCACGTGACGGCTAAAATACTGAAATGGACATGTGGCATACGGCTCTATCGCAGTTGGCGATACTCCATGATGTTTAAAAACATCCCAGCGATCATCCTGGAATCCAATCATGCCATCAAAAGCTCCCAACCTCGGCTGAGCGCTTTCTTGGGCATGAAGGGCTACAAGCCCTCGGTCAAAGAGCGTCCTCATCAGCAACCCACGTTGGACCGTTTGATTCGGAAGACATCGTGCTAAGAGACAATGTCTGGCATATTCCAAAGGAGTCAGACGCGTCATGGAAAAATGTGGAAGCTGTTTTGTTTTTTCCATAAATGACTTGGCGACAATCCGTTCAGGAACAGCGCCAAAACAGCGTTTGATTGCCCCGACATAGGAAGACGGCATGAACGGTCGACCTGTTTTGTCTGACCGTTGATACACAACGATGACTGATTCTGTTGCCGAATTTGCCAATAAATAGAACAATAATTTTTCCTCATCATATCCGGCCAGTTTTTCAGAAATTTTATACCCCAATGTGGTTTCTAATTGTCGGCGTATGGAATCTCGAAGAAAGGCATCTTCCTGAATGTGTCGAGGAAAAACGCTTTCCGTCATCCCAATGATATACAGCACACGAAAGGGAATTCCTCTCGCTTCCATCGCATCCATCACTTGAACCCCGAAGCCTTCTTCAGCCAATGTTCCAAGAGGAATAGGCTGCTCTTCCAGAAACCGGGACACGGTTGCCACAAAATCCGTTCGTGTCATGTGCTCATCCAAAGGACTTAGGGCAGCAAGTTCATCCATCCCCGCGAAAAGCGCGTCCCAACAAGCCGTGTCCCTTTCAATGTTGTCTGGTTCAGCACACCTGAGAAACTCTTGCCATAAAGCTTTGGTACTCGCGACAAATTGAGCACACGACCCCTGGCAGGGAAGTTGCTCAACGGCATGTCGAAGCATCTTCACCGCATGACACAATCCTCGACGTTGTGCTTTGAAAGATGAGGGTTCTTGTAAATGTTCAGCCTTGGTCTTCTCCCGTTCTGCGGGCTCATCGCATTCAAGCCGTTCCCATTCTGTGATTCCCTTGGTAATACCCAATTGCCGGCTGACCTTATCCCAAACATCAGGGCTGGGATTTGGCAGATCAGGGCAAAGCGAAGAGAGTTGGATATAGGGTGATGAGAGAAGATCCATCACGCGCGATCGGGGCAAGTCTTCTAGGCTCAGCTCTAGTAATTGCCTAGCAACGCGTGGAAGAGGAAACGCATTCAATGGCCGAGACATGGTGGAGGTAAAGGGAATGTCATGTTGTGCAAAAATACGGGGAATAGCCGTCTCATAGCCCGATAACGTGCGTCCAACAACACCGATATGATGGAATGCCATATTCCGCTCCTCCACCCATCCCAAAATGTCCTTCGCCACCATGGTGATTTCATCGTCCAGACCAGAGACTTGAATGATGTGGCAGACGGGCTTGTCCAGAGGACCATCACTCTCGGGCTCACGTACAGAAGATGCCATATTACCCAACCCCGATCCTTTTTCAGAAGAAGGGGAGCTAGCCAAAGGTGCTTCTTGGGCCTGTCCTTCGTTAAGGAAGGAAGGAACCGCTATGGACGTTCCCGCAAACAAGGCAGACAAAGGAACCTGATTCCGGTCAGATGGCAACCATGTCACGGCTTCTCCAGCAAGCCCGAATATATGTCGATCAAAAAACTGTTTGGCAAACTCAAAGGCAGGGTGATCACGAATGAGCGGATAATACAACGTACAGGGATAAACGCGAGCAATCGCTTGAAAAAAGTCCAACTGGACTTGATTTAAGTCATAAAAGCCATAATAGATCATACGATCTACACGACGAAGGAAAAGAGAATCGGTGACGAAAGGAAGCGCATGGATCGTGAGATCTTCGTGAGCCCAAGCTCCTAACTGCAACTTAGTTTGCTGGATCAAGCCATAGAGCCGTATAAGAGGGACGATGTTCGATGCAGACAATTGATCTGATTGGGCAATGACATCAAGAACAGACTGTACGTCAAGGCGAGCATGGGTGAGATCCTGGATCGTTGCCCAGAGAGCCGCCCACGCACCAGGAATATCAGCGACCCCAGCCCAGGCTTGCACTTCTTGCCGTTCTCCATGCAGAACGTGACGAAGCATTTCTTTAAAAAACACTGGAGACCGAATAGATTGGTCAAGAGAAACGCCTTCAACTTCTAGAATACGATGAGTTAACTGTGAAAAGGTGAGAAAATGAATATTGAGGAATGAAAGTTGCTGTTCATAGCAGAGCAGCCATTTGAGCCTGGCACGGAGAGACTCGGATGGCACGACAATGGCGATCAACTCAAAAGGCTGTGCGGCTTTGCATGCACGAATCTGTTGAGTAAAGGCAGTTTCCAGGGAAGGATGAAAAAGGCCGGCAAAAACATCCAGCATCAGTCACGATTTGCGAGAATCACAAGAAGGGAAAAGACCTTGTCGGCAGAGCAACGTTATCCGGTTTCCGGACCAATAAGTTCCCCGTTACAGTCCGTACACCCCCAATCTCCATCGATCATCGAGAGGGGCTCTCCACAAAAAGGACAGTCTGGTGGTGGGCCAGTTTCGAGCCTTGGCAGAACCGGCAATTCAATATCCAGTTCATCGTCATCCATACCAAAAGGACGGGGCGTATCCATATCTCTACCGAATCATTAGCCTGTTTTGGGAGCCAATGCTTTTTCTGCACTTTGCCGAGGGGGAACTCCGACAAACGTCAGTCGTCCGTTAATGATGGTCGCGGGAACCGCACGAACTGAATGTCGCTCAGCCAATTCTTGGCCATCGGGAGAACTAATATCGATCTCTCGATAGCTAAAACTGTATTTGACCCGAAGTTGTTTCCATAACTGTTTTGCCGATGGGCAAGCGGAGCAAGTCGATGAAACCAAAAGTGTCACATTTGCCATAGGGTGAAATTCCTCCAATTAAGATTAACGGTATGTTAGCACCACATGAAAACAGCCCGCAAGATAGAGGCAGGAAAACACTGGCAATAAGACCATTAGCATCAACCATACCGCCACTGTCGCTAGACAGTCATTCTTTTATGGTGATCGAAAGCAAAGACGTGAAAAATACTTGCGTTTCATTCTTGACGACTCAGAACTCGTAAATATGCCAGTAGGTCGTCAATGTCTTGAGCGGAAAGGTCATGTTCCCAGGACGGCATGGCTGTCCCTGGGCGGCCCTTCTGAATGGTCTTCAGTAGTTCTTCGTCTGACTTGTTGCCTGCTGCGGTCAAGTCAGCTGGCGGTGGGAGTAATGCCTGGCCGATCGGGCCATCTCCTTTTCCGCCCGAGCCATGACAGTTGACACAATGAACACTGTAAAGCTTTCTTCCATCGTTGGGATTTCCACCTTCGCTTTTTCTGGAAGAAGATCCCATGTTGGCGCGATTGGAAAAGGCCGGAAACTGCAAGGAATTTTGGCTTACCAAGTAGTCGACAAGCTGAGAAACGTGTTCATCGGGAATAGGGCATCCGAACGAATGTCTCATTTTGTCTACAATTTCAGCCCATTGGTCTCGATTGTGAGGAGGCTGCATATAGACATATTCCGCAGAATGACACATGGTGCAATATCCTGATGCAATTGAGCTCCCTGCCCCTGGCTGGAATGTGGCAGGATCATGAGGAAAACTGACAGATTCGGCCTTTACATGATCATTCCCAATTATTCCTCCTGGAAGGATCCCACACAACAGAAGTATCACATAGATCTTAAGCAAGGAAGGATTGCACCTCATGGCTAGGCCTTTACATAGCTTTTAGAGTAAGAGTTTCAACAACGTTGCGGAGGTACCCACTTGGATTCCAGCGAGCATGCCATCGTTGAGCCTCCCCAATACGGTTCACGGCAAAGGATTGCAGTTGGTACGTTCGACCCGCAACGGGAATAAACCGGAACTCCCAAGGCCGAAAGCTAAAGTCTCCATAGTCCTTTCCTATTTTTGCGGACTGCCATTGCTGCCCGCCATCAACAGAGACGAAGACTCGATCGATGCCATATCCTTGATCGAATGCGATGCCTTTGACAGTAATGGGGTGGTTAGAAGCAATCGAGGCGCCCGTCTGGAGATTCGTAATAAACGATCGAACCGTCATTCGGCTTAGTGGTATCGTTGACGTCGGTCGTTCCCCTGGCTCCACGCACCCGCACGGGTCAGCTGGAAGTCGATAGGCCCGCTTCATCCAAAACTCCTCATCCACTGCACTGAGGACTTCGATATCATTCAACATTTTAATCCAATATGTGGCATACCATCCGGGGACAATAAGACGGAGAGGATAGCCATTTAATAAAGGAAGCCGTTCACCGTTCATCGCATACGCCACTATGACCTGTTTTCTCAGTGCATCTTCTATATCGAGAGACTTGCGAAAGTCTGGGGTACCACTCGCGACCGGACTGTCTAGTCCATTAAACCGAACTTGAACGGCATTTGCTTCAAGTCCTGCCCTCTGTAGTAGATCCCGTAAACGTACTCCAGTCCATGTCGCATTACCCATTGCTCCATTTCCCCACTGTCCTCCAGGGACACGTGGATCAAAAAACCCTCGACTATTTCCTGCACACTGGCAGACCGCCGTAAGCTCGACTTGTTCGAAATCACGTTTCAATTCTTCCATGCTGAATGAAAGATGACGCTGCACTCTCCCTCGAATATGAAGAGTGAACGTATTGATATCGACGTGTGTTGGGATATTAGCCAAATGCCAACGCACAAAAAATGCGTCATTTGGTGTCAGGAGATGGTCGTTAAAGATATGAAACGGTGTCTCTAATTGAGGTGGTCGAGTGGTCATCACCATAAGTGGCCGCTTCTGAGGAAAGGCAATGAGTGGCCTTCGCCCTCGTTCAAAGGGGAGATCGACCAAGGAAGATTCCTCCGCCCACGTCAGTCTTCCCCCAAGGAGAGCCAATCCCGCTAAAACAAGACTTGACCGTAAAAAATGGCGTCGCGTTAGTCCCGAGTCGTTTAGAGAGGGAAGCGTCTTGTTTTTATTACTCAAAATACCCACAGCATTCCCTTCTGGAAGTTGTTGGGCAAAGGCCCCAATACGTTGCATAGAAAATCATATTTACGATTTATACTTATTGGCAGCACGCCTTTTTACTCATTCTTCATGTTATCTGTGCCTTTTCATACCATGTCGTTTCTTGCCACTGAATCCTCTGCCTTGGCCCATGCCATCACAACATTCCACCCCATGTCGACCACCACGGCCACGCTTAGCTGCAAAACTGCGCTCGTATCGCATCACTGTCCAAATCTCTTCATCAGAAAGGAGCCCCCCGAATGGAATCATAGCTGTGCCAGGGGAGCCATGCTTGATTACCCAAAATATTTCCCCTTCCGCACGGTGCATCCAAAATCCTCGGGAACGAAAGACGCGTGGAGGAGGATCAAGATTCGCTGCACCAGGTCCATTGCCATGACCGGTTATTCCATGACAATTCACGCACGTTCCTTTTCCTTCATACAACGCTTTTCCTTTTTCCCAAACATCAGGAGAATCAGAAAGTGGATTTTTAAGAGCCCGCGCTTCCTCAATTTTGTCAGCCGGCACCCGAGGCTCCATCATATGCTGGCCACGAGCAAAAGCAAGGTTGGTGCTTAACGAAAAAATCATCATAAAGAACACCACGTGTTTAAAATCCATAATCGGCTCCTTTCAAAAGGTCACGTGGAACGAATAATGCTGATACCCTGCCAGCTAAGTGTGCGTTATCGGTAGGATCACGTGAAACGTTGTTCCTTTACTCTCTTCACTCTCTACAGTAATCTCTCCCCCATGAGCATCCACCACATCCTTGACGATTTTTATGCCCAGTCCTGTCCCACCCCGTTTTCGGCTCATGCCTTGAGAAGTAAAAAGAGAATCACGTATTTCCGGTGACATTCCTCGACCGGTATCAGCCACAGAGATTTTTATGGCATTCTTATCTTTTTCAATAGAGCCGCGCACAGTCACTGATCCACCGGAAGGCATCTCAGGAATCGCATTGTTAATCAGGTTATAGAAAGCATTAAATAACCGCCGATCGTCTGCCTCTAAAGTTGGCAGATCCATGAGGTTTTGGGTCCGCAAGGTAATGCCTTTTTCTTCCGCATACATTCTCAAGGTTCCAAGGACCTCCTCAACCACGGTTACGATCTGACAAGGGATAAACTCCGGAAGGCTTGTTACACCTTTTACGGCATCTGCCATTTCCCTTACCTGATCCTGAATTCGACGGGCATTGCTGACAATCATGTCGAGAATTTCTAACGAGGTTTTATGGCTTTGTGATTCTGTTTGACTGACAGCAATTGGCAAACGATCAAACTGTTCGTTGAGTTCATCTCGTAAAAGGCTGGAACCCGAGAGAACAGGCATCAACATATTTTTCATGTCATGACCGATATTGCCGAGCACTCTGGTCACCTCGGCCAGTCTAGTCTCTTCAAGCAACTGTGCTGCCATCTGTTTGTTTTTCGTGATATCCAAAAATGTGACAACCGCACCGATCAAGTCCCCTTCTTCGTCTCGAAGAGGCGTACTGGTATACTGTGCAGGAAAACTACTCCCATCCTTCCGCCAGAAGAGTTCCTCATTGCCATGATGGACAGCCCCATCCTTATAGGCACGATAGATAGGACATTCTTCGGAAGGATACGGGTTACCATCTGCTTTAGTGTGGTGCCATAAAGTATGGCTGGGTTGGCCTAGCAACTCAGATGTTTTGTACCCTAACATTTGGGCTGCTGCTGGATTAACGAACGTATGATAGCCATGCAGATTAAGCCCAAAAATCCCTTCACCGGCAGCTTGTAAAATGAATTCGTGATGTTGACGCAGTTGCGCAATCGCTCGTTCAGCTTCTTTTCTCTCCGTGATGTCTCGAAAGGTAACAACTGCCCCTACAATACGCTCAAAACCATCACATATTGGTGTACTGGTGTACTGTGCAGGAAAACTACTCCCATCCTTCCGCCAGAAGAGTTCCTCATTGCCAT
>JAALKI010000013.1:0-3254 GCA_011088105.1 Nitrospirota bacterium | reverse complement strand
TACTGTGCAGGAAAACTACTCCCATCCTTCCGCCAGAAGAGTTCCTCATTGCCATGATGAACAGCCCCATCCTTATAGGCACGATAGATAGGACATTCTTCGGAAGGATACGGGCTACCATCTGCTTTAGTGTGGTGCCATAAAGTATGGCTGGGTTGGCCTAGCAGCTCAGATGTTTTGTACCCTAACATTTGGGCTGCTGCTGGATTGACAAACGTATGACGACCTTCACAATCGAGGCCAAAAATTCCCTCCCCTGCTGCATTCAAGATCAAACTATTCAGTTGATCCATCGGGAGGGAAGTTAAGAGCGAGGATGTACTCTTATCTGACACGGGACCATTATTCATGTGAGTTTTCCTGTGTTTGATAGATGAGTAATCTACTTCATTCCAACCCCACCCCGAAGTGAAGCCAAGCCTGAAGTAGATCATGCCGCGTAATGCACCCAATGACCATTCCATCTTTTTCGACTGGAAGATGTAAAAGACGGCTGTTCTCCATAATCTTTGCCGCTTCAGCAATGGTGGTATATGCTGTAATGGGGACCCGATCTTTGACCATCAGGTCTTTAGCCGTCACCTGATTCAAATCGACTCCGGTTTCCAAAGCATGGAGGATGTTAAATTCACTGACAAATCCAAGAAATTTTCCATGCATATCTACAACCGGAGCCCCTGGCCTGCCAGTGGAGAGCAACAGCATCGCGATAGCCAAGCCGTTTTGTTCTGGCTGAAACCGAAGCGGATTGCTACCTACCACGTTCTCGATAGTTCTAGCCCCTCCAGCCGTTATGCGTTGAGAATCCATAGCTCTGTTTCCTACCTTCTTATTTGGCCAAGCTCCGAATATAGTGAATCAATTGCCACACAGAGTCTTCGGCCATACCGGCAAATGACATCATTCCAGTTCCCGACGATCCATTTTTGATGATCCAAAACAATTGACCATCAGAAATTTTGCTCATCATTGATCCACACGTAAAGTTTCGGGGAGGAGGATTGAGTGCCGCTCCCATAGGCCCTTGTCCATCTCCCTTTGTACCATGGCAATTCATACAAGCCAGTGGTTGTGCTGTTTGTTGAAAAAGTTTTTCTCCTGCACGAATGTTCGCTGCACTGTCAGGCAATGGATTTTTCATATTTCGAATTTTGCCGGGAGCGCGTTTAACATTTCGAGGTTGCGGACAAACACCTGAAGGTCCTTCCCCAACAGCAACTTCAGCCATTTGCGGTTTTCCCTTAAACGTTGCCTTGAGATAAGCAATGACATCAGCCACACCTTGTTGTCCGATTGTAAGACCCCAGTAAGGCATATTGGGCGATTTTCCAACACTGCGACCGCCGTGATAGATCACATTGTAGAGATATTCCATCGGTAACTTCTCAAACGGAATATTGGCATGGATGGCTGGTTTTGGGCTAAGCCCAGAAGCTGCAGGCCCATCTCCTTTGCCTTCTGCCCCATGACATTGCGAACAATATTCCTGATACACAACCTGGCCTCGTCCAACGCTGGCACGAGAAAACTCTGGGCTGGTCCACGGTTCAGCGTAATGGAAATCTTTGACGCCTAGGGTCGTTAAATACCCGATGACGTCACGGAGACCAATTTCTGTCGCATCTGCGAGAAATTCCCCACTATGTGGCGTGAAATCCTGTGGATTGAGGCCAAATCGAAACAGCCAATCTGCGTTATACCGATTTCCGGAGTCGGCAAGATTCGTACTTTGAGGGCCACCAACTAATTGACCATCTTCTTCAATGGTATGACATCCAATACAGGCATGTTCTTTAAAGATTTGCGCACCAAATTCTGTACCTTTTTTTGTGACAGCCGAAACATCAAACGCTCCCACGGTCACCCGAGGATCGATCAAATTTGCGGCAAAATAGTCGGCAAGACCTTCGGCCTGCGATTTCGTCACCGTCATATGAACGTCTGGTTCCTGCCCTTGGTCCCACCGGTAGCTTTTGGCATAGAGCATGGGTTCTTGACCGGTTAGCCAGCGAATGAGCCAATCACGTTGATATTTACTCCCACCCCACATGAGATCCGGAGCTTTCAAGACGAATCGGCTCTCGCCCTGCCCTTCAAATTTATGACAAGCTGCACAAGTGGTTTTGACCATGATCTCGGCTTCTTGAGTTTGATCCGCCCACAAAATTCCAAACGACATAAGCAAGGCCAGAGCAAAGACCATTCCAGCAAATAATGTCTTGAATGTTCTTTCAGATGCGGCCGATGATGTTGGCATAGCAAAAACCTCCCTCAGGGAAAAATCCTTTATTGAACAACAATCGCGTCAACTTTCCTTGCTCGTCTCTCGACACAATAACCCATAGAGAACCCTTACAATCAGGTTTTCATAGATGGTGCAGTTCTCGTTGTTCCATGCCTTTCTTGACGGAAGCAAGAAGCCTTTCTTTCTCAAAGGGTTTTGTCAGGTAATCAACAATTCCTTCTTTCATCATGGTTACGGCCATCTGAGTATCAGGATGTCCAGTTAAGACAATAACGGGCACACGTGGAAATTCTCTTTGAAAATACTGAATGGCTTCAACTCCATTTAATTTCGGCATTCGAATATCGGTAATGATCATATCCAAAACTAACGGATTCTCGCCGCTTTGTACTGCTTGTATGGCTTGCTCTCCATCCTCTGCCTCGATCACTCCATACCCCGCCTTTTCCAGGATCAATCGTAATATTTTCCTGATAGCAGGCTCATCATCCACAACAAGAATAAGGCCTTCGGAACTCTCTCCGGAAAACATGACAGCTGACGTTAGTTGTGTGGCTTCATTCATGGCAAACCTCCAAGGTTAAAAGAGACATAAAAAAAACTGCTAATTTTTTCAAGAGCCCCATAAATATTGCTTTGATTCTCAACGTCTACACTCATAAACTCTCCAATTAGCAAAAAAAGTGCCAGAATGAAAGGCATATTCGAGCAGGCAAACAAAACGCTGATTTAAAAGGCAATTTGAACTATTTTTCAGTAAATAGTGATAACGTAATAACAGGAAGATGCTAACTTAATGATGCTAACATTAACTGTTAACCTTTTATTACACGCTTAACCAAAACGCTTTTGGCCAAATCTAGATAATGGATATAAAGAAATACACGGAAAACTTTTGGCTCGACACTCATGCAGGACGGTGTATGAGCGTAGCTCTTTTTTAAACCCAGAAACGGAAGTTTTGTAGTGCTCCCCTGAAATCAAGCCACCTGTGATCGTTGTTCATTGC
>JAALKI010000012.1 GCA_011088105.1 Nitrospirota bacterium | reverse complement strand
CACACCTCCGCCATGCTCCACCACACCCTCGCCGCCGCAAGGCGGGTTTTTAAGAAACTCTAATGACTTCCCATCTTTAATGATGGGAAAATAGTGGGATTTACGAAACGATGATGTTATTCGTCATCATCGTCATCGTCTTCATCCTCTGCTTCTAATGCCGCTTGTCGCTGTTGTTCTTCCATCGCATTGTGGATCAACATCCGAATGAACATGGAAATGACCGACCCTTTTTCCAATGATCCCCCTGGAGGGATGGCAATGCGACCTTCCTCAACCATTTTATCAAGCCATTTTTTTTGATCTGGGGGCAAATGCACTGGAATTTCAATAAGTGGAACTTTCCCAAACATATCCATATAACTGATTCCTCCTCTTTCAGTAATCTGTCATGTATTAAACACGAACGTTTTAGCCTACCCCCAACACATCAGCCATTGTGTACAGGCCTGGGGGTTGCGAACGAACCCACTCCGCAGCCCGAAGGGCTCCACGGACAAATGGATCCCGGTTATGGGCACGATGGGTAATTTCAATCCGTTCACCGAGCCCTCCAAACAAAATGGTATGGTCACCCACAATATCACCTGCCCGAATGGTCTGCATACCAATTTCACGAGGACGACGTTCCCCAGTCATCCCATGTCGCGCAAAGACCCCAACTTCCTGAAGATCTCGTTCCATAGCTGCGGCCAAAGCCTCCGCAAGTTTCAACGCGGTTCCGCTCGGCGCATCTTTCTTTTTATGGTGATGGGCTTCGATCACCTCAATGTCAAAATCTTCTCCAAGTGTTTGGGCGACTTTTCCCACAATTTCCAATAACACATTGATGCCAACACTCATGTTCGGGGCACACACACATGGGATGCACTGCGTTAGCACTCGAAGCTTGGCCAACTCTTCGGGGGAAAACCCTGTGGTACCGATGACCATGGCTCGCCCATAGTGAACAGCTTGTTCAAGATGATGCAGCGTTGCGACTGGAGCTGTGAAGTCAATCACGACATCACCCAATGGCAGGACAGCGGCAAGATCTTCCGTCAGAAAAATTCCCACTGCCCCACATCCGGCCACTTCACCAACATCTCGGCCAATAGATAGATGACCTTGGCTTTCTGTTGCGCCAACAAGCGAAAGCTGTGGGGATTCTTGAGAGAGGGAGACCAAGCGGCTTCCCATTCGGCCAGCAGCCCCAGTAATGATGAGTTTGGTGGCTGAAACCATATTCATAGAATTCCTGCCTTGGTTAACACCTGATGCAGTTTGTCACGGTTATCCGTGGACATTGGAGTGAGGGGCAACCGAAGTTCCGTATGAATTTTTTTCATCATACCCAGAGCTTCTTTGACCGGGATAGGATTAGTTTCATAGAACAAAGCGCTAAAGAGCGGAGCAAGCTTGAAATGACCAACGCGTGCAGCATCCATGTCGCCAGCCAATGCAGCATTGACCATTCCGGCCATCTCAGCCGGCGCGATATTGGCTGTTACGGTAATGACCCCTTTGGCTCCAAGCGCCATCATGGGTAAGGTCAACGCATCATCTCCAGACAATACGGTCAAGGTTTCACCACATTGATGAAGAATGTCCGACACTTGTTGGAGCGACCCACTCCCTTCTTTGATGCCAACAATCGTTGGGATCCCAGCTAAGCGAGCGACCGTCGCCGGAGTCATATTCACGCTAGTTCTTCCTGGGATATTATAGAGAATTTGAGGGAGGTCCACGGCCTTGGCAATGGCAGCATGATGTTGGAAGAGCCCTTCCTGAGTAGGTTTATTATAGTAAGGCGTAATCAGCAACGCCCCATCGGCTCCTGCATCCTTGGCATGCTTGGTAAAGGTAATGGCTTCATCGGTGGAATTTGATCCAGTACCTGCAATAACAGGGACTCGCCCGGCGGCCACTTCAACTGCCAGCGCCACAACTCGTTCATGCTCGACAGGCGTGAGGGTCGCAGATTCGCCCGTGGTTCCGCAGGGGACAATACCATGCGTCCCATTCGCAATCTGAAATTCTATCAGATGGGCAAACGCCTGTTCATCCAAGTATCCCTCGTGAAAGGGCGTGACAATGGCGACTAATGAGCCCGTAAACATAGCAAATCCTCATCCCTTTTAAGGTTCAGACGTTCTTGACGCTCTTCTCATAACTGCCGCAAGAAGTCTGGAATAGACTCACCACGGATTAAATCCTGATACTGTTCTCGTTCCCGGATAACATAACATTCGCCATCTTTGACCAGAATTTCCGGAACCCGAGGTCGAGAATTATAATTAGAGGCCATGGTAAAGGCATAGGCTCCAGCACTCATCACGGCCAAGAGATCTCCAGGATTGACTGCCGGCAGCGACCGGTCTTTGGCCATAAAATCACCAGATTCACAAATAGGGCCAACCACATCAACATTGTGAACGGGCGCATGGGATTTTTTTTGAATCGGCCAAATATCATGGTGAGCCTCATAGAGGCTGGGGCGAATCAAATCATTCATGGCGGCATCGACAATCACAAATTGTTTCACTTCAGTTGGCTTGTTATAGAGAACCCGTGTCAGCAGAAGACCTGCATTACCCACGAGGACTCGTCCCGGTTCCATAATGAGCTGACACCCAATGTTTTGCAGCAATGGAGAAACGGCATCTGCTAAATCTTTGGGTTGTGGAGGTATTTCGGTTGAATAGGTAATACCCAGACCGCCACCAATGTTCAGGTATCGAATATTCATGCCTTCGGCTTTCAGGGCCTCTATGAGCACGACAATCTTTTTTAATGCATCGACAAAGGGCGTAATCTCCGTTAGTTGGGAGCCAATATGTTTATGAACACCCACCACATCAATATGCGGCAACGAAGTGGCAAATCGGAACTCTTCCAACGCACGATCTGCGCTGATTCCAAACTTACTTTTTTTGAGTCCTGTTGAAATATAGGGATGGGTTTTGGGGTCAATGTCTGGATTCACACGAAGGGCCACTCTGGCCTTACACCCCATGGTGCCCGCGACGTCATTAATCACCTTCAATTCATTTGAAGACTCCACATTAAACATGAGGATCTCCGATTCTAACGCATATCGAATCTCATCGGACGATTTGCCCACTCCGGCGAAGACGATTTTATCGGGAGCGACACCTGCTTCCAATGCCCGATAGAGCTCTCCCCCAGACACAATGTCGGCACCACTCCCCTCAGAAGCCATTAACCGAAGGATAGACAAATTCGAATTGGCCTTCATGGCATAGGCAATGATGTGAGGAATGGAGGCAAAAGCCTGATCAAAATCTCGGTAATGCTGGACAAGTATTGTATGGCTGTAGACATAACATGGCGTACCATATTCCTTGGCAATGCGTTCCAGTGGCACATCTTCGCAATATAATGCATTGTCTTGATAGTGAAAATTCTGCATGTAGAATCACTCTTCAAATAGGGTAAAAAACAATAGGGACTCGGCGTTGAGACACTTACGATTCAATTCAATCATTACAACACATTGCCATTCAGAAACCATTATCGTGTACCAATAGGTCTCAACGGTGGCAACTCAACTTCGTTTTCGTCAAGAGGAACGAGTTGTGGATCCTGGGGTCGGACCTTAGACTGATTTTGTTCTTGCCTCAGTTTCTTCTCAATGCCAATATCTTCCGGCGCAATCAGCGGCCCCACAGACCCGCAGCCTGACAGTCCCATGAAAATGAGACACAGCATGAGCATGAGCAGACACTTGATCGCCTTAGGAAACCCTTGATTGACGTGTGTCACGATACAGCTTTCTTGTGACGCTTCTTCTCTCGAGACATGCTCGTCACCAATTTTTCAAGCACCTTCAGCCTGGTTTCTACCGACTTTCTCGCTGTCCCTCCAATTTGCGCCTTTCGGCTGATAGCCATTTTGAGCGAGAGAAAGGAAAGCGCATCAGGCCCAAAGTGCGAAGAGGCCTCTTGCAAATCTGCTAAAACCAGATCCCTGAGTTCTCGATGGTTCTCAATACACATATGCACTAAGTTTCCGACAATTTCATGAGCCTCTCGAAATGGCACACCCTTGTTGACCAAGTAGTCCGCTAATTCTGTCGCGAGCAGATAGCCAGAGCCAGCGGCTTCGGCCATGATCTCACCATGCACATGTAGATGGCGCACCATCTCCGCATAAATTTCCAAGGAATCCATGACCGTCTTGAGACTGTCGAAGAGCGGTTCTTTGTCCTCTTGCAAGTCACGATTATAACTGAGTGGTAATCCTTTGAGCGTCGTGAGCAAACCAACTAAATGACCATACACCCTTCCCGTTTTTCCACGAACCAATTCTGGAATGTCCGGATTTTTCTTTTGGGGCATCATGCTACTGCCAGTACAAAACCCATCCGACAATTCCACAAACCCATATTCTTGCGAAGACCACAACACCAGTTCTTCACTAAATCGGGAAAGATGCATCATCAGAATAGACAAAGCTGCGAGCACTTCTGCCACAAAGTCTCGGTCCGACACGGCATCTAAACTATTTTGGGAAACGTTGGGAAAATCCAGCAATTTGGCTGTAAACACCCGATCCAAGGGATAATTGGATCCTGCCAACGCTCCGGATCCCAATGGGAGAACATTCAATCTGGTCAAGGCATCCCTGATACGGCCTTTATCCCGTTCAAACATTTCGACATAAGCAAGAAGATGATGAGAGAACAAAACCGGTTGCGCACGCTGGAGATGTGTATACCCTGGCATGATCACATCTAAATGCGCACGGGCCTGTGTGAGGAATGCCTGTTGTACACGTTGGATATTGTGTAACAAAGTTGTCAGGGTTTCTCGCAAATACAAACGCAGGTCGAGTGCAACTTGATCATTTCGACTCCGTCCTGTGTGGAGTTTTCCACCAAGAGGGCCAATAAGCTGGGTGAGCCGGCGTTCAATCGCCATATGAATATCTTCGTCCTCGAGAGCAAACACATCATGCCCACTTCGAATCTCCGTGCGAACGTGTTCTAACCCCTTCACGATCTTGGCACATTCTGCTTTGGTCAAAACTCCAGCGCGTGCGAGGGTCTGGCAATGAGCCATGCTTCCTTGAATATCTTGTTCGAAGAGAGTTTGATCAAAGGCGAGTGATGAGGTGAACTGCTCAACCAATTCGTGAGTACGCTCACGAAACCGCCCCCCCCAGGCCTTTTTCGAGGACACAACCGGTTGCCGTTTCATAGGTGAAGAACGAGTGGTGGCGGCTGTTTGGGATTGTCCGGTTGCTCGAGCCGGTCTTTTCTTGCTGTTCATTCTTATTGTCGGCTTATCAAGCCTTCCTCTTCCCACGATTGGCACCTAAGGCCAAGCGTAAGGCATTGAGCCGAATGAATCCCCCTGCATCCTGTTGGTTGAATCCTTCATCCTCTTCAAATGTGGCAAGCGTTTGACGATAGAGGGATTGAGCTGAACGACGACCGGTCACAGTACAATTGCCTTTATACAACTTTAGCCGAACGGTGCCGCTCACCGGTTGCTGCGCCTCATCAATTGCTCGCTGCAACATGAGACGTTCCGGGGCAAACCAATACCCGTTATAGACCAACTCCGCATACTTGGGAATTAAGCTATCTCGCACATGAAGGACTTCTCGATCAAGGGTTAATGATTCCAGACCACGGTGCGCAGCATGGAGGATAGTCCCGCCTGGCGTCTCATAGACCCCACGGGATTTGATGCCAATATATCGATTTTCCACGAGATCGACACGGCCAATTCCATGCTTCCCGCCAAGGGTATTCAAATGAGCCAAGAGGGAAGCTGGTGAAAGCCGTATACCATCAACCGCAATGGGATCCCCATTGGCATACTCGATTTCAATCGATTGAGACTTATTGGGCGCGCGCTCGGGAGAAACCGTCATCTGGAACATTGACTCAGGAGGCGCGGCCCACGGATCCTCAAGGATGCCACCTTCATAACTGATATGCAGTAAGTTCAGATCCATGCTGTAAGGCTTGGCTTTCGTCACGGTGATGGGAATACGACGGGCTTTGGCATACGCCACAAGATCTTGCCGAGATTGAAGGTCCCACTCCCGCCAGGGTGCAATAATTCGAATATTTGGCGACAGCGCAACGTAAGTTAATTCAAACCGAACCTGGTCATTCCCTTTCCCCGTGGCTCCATGACTGACAGCCATCGCCTTTTCTTTTCGAGCGATTTCGACTTGACGGCGCGCAATCAGCGGACGAGCGATTGAGGTGCCCAAGAGATAACTGCCTTCATAGACCGCATTGGCACGAAGCATGGGAAAGACATAGTCTTTCACAAAGACTTCTCGAAGGTCTTCCATATAGACTTTCGAGGCTCCTACCGCCAACGCCTTTTTCTTTATGGCTTGTAGATCTTCACCCTGACCAAGATCCGCACAAAACGCCACCACAGGACAGTGATACGTATCCTGAATCCATTGCAAAATGACCGATGTATCCAACCCACCAGAATAGGCTAGGACGACCGGTGACGCCGCGGCTCGGTGGGTTGTCGTTGATGTACGCGCACGAGACTGACGACGTGATTGATTCATGATGAAGAATGACCTATCCATTCGGCCAAAATGGCCTTTTGCACATGAAGACGGTTTTCCGCTTGATCGAGAACCACAGATTGTGGGCCATCAAGCACAGATGCAGTAATTTCTTCCCCCCGGTGTGCCGGCAGGCAATGTAACACAATCGCACTGGGCTTTGCCTCGTTCATGAGCTGATCATTCACCTGGTATCCTGCCAGTGCTGTTAACCGGCGAGCTTGGTCCTGTTCTTGCCCCATACTCGTCCACACGTCCGTATAGACAACGTCCGCCCCGTTGGCCGCGTCGAGAGGGTCATGGGTGATGACTGCACTCCCTCCTGTCTGACGCGCCTCCATTTGTGCTTGCGCCACGATATGCGGATCTGGCTCAAACCCACGTGGACAGCCGATGGCAATATGCATGCCGACTTTAACCGACGCTTCGAGCAGAGAATTCGCAACATTGTTCCCATCTCCAATATAGGCTAGTTTCAAACCCTTGAGACAATCCATTTTTTCCCAAATGGTCATGAGATCCGCTAAGGCCTGGCAAGGATGACCTAGATCCGTTAATCCATTGATCACCGGGATGGAAGTATGCCGTGCCCATTCCTCTAAAGTTGCCTGTTCAAAGGTACGGATAACGAGCCCATCCAGATAGCGGGATAAAACCTGAGCTGTATCGGATAAGCTTTCACCTCGGCTTAACTGGATTTTTTCAAAATCGAGAAACAGGGATTGGCCACCCAACTGGTTCATGCCAGCTTCAAACGACACTCGTGTCCGGGTCGAGGGTTTTTCAAACAGCAGGCCCAAGGTCATGCCGGTCAACAAGTAGGAACTTGGACTCTGTCGAGGGGCAGCCTTGAGGTCTCTCGCCACTTGCAACAGTCGTAATACATCAGGAGCAGGAATCGGGGCCAGTGACAGCAGATCTTTCCCTAATCGGCGCTGGGGTGTCTCTGATATCGCAGGTCTTCTCTCATTCATGAACAATGGACCTCAATGTTCTCTGACATGGACACGACAAACCCTATGCTGGTGAGGCAGGACTTCAAGACAGGCAGCCTTCGTAGACCGTTAAATATGGCATGGCTTACATTTGACTCAGCTGCCGCTTCCGTAAAACATCCGACAAGACGGTTAGCAACTGGTCAATTTCTGATTGCGCAATGATCAAGGGCGGAACAAATCGCAAAACATGGTCCATCGTGCAATTAATTAACACTCGCCGCGTAAGACAATCTAAGACAACATGTTGCCCAGGAATCGACAATTCCAAGCCTTGCAGAAGCCCCAACCCACGAACCTGTTGAACCAGGGCGATACGGCTCTGAAGTTCAGCCAAGCCTTTGGCCAGATAGTCTCCTTTTACCCGGCTTCTTGCCAATTCCCCATTTTCTAAGAGCACACGAAGCACAATGAGTGCCGCTGTACAGGCCAGGGGGTTGCCTCCAAAGGTCGAGGCATGGACACCCGGGCCAAAGGCCGTGGCCACTTCATCTGTGGCTAAACATGCGCCAATAGGTATACCCCCGCCAAGGCCTTTCGCAAGCGTCATAATGTCAGGTTGCACGCCAAACTGTTCATACGCAAACAGCGTACCTGTTCGGCCCATTCCTGTTTGGACTTCGTCAAATATGAGAAGAATCTGACGCTCTGTACACAAAGTTCGCAGCTGCTTGAGAAAATCAGCATCAGCCACGACCACACCACCTTCCGCCTGGATTGGTTCCACCATGATTGCGGCCGTCTGTTCATTAAGGATCTGCTCAAGAGAAGAGAGGTCATTAAGTTTCGCATAACGAAATCCAACAGGAAGCGGACCAAACCCCTCGTGAATCTTTGCTTGACCAGTTGCAGTCATCGTCGCGAGGGTACGACCATGAAAGGAGTTGACCATCGTGATAATTTCATGGCGATCCGCTCCAACTTGTTGGATGGCATAGCGTCGAGCGAGCTTAATGGCAGCTTCATTGGCCTCCGCGCCACTGTTACAAAAAAAGACTTTTTGAGCAAAAGAATGTTCGACAAGCGCTTGCGCGAGGAGAACCTGCGGTTCGGTATAGTACAGATTGGAGGTATGAATAAGTTGCCGAACCTGGTGTTCAAGCCCGGCCACAAGATCAGGATGCCCATGACCGAGGACATTGACGGCAATCCCTCCTACACAATCCAAGTAGTCTCGGCCTTCATGATCATAGACCACACACCCTCGTCCTCGGCTAATGGAGAGTGGAAGACGCGTATATGTCTTCATCAAAAAATTGTCTGCTTGTCGTTGCAATTCTTCTGTCAGCATGACGCCCTATCCCCGCATGAATGCAGGGGAATCTAGCATAGGCACTCTGGAGGACGCAACACAATTCGCCACGCCACACCATGCGTTTTTCTTCCAAAATCTGGGAACTCTTGTAGGTGCTATGAAGGATGTTATAACCTCGCGGGATGAAAGCCTGTCGTGCCTGCAGCCAACAAAACCCGGATGATGCCCAATTTTGTCACCGTTGTGGCGTGGAATTTTCTGAAGATCACGAGAGCGCCTCTTCCGATCCCGCTCTTGACGAACGTCAATTATGGCAAACCTTTCTTGGCCCCAATAAAACCATTCTCTTTTCGTTTGGTCGTGGTTGGTCCTGGGAACCCGCAGCCAATTATTATTTGCAAATCTTCCGCCGGTATACCGAACAAACAGGACCATCTGGCTTTCGGTTTGCCTTGACATGGCATTGGCCTGCCTTTTTATTTGACCCTTTTCTCTGGTTTCTCTATCGAAAAATGTATATGTATGCCCTCCTCTATGCGGTAGGGCCCGTTGTGTCCGCGTTTCTCACCGGTGATCTGTCAGTGGGAATTGTCTGGCGAATTATGGCAGGGATCAGTGGCAATTACATTTACTTCTGGCATGCAAAAGACATCATCGAAAAAATCAAGGCACGGGTGGGACTTGATCCCATCGCACGGCTGCGATTATTACAAGAGGAAGGTGGGGCTCAACCTTATGTTTTATGGTTGGGCGCAGCGTTGCACTTCCTCATGTTCGGCATACTCATTGCGGCGTTTGAAGAAGGGCCAGGGGAAAGCGACGAAGAGCTACCAATTCCGCATGACCCTGATCAAAAGTTTTTTTGAGCCAAATCACATCACCGAATGGTCACAGATTCTGGCTTGATTGCTGAGACAATTGCCAAGCAAACCAGGCTTGAAACCATTCGTAGTCGCTTTGAAAAGCCATATGCGTGGCATGCCCGCTTTCATCTTTTTCGGTCAGGAGTGTGTAAGTTCTTGGCCAGTTTTTCATCCACCAGGATTTCAATTCTCCAGGAGGATACGGCAGGTCATTGGGTTGACGAATGCCCGCAGCGGAAACCAATTCGGCGATCAGCGGCCAATACCGATCTTTCCCCATTCCGAGAAATCGAAAATGTTCTCGCAGTAAAAAGACCACCCACAACTCCGCGCTATGCTTTTTGTTATGCTTGAATGGTTGAATTTGACGGAGAGGCACCGGATCAAAGTTTTTCACCGTCGAGGTGTAATCGGGGCCCCCATACCGCTTGGCGACATTGGCAAGGTCTTCCAACATACTGGCAAGTTCGACTTCCACCACGGCAGGAGTAGGCCTGGGGTCTTCTTTGAATGGCGTCGGCGACGTTAATAGGTCAATCAGTGGACGAAGTTCTCGCAAACGGCTCACGGCGGCTTCTAGGATCTGGGCAGATTCTAGCCAATAATCCGGATCGCTTTTTGATAGACGTTCGCGCCCGGGAGGCGGCAGGACGACAGGAATCCAGTGACGAAGAAGAACGAATAACAGATAATGGACATCCCCACCAGCGTTATGAATGCGTATGAGGACGTTATCGGCATGTGCGACATTGGCAAAAAAGGATTGCCCTTTTTCACCCACGCCCAAACGGTGGGAAAGGGCGATCCACCAACCAGCAAGATGTTTCCAATCTGGGTTCGGATTCATCATAACATAGAGGACAGATGGCATCGAATACAGTGTGCTGGTGGCCATAGTACGTGGTGTTGAAAAGCAACGCAAGCCAGAATAAGGAGCGCACAACAACCAACACTGAGCTCAGAAGGAAAGGACAACGCGATGCGACAAATGGTCTTAATTCGACATGGTCAGTCCCAATGGAATCTAGAAAATCGTTTTACTGGATGGGTCGATGTTCCCCTCAGCTCCCACGGGGAAGAAGAAGCCCGGGAAGCCGGAGAAAAATTAAAGCCCTATCAATTCGATCTCGCCTTTACCTCACTCCTCATGCGCGCCCAGGAAACGTTACGGCTCATTCTTGTAGCCTCGAACCAGTCAGGTATTCCGATTGAAAAGACCGAAGCCCTAAACGAACGAATGTATGGAGAATTGCAAGGGCTCAACAAGGATGAGACAATCAAACAATATGGCGAGGAACAAGTAAAATTATGGAGGCGTAGCTATGATGTGCAGCCACCTGGTGGCGAAAGCCTCAAGGACACGGCGGCCCGCGTCCTCCCCTATTATCAGCAAACGATTTGGCCTGCGGTACAAGCCGGCAAACGCATCATCGTCGCCGCCCATGGCAATAGTCTCCGTGCGATGGTCATGCATATCGATGGACTTTCGCCCAACGAAGTGCTGGAATTAAACATCCCCACTGGTATGCCCTTGGTTTATGAATTCGATGATACCGGGGCGGTCACCCGACACGAGTACCTCTGACATGCCACGGCAGCCATTCTTGATATGGCATCGTGCGGCTGATGGTCTGGCGCTTGCAGCTTTGACATCCTTGTTTCCAGTCAGATGTTTGTTCTTATGACACCTTATCACAGCGAGGCAGGAGCAACCACGACTCTCATGTAGACTGATTTAATCTTCGTTCAGCAATTTTTGGATCATTGCATCAAGATGCGCTAACGTTCCAAATGACACGTCTCTGAGAACCCCTTTCCTATCAACGACAATCGTTGACGGCGTGCCTTCCAGGGCAAACAGATCAAATGTTTTTGCTGAATATTCTTTTAATCTCATGTACTGCTTCACGCGTTGAATAATGTTGTGTTTGTCTTCTTCTGATTGTGAATCAAATTCGGGAATGCGTGGATAGATAAACTGCATGATGGTTTCTTGCCGAATCTCCCCTGTCACCTTTGTCAGTTTGTCCATGCCTAAGGGAAAGGGAATCTTGTAGGACAAACGGGTACCCTCGTGTAATTGTCCAGATCGTGAAAGGGCATTCTTGGTTTCGCCGATGACTTGGCCTGTCTCTGCAAGCATTTTCACATTCTCGACGGTGTTGACATCAAAATCTTCAAAGGCTGTCGCAAGACCGATAACGTGAACACCTGCATCTTTGTAAGTGTTGGAGATCTTGATTGCTTCTGGGAGCGCAAACAGAAAGCAACCTGGGCAATTGACTTGAAAGACTTCAACGACAACAATATGGCCTTTTTCCTGATCAAAATTTGTTGGAGCCCCTTGGATCCACTCTGAGATTTCAAGGTTCGGCGCCTGTTTCCCTATAACCGCATTCACAACGCTCTCCAGATCGTTTCCATGAAATACCCTATCCTCCTCTCTGTCTAGATCACTCATTCTCCAATTGAGCCAGGACGTCGCCAATCTCTTCAACTGGCGCCCAATCAATAAACACCGCGAGGAGCTTGGACACATCGGAGGCCGGAAAGACACCCGATGATTCCAACCGATCAACCGCTTCCCCAAAAATAGCTATCGGTTCTCCCCCTTGCTGCGTGATTCTCGCAAAGGCAGCCCATTGGGCTTCTTCTTGAGGCCAATATGCCTCGACAGCATGATCAGATAAGGCATACACGGGCCCCCAGCGTTCACTGATTTGTTTACGTACCTGCACCATAATCCCTTCACATTCACGTTGTGAGACAATTAAAGGAAGCCCGGACTGGATCCAAAAGAGCGCCATCGTCAGAATGGCTTTCGTGATCATCTGCATTTGCTCCAAGGTAGGCTCAAGATCGTAGTCATGTAACACGTCACGAGATAAGGGTGGTGGAATCACCGCGATCAATTGTTCAGCCACATGGGCTGGCGTATCATTCATAACATCCCCTTTCAGATTCACCCATTCACCATGGTGAAAGAATAAGACACGGACAAACAAATCGCAATCACGTGAGGGCCAACAGAGTACGAACATCACGACTTGACAGGCCGCCGAGAATGGTGCCAGTCTCGGAAAAAATTGGAGTCTTCTGCTGTTTGGCCTATGCGTTACGTGTTGATGGCGATTGCTGGACTATGGATCACGGACGGCATTGCCTTGCTCATTGCCCCAGCAAAAATGATGGAATTATTGAATATGGCGCTTCGTACGTCTTCTGGCCTTCTACATTGGTCCGGCCTCACAGGGCTCCTTGGCATCCTGCTGTTCATCGGCGCCGATGAGTTATCGTATCAACCTCTATGGACCTTGCTGAGTCTGATCATGATGATTAAAAGTCTGGCATTGCTCATCGCGCCTGATCATATCCGCCAACCCATCATTGCCTGGGTGCTCAAGCGAGAACCCATTGATTATCGGATCTGGGGAATCGGACTGTGTGTGCTGTCGGTTTTGCTACTCGATGCGACAGGCCTCATGAAAGGAGTGGCACCCTAAAGATGGGCGCAACATTGTTTATCGGAAGCATGGTTATCGTATTAAGTGGGATTGGCTTGATTATGGCGGTAGCCCCAACAGCCTGGATCGCCTTCTTGGATCGCAGTCTTCATGATGCGTGGATACGATTTTTGGTGACTCACGGCATGATTTTGGTAGGCCTGACATTGATTGTCGGCACACAACCCTTTCAACTCTTTTGGTTTTGGGCGATCTGCGGCGCCATCCTGGTCGCGAAGGCCTGTCTATTACTGGGCGCTTCGGAATCGCTCCGAATACAGTTTTCTGCCTTGATCGGTAAATGGCCAACCTGGGCTTTTCGCATCTATGGCGTGCTACTGCTCATCTTCTCAGGGTTTCTTGCTACGCAGGTGATTGTCTATGGATAGGCCAATTCAATCCAACGAGACCACATGCCGGGAAATTGTTCGGGTGTGGGAAGCACACAAACTTGCAGTCTGGCCGACATCATTGGGAGCGCTGGAAGGACAACTCATGATGTTGGACACCGTCATTGCCGGCTGTGCGACATATTTCTTAGAGTCCGAGGATGGGTTAGACCCGCAGCGTGTGGACATGTTGCAGGAGACACAGAACGATCTTCACCTTCTTCAATCCGACCTACCAGACGACGCTGCTGGCTATGTCCAACGACTCGATCACTTGTGCACCCTCCTACTCCATAAGAGCCAGTCGACATAAAGACGGATATCGACCCATTGTGGGGTCACCCACACAATGGAGGCAAACGTGCGGAACATGTTTTCGTCAAAACATTCAGGACATGTCGGCTGCCTATGACGGGCCGTGCGGCTCCATGGAAAGTAATCTTCATGAAGGATCTGCCTTCGAATGATTGGCCAGAATAATATCCCAGACTTCTTGCGCCGTTTCGGCAAAATGAAAGAGCTGAAGGTCCTCAGCACTGATTAAGCCTGTCTCAACAAGCATGGGCCAATTAATGAGCTGTTGCCAAAAGTCCCTCCCAACCAAGACCACCACCACCCCTTTTACTTTGCCTGTCTGGATTAATGTAAGCGTTTCAAACAGTTCATCAAGTGTCCCGTACCCGCCAGAAAACGCCACCAACGCCGTGGCTCGATAGAGAAAATGCATCTTGCGCAAAGCAAAGTATCGAAATTCAAAGCACAACGATGGGGTAATGTAGGCATTGGGCACTTGTTCATGAGGAAGGGCAATATTGAGGCCGATAGATTTAGCCCCCACATCATGCGCGCCGCGATTCGCAGCTTCCATAATCCCTGACCCGCCACCGGTTACAATCACATACTCACACCGGTTCTCTACTTGACAGGTTGAAGACACCAATTGGCTGAACTCTCGAGCTTCATCATAGTAACGAGCCAACGCAACCTGACTCTGTGCAATCTTCACTTGACGTTGCCTATCAGCATCGTGAGGATCCTCGGCGAGTGTGGCTTGGGCCACATGGAGTTGTTTTTGAGCCTGACCAAGCTCTGGCAAACGGGAGCTCCCAAAGACGACAATGGTCGATGCAATGCCTTCAGCCTGTTGAATCAGCTCTGGTTTGAGCCAATCCAACTGAAGTCGAATCGCCCGCAGTTCATCACGGGCAAGAAATTCCAGGTCCTGGTCAGATCGACGCAATGCCGATCTCAAAGGATGGAAGTGGGGAAAATGGTCTGGTGGTGTCACACACCTAGTGTACCACACCAACAAGGCATATATAGGGCAAGAGGCTTTCGCTCCAAGCCCTTTCTTCTACAAGCAGGCATAGCCATAGCCTGGCCACGTGGCATATGAGGCCACACCTCTAGACAAACAACACATGACCGTCTATCTATACGCGGATACAGATTCACACATTTTTCACAGCACCATGAATTATGCCCATTGATGTCGACATTGCCATCGTCGGAGCTGGGGCCGCAGGCCTTGCAGCAGGTATCTTTGCGGCGGAAAAACATCCAAATTGCCAGATTGTCCTGTTAGACGGGGCAAAGACCATTGGCTCAAAAATTTTGGTATCCGGCGGCGGGCGTTGCAATGTCACGCATGAACGGGTAACCCCTGCCGACTTCTATGCGCCACGCCGATTGGTCAAGCGGGTCCTCCAACGGTTTGACGCACAGGCCACTGTACGCTGGTTTGAATCATTGGGCGTGCCATTGAAGCAAGAAGCCACTGGCAAACTGTTCCCTCTCAGTAACAAGGCACGGACGGTCTTGCAGGCCCTGATTGGCCGGTGTGAAGCCTTAGGAATCTCTCTGCTGACTAAACACCGTGTTCAAGACATTGTGCCAGCTCAGACCGGGTTTCAGATTGTCCATGCAACCGGCCATCTGACGGCACAGCGGGTTATTCTCGCAACCGGAGGACAGTCCTTGCCCAAATCCGGATCGGATGGGCATGCATGGACGATCACACAACGACTGGGGCATACCCTCACAGCCACGTATCCTGCGCTCGTCCCTTTACTCCTGGATGAGACATTTTTTCACCACAACCTCTCAGGCGCTTCTCACGAGGTCACCCTCACGACAAGAGTCGTCGGCAAAACCATTGATCGCCGAACAGGTAGTTTGCTTTGGACGCATAAAGGCGTGAGTGGCCCTGTGGTTTTAGATAGCAGCCGCTTTTGGATCATGGCCCATGAACAAGGACAACCGGTGACACTCTCGTTAAATGTCTTTCCAGGCCAAACATTTGATGATGTGGATCGTTGGTTATCTCAAGCCACCAATCAAGCAGGACGAAAGACAGTGGTCGCACACCTTGCCGAACGTTTGCCGGCACGGGTTGCCAAAGCACTTTGCCACCATGTTAGCCGCACGCCTGAAGAACAGCGCACGGCGTCTTCCACTGAAGAGCCTATGGCAATGCTCGACGCCCTACTCCTGAGTCAACTCCGTCGCCCACAACGCCGAGCCTTGACTCATACGCTGACCGATCTGTGTCTCCCCGTCATCAACACACATGGCTGGAACCATGCCGAAGTAACAGCCGGAGGCATTCCCCTCGAAGAAATCAATTGTTACTCCATGGCGTCTCGAAACATTCCAGGTTTGTATCTGATTGGGGAAATGCTCGATTGTGACGGCCGGATTGGGGGCTTTAATTTCCAGTGGGCATGGTCAACGGGATACATTGCCGGACGCCATGCGGCCGACAGCCTAACCACACACCCCCTGTAAAGGAGATCGTGCACACAGATTCCCTCTCATTGGCCATGATGCACCACAGGCTACGCACCGTTTTCCCACGCCCAGATCACCACCGGGAAGACGGCTTGCGCCCCTAAAGATGCCATCCGTATAATCCTTCCATTCTGTTGTCCGACCAATTATAGCCGAGGAGTCATAACCGACCATGACCGAGACCGTCAAAGATCCTAGTGTTTACCCAACATTGCGTAACTTACAATATTCCCCGCTCAAGCAAGGAGAAGAACAATATATTGTCCTGTGGGACCCCACAGGGTTGTCTTCTGAGAAATTGGTCATTCCCCTTTCCATGTTCTATGTGTTTCAGTTTTTTGATGGAGAACATTCACTCGACCAAGTCGGTGGGGAATATTTGAAAAAATATGGTGAATTTTTGCTGCCGGATCGATTGCAGCGATTAGTCGCTGACTTGGAAGACAAATTGTTTCTGGAAGGCGATCGTTGCGACCAGGCCAAAGCATTGGCCATCGAAACCTTTCGCAATGCACCGACACGACCAAGTGTCTTTGCGGGCAAAAGTTACGAGGCAGAGGCGGAAAAACTCTCGCAGCAATTGGACGGATTTTTTTCCTCGAAAGAAGGGCCGGACAAAACCCCGTCCGAGCATGCGGGACAGCGCATTAAAGGGGTGATTGCGCCCTCGTTTGACCTTAAAGAAGCCGGACCGTTGTATGCTTGGACCTACAAAGAATTACAGGAAGCAGAAACACCATCGGTCTTTGTACTCCTAGGAACCTGCCATGCCGGGTTAGAGGGAGGCATTGCCGTCACTGGTAAGGACTTTGAGACTCCGTTAGGCGTTGTGCCGGTCAACCAATCAATTCTCAACGCATTTCGAAGCAATGGCGGGGAGTCATTTTTCACTGAAGAACTTGCCCATGCGCAAGAACATAGCATCGAATTTCAACTACCGTTTCTTCAGCACACCATTGGCCGCCAGAAGCCCATTTCTATCGTGCCCATCCTCTGTGCCTTTCCTCCTGACTGTTTAGCCGATAAAAGCTTAAAAGAGCTCTTCGATCGCGTGGATACATTTTTGAGCCTATTCAAACAGGCTGTGGCAGCCTCGGGAGAAGAGATTTGTGTGATTGCCAGCGGCGAACTGGCGCATATCGGACTTCGCTATGGAGACCGGACGCTCCCAACAGATTTTTCATTTCATCGATGCATGCAAACCGACCTAGAAATGCTCAAGCATGTAGAAAATCTGGAGCCAGAAGCTTTTGCGGAGTTTATTTTGAAAGAAGGGAATGCTCGAAGAATTTCAGGATTTTCGACAATGTTTACAATGCTGAAACTCATCCAAGCTGAAAAAGGGCAGGTCCTGCGGTACGATCGTGGCATTACCGATCAGTTTAATTCCACCGTCACCTATGCCAGCATCGCGTTTTATTAACAGACGCGTTACCCTTCCAGTACGACAACCGTCATTTCAACTGATTCCAAAGGATTGTCGTTTTCATCACGGACAAGGTTGGCAATTTTGTCAACCGCGTCCATACCTCGAACGACCCTGCCAAACGCAGAATACGACCGATCCAAACTACTAGCATCATCGACACAAATAAAAAACTGCGAGCCATTATCGGAGATATCACGGGATGCCCCCATGTCCCTGGGCACTTTGGCCATGGACACCGTACCCCGGCGATGTGGGCGATCGCCTGGCTCAGGAGGGAGACTATACCCTGGGCCTCCCGTGCCGTGCAGGGCTCGATCCGACTCTTTGCTGAAAGGATCGCCTCCCTGAATGACGAAACCTGGAACCACCCGATGAAAGAGGGTTCCATCATAAAACCCCATTTTCCCCAGATTGATGAAATTTTCTACATGACGTGGGGCTAGGTCTGTAAAAAAACGTATTTCAATCTCCCCAAATTTGGTAGAGATCACAGCCTTTGGATTTTTTTTGGCAAATTGGATGGGCGCCGACATAGATTGGGACTGTAGCAAGGAAAGCCAATAAGCATCAAGTGAGTATGAAAGCCTAAGACTATTGAAATTGAAGTGGCGCAACCTCACAAAGAAACACACAACAGTCTAACCTCGGCTAGTAAAGAGAGGGGAGAACTTGATGCTTGGATTTTTCTGGAAAATTGGGGGCAAGCCTGACCTCATATGTGTATGTGAAGCTCAGGGTCAGCGGTTACAGCAGCACACAAAACTAATAAAACTAGACTTGACCCCTTATACTTGACCCTTTTTATCCGCCATTTTTGAATATATCGAGGGGTTCTATAACCGAATACGCCTACATCAAACTCTCGGCTATCGTAGCCCAGAGAAACTTGAACGTCAGGCCAATGACTCGTAACTTCGTGTCTGTTTTTTGAGGGCCACCTCAACTTGCCCCCTTCTTCCCTTCTTTTTCTACTTTTTCTAACCTCCCTGATCGTTCATTATTTAGAGAAAACAATTGCTTGAACTACTAGTAAAACGGCCGCAACAAACCCGATCACCCAAATTACCATAGCGTACTTGTTTAATTTCTTTAGCAGTGCAAAGCCCTTTTCGCTTTCAGTAGATAGTGGTACTCCTAGCAATTTAAAAGCACTTGCATTGTCTCCCTTGGCAATTGTTTTGTTGGTGATTAGTTTAAAAATCATGTAACCTAGAACCACAAAAAAGAGGATAATGGCAGCAAAAAATAATCCTCCGCTTGTAAACATTAAGGTTTGAAGAAAGCTTTGAAATGTTTCTTGCATAACGACTCATTTCATTCCGACTCTGCATTCTGCAGAGGTAAATTCAACATATCTCGAACGCTTGGTGAAGCCAAGGTTCCATTAAATCCTACCCCACTGGCTCCGTAGATGCCAAACCCAACACCACTTCTCCCTTTTGCTATTGCCAAACCATCAAAAGTGAAGTTTGGTGGATTTTGGCTAGAGCTTGTTGCAACATCAAGCGACCCTGCAATAGCTCTTAGACCAAGCCCTCCTCCTCCTTCCATCCGGAAGAAGTACTGGATGAAAAACCAGATGAGGTCAATTGATTACTCGCTCCAAAGCCTACATGTCCTCCCATTGAGACTATTGCTCCTACCCCAAACATCGGGCTGATTTGGCCACTTATAAATATCCTTGTATTCAGAAGATCTCGTACATCTATGGCCAGCCCTATATTAAATTCACCATGAATAAATAGACCAGGGAAGCCTACAAGTGGAAATGCTTGCGTCCCGATAGTTCCTCCAATTCCTAAAGAAAATTGAGTTTCCCGAATCGTGGATGAAAAAGCAGGAAGTGGAAAGCCCAAGTTGGATCCACCGAACGTGGGCAACGAAGTCGACACAAAGCCTCCTCGCCCCCCAAACGTAAAAGGTGAATTATTATGCAAACTACCCGCTGGACTAAAATTGGAGAAAGTAGGAAATGATGGGAGATCAAAGAGCTGGTCAGCGAATAACGCTCCGAAGCGGCCCCCAGGCTGGCGTGGCCCCCCACAGAAAGAGCTGTCCAAGGACGGACAATGGGCGGCGAAATGCCCAGTCGGATCGGTATAGACCAGGGGATTATTCAAGGCATACGCATACCGATTGAGGGTCTGTGGATTCCCCGGCTCCGGTACTAGGGTATCGGCCGAGATAAACCTTCCTAAAATGGGATCATAATATCGCGCCTCATAGAAATAGAGGCCGGTGCTTGGGTCTTGTTCTTTGCCCGTATACTTATACGCCACATCGGCCGTGCCCGTGTTGCGGAACGTGTCCCCATAGGGCACATAGCCCACATCCTGCTCTTGGACGCCTTGCCCATCCGTCAACACACTCGTGGAACCCAGATGGTCTGGATGGAAATAATTCACTGACCCCGTCCCGCCACTGGACGGCACCTGTACCATGGCTATCCGCTGGTCATCCGCAAAGATCAGCTTCGCACAGGACATACCTTCACACACATACAGCTTGCCAATATACGTGGTGGTCGTGTTGCTGGTACCTTCTGTGACCGTCTTCTGTACCCGGCCGCCATCGCCATCATAGACAAAGGTGGTCCCCGCCGCTCCGGTGCCCACCGCCCCGCTGGCGGCAAAGCTCCCACTGGGGGGGCCTCGTTGCCGCAGTGCCAGGGGATCCGATCCCACCGCCGTCACGTCTTGCCCAAACACCCGGCCCCCTAGCACCAATACATCGAGCGTCTCGGGGCTGTGTGCCGTTTCCGCATCGGCCGACTGCTCTTCTTCGCCCTTCACTTCCAGCGTCGTCCCAGGCACGTCCACCCAGGCATGCGCCACCGTCAGCTGCTGTACCCAATACGCCAAGGCGGTTCCCCCTATGTCGAGTGTCCCCATCGGCGTCGTACTATAGACCGCCAGATACCCTACCTCTTCCGTCGCATGGCCATTTTGTAAGGCCTCTTCTTCAAACAAAGCCGCCTGAAACCCCGTGGTTGTTACTTCCTGAGCCCGCACCGTCACGGGATCGGTTTCGTTCTCTGTTTGCAGGGTCAAGAAGACGTGCGGGGTACCTGGAAAAGCCTGAGTAAACGCCTGCGGGTGCCAGGCGGTGCTCCCACTCACCGCAAACGTCCCGACTTCGAGCAGCAGCATCCCCCCCGTTGAGCGCATAGCGGCCCGGCTCCAGCGCCAGATACGCCACGGTTTCCGGACTATTATGGACTCCGTTTTCATAGGTCCATTCCGCAAAGCGGAGCTCAAAGCCCGTCGGGGTCACCTGGCGCACGCGCACCACGCCAGGGTCCGGTCCCTGAAAGGTAGGCGGCGCGGCAATTACCACCGGGGCCATCGTCCCGACGGGCAAGGCCACGGGCTGCCAGGTGTGCCGCACCGACACCTCCCCGACCGTCGCCCATCCGCTGGGGCTACCGCCACTCGCGGTGATCTGCACCGGGCGGTTCTCGGCATCATACGCCATGGTCCGTCTCGCGCCACTGATCAGATTCCCATTGGCATCATAGGTATAGGTCTCACTCCCCGCCTGCGTCACGGCATGGGGTCGCACACTGGCGTGGCCACTCGGGGGATAGGTATACGTGCCCACCCGGGAGTTGCTCAACAGATTGCCAATGGCGTCGTAGGTGTAGGTGAGGTTGCCATAGGCTCCGGTGGCGAGGGTCAAGCGATCAAGGTCATCATAATTGAAGGTTTGGGTACTATGCCCCGAGGTCGTAAGGCCATCCGTGAGTTGCGTGACATTTCCTCCGGCATCAAAAATATAGCCTAAATCTTGGAGGACGGTGCTTCCGTTGACCGTTTTGAGCGTCGTCAAGCGGAAAGTCTGTGGATTATAGATATAGCTCGTGGTCACGCCATTACCGTACGTCAACGTACTGGGTTGCCCAAGAGCATTGAAGCCGCCATAGGTGGCATACGTCGTGCTCCCTTCCTGGACGCCCTGGAGTTGCGGGCCGTTATAGGTCTGCGTGACCGTGCTGGTATCGGGATAGGTGAGGGCTGTGACCCGCCCGAGCCCATCGTAGGTACTCTGGATGGTATAGGTCGTGCTCTCTCCGCCTGCCTGGTTCGTCACGTGCTTGTCCGTCTGAATCACCCGCCCCGTGACATCATAAAAAAAGGTCGTCGTGCCCGAGGCATCCTGCACCTGCGCGAGCCGCCCGATGCGATGGTTGGTGTTCCCATCATACGTATAGACCACATCGCCGGCGCCTATAGCTTTGACCGTGCTGTAGTCTTTTTGGATGCGGCGGTTCAGGACATCGTAGTGGAAATGGATGGTTTGGCCTTTGGCATCAGTCTGGAGAGTGAGATTCCCATTGACATCATAGACATACGTCCAATCCCCCATGTCGGGATCATGCATGGCGATTTTCCGAGAGAGGGTATCATACGTCATGGTCGAGACATTGCCTTGGGTATCCGTGAGGGTCACCAGATTCCCCAGGCCATCGTACTGATAGGTGGTGGTGCTATAGGGGGTGCTCACGGCGGTGTTACAGGTCGTGTAGGTGCCGGTATATTCCTGCACGGTTTGTACGCGCCCATAGGCATCGCGGGTTACCCGTTTCCGATGGTCATTGGCATCAAGACTCACTGAGACCCCGTCATCATGACAGGTGAGCCCACGAGAGCCATCGGGGTTAGTGGTCTGCACCACCCGGCCCATCGGGTCGTAGGTGTTGGTACTCCAGAGCGGCGTGCCTCCTGTTTCAAAATACGGCGTGCTGCTGCGCGTCACCGCCCCGCGGACATCATAGTCCGTGTTGGACACAATGATCTTGCTATCTGTCCCGGTACTCTTCGTGGTCATCGTCCGACCCAAGCCATCGAAATAGGTCCAGATGGAGAGGCCGAGTGGCGAGTCACTCCGCACATGTTGACTCCCGACCGTGCCAAAGGCCACATAGCTCGTGGTGGTCCAGAAGCCATCGGGTTGAGTGACGCGAGTCCGCCGGCCTAAGGCATCGTACTTGCTGGTCACCACGGCCCCATTGGGGTCGGTCACCTGTTTGACTTGTCCATACAGCCCCGTGTCCATGGGCACGTCATTAACGCCGTAATACTGGGTGGTGGTGCGATGGCCGAGGGGGTTGGTCACGGCCGTGGCAAAGGTGCCCGAGCTGCCATACGTCATCGTGGTGGTGTGGCCCAACGCATCACGCGTACACACCACATTGCCCATCCCGTCATACGCCATGCGGGTCTCCGGTGAACTCCCGCCGTTGAGCCAGTTCACCACACGGGTGAGCTGGCCCTTGGTGGGAAGTTGGTTGGTCGAAGCCACGGTACAGCTCGTGGTGCCGTCGTAGTAGAAGTCACTTTGCGCCAATTGAGACCCGCCGGTGCCCAGGCCTTGGGAGAGGGTCTCTTGGGTGGGCAAGCCGAGAATCCAGTCAGTCGTATTCGGCGCAAAGGTCCGCACGACAGTGCGATCATCGGCACTCTCGCTCACGTCACCGTATTGATACTCCTCAATCACATTGCCATAGACATCGTAGGTGTAATCCGTGCGCGTCTGGCGCGAACACCCGTTGCCATCACAGATGTCGGTCACCACGGAGGCGGGGGGACTGAAGAAGGGCGCCGCGCCGTCATCATCGGCCGTGTAGGTGGTGAGAGTTTGGGTATACAAATTCCCTTGTGCATCCGTGACTTGGGTGCGATAGGGTGCGCCTTTCAAATACCCATTGGGGACGTTGGGGGTATTCACGTCCACCTCCGTATCATTACCTTGATGGAACCACGTCTCGGTGAGAGTTTGTTCCCCCGACGGCCCGGCCGGTCCGGTCACGGTCACATGCGCAAACCCCCGGAAGTCCCGCTCTCCGAGATGATGGAAGCCGCCCTCGTAGGTATACGTACTGGTGGCCACGTGGCTATTCCCATCATCAGTCGTGATGGCACTCACCGTCTGCACCGGATAGGGGAGTTGCGTATTGGCGTACTGCGTCGAGGGGGTATACTCAATAGTAGTGGAACCTCCAAGGCCATTGGCAATGGTTTCCAATAAGAGTGGGGTACCATTTACCAAAGCGACACTCGAGCGCCACCCTTGGTTAGTGCCCAACCGCGAGGCCACCATGTCCGCCAACCCATCGCCATTGACATCCGCCAGTTGCCACGTCTTCCAGATCGAGCCATATGACGTTGCCGAATGCACTGTCGCAATAGTCGAAGCAAACGTCCCGTCGTCTGTGATAAGTTTATTTGTCAAACTAATTGGGGGAAGCCCTGTTCCCTCCACGACAGCTCCCGTTCCATCAACCAATGCATCCTTTCCAAACTGTTGGATGATGCTGAGTAAAGATCTGTTAGTGCCCCCGGTGTTTACATAGTTCAGCGCATACGCCCGCACGAGGCTGTCATTGGCTCGGACTTCAATGGTTTTTAGCCTCTTTGCCGTCTTCATCAGAAAGTTCGGCACATACATCGGGGGAGCATCTGGGCGATCTTCGAGGTGAAAAATCACGCTGTTACTGGGAGCAAGGCTCCCATGCCCCGTATAATCAATCCGCGCTTGGTAGGTTTGCCCCTGGTCTTGGGTATAACTTAATGTCATATAATTACCATGCGGATCTTCCACCCGATCCAAACACCAGCGAAAGATCTGGTCAGCATCATCGGGTTTCGCCGCGCGGGTATTGGCTTCTTGCCCGAAGTAAAATTTCTTCCCGGTCTTGTCCGTGGCCATAAAGTACGGCCGGCCATCACTCGCCGTGAGTTTCTGGACTCGGGTAAAGCCTCCTTCCACTTTTGCCCGGTATTCGTCATCCCCGATATTCACCAGTTCTACATTAATCCCGGAGAGCCGGAAGACGTAGGCATCGCCGCTGTAATCCACCCCAAACTTCGTCTGGCGTTCAATCACGCCCTTCTCGAGTTTCCAGCCCATGCCCAGCCAGCCATTCCCATTGGCCGAGCCATAGACCAAGGCCAAGTCGGGGTGTACCCCACCTCGACCAGGTGGCACGTCAATGGGAATACTGGTGGTGGCGGTCCCGGTGAACAGGTCCGCGCGGACTTCGCCCCCCACCGATGCCACCGGTACCTCTTGATCCGTTTCTTGGGCGAGGCCCTGCATGCCCCCCAGATTCAGAAACACCAGGAGGAAGATGAAGAAGAGGAGACGTTTATAAGGAAAGAGGCATGTCATGTCCAACTCCTTGCAGAGGATTATCCAAGATCGCTGCTCCATTGCTGCGTGTTCCTAGTTCGGGAGTATCTCTGTGTGAGGCCACGCGCATGTCGGCATACCTATACGCAAATCTCAGACCAGGGCGGGCAGCTCTGGGATTCAGCCTCTACAGCGTGTGCTGTGGCCTACGGGGACGTGCTTTTCTTCGCTGAACCGGATAATTGGCGATTGGCCAGAAACTCGCGTGGGATGGTCAAATTGTATCTGATCCGATACAGGGAAAGAGGGGGTTAAGAAACAGATTGGTAAATGAACGACGGCTCAGAAACCAGTTCCAACCAGTCATTAGGGCTATGGCGCGCTCGTCAAATTAAATGTATCTCAGAGGATACAACGGTGTATCTGTTTGGATTAGGAGAATTGTTAAGAGAAGATAAACAGCAGTATATCACTAATCTAACTGTTCCGATTCTTCAGAAAAACACGTGGTTTCTCGATCTATTCCAACAAATTCTTTGGCAATCAAGCAATCTGACACACCTAACTTACTCTCTGTTTGTTGGCTGCAGCCCATCTCCTGGACGAATTTTTCCCCAACAGAACGCCCCCAGCAATGTCACCATGGCAGCCATGCCAAGCGCGGCATTCCATCCAAATTGGTCGGCTAACCAAGGCGTCAGCGTAGGGGACAACGTGCCGCCCAAATTAGCTCCAGTGTTCATAAGACCGGACAGGGTTCCGGCATAGGGTTTGGATAAATCGACGGTCGAACTCCAGAACGCTCCAACGGTGAAATAGAGCCATCCCGCACCCAACGACAGCAGGCCAATAGCTACCAGCGGCTGTTCACTGTACGCGCCCCAAACAATCGACAGTGCAGCGAGCCCCATCCCCAATCCCCCCACATAACTCCGGCCTCGATTCATGCCATACTTTTTAGTGAGTTGGTCTGTCACCCATCCCCCGAAGGGGCAAAACACCATCATGGCGAGAAATGGGCCGGAGGCAAAGACCGCTCCCCGCAAGACGTCAAATCCGCGAACATTCACCAAATATAAATAAAACCACGACATGTAAATGTAGGCCACATACCCCAAGCAGGTATAACTGAGAACCAACCACCAGACAGTGGGGGTACGGAAGATTGCTTTCCAAGGAACCCCTTTGGGAATGTTGTGTGTCTGAAGCGTGGGGTCACCTTGAATCAACGCCAGTTCCGATGCATTCACATGGGGGTGATCACTTGGATGATCGGTGGCATACCAAAACCACACTGCGGCCATGATAAGTCCAAGTGCACCGGCAGCATAAAAAGCCATTTGCCATCCGAAATTCACCATAATCCAGGCTGTGAGTGGTGGGGTGATGGCCGACCCGATGCCAATGCCTCCGATGGCAATGCCAATGCCGATCCCGCGTTCATGTGGTCCTAGCCAATTGGCAACCGCCCGATTAAAATTCGGCAGTGCCGCAGCTTCCCCCACGCCAATAAGAAATCGCACCAGGATTAACGACCCCATCACCCCCAAGAGATCGACAATCGGCAAAGTGGGCGCCAACGCGGTCACCGCCGTAAAAATCGACCACCAGATCACTGCCCCCGTGAGCACTCGCCGAGCCCCCCAGCGGTCACCGAGCCATCCTCCTGGGATCTGGCACAAGGCATATCCCAACACAAAGGCAGAAAAAATTTGTCCCATTTGCATGTTAGTCAGCCCCAACGCCGGCATCATGTGGCGCGCGGTGACGGAAATATTGACCCGATCAATATAGGTAATAATACTTATTACTAGGAGAAGGCTGAGAATGACCCAGCGTGTGCGGGTTGGGAAAGAATGAGGAGTAGGTGGCTTCATTGGAACCATTATGAGAGAAGCCGCCACTGTAACGTGGTCATGTTCGAATTGCTAGACAGCTATCTGAGATCAGTGGTCGCCACGAGATGGATTTGGCTCTAGGGGTTGCATCCCCCCTATCAGGTTTTGTAAGAATAACTCCCCACGTACATCCCCCTAACACGTTCGACTGCGGCTGTAAGGAAGTTTTCATGCACATTGCTCAAGTGTTTCAACGTCATTGTCCAGCTATTAGTTTTGAGTTTTTCCCTCCCAAAACCGAAATGGCTTCTCTGGAGCTCTTTCAGTCTATTCAGCAGTTGGCCCCCCTCAAACCCGCGTATGTCAGTGTGACGTACGGCGCCGGTGGCTCAACGCGTGAGCGTACGCATGATTTGGTCGTGAAGCTTCAACAAGAAACCAGCCTAACGATAGTCTCTCATTTGACGTGCGTGGGTTCTACGCAAGATGAAATATTCCAAATTCTAGAGAAATATCAGGCAAGCGGCATTCAGAATATTATGGCGTTGCGTGGGGATCCCCCGAAAGGAGAAACTCGTTTTGTGCCCCAAGCCGGGGGATTTCCATATGCAGCCGACCTGGTGTCTTTTATTAAACAACATTTTCCTAACATGGGCGTGGGAACGGCTTGCTTCCCAGAAGGGCATCCCGATACGCCTAATCGATTACAGGAAATTGACCATTTAAAACGAAAAGTGGACGCGGGCGCAGATTACCTTTGCACGCAATTGTTTTTTGATAATCGCGATTTTTATGATTTTTGTGAACGATGCGAACTGGCAGGCATTCATATTCCTATCATCGCAGGGATTATGCCGATCACGTCTGCCAAAGGGATGACTCGGATGGCTGAGCTCGCGCTGGGCGCACGGTTCCCCGCCAAACTCTTACGCGCCATTGCCAGGGCTGACAGTGATGAGCAGGCGGAAAAGGTTGGGATTCACTGGGCCACCGAGCAAGTGCTAGATCTCATCGACAACCGTGTCAAAGGCATTCACCTCTATACCCTGAATAAATCCAAGGCCACACTCCATATCTACGATGCGCTGGGCATTCAGACGTCTGACATGTTGCAACGCTAAATGCCCTTAGAAACAGCCATTGGACGCCTCTAGGTCAATGACGAACCGAAACCGGACATCACCACGAATGATCCGGTCGTAGGCCTCATTGATCTGCGATAGTTGAATCACTTCCACATCGGACACAATGCCTTGTTCGCCACAGAAGTCCAACATCTCCTGGGTTTCTTGAATGCCCCCAATCAGTGAGCCCACCACACGACGGCGACGCAAGATCAGTGAGAAGGCTTCGATGGAGATTGGTTGGTCAGGAACTCCCACGAGGATCAGCGTCCCATCGGTTTTGAGTAAGTCAAGATAGGCATTGTAGTCATGTGGCGCTGAAATCGTATCAATGATGAAGTCAAACGTGCGTGAGAAACGTGCAAATGCGCCCTCTTGCGCGGTGGCTGCATAGTCTATCGCTCCAAGCCGTTTCGCATCGTCTCGCTTCTTTTCGGATTGGCTGAAGACAGTCACATCGGCCCCTAAGGCATAGCCTAATTTGACGGCCATGTGGCCGAGGCCTCCTAACCCAACCACAGCTAGTTTATGGCCTTTCCCTATACCCCATTGTCGCAGCGGGGAATATGTTGTAATTCCCGCACAGAGAAGCGGTGCCACCCCTTCGAGCGACAGCGCTTGAGGAATCTTAAGTCCATACTGTTCATCCACAACAATTTGGCTTGAGTAGCCGCCATAAGTGGGATCACCGTTTTTGTCGTGGCCGTTGTAGGTTAATGTCATGCCTTCTTCACAATATTGTTCAAGCCCTTGAGTACAAGAGGCACAGGTACGACAGGAGTCGACAAAACAGCCAACCCCAACGGTTTCTCCTTCATGAAACTTTGTGACATCTGACCCGACCTGGATCACGGTTCCGACAATTTCATGCCCAGGCACCATGGGATAGATTGATCCACCCCACTCGTCTTTCACTTGATGAATATCAGAATGGCAAATCCCGCAATAGCGTATTTTGATGAGTATGTCATGTGGCCCCACCATCCGCCGGGTAAAGGTAAATGGTTGCAGGACGGCTCCGGCGCTCATGGCGGCGTAGCCTTTTGTTGATAGCATACATATTCTCCTCTTCAATCCAGCTTATTCAGCTTCTCATCCCTCCACAGCAATACTCTAGAGATACGGGCAATACTCGTGACCTATTCTCGGACCCTTATGGTATACGACACGTGAGTGGATGGAAAGCGCTTGATAGGTGTCTGCAGCTCGTGTTCACCTCAAGATTTCGGTGCGGTGGGTTGTTTAATCAGCTGAGGCCAAATCGCCCGCGTATTTCACAGACAGGCTTGGCCTGACAAGTCCGTTGGAACCTGCTGCCGAGGAATCTCCTCACGGACTATTCCTGTCTATTTTGCAAACTCGATATTGAAAGCCATGTTCCCATCAGCCTTGATGGTTACATCCTGTTCTTGCGTTCCCAGTACAGGATGCCATGCAATCAACTTGTACTCTCCTGGTGGAATGCGATCAATGGTGAACTGCCCCTCATGATCAGAGATGGCAAAGTACGGGGTTTTCACCACATACAGCCAGTTTTCCATAAAGTCATGCCGGTCACAGGTGAGGGCCACAACGCGCCCATGCTTGAGTTTTTTCGGTGTGAATGTGTGGATCTTTTCGTTATGGGCTGGCAGGTTTTGATTATGGACCGTTTTCAAGATGGTCGCATTTTTTCCCTTGAGGACATACGTATGCAGAGTGTGCTTGATGATGTCCTGATTGATGAAATGCACCGGGCGATCAACGGCCACCACACCTGTGAAAGGGCCGAAGTTGCAATGCTGTAATCGAACATCCAGATTAAGGGCCGCGCCTTCTCCATAACGAAATTCGCCATCATTGGGCGGCGTGCCTTTGAAACTTCTGGCTTCAAACGGCTTTCCTTTTTCAACCCCTTCCAAGACAAGGACAGCGCCTTTTAACGCGCCATCCTTGACTTCAACCTTCGTTAAGAGTCTTTCTTCTCCACAGACTTCTGGCGTTTTCTTCACCTCAAATCGTTTCGGGGTTGGCGGCACGCCTGTAAAGGCAACATGGCCCACAATCGTCCCGCCATTGAGGACGGGTGTGACCTCATAGGAAAATCCCACCCCAACACTTCCCAAGAGAAATATGGATAACGTCACTAGTGTTGTGCTGTATTTCATCATGCGTTGGCCCCTTTCTCTGAGCCTCCAACCCTTTATTCTGTGTGAACTCTGTTCCGCCATTTTTGACATTAGTACACGACTTGCCAGCCCACGTTAAAAATCCAATCCGTTTCAAGTTGTGGGCCATCCAGGTTTTGATAAATCGGCACACCACCTTCAACACCGATATGGTTTTCTAGTCCCCATATTTCCGGGAACAACAGGTTAATGCCAGGGAGAAGATCTAAGCGCTCTCCAGCTCGCCGATTAGGGTCAGCTGTTGAGATAAAGTCTTCAGGTGCAATGACAGGGTGAGGCCGAATGTCTGTGTCTCGCCCATCATAATTCCCCCAATCCGACCAGTTGAATCGAAGCGATGTACTCACCCATCGCGTCCACGCATACGAACCAAACAGGTTAAGCTGATAGGCATTCCCTTTTGAATATCCTGCAGTATTCCGTCCAATTCTGATAGTGCCTAGTGCTAGAAATCCCCAAGCGGCGTCTCCCATTTCTCCTCCATAGGTCAAACCGGGCAAAACATCCACCGTGCCTGAACCTAATTGCATTGGATATGGAAGACGGGCTCTTCCCAATGATGTGTCATCTTTCTTTTTAAAGCTCCCGGTCGGGAGACTCAATCCAAAGTTCAAATGAAACCGATGCGCCCCAATGCTTGGTGCCTCAAAGGCATACAGCCGCCACAATGACGTCAATTTCACGTCACCCACGCCTTCAGATTCCGTTTTAAATTTCGCTCCCATGCGAGTCAGGTGGTTCATACTGTTGATGATGTAAGGCACCATGACCATCACAGTCAGCGTATCGTTGACACCATACATGCCGCTAAACATATGCATCTGCATTCTCATGTCCGTCGGCGTCACATTGAAGCCACCACCCGTTGGACTCACAATGTCCCTTGCTGACACATTATCTGTTCCATCTCGATTCCCATCCATATCCATATTCATGTATCGATAGGTAAACATGAACTCACCCTTATCGTGGGTATGATCTCCCATCATGCCAATTGGGCCATGGGCATTGGGCTTTTCTGACGTATAGAAATTTCCAACCTTGAGCTTTTCACCTTTCTTCGCAAGCCGATCCCCTAATGAGTCTTCTACACCACTCAATAGACCATCTAATAATGCGGCGTCTCCACTTTGCCAGCTCCCGATAATCATGACCCCACATACAAACAATGTCATCAAAACTTTTTTCATTCTCAGTATCCTCTCCACAACTCTGCGATTCATGATGTGAATTAATCTTGCTCCCAGCCTGTGCTGTTTTCTGACACGTGGCTCGATGGACCCGACTAGAGGCAGACGTCCTGCACCGATATGCCCAGGGCTTGTTGATATGTTGGCCACAAGCGAGGATCGATCCACGCTAGACAGGCTCTTCGATTGACCTGCTCTCGTCCCTCATGACAACAAGGAACAGACGGCAGCGCCATCGTGAAAGACCAATCGTACGTTTTAGGATATAGAGGAAGACAGGGGAGGCGCGCGGGAAGGGGGTGTCCACGCAACAGCAAGATCGGCTGCAGAGAACTGTTTTGGTTTGATGAAAACGAAGGTTAAGAATGGACCGTGTAGACTAAATTCAAAGGCTTGCAGCACCTGTCCGGCTGAACAGGCCCACGAGCAGAGCAGGCTAGCATGTGTCGTGGCTTTATGATGGGCGTGATGAAGCGTATGAGCGGTTGCTTGACCCGATAGGCCCACACTCACAAACAAGAAGCATGCTACCAACGTAGCCGCTAGGAATGGACGACAAAGATGTTTCATATCAGATGCCTACCAATCCTCATCCTAGGCAAGCCCCTCTTCTAAAGTCAAGGTTCACGCAGGGGGCTTGATGCACGTTGCATAATGATCAATGTCCATTCGGCTGTTCAACATCTGCAACGAGTTGGTTCAAATGGACTTTGGCTTCTGATGCGTTAACAGCCTTAACCAGAAGGGGACCTCCTGATAAGACTAAGATGCAGGCCATTTCTTGTGTGTGGATCATGGCAAGGATATGAAAAATCTTCTTTGACACGCTACAATTCTCGTCGTTTGTCCTATCACCCCATGAAAGATTAGCTTGAAAATTTCTCAAAGACCCATTCATCGCGTCCTGATACTTCTCAACCCTGTCTCACTCTCATGGAAGGAACCGTCTATGTGGTTGCTTGGCCTCTTCTTGCTCATTGCACCATTGATTTCTTCTTGCACCCATCTTCCGAATGAAACACGTAGCTTTACGCTTTTGGCCATGAATGACATTTATCGGATCGACGGGGTCGATGATGGGACCAGTGGAGGCTTGGCTCGTGTTCGTGGGTTGCGCGCTGAACTTGAGAAGGCTGATCCGAACGTGTTGCTCCTTCATGCAGGGGACTTTCTTTTCCCCTCGTTGTTAAGCCGACAGTATCACGGCCAGCAGATGATTGATGTGCTCAATCTCCTGGACGGCAATCCAGATACATATGATCATCGTCTGTTCGTGACATTCGGCAATCATGAGTTTGAAAAGAGCCAGGTGGACGATGCGACCCTCGTCGATGCCAGAATTGAAGAGTCCCAATTTGCATGGCTTGGGTCCAACATTGTTTTCAAGAAAAGTGAGACGGGACAGCCTCTCGTGGAATCGGACAATCTAACCAATCACACCATGATATACAGTGGCGACGTCCAAATAGGACTGTTCAGCCTAACGGCTGACATCAAACATCCAGCATACGTGGCTGAATTTGGAAAGCCTGAATCCGTTGCACGACACCTGACTCGGCAGTTACGGGATCAAGGCGCCGACTTTGTCATAGCCATCACTCACCAGCCAATGTCACAGGATTCAGCCTTGCTGGACACCCTCAGGGCAGATGGCCCTGACCTTATTATTGGCGGCCATGAACATAACCGACAAAGCCTGCAAGTCAATGGTCGGTGGGTACTGAAAGCCGATGCGGATGCGCGAACGGCAACTGTCATTCGAGTCACGCTCCCCCATGGTGGCCCGCCAACAGTCTATTGGAAATTTCAGAAGCTCCATTCTCCAACAGTGGAACCCGATCCTCTCGTACAAGCGCGTATCGACCACTGGATTCGTCGGCATGATGAAGACTATTGCCAATCTGTTTTGAAACACCCCCCTGGCTGTCTCGATAAAGTCCTTGGGAAAACACAGGTTCGGCTCACTGGCGAAGAGCTTGAAATCAGAAGATATGAAACCAATCTGGGCAACTGGATTGCGGATCAAGCCTTATTGGCTTTTGCAGATCAAGGTGCCCAGGTTGCATTCATCAACTCAGGGTCTCTTCGCCTGAACCAGGATATTCCTGCTGGCACACCAATTACCCGACGGCATATCGAGCAACTGTTTGCCTATCCCACCCCATTGAAGCTACTCCGCATGAATGGCGCCACACTTCAAAAGGCCATCTCTCATGCGGTGGAGGATTGGACTGGCAACGGCTGGTGGCTACAAGTCAGCGGTCTTGCCTTTTCCCATGACCCCCAAACGGAATCCGCTGACAATTTCACGCTGCTGACAACAGAGGGACCTCAATCCATTCACCCTGATGATCAGCTCGTCATCGTGACTAATTCATTTTTGGCGGAGGGTGGCGATGGGTATTCTATGCTTTCGAGCACATCTGTTTTGAACACTGCACAAGCACCAGATTTAAAGGAATTCGTTATCCAACGACTCAAGACAACAAACATAGACGGGATTTTACCGAAGGTAGAAGGAAGGATCTGCAATTCGATACGAGATGGACCTTGCCAGGCAATCATGCCCTAAGATTGTTTCGATCCAAACATGCCATCCTTTTGAGCCATGGTATGCTCTAGCCCTAGCTATGGAAGATGTTTATCCGCCTAACAGAGAAGAAACTGATTGGGTGGCAGCAGTTTGCCCAGCGAGGTTGGAGAACATAAGGGTGGCGGAGACAGCCCAGTCAATGAATGGTTTGGGGTAGATACCCAAGAAGAGCGTCCCGGCAATGCCGATACACACGGCTGTTTTGAGGGGAGTGGAAATAATTAATGGCGAGGGGTCGGTTGGTTCACTGATGTACATTTTCTTGACGACGATCAAATAGTAGTACATGGAAATGACGATATTCACGAGACCCACAATTAGCAAGGTATAAAGTTCTTGCTCCATCGCTGCCACAAAAATGTAGAGTTTACCAATAAACCCTGCTAAGGGCGGCACGCCAGCCAGTGATAAGAGAAAGATAAGCATGGCGGCAGCTAAAAATGGGGAACGCCGGTTGAGGCCACTGTAGTCTTCGATTTCATCGCTTTTGATCAGATTGCTGACACCAATCACCACGGCAAAGGCTCCCAAGTTCGCAAACAAATACGTCAACAAGTAAAACATGATGGCATCGCTGCCCTGCTTGGTGCCAGCGGCTAATCCAATCATGACATTGCCGATTTGTGCGATTCCTGAATAGGCTAGCAGTCGTTTGATATTTTTTTGCGCTATGGCCACGATGTTGCCATAGGTCATGGAGAGAATCGATGCAACCACAAACAGCAACACCCACATGGGCTTGAAGGTCGCCAGCGCCACATAAAACATTCTGATTAAGATGGCCAACGCGGCCCCTTTGGGCGCAATGGACAAAAAGGCTGTCACAGGGGTGGGCGACCCTTGATACGTATCCGGAATCCATGAATGAAACGGCACTGCCCCAATTTTAAAGCCCAGCGCTGCAAAAATGAGCAGGAACCCAATCGCGAGCCCATAACTGCCTGAAGTGCCCACCATCTCGGAAAAAATCAGCGTTCCTGTTTCTCCATAGACCAGGCTAATACCATACGCCAACAGACCTGCCACAAACACGCCGAGGATAAAGAATTTCAAACCAGCTTCGCTGGACCTCATATCCTCACGTAAGTAAGCCACCAGGATATAAAAGCCAAATGTCGAAAATTCCAATGTCACAAAGACGGACAGGAGATCTTGCGCTGATGCCATAAACATCATGCCCAACGCAGACATCAAGACGAGAACATAATATTCCCCCTTGAAGACTCTAAAATTTCTGACGTAGTCGATCGACATTAAGACCACTAATATGGTGGCCAGGACAATAAAGATTTTAAAGAAAATGGCCAGCTGGTCTAGAACAAACATATTGCGAAAAAGCGCGCCCTCAACCCCAGACAGATCAAACCAGATCAGATTGAGGAGCGTAACGCTCAGACCTCCGACACTCAGATAGGCAAGGGTTTTGTGATTGATTTCCTTCATCGAGAAATCAACAGCCAACACCAGACAGAACCAGAGCGTCAGGAAAATTTCCGGGGCAAGAAGCAGTAGATCGGATCCGGAGAGTGTGAGTGAAAAGGTCATCATGGTTAGGGAAGCAATCCAGGACTCGCTTGCGTAACGAGTGGTGCCGTTTGATTAATCCGATCAAGCATGGGAACTACCGTGGATTGCACAATGTCATAAAAATGTCCGGGGAATAGCCCAAAGGTAATGCTACAGACAATCATGAGAAGCAGCGGCATACGATTCACAAACCCTGTGGCATCATGAGCATGCTCATATCCCTCATCTAGCTTTCCGTAAAACAACCCGCGCATCATCTTGAACAAATAGGCCATCGTCAGCACGATACCAAGCACCGCGACAATGACCTGCACCGGGTATTTATTCCAACTCCCGACAATGATCATCACCTCTGCAATAAAATTCACCGTCCCTGGCATCCCGACCGAGGCCATACAGGCAATCACAAAGCACCCCGCCACAAACGGCATGCGTGTGACTAACCCCCCAAGGGATGGGATATCACGTGTATGCGTCTGGTCATAGACCCACCCTGCCATGGCAAAGAGCATCCCCGTCGCCAAGGCATGCGCGAACATGTAAATCACCGCGCCTGTCAGACTGATATAGTCCAAAGCCGCCATGCCTAAAAAGACATATCCCATATGGCTCGAGCTGGAATACCCAATCACATACTTTGTGTCTTTGGCAAAATAGGCCACTAGCCCCCCATACACAATGCTAAAAATACAGAGAACTGCCGCAATGGGCATCAGCTCTCGGGTCGTCTCTGGGAAAATTTCAAAGGCCACTCGGATAATGGAAAAATGGCCAAGCTTCATCAGCACCCCAGCATGTAACATGCTCGTCGCCGCGGGCGCCGCGGCATGGCCAACTGGTGACCATGAATGCAACGGCCAAATTGGCGCAATAGACGCAAAACCAAAAAAGACCAACAGCCAAATGATCCAGGATAAAGTATCGGAAAACTTTGCTTGTTCTCTGAGTACGAGAATGTCAAATGTATGGAGACCAGAGAAATGATAAATCAACAAAATGCCCATCAGGGCGGCTACCGCTCCTGCCGACAAAAACAACGTTAGCTTCATCGCGGCGTATTCTTTACTGTTCGACCCAAAGTTGAAAATAAATCCAACGGAGTCTCGTAATTTTTTGCCCTCTGGGTCAGTCATAGACAGATACCCTTTGGTATGACTGCCCCACATCCCCAGCAAGAGATACATCGGAAGCACGGACATTTCGTAGAAGAAGTATAGGAAAAACAGGTCCAGCGACATAAACACCCCAATGGTCGCCGCGGCCAGAATCAACAAGAAAATGTAAAATTCCTTGGCGCGATCTTTGATGTGCCAAGAGATGAAAATTCCCGCAAATAGGAGGATGGCCGACGCAAAGACAAGCGGCGCGCCAATTCCATCAACGCCAACATAAAAGGCAATGCCTAATTCTTCAGACCAGGGAAACCGCTGCACAAATTGGAAGCCACCTTTATCTGGATCATATGCGAAAAATAAATAGAAGGAGGCCAGAAGAGAAATTCCTGCTGCCGCTGCAGCTACCGCACGAACCAGCAACGCTTGCTGGTTGGGCACCAGGATCAGCGCCACCGCCCCAAGAAATGGGGCAAATAAAATGATCAGCAGCGTATATTCAGCCATCTATGATTCATCCTTGCCATGGCTTGAGATCGTCATGTGGCCGACGGTCTCTTCTTCCACACTATGTATCGGGACACCCGCGACAACGGTGTTGGCTCTTATTTGATTGGCTATCAAGCCTTGATCTAATCGAAGCACAACCGCTTGAATGGATCCATTGATCATTCGGAGAAACGGTGAAGGATAGAGGCCAATCCAAAAAATCATGACGGAAATGGACACAGCGATCAGTGTTTCCCGTTGGGTTAAATCTTTGAGAACCGCAGGCACCTTCGAACCAAGCGGACCGAAAATGGCTCGTTCGTAGTACCAGAGGAAATAGGACGCTGCCAAAATGACGCCGGACACGGCAATCAATCCGTATAACCAATGGGCCTGAAACGTCCCAAGCAAGACTAGAAACTCCCCAATAAACCCATTAGTCCCCGGCAATCCAATCGAGGCCATTCCGATAATCAGCATAAAGATGGCGAGCATCGGCATCCGTTTCGCCAACCCTCCTCCACTTTCGATCAACGTATTCCCCAGACGCTCATACAGAACCCCAGCCAGAAAAAAGAGTCCCGCCGTGGTGAACCCTAGATTAATCATCTGCAATAAGCTTCCTTGCAGTCCTTGAAAATTCAAGGCAAAGAGCCCGATCACGACAAACCCAAGGTGGCTGATGCTGCTAAACACTAATAGTCTGCGGAAATCCGTCTGGATGATGGCAATGACCGCCCCATAGACAATCGCAATCAACCCCAATGCCATAACCAGAACAACCACTGTTTGGTTTGTGGAGGCTTCCGGAAGAAGCGGGAAACTGAATCGGAGGAACCCATAGGTCGCTAACTTGATACCCGCCAACACAACCGACATGCCAATGGGGCCTTGCACCAGCGCATCGGGCAACCAGGAATGAAAGGGAAAGATCGGCGCTTTAAACGCTAGCCCCAAGAAAATCATCCAAAAGATTACGATCTGTTGATCGACTGGCACCGAGACCTTCAACAGGTCCAGCAGATCAAAGCTATACGTACCGGTTACCGCATGATGATTCAAACTCAACAGGGCAAAACCCACAAGCATGAAGACACTGCCCAACAACGTATACAAGACATATTTCAACGACGCATAATGTCGATCAGCCCCCACCCCCCACAGTTTGATAAGGAAATAACTCGGGATAAGCATTAACTCCCAAAACACAAAAAAGAGAATCAGATCGATCGAGACAAAAACACCGATAATCGTGGTCTCAAGTGCTAGCAGACTCATGAAATACGGCTTAATGTTGTCTTGAACCGTATCCCATGAATACAGCACGATCATGACCATCAAAAATGCTGTCAACCCCACGAACAACACGCTAATGCCGTCAACGGCGAGGTGATAGCTAATGCCCAATGGCGGGATCCAATTCAAATGTTCACTAAACTGCATCGCGGCTGAATCAGAGACAAAGCGCCATAACAGAAGAATGGCTAGAGCCAATTCAATGCCCACGATGCCTAACACTGATTTCTTCATCAGATCCACGTCATGTTGCGCCCATATCACAAACGAGCCCAAGAGCGGCAGAAACAGCAACAGGGAGAGCAGGGGAAAGCCAAATGTAAATTCTTCGTGCATAAGCCTGGTCTTCTCAGTCCCTTACAGAATAGACGCTCCCGTTAACCATAATAAAAGAACATGTACAAGGAGAAAAAACCCAACAACAATCACAGCGGCATAATGATGGACCATCCCTGTTTGCAACTTTCGCCAAGACCAAGCGATCAGATGGTTGCCATACCCAATGACATTCAGTCCCGCATACACCACATGTTTTTCAGTCCATGTAATCCAGCACGCACTCACATCCGTCATGTGCCCAATGCCTCGAACACATCGATCAATGATCTGTCGATCCAGCCAATCCCAAATCAACCCTAGCCGTTTACACGGTTCCACAATGATCCGATCATAGCCCTCATCGACATAATATTTATTCAACAGAGTGGCGTAGATACCCGGCACGCGAGTCGCCAAATCATCCGCGGCTTGTGGACGAACCGCATATAAGTAATGCGCTAATCCCCATCCCCCCAACGCAATGGCGATAGCCACCGACATCAACCCCAGCAAGAGGCTTAGACTCACCACATGCGGCAGCGCGCCCACAGGGGTCGCAACCTTGGCTAAATAGCCATGAAACCAACCATGCTCTGGAGGAAACCCGACAAATCCGCCCACCACAGAAAGCCCTGCTAACACAAGAAGTGGCTTCATCATAATTCCCGGAGACTCATGCACGTGGTGCTCGACGTCAGGGTCCATCCGAGATTGTCCGTAAAAAGTCACATAGGTTAAGCGAAACATATAGAATGCGGTGAGAAATGCCCCGATCGCGGCAAGGAGATAGAGCCCATAATGTGCATGGATAAAAGCATGGGCCATGATTTCGTCTTTACTCCAAAACCCAGCCAATGGTGGAATTCCAGCAATCGCTAACGTACCCACTAAAAATACTTTATACGTCATCGGAATTTTCGAATGGAGCCCACCCATTTTCCTGATGTCTTGTTCTCCGCCTAACGAATGAATCACTGCACCAGCCGATAAAAACAGGAGCGCTTTAAAAAACGCATGGGTCATCAGATGAAAGATTGCCGCTGTATAGGCGCCAATCCCACAGGCAAGAAACATATATCCCAATTGGCTCACCGTCGAATAGGCCAGGACTCGCTTAATGTCGTTTTGCACTAACCCAATGGAGGCGGCAAACAACGCGGTAATTCCGCCGATCCACCCAACAGTCGTCAGCGCCATAGGCGCCATATCAAAGATCGCATGGTTCCGCACCACCATGTAGACACCCGCAGTAACCATTGTCGCAGCATGAATTAAGGCACTGACTGGCGTCGGGCCTTCCATAGCATCAGGCAACCACGTATACAGCGGAATCTGTGCCGACTTACCCACTGCCCCTACCAATAGACACAAGGCGATCGCCGTGGCTGTTCCCGTGGACAATTGCCCCACTTGTTCGAAGACTTTCGTGTAATCGAGTGTCTGGAAATTGGCAAAGACCAAGAATATGGCCATCAGGAACCCGGCGTCACCGATACGATTGACCACAAACGCCTTACTGGCGGCTTTTGCTGCAGACACCTTGTCAAAGTAATAGCCGATGAGTAAATACGAGCAGAGGCCAACGCCTTCCCAGCCGATAAACAAGACCAAATAGTTGTTGCCCATCACTAACAACAACATGGAGACCATGAACAAATTCATATACGTGAAGAACCGCGTAAAGCCTTCTTCTCCATGCATATATCCCACAGAATAGACATGAATGAGGAATCCAACCCCAGTCACCACTAACAGCATAATGGTCGTCAAAGGATCAATGAGAAACCCAAGATTGACCATGAGCTCTCCACCAAAAATCCAGCTATAGGCAATGACTTCATAGGCCGCCCCGGTTGTGAGCATATGGCCAAACACCATTAGGGCACAGACAAACGAGAGCCCAACAGCGCCAAATGCAATCCGGCCAGCCAGGTCATGGGAGTAGCGATGTCCAAGCAGCCCGTTGAGTAGGACCGCGACGAGCGGAAACACCGGTATGAGGATGACAAGGAGTTCCATCATCTTACCACTTCAAGACATTGATCTGGTCAACATTGGTAGATATTTTCCCACGGAATACGACGATAATGATGGCCAGCCCGACGGCGGCTTCACCAGCAGCAATCGCAATGACAAACAAGGCCGCCAATTGCCCCGCCATTGATTCAAGATAATGCGAAAACGCCACCAAATTGATATTGGCGGCATTCAACATAATCTCGACAGACATCAGCACAATAATAAAGTTGCGGCGAATGAGGACCCCGAGGAGTCCCGTGAAAAAGAGGATGGCACTGAGCCCGACATATGCAGAAAGAGGAACCATCATTGCGCTCATTCAGGTTCGGGGTCTATTGCGGCAGGCGGTTTGGCCAAGACAATCGCACCAATAATCGCCCCCAACAGAAAAACCCCCACAATTTCAAACAACAAGAGATAATCGCTGAACATGGTAATCCCTACGGCATGACTTGGCCCCGTTGTTAACAAGACTTCAGCCGTTGCATCACCTTTTGCGCCACCATAAGGAGATTGCAGGATCAAAATGAGCAGTTCACCGAGAATGCCTACTCCGCCAAAGATGATCCACACATATTTCCGATGGAGATACTGTTCCTCTGTTTTTAAACTCAAGAGCATCAACACAAAAAGATACAGGACCAGAATTGCTCCAGCATAGACAATGATTTGAACCGCAAACAGAAACTCTGCATTAAGTAAGACAAAGAGCCCAGCCACATGCAACAACAGAGTCAGTAATCCCAATCCGCAATGCACAGGGTTTTTGAGAGCCACCGTCATCACGCCAGCAATAATACTGACCGTGGCAAAATATCCAAATAGCAGATAGATCATCAAGACGGTTTATAAAGAGGAGGCATCTTGCTGCCTTTGAACCGACTGCGGAAAATGGTAGCGGTAGGCACGGCTCTCTTCACCTTTTTTTTCCTGGTTATGTGCATATAAGTATCGTTTGGCATCATCTATATGTTGCTCGCCAATTTCATAGAGCCGCGTTTTGTCGAAGAGAAGGTCACGTTTGTCATGAGTCGAAAACTCATAGACTTTGGTCATAGCGAGGGCATTCACCGGGCAGGCTTCGACACAATACCCACAAAAGACACATTTAGTGATGTCGATATAAAATTCCGACGCATACCGTTGAAGCGGCATGGATGTGTCTTCTTCGCTAATCACTTTAATGCAACGGGATGGACAGGCCGCCTCGCATAAGTCGCAGCCAACACACCGTTCTTGTCCATCGTCATACCGCAATAAGCCCAGCGCGCCACGATGCGCATCGGGAATCGTTCGTTTTTCTCTTGGGTATTCGAAGGTCATGGGACGATGAAACATATGTTTAAACGTCACTTTCATCGCATTCCAAATTTCCTTGAAGAGCACTGCATCAAAAAACTTTTTGGTTGAACTTGGTGAGCTCATCGCCTATGACGCCTTTTCTACTGTGACACGAGCCAACTTAAAATACGGCACGCCGGTGACCGGATCGCATTCCATCGGGATAATATCTTTTATCGGTGGATCATTAAAGTGTTCAGGAAAAGCACAACTCGCGGGCATTAATGACATATCGGCTTGAACCGACAGTTCAATACTACCGACATCAGACGTAACACGCACCTGATCGGTTTCAGAAAGCCCCAACCGCTCCATATCTTCAGCACACATTAAGAGGGAACCGGTATTGGGAGAAAGCGCCATAAGACCTGAAGCCTGCGTCGATAACTTGCCAGAATGGTACAAGAGCTGAACTAACCTCAGCCCAAATGGACGAGAATTGGTTGCCTCAAAGCGGGTATTCTTATATCGGGCCATAGTCTCATCATTATAGCCATTGGTGAAGTAGGCGGAAGGGTCCCCCACCACTTTCTTCGGCTGCCCCAAGTTGTAATAGGCTGGGAGCAGCTTCCGCATTTCAGTTTGAATGTCCTGGGTGGTTTCGTATTCCATCGAAGCCCCCAGCGCATTAGCAAGACCAACGATAATGTGCCAATCCAACACACTCTCCCCCAGTGGGTCAAGCGCCGGTCGAACAAATTGCACTTTACCTTCTTGATTGGTGACAGTCCCATCTTTTTCTGCAAAGGTGCAGGCCGGAAACACCACATGAGCCTGCTGAGCGGTTTCCGTTAAAAAAGGATCTTGGCAGATTAAGAGTTCAAGCTTCGATAAAGCCTCCTCAACCCCACATGAAGCAGGAAGAGTGGCTAAGGGATTTTCTCCAACCACGTAAAGGGCTTTGATGTCCCCACGCCGGCAGCCCTCCAATATTCCCATGAGGTTTTCCCCTTGCTCCACCACAGGCAAATCCGCATTCCATGCTTGAGAAAACTTTTCCCGCGCCGCTTGATCGTGAAAAGAGACAGAGCCTGGCAGAAACTCAGGCGCCGCACCCATATCCACGGCCCCTTGTTCATTCGCTTCTTCGGTTAAGGTATTGATTCCACACCCAGGCTTCCCAAGTTTGCCTGTGACCCAAGCAAGATCCACCAAATTTAAAACATTCGCGTATCCATCAGGCTGTCGAACGATACCTTCCCCACACATGATGATTGACGTAGGCGCTTCGGCAAAAATCTTAGCCACGGCATTGATCTGCTCCACCGCCACACCGGTTTGCCGGGCAATCTCTTCCAGCGACAGATGCGCCGTTGCCTGTTGTAATGTGGCCAACGCGTCAGGAAATTGACCGGTGACTTCACCATCCACAAGATCTTGAGCCAACACAGAATGGACGAGCCCCTGCACAAAGAGGCCTTCGGTTCCTGGTGTCACCATCAATGGATATGAAGCTAATTTCGCAATGTTGGTTTGCGCTGAATCGACCACAATGACTTGGGCCTTATACACCCCAATCGCTTGCTTCACGCGCACGCTCGCCACGGGATTCGTTTCCGTTATATTGGAGCCTACGAGCAAAATGGCTTTAGCCTTGGTGATTTCCTCAGAGGTGTTCATCATCCGACTTATGCCAAGGGCATGGTCAACCGCTCGGACGAAATTGAGGTGTCCATACCGCGCGCTACTATCGAGATGATTGGTGCCAATGACCATCCGCATAAACTTCTGGAAAAGATAGAGCTCTTCATTGGTACAGCGAGCCGTCATCAGCCCGGCAATGGCCTGTGGCCCATAGGTGGCTTTCACTTCTTGCAATCGCGCGGCCGCAAAGTCTAAGGCTTCAATCCATGGTTTTTCCTTCAGCTCTTTGCCAGCTCGAACCAATGGATACCGTAACCGGGCTTGACTGTCGATAAATTGAAACCCAAATCGTCCCCGTACACATAGTCCACCATGCCCATTGGCGGTATCCAGACGATCGCCCCATTTATTTTTCCATGATAAGACCGAGGTCACTCGTGTCACTTCGGTATCTTTGGTTTCCACATACATTTGACAACCATCACCGCAGTAGTTGCAGGTTGTCAGCGTTTTTTTCAATTGCCAGGGTTTATAGACATACTTGGAGTATTTATTCGTAATCGCCCCAACCGGACACACGGCCAAACAATCTCCGCAAAATTCGCAATCGAGAGCTTGGTCCCCTTTGGCCACCACCTGGGTGAAGCCGCCTTTTTTCATAAACTGTAACGCATCGATACGCTGGACATCTTTACAAATGTTGATACACTCACCACAGGCGATGCACCGGTTCATATTGAAGTCCAGCACCAAACTCCGCGTGTCTTCTGGAATATTTTTTTGCTTGGCATTGGCCAAATCCGTGACTTGATGCTCAAAGGCCATATCTTGCAGCTCACAATGGCCATCGGCATCACACACGGGACAATCAAGCGGATGCACTGAAAGATGCTTTTCTACGGCCTTTTTTCTGGCGAGGAACAGATCCTCACTTTCGGTCGTCACCACCATCCCAGCGGTAGCTTTCGCGGTGCAGGACCGTACTGGGGCCTTTTTCCCTTCCACCGTGACCAAACACATGCCACATGAGCCAAAAGGATCAAATGTATAGTGGTAGCACATTGCCGGAACGACTTTTCCCGTGCTTGACACCACATCGTATAGGGACACCCCTTCCGTCGCACTGACCGTCTGACCATCAATGCTAAGATCAATGGTTACCGCTTCGCCATCAAGGGCAGTTACTGGTTTTAATGCCATATCTGTCTTACGCTCCCGTCATCTACGCTACCGGTCACATTCGCCCATGACGATGTCGTATGTTCCAAAAATCGTCACAGCATCAGCAATCATATATCCACGAGCCATTTCATCAAACGCCCCCATATGAATAAACGACGGCGCGCGAATTTTTAATCGATAGGGCTTACCTCCACCCGTACTCACAATGTAAAACCCCAACTCACCTTTGTGGGCTTCAGTGCCACAATACACTTCTCCTGCTGGTGCATCGAATCCCTGTGAAAATAGCTTGAACTGCTGAATCATGGACTCCAAGTTCGTAAACACTCGATCTTTTGGCGGCAATGTCACACTAGGAACATCCGCCAAAATAGCGCCTTCCTTGGGCATTTGGTCCATACATTGTTGAACAATCTTGATACTTTCCCGCATTTCTTCAACACGAATCCAATATCGATCGTATGTGTCCCCATTCTTCCCAACCGGCACACTAAATTCACACTTGGGGTAGGCGCCATAGGACTCATACTTTCGCAAATCATAGTCGACCCCAGACCCTCGAAGAGTAGGGCCACTCAGACCAAAGCTCAATGCATCCTCAGCGGTAATCACCGCCACACCCCTTGTGCGGGCTAGCCAAATTCGATTTTTCTCCAAGAAGACCACATATTCATCAATTTTTGGAGGAAAGTAATCCAAAAACTGACGGATTTTCGCTTCTAACGATGGGGTAAAGTCCCGCTCCACTCCTCCGATGCGATACCAACTGGTGGTCAGCCGAGCCCCGCAGAGTTCATCAAACCAATCCAGAAGAATTTCACGATCCCGAAACGTATAGAAGAAGACGGTCATCGCTCCAATATCTAATGCCTGCGTTCCCAACCAGAACAGATGCCCAATAATGCGTTGCACTTCGGCGACAATGGTCCGGAGATATTCCGCCCGCTCAGGGATAGCCATATCCATGAGCTTTTCCACCGCTCGGCAATAGGCATAGTTGTTATACATGGCACAGACATAATCCAATCGATCGGTATGGGGAATAAATTGTTGATACGTGCCATCTTCCGCTAATTTTTCTACGCCACGATGCAGAAACCCCAACACCGGCGTAGATTTGACAATTCTCTCGCCTTCAAGCTCAAGGATGACCTTCAACACCCCATGAGTGCTCGGGTGTTGTGGCCCCATATTGAGCAAGAGTTCTTCGGTTCGAAGAGTCGGAAGCGATTCCGTTTCCGGATGCTCCGGGTCTACTTTATAAATGGTACTTCGCTGATCTTCGAGTGAGGCCATGCGCTGTTCTCAATCACCTATCATCTTTAGATCGTGCCTTCGTTCAAAAATTCAAACGTATCCCGCCAACCCTTTCCCTGAACCGGAAAATCCTTCCGAAGTGGGTATCCTTCCGGATAATCATCGGGCATCAGAATCCGACGAAGATCACGATGATTTCGAAATCGGATCCCCATCATGTCAAATACTTCTCGTTCCATGAAATCCGCGCCTTTCCAAATATCCATTAAGGAATCGACGACACAATCATGCTCTGGCACACGAGTTTTCACCCGAATACGGTGACGGTTCCGAATGGAGTAGAACTCATACACCACTTCAAAGCGCTCAGGATCATCCGGCCAATCCACTGAACTCACATGCACGATATAGTCAAATGCCATAGCCGGATCATCATAAAGAAACCGCCCCATTGCATGCAGATGTTCACGTTTGACAATGACCGCCAGATCACCTCGCCACTCTACCGCCTCAAGAAATCCTTCGGGAAACGTCGCCTGAATTTTCTCAGCTAATGGGTGCATGGAACTAGACTTTGACCTGATCCGGTTGCTTGGTAAAAACGCGTTTCACCATGATGCGATCCTGAAGCTTCAAGATCCCATCGAAGAGCGCTTCAGGAGTTGGGGGACAACCCGGTACGTAGATATCAACCGGGACAAATCGATCCACACCCTGCACGACACTATAACTGTCATAAATATTCCCAGATGTCGCACAAGAACCCATGGAAATTACATATTTGGGCTCTGGCATTTGATCGTAGATTTTTCGAATGACGGGTGCCATGCGGCGACAGACAGTTCCAGCAACAATCATCAGATCAGATTGCCGTGGTGAAGCCCGAAAGACACCGGCCCCATACCGATCAATATCATAACGAGCCGATACCGCTGCAATCATTTCAATCGCACAGCAGGCCAAACCAAATGTCATCGGCCACAGGGACCCTTTCCGAGCCCAATTCACGGCTTTTTCAAGTGACAGCGTCATGACCCCAAGATCACCATCTTTTTCACGTTGCCCGATTTGGATTAGTCCCACTCCAAAGCCCCTTTTTGCCAAGCATACACATAGGCCACCACAAACAAGCCAATAAAAATCAACATCTCTATTAACCCAATGATACCCAGGTCATAAAACGTAATAGCCCAGGGGTATAAAAAAATGACCTCGATGTCAAAAATCACAAACAGCATCGCGATGACATAATAGCGAATAGGAAAGGGCATGCGAGAATCAGAAAATGGCTCGCTTCCACATTCATACGTCGTTAACTTTTCAGCTTCTGGATATTTCGGTTGAACAAGGTAACTCAGCGCGAGCGTGACCAGACCAAACCCCAACGCCAGCACGATAAAAATCAGGATGGGAGAATACTTGCTGAGATACTCTGCTAAGAGGTCTAACCCCACCATGGAAACGTTTCTTTCAGCATGGGAACAACAACCAATTCGCCGGATAGAGGAAGCGGTATGGTAACACCCTAATTTTTAGGGAATCAAGGGAACAAAAGACCTAGATTGGTCACAGCAAAAGCCCCAACCGTTTCACTGCAGACCACATGTCCCCTGTGCCAGCCTACTGTTGTGTTCTGCCACAGAGACACTCCAAAACAATGGGGAAAGAAGCAACATTCTCAATTTTTTGAATTGACCACCATGTCTAAACACCTTGTCAACAGGCATCAGAATACGAAGACCGCATACATAACACTCTGGCACGCGTGTTGCTCTCTCAACTCATATTAAAGTGAAAGCTGACAAACATACAATAACGAAATAGGGCCGTTTTCTAAAAATAGATGGGGAGAAACTATAATATCCTTTAGGAAAAGGAGTGAGGAATGCACAATCACACAGACCAAGTATGCTCGAAGCAGAAGAATCAGAAGATAGGCCCAAGAATCTTCAAGACCAGCTTGCTCATGGCCTGTCTCCTTTTCGGAGGATTATTCCAAGCCGGGGCTCAACCCATTCAACAAATTGATGTCACCATTAAAGATTTCACATTCCTTACAACCCCAATGCCCTTGCGACGCTTGGTGCCAACGCTGATCGTCATTCGAAATGAAGATCCCGTGCGTCATGGATTTTCATCTGACCTATTACAAGAAATGTTTATTGAAGTCGAAGGTGAAAGCGGAATAATCTATGGCCGGGGGATTGAAGGATTATATGTAGAACCTGGAAAAGAACTTGCCATTCGGCTAACGATTGAACGACCTGGAGACTATGCCTTTCATTGTCCGATTCATCAAGACATGGACGGGGAAATTCTTCTCATCGATATCGAATCTGTATAGCACATATCGGGCTTATCCCAAATCTCAGGCAAGCAGAGCCTCTCTCATAGATAGAAAGGATTGGGACAAATGCTCATAAAGAACAGCTAGCCTGAAAACCAACACTAGGGGCAAGGAAGCAACTGAGGGACCACATCCTTAGCTCGCCCCTGAATCGACATATCGACAAACTCGGAATGGGGATTAACTTCAACATTCACCTCAACCACGAACGCTCCTTGGTTCTTCGCCACTGAGGCAAAGGAAGCCGCAGGGTACACCACCCCAGACGTCCCGATGATGAGCAAGATCTCACAGGACTCTAAGGCTTGAAAACTTTGCTTGAGGTCTTCCGGATCAAGGGATTCGCCGAACCACACAATATGTGGCCTTAAGAGTCCACCACATTGGCAATATGGCAAGAGAGGAAGGGGAATCGTTCGATTAATTTCTCGCTTGCCACATGCCGTACAGCGTACATGCCAAATATTTCCATGAATTTCAGAAAGATTGCGTGATCCGGCTGCCGGATGAAGCCCGTCGACATTTTGCGTGATCAACCAAAAATTTTTGACGCGCTTTTCCAATTCTACCAGCGCGACATGCGCTGCGTTAGGCTGCTTCGTGGCTAGCGATTCTCTTCGCCAATTGTACCACTCCCATACCAACTGGGGAGTTTGCTCAAAGGCCCCGGGAGAGGCCAGTTCCTCCGGTCGAAAGTTTTTCCATAACCCCTCCGGCCCACGAAAGGTAGGAACTCCACTGTCTGCTGAAATACCGGCTCCAGTGAGAACCGTGAGAGATTCAGTCTCTTCTAGTCGTCCACGCACGGCTTGTATGAGCGTTTCTTGCATCACACCTTCACTCCTCGCATGAACGATACAGGTAGGTTGCAACGCTAAGGCAATAAAATCAAAAACCCTGCTGAGGAATATTCCTCAGCAGGGTTTTTAATAGGAGAAGAGCAACTAGCTCTTCTATAAGTCAAAAATCTACAGGCGCTTAGAAATTGATCCAAAGCTGTGTATATCCCCAGTCTTGATCACTTTCATCAATACCACCTCGTGAAGCTGCCTCTTCAACATACTGGCCGGCAAAGAAATGGCCATAGCCAACCTGCCAACCCACGTGGTTCCCTTGGAAGAAGAGGGTATAGACCACATCCAATTCCCATCCAAGAGAATTCGTGCTGTTCTGAGCGTCAGACGCGAAGTATGTCCCCTGATTGGCTCGGTACCAATTGTCTTTGGCCTTTGCCAAACGCATGGAATGTCCAGCTACTTCAAAGTGGCTGTTTTTGTTTGGGCGCAACTCAAGTTTTCCACCCCAGGTCATCATATTTTGCCATGCCATCAAATCCATATACCCGAAGTGAATATGGTTTGTGGGAAACAACTGGCTAAATGTTGAGGCAGTGTTACTCGTCGCACTATTATCGCTATCGCCAGAACCATAGTTAATTTCAGCTCCGATCCTTGGTTGCATAGCAACGGGAAGCGTGGCCCCAGCATCAAAGTGCAGAGCATAGGCCCGAATATCTACGTTCCGACCACCAGGATTACCATAGGCCCGAATATCTACGTTCCGACCACCAGGATTACCATCTGGGTCGATTTTTCCAAATTGATAGTATCCTTCAAAGGTCGCGTCAAACATGCCTTTTTTGGTCGTCGCACGTCCACCCAAGGTGTGTCGGGATTGGTCATGTGCTTGGCCGCCACCTGCAGCTGTTGTTCCACCCTGCCCGGCAGCACCTCCTGTTTCCCAAATCCACGCAGGTTCAACAGTGATTCCCGCTATCTTGGTGGGAACACGGACGAAGATAATATCACCATCCTGATTGGCCTTTCCTGCTCCTGCTGGATTTGTCCCTCCTGCATTCTGACCAATATTGTTTTCAGCTACTCGCAACCAACCAAATTCCACTGGCATCATCTTGTTGTTATAACGGAACGTGACACCATCAAAGGCAAAACCCACGTTATTCCAGTCAAAATGTCCAAAAATCCGGTGATTTCCCCAGACCATCAGCTGGCGACCAGCCTTGATCGATAAATTTGGCACCACAAAATTTCTGACCAGCATAAACCCTTGCCGAAGGAAGAAGTCTGTACTCGTACTATTAGGATTCACGCCAGAGTCTGTCGCACCGAAGTTATGAGACACCTGCGCTTGGGTAAAGAACCGAACATCCGGTGAAATATCGTAATTAAAGCCTAACCGGATCAACTGTTGCGTATAAAAGTCGTTTGAATCCCCACTGCTTCTCATTGTTCCGGCTGACGAGGTACAGGTTCCTCCCCCACCCCCACCAAAACACCCTTTGGAACGGAATTCTGGGCGAACCCGCATATCACCCGAAATGGTTAAGTTTTTAAAATCAAAAATCTTGGCTGTAGGCGGATCAAACTTACCGTATTTCGTCAAGTCTGGAATCGCCCGAGGAACAGCTGGCATGTCCGTCTTTTTGTCTGTGGCAGGTGTCGTCTTCACACCTGATGCTGGCGTTCCAGCAAATGATGCCACAGTCGGCATAGCCACCAGTACGGCCGCCGCTGTGACCCATTTCACACTGTTGGTTAATCCTTTCATTGCACTCCTCCTGTGAGTTAATAACCAAAAAGGGCGACAGAATAAAGAAATTCTCTTCATACCGTTACCCAAGTTGACAACTGTCATGAACCAATAAAAATAACGTTTCCCAAATAAACTCTTAATAACAAACTGTTTCTAAGACCCTATGCTAATAACATGCCTAAACAAAATAGAAACGTAAACCATTGAAAAGTAAAGTTATTTTAAATTTTGTAGCTACAAAAAGCACACACAGTGTTGCTAATTAGCAACAAAATTCTTTCATTTTCTTACTTGGCAAGGCGTTTCAGGCAAAAAAATCCCTTCGGCTTGGTCATAATCATGCCAGAGAATCATCAAAGTCATCGCATTACCCCGTTTTAATTCCGTCTTTTTCTCCCACCGCTGCGTCACCTGCACCCTTAATGCTATCCTCAGCTTCTTTCACTGATGATTCTAAATCTTGCTGAACCATTTTCACTTCTTGTTGGATCATATTGATTTCTGGCTCGACTGATTGTCTCAGGTCATCTGCTGTTTCCTTAAAACCTTTCACAGCTTTCCCGACTTGTTTGCCGATTTCCGGAAGTTCTTTGGGGCCGAATAGGAGAAATGCGATCACCAAGATGATCAGAATCTCCATAGCGCCTAATCCAAACATGGTCGTTACTGGTCCTCAACCTATCCATGGGTAGGAGGTTGAGCTGATGGAGGAGCCTCTGAGGGTCCACTTGGTGGTGGGGCGCCAACAGACACGGTTTCGGAGGCAGGCGCCGCGGTAGCTTGTACGACTGGCTGTTCCTGCAATTGTTCAGTTGGGATGGGCGACCCCGTTGGTTCGGGGGCAGGCGTGACATCCATAGCATCGGCTTCGTTCACAGACTTTTTAAACCCTTTGATAGCTTTTCCTAAGCCCTCACCCAATTGAGGTATTTTCCCGGCGCCAAAAATGATGAGCACGATAAAGAGAATGAGAAGCAGTTCCATCCAACCAAATGAACCAATCATGGGAAAACCTCTTTACATCAAACCATCAAACAGGACCTTGTCTATAGGCCCCCTCACTTACGATCGCGTAACATACTAAGGGATTTCTGAGAAATCTACAAGACTTTTCAAAAAAACAGGAAAAATATTCTTTCTAACGCCCTACGCCTCTTTAGCCTGAGTGGGAAGGCGAGTTCTGTGGAGCAAATGAAAAATGATAATAGTCCACACCCTGTGACGGCACTCTGAACACCGCCATAATCCCCTCACGGTCATATCCTAATTCTTCCAGACCAGGCATCGCCTGTGTGACCTCTTCTTCCGTGAGGTAGGCAATGGTGTCTGGCACACCATGACTCTTCAAAGACTTCAGTAGGCTTTCGAATTCCGAACGATGGTCAGATGGCATGTCTGCAGAAACCGGGAAATCAATAGACCGCGGATACGGGCTCTCATAGGAGCGATTGATAACCTCAAGCGTTTTCAAAATAAGACGGTCGATTTCCCACTGTCCATCTTTGGGCAAGTTGGGATGAGATGCCAATACATCCATCAAACTCATAACGTTGGTTCCTAAACTCCGTCCCACAAACTCTTTCTGAAGTTCTACAACGACATCACGCGCACCTATGTGAGCAGCTGTGGTTTCAAGCAACACAAAATTCAGCATGAAGCTAAATTGTCCTCCGTGAAGCCCGTAGCAAGGTTTTTCCGGATCATTCAACACATCATGGTCAAACGTTCCCGCATCAAAACCACTAAAACCAATCGCATGAGGAGCCAGCAAACGATTCGCTTCTTTCATCGACTGCGCTGCCCCCACATTGATCGGGGTCAGAACCTCTTCATCAATCCCTCGCAAAAACTCTGTAATCATTTTCCGAAACGACAGGGTTTTTCCATCCACCTTGTGATATTCTCGCTCCCAGACGATATCGTCTAACACACTGGGAAACCCTTTCAACGCTTCGCCATCAGCTTGATCAAACGCCTGGATAAACCCCGACCAATCGGCAATATCGGTTAATCGCGATTCTTTGAGATTCGGGCGGAGATGTTCTTCCAAAATGTCTCCTCCCTTCCTGATGAGCAATTTCGTCGGCAGCTCACTCCATAGTTCGTTACAGAAAATTCGATCGACCGATCCATCTGGGCATGCCTGTAAATCTGTCACATCAGCATGCAGCACGCTGTAACGCCCCACATGCTTGACCAAATCAGGGTTCGCTTGCGCATCGGCCACGACAGAAGCCGTCGAATCAACCAGGACATATTGAATACGAGGGTAGACGAGGCCATCCACATCTAAGGCCTTGAGGCAATCGAGAAAACATGCAGCCATATTGCCATTGCCACATCCCCATTCATGAACCGTCAAAATGGGAGCGGACTCAGCCTTCGACCCTGTAGCATGTGCCGATTCCTTGGCCTGGTCATGGGCATGATCCCGCTTGCAGACCTGCTGGTAATAATCAGTCGCAAGTGCATAGGCAAGCCGGTAATCTGCCGCCGCAAATGTTTGATATAACTCACGGAGCGAATGGCTTCGCAATCCGTAAAACACTCGGTTCATATGGCTTTGCCACACATCAACGGGAGAAAAATCACCCATGATTTGTGGGAGCGCTTCCTCCGTTGAACTGGCTGAAACTGGGACGTTCATAGCAGGTCTCAAATACCTTATTGATCGTGATCGATAATGGGAGAGTAAAAGCGGAAAGTACTCTAGCAGACAGTTTGGATCGGCTGCAAGATTGCGCAACCACGGGGTGCACTTTCTGTATATTTTAGGAAGGCTTACCCAAGATGCAGAGACAGGCCAAGCTTCACTTCTTTAGAAATGCTATGACGTTATGGCTTGATCCGTTTCACAAGCACAGCCTTCCAACTCTCAGATAATGCCAGGCACAGAGCGAGTGCAAGGTTTGCTTGTTAGAAGGTGGAGCTCAATGAATCGCTGAGGCTCCCTCGATATACTTCTGCGACCGGTCCCTTCATCGTCATATTGAACTTGGAGTCGACGGTAATGTGAAGTGTCCCACCCGGAGCTTTCACCGTCACGGGGCTCTTGACCAATCCAAGACGAACTGCGGCACTGGCGGCCGCACAAGCCGACGAGCCTGAGGCTTGCGTTTCTCCAGCGCCACGCTCCCAAATCAGAATAAACAAGGATTTAGGGCCGGTGGGAACAGCTAATTGGACATTCGTGCGATTTGGGAAAATTGTGTGGTTCTCTAGTTCAGGCCCAATGGCCAAGAGATCCGCTTGCGTCCATATCTTATCTTTTTCCTTGAAGACAACACAGTGGGGATTTCCAACACTCACCCCGGTAAAGCGAAGAGATTGCCCCGCGGCTTTCACCGGTTGTTGAAGCAATTCCGGGACCTTCAGCATGCACGGGAGTAGACTGGGCTGAAAAGACGCGCGGCCCATTTCGACGGTTGCCCCACAAACCTGGCCTTTTGCATTCACCTCTAGCTGGATTCGAACAATCCCCCCCTTAGTTTCAACCGTAAAGTCTTTTCGACGGGTTTGCCGAGTGCCATACAGATAACACCCGAATATCCTGAGACCGTTTCCAGATTTTTCAGCTTCGCTGCCATCAGGATTATAAATCCTCAGCCCAAAATCGGCCTTTTTGGAAGGCACACGCGCTAAGACACCATCACTCCCAACGCCCCAATTTCGATCACACAAGGCTCGGATCATTCGTGGTGTGAGGCGAAAGCTCAATCGCTGAGGGTCCAAGGCAATGTAATCATTGCCCAATCCATGACCTTTAAAAAACTGATTGTTCATGCACGCTCCTTGCTGTTGAAAATGCCTGCTCTCTCTATAGCTGACGATAAAACTTACGCGATGACGAAAAACCTGTTGCTTTCTACATGAGAGACAGCACCTGTTATAGCATTATTGCGGTAAGGGGGTTGTGTTCTCCATCTTTTCGGTCTTACTGTACAGCCATGTCGGATAAGAAAGAAATCGCACACCCTGCCGCGGCAGCGAACCATCTGTATCTCATCGATGGCTCCGGCTTCATCTTTCGAGCTTATCACGCCCTTCCTCCATTGACTCGACCAGATGGAACACCCGTCAATGCGGTGCTGGGGTTTACCAATTTACTCCTGAAACTCCTAAATGATGTTGATGCGGATCATCTTGCCGTCATCTTTGACTCAGCCCGTGAAAATTTTCGGCATGCCATTGATCCGAATTATAAGGCCAATCGCCCTGATCCACCAGATGACTTACTCCCTCAATTTTCATTAATCCGGGAAGCCACGAAAGCCTTTCAGGTGCCCTGCCTTGAGATCGCAGGCTTTGAAGCTGACGATATCATTGCAACGTATGCCAAACAAGCTGAATCCGCAGGATTTGACGTGACGATTGTGTCTTCAGACAAGGATTTAATGCAACTGGTCTCTGCTCGCGTCACGATGTGGGACGCCGTAAAAAACCGTCGAATTCGATCAGAACAGGTCAAGGAAAAATTTGGGGTCGGGCCCGAGCAAGTCGTCGATGTTCAGGCGCTGGCTGGCGATTCCACCGATAATGTCCCAGGTGTCCCTGGGATCGGCGTGAAAACAGCGGCACAACTCATTCAGAAATTTGGAGACTTGGATACACTGTTGGCTCGCACATCAGAAATTCCACAAACCAAGCGTCGGGAAAACCTCATGGAACATGCAGAAAAAGCCAGGTTATCCCGGGAATTGGTTCGGCTTCGTTGTGATGTCCCTGTTGACGTTCCCATTGCTGACCTTGTTCGACACGATCCAGACCCCGATATACTCCTGACCTTCTTAGCCTACCAAGGGTTTAAATCCGTCGCCGCCAAAGTTCAGCACCAGCTTCAGGCAACAGGCACCCTTGAGCCAAGAATGACTAGCCCTGCCTTTCTTCACCCACGTTCGCCCTCGACAACAATCTATGAATTAGTGCAGACGGCCACAGACCTCCAAGATTGGGCCACACGTGCCCGCTATGCCGGGTTCGTTGCTATCGATACCGAAACCACGTCCCTAGACCAGAGCCGGGCGGAGCTGGTCGGTATCTCTTTAAGTCTCCAACCAGAACAGGCCTGTTACATTCCTCTTGCTCACCGTGCCCCAGACGAAGTCGACCCGGTGGCGAACGAGAACGGATTCTCTCATCCTCGCACAGGCCCATCAGAGTATGCTCTGCAGCAAATTCCTCTGGACCAAGCCTTAAGTCTATTGGCGCCATTATTATCTGATCCCGCTGTGCTCAAAGTTGGCCACAACATCAAGTATGACATGGTCATCCTCGTTCGATATGGACTCGCGGTTAATCCGGTTGACGATACCATGCTCATGTCCTATGTCCTCGATGGAGGAAGCCATGGCCATGGCATGGATGAACTGGCACAGTTGCACCTTGGCCATAAAACCATTCAGTACAAAGATGTAACAGGCACAGGGAAAACTCAAGTCACCTTTGACCGTGTCCCCTTGGATCAAGCCTTGCCGTATGCAGCAGAAGACGCTGACATCACCTTACGCCTGCATCACGTTCTCAAGCCTCGACTTATTGCCGAACATCTTTTGACGGTCTACGAAACCCTGGAACGGCCACTCATCCCCGTTTTGGCGAACATGGAAGCAGAAGGCATATACGTCGATCGGACGACACTCGGACGCTTAAGTCAAGAATTTACGGAACGACTGCAGGCATTAGAACAAGACATTCACCAGCTCGTTGGCCATCCATTCAACGTCGCTTCTCCCAAGCAAGTGGGCGACGTACTCTTCCAGGAAATGGGATTAGCGGGTGGCCAAAAAGGGAAAACTGGTGCCTATTCAACCAGCGCCGATGTTTTGGAAATGCTGGCCGGGCAAGGCCATGCACTGCCAGCAAAAATTCTCGACTGGCGTCAGTTGGAAAAATTGAGAAGTACCTATAGTGATGCGTTACTCAAACAGATTCATCCACAAACAGGGCGGGTCCATACATCATTTGCTATGGCGGCTGCCTCCACGGGCCGTCTTTCTTCTACCGATCCCAATTTGCAGAATATTCCCGTACGGACGGAAGAAGGCCGGAAGATCCGTCGAGCCTTCCTAGCTGAAGCTGGTAGAACCTTCCTTTCACTGGATTACTCACAAATTGAGCTACGCCTGTTGGCTCACATGGCCGAGATCGATGTTTTGAAACATGCGTTTCGGGAAGGCCAGGATATTCATGCGTTAACAGCCAGCCAAGTGTTCGGTGTCCCTATCGAGGAATTGGACCCGCTTCTGCGTCGAAAAGCTAAGGCCATTAACTTCGGTATTATTTATGGCATCAGCCCTTTTGGATTAGCTCGGCAGCTCAATATTCCGCAAGGAGAAGCCGCTGCCTATATTGAAGCCTATTTTCAACGATACCCTGGGATTCAAGAGTACATGGAGCAGACAAAACAGGTCTGCAGAGAACGGGGCTATGTGGAAACCCTCTTCGGTCGGCGTTGTCATATTCTCGGCATCAACGAGAGAAATCCTGCCAAGCGAAACTTCGCCGAACGCGCGGCTATCAACGCCCCTATTCAAGGAACGGCTGCCGACATTCTCAAGCGTGCCATGATCCGTGTGCCACCAGCACTAGACCAACAGGGGCTATCAACCAAAGCTCATTTGCTATTGACCGTGCATGATGAATTATTGTTTGAAGTCGAAGAAGAAGCCCTAGAACACACGACCAATGTCGTCAAAACGGTGATGGAATCGGCTCATCTCCCAGCACTCAGCTTGGATATTCCCCTCACGGTGGACGTTGGACATGGGGACACGTGGGATCAAGCTCATTAAAAGAGTTGCCACCAAAAACCACTAGGCAGCCTTTTTGAACAGCCTCTGTCGGCCTGTGATATAAGAACGTGTGGGCACACAGTCTGCTATAGAGGAAATTCTGAATGATTCAACAACCTCATAACCTTATGATTCTCTGGCTATGAAAATTGCGACCTGGAACGTCAATTCGATCAAAATACGAGTGGCCCATCTCGTCGAATGGGTCAAGGAAACCGGAATGGACGTTGTTCTCCTTCAGGAGCTCAAGTCTACAAACGATGCGTTCCCTCGAGAACCGCTTGAAGACCTGGGATACAACATTGCACTGGTCGGCCAGAAAACCTACAACGGAGTTGGCATTCTCTCAAGATATCCTATCGATGTGGAATACCAGGCCTTACCCGGAAGTCAAGACGATGAGCAGGCTCGATACATTGAAGCCATTATTAATCGTGTCCGCGTCTGTTGTCTATATCTCCCCAATGGCAATCCAATTGACAGTGAAAAATTTACATATAAACTTGCCTGGATGGATCGGCTCATTGCACATGCGCGCACGTTGTTCGCTTATGAGGACGCTGTTGTCCTTGGCGGGGACTTTAATGTCTGTCCTACCGATGAGGATGTATATGATCCCGATGGATTCGCTGGTGATGCCTTGTGTCACCCAGACTCTCGGGCAAGATATCGATCACTTTGCCATGTGGGCTACACCGACGCCTTTCGTGCGCTGTATCCTCAACACCACGCTTACAGTTTCTGGGATTATCAAGCTGGCTGCTGGAATAAAGACCACGGTCTCCGCATTGATCACCTCTTATTGTCTCCCCAAGCCGCCGATCGCCTCACCGCGGTGGGAATCGACAAAGGGCCTCGAGGAAAAGAGCGACCGTCCGATCATACCCCTGTGTGGTGTGAACTAGAAGAGCGTTAATCCACCTTTCCTACTCTAGATTCTCATTTGGGCACGATCAGCCAAAGGGAAAAGTTAGGCTAGAAGTGTCTCTAACCTTCCTGCATGGGCTAGAGATTCACCCACTGCATACCCCATTCGGTATAGCGCGTGCCTTGTGCCACCCCTACGGGAGCGATGTCGTTAAGCACGTCAAGTTCCTGTGATGACAGAGTAATAGCCAGTGCGTCAAGATTTTCTTCTAGGTGGGTAGGCTTGGTAGTGCCAGGAATAGGAATGCTCTCATCGTTTTGACCAATGACCCAAGCGAGAGCCAGTTGAGCAGGTTGGCAGCCCTTGGCTTTGGCTAACGTTTCAATAGCAGCCACAAGTTCCAAATTCTTTGTCAGATTTTCACCCTGGAAACGTGGGATGTTTCGACGCGAGTCATGTTCCCCTAAATCTTCAGCCTTTATGATCTGGTGAGCGAGAAAGCCACGTCCTAACGGACTATACGGCACAAAGCCAATACCTAACGCTCGGCACATTGGAAGAATATCTTTTTCTGGATCTCTACTCCACAGGGAATACTCCGTTTGAAGCGCTGCGACAGGAAACACAGCGTGAGCCTTCTGAATCGTCTGGACACCGGCCTCGGAGAGACCGAGGTGGCGGACCTTCCCTTCCCGCACAAGGTCTGCCATTGCCCCTACCGTCTCCTCAATCGGTGTATTGGGGTCCACGCGATGTTGATAGTAGAGATCAATGACCTCTACGCCCAAACGGCGAAGACTGGCTTCACAAGCAGCGCGGACGTAGTCCGGCCTGCCATTCACTCCGATAAAGGCTCCCTTCGCATCGCGCACAATACCAAATTTGGTGGCCAGCACGACATTGTCCCGTTGCCGGCTTAATACTTTTCCAACGAACGTTTCATTGTGCCCTTGCCCATAGATGTCTGCTGTATCGAAAAAGGTAACACCGCGTTCTAATGCTCGATGCAAGGTTGCTGTCGCCTCTTGTTCATCAATGGGGCCGTAAAACTCCGACATACTCATGCATCCCAACCCTAGGGCAGACACACGCAACTCACTGGTTCCTAGTTGTCACTGTTCCATGACCTTCATTCCCCAATTGCACCCAAGTTCTTCTCATCCTCGACGGTCTCGTCGTTCTTCATCACTTATGAGTCCAAGCCTCAGAAGTCCCTATTTGCTTCTCGTAACGCCTTCTGGACTCAATCCTAAAGAGCGTCGCCTCAGAAGGGCCATTGCATGATCTCTCGTTTATACTTTTTATACAATGCAAAGAGGCCGTCATTCCCTTAGGAAATGACGGCCTCTTGTAAATTCCACAGTCTGGCTCTTCAGCGCTACCGCTCTCAAGACATATGCACCATTACGAATTAATACTTGTATGTTTCAGACTTAAACGGTCCATTCATTGGAACATGAATATAGTCGGCTTGCGTTGAGGTTAGTTTCGTAATCACCCCGCCAAATCCCTTTACCATATGGGCTGCGACTTCCTCATCAAGTTTCTTCGGTAAGACTTGAAGGGTTATTTCGGTCCCAGGGTTGTCGGCAAACTTTCGTTCGTATAAGTAAATCTGTGCCAGGACTTGATTCGCAAATGAACCATCCATAATTCGTGAAGGATGGCCTGTGGCATTGCCCAGGTTCACTAACCGGCCTTCGGACAATACAACCAGGTGATCGTTGTTGATTTTATCACGATAAACCTTATGAACCTGCGGCTTTACCTCATCCCATTCCCAGTTTTCTCTCATATAGGCAGTGTCAATTTCATTGTCAAAGTGGCCGATATTGCATACAACGGCGCCACATTTTAATGTTTGCAACATAGCCGAGTCACAAACATTGAAATTACCAGTCGTGGTGACCACTAAATCCGTCTGTCGCAAAAGCGCAGTGTTAATATCCGCGACCTTGCCAGTGTTCATGCCATCCTTGTAAGGAGAGACCACTTCATAGCCATCCATACAGGCCTGCATGGCACAGATAGGGTCAATTTCCGAAACCTTCACAATCATGCCTTCTTGACGCAATGATTGAGCCGAGCCTTTCCCGACATCTCCATATCCGATGACCAAGGCCTTTTTTCCTGATAATAGATGGTCGGTTCCACGCTTAATGGCATCGCTCAAACTGTGACGGCACCCATATTTATTATCGTTCTTAGACTTCGTCACCGAATCATTCACATTAATAGCGGGGACTTTCAGGGTTCCTTTTTCCAATTGCTCCTGTAAGCGGTGCACACCCGTTGTGGTTTCTTCTGTGATCCCATGAATTCGGTCCAGCATGGCGGGATACTTCTCGTGGAGAATGAGAGTCAAATCGCCACCATCGTCTAACACCATGTTGGCATCCCAGGGCTGTCCATCCTTTAAAATCGTTTGCTCAATACACCATTCATATTCCTCGGCGGTTTCGCCTTTCCAAGCAAAGACCGGAATGCCTCGTGCCGCAATCGCTGCCGCAGCATGATCCTGCGTCGAAAAGATATTACAAGAAGACCACCGAACTTCTGCCCCAAGTTCAATAAGCGTTTCAATTAACACGCCGGTTTGAATCGTCATATGAATGCAGCCGAGGATTTTGGCTCCCTTCAACGGTTGCGTGTTTCGAAATTTTTCACGGAGCGCCATCAGCGCAGGCATTTCCGTTTCCGCAATCTGGATTTCCTTACGACCCCAGTCAGCCAGGTTAATATCCGCGACCTTATAGTCGCCTAGACTTCGATCGATCATGGTTGCAGTACTCATAGATGGTTCCTTTTCATGTCAGAAAAAAATGTTAGGGCGAACCCAACTTTTTCAGAATCGATGGACCAGAGAACTATTTCCCCGCTTCCTTTCGTAGTAGCCTTGCCTTATCGGTCTTTTCCCAGCTGAAACCTGGCTCATTCCGGCCAAAATGCCCATAGGCAGCTGTTTGCTTATAAATAGGTCGACGGAGTTTCAAATGGTCAATAATGCCCCGAGGGGTCAAAGCAAAATGTTTTCGGACCAGTTTATCCAAAAGATCAACTGACACTTTTTCTGTCCCTTTCGTATCGACCAGGACAGACACTGGTTCAGGGACGCCAATGGCATACGCCAACTGCACTTCACATTTGTCCGCGAGTTTCGCGGCAATAATGTTTTTGGCAATGTAGCGGGCCATATAAGACGCTGACCGATCGACCTTACTCGGATCTTTTCCGGAAAACGCGCCCCCACCATGGCTGCCGACTCCCCCATAGGTATCAACGATAATTTTTCGGCCCGTGAGCCCAGTATCTCCCATCGGACCACCGGTCACAAATCGGCCTGTTGGATTAATGTGATATTTCACCGTGACTGGGTCGAAAATAGACTTGGGCATAACCGGCTTAATCACTTTCTCTATCAAATCTCGCTCAATCGTCTTGGCGGTCACTTTATCGCTATGCTGAGTTGAGAGCACAACGGTATCAACTCGAATGGGCTTACCATTTTTATATTCAACAGTGACTTGGGCCTTTCCATCCGGCCGAACCCAGGGAAGAATGTTCTTTTTTCGAACTTCGGCTAACCGCTTCGTTAGCCGGTGCGCTAAAACAATCGGCATAGGCATGAGCTCAGCCGTCTCATTCGTGGCGTAGCCAAACATAAGACCCTGATCCCCAGCCCCACCGGCATCCACCCCCATAGCAATGTCACCAGACTGAGCATCGATGGCGGTCAAGACTGAACATGTTCGATAATCAAAGCCCCATGTCGCATCAGTATAGCCCACTTCCCGAATGGTCTCTCGAATAATATCGGGGATTTCTACATAGGCTTTAGTAGAAATTTCTCCAGCAACAAAAGCCAGCCCAGTTGTCAAGATTGTTTCGCAGGCAACACGGCAATTTTTATCCTTGGCGATAATGGCATCCAAGATGCCATCTGAGATTTGGTCGGCGATTTTATCAGGATGTCCCTCAGTAACCGACTCGGAAGTAAATAAAAAATTTTGTCTTCCCATAGTTTCCCTCATCACACAAAAAGACACGCTCTCGGATATCACTAATGTGAACCCGGCGAGGTGTTCTTCCTCGTTAATAATATTGATTAAATTGTCAACGGGTTCTGCCACTTTAATAAAACTCCTTGGTGGTTTGTCAAATAGTCGAGAGAATTTCATTTTAGGATTTCATAAAGAATACCGCACCCCGACCCAAGAGGAACCATCGGATTACCGCAATCTGCACACAAGATTTCTGGCGATAATTGAGTTGCAAACAAAGAATAGAGGGTGCTAAGATCCTCTTCCTATTCTGCCAAAAGTGGGACATTTGCGACCAAAAAGTATGATGAGCCACTGGGAGGGCGTGTAGGCATTCCTCTCGGTCATTCCCTTTGACATGAAGTTCCTGAAGGAGGCTTCTTGATGTATAAGACGATATATATCCCAGTTGATAACTCAGATCACTCCAATAAGGCTGTTGATTTGGGTGTCACATTGGCCAAAGAATTTGGCTCCAAAATTGTGGGGAGCCATGTCTATGCCGCCAAGATGCATGACAAGCGATTCAAACAGATGGAAGCTGGGCTACCCGAAGAATATCATGACGAGAAGGAGTTAGATCGTCAACGCCAAATTCATGACTCCTTGATTACCCGTGGGCTGCAAATCATTACGGATTCCTACCTTGATTACGTCGATCAAAAATGTACAGAGGCCAACCTGCCCTTAGAGCGCCGATCCTTAGAAGGCCGAAACTGGAAGGTACTGGCCGAAGACATTAATAACAATGGATATGATTTAACGATTATGGGCGGTATCGGCGTAGGGGCCGTTAAAGATTCGGTCATTGGCAGCAATACCGAACGTGTGCTCCGACGTGTTCGCAATACCGACATGCTGATCATCAAAGACCTTCGTCCTTTAAATGGTGGGAAAATCGTCGTGGCCGTTGATGGCAGTCCACATTCTTTTGGTGGCTTAAAAACCGGCTTAGCCCTGGGGAAGGCGCTGAACAAACCCGTAGAGGCCATCTCCGCCTTCGATCCATATTTTCATTATGCCGCCTTCCATAGTATCTCCGGCGTCTTGAATGAAGAAGCGGGAAAAGTTTTTCGGTTTAAGGAACAAGAAAAATTGCATGAAGAAGTTATCGATAGTGGACTGGCCAAAATTTATCAGTCCCACCTAGATATCTCACGTGAGGTTGCCCAAGACGAGGGCATGGACGTCAAAACAACCTTGCTTGACGGCAAAGCATTTGAAAAAGTCTTGCAATATGTTCGGAAAGAACAACCATGGCTGCTCATCGTCGGACGCATTGGAGTCCATAGCGATGAAGATATGGACATTGGAAGCAACACGGAAAACTTACTTCGCGCCTCTGCGTGTAACGTGTTGGTCTCCAATCAAAAGTTTGTGCCTCCCATCGATACCCAAGCCGAATACACCGTTGCGTGGACAGAAGAAGCACTCCTCCGAATGGAAAAGGTCCCTGTGTTCGCTCGAGGCGTGGCAAAAACCGCAATTCATCGATATGCCATCGAAAAAGGGCACACCATTATTAGTAATTCCGTAGTTGATGGGGCTGTGGGAGACATTCTTCCCAAAGGGGCAATGGATGCCATGAGAGCATTGGGTGGAAACCTTGATGCGGCCGGAATTGATCGTAATGCGATGCAAGCCGATGATGCGGTCGCTAATGACTTGATGGGCAACACGCTCAGCGGGATGATGAATCAAGTCGTCGAAGAGAAACCGACTGAATCTTCGCCATCCGTAAGCCCTAGCAACCAAGCCTACCTAGATCGAATGTCGCAACCCTATTTCGTTTGCGATGGATGTGGCTATATTGGCAAAGGTGATACCCCGGTGAAATGTCCAATTTGTGGGGGGGCCGGAGATGGCTTTAAAGCTGTGGACAAAAGTATCTTTGATGCAGCCGCCAAAAATGAAGGGGGTCTAGAGACCCAGTTAGCTTACGATGATGTTCCTATGCAATGGACGAAAGAAGCGAAAGAAGCCATTCGGTCCATACCTGCAGGATTCCAACGCAGACGAGCCAAGGCCAAGATTGAAAAGACTGCGAGAAAATTAGGCATGACGACCATTACACTTGAATATGCCAACCCCATGATTCAGGAAGCCGCGTCAGAGGACTATACGCCTATTTTCTCAAACAAGAATTCTGATCCTGCTGACCAGCAACCTGACACTCCACAGAAAACTGCTGAGGCAACCGATTCCCCTTATACCTGGGACCCAGAGGCCTTAAAGCGACTGGAACGAGCCCCAGAAGGATTCATGCGTGATTGCACAAAAGCTCTCATCATCAAGCATGCCGATAAACTAGGGACCACTACCATCACATTGGATGTCGCCAACGAAGGCATTGATCAAGCGAAACATACGATGGAAGAGGCGATGAAGTCAGGAAACGTGAAAGACATTATCGCCAAGCTCACCAATGCTGGCGCCTCTTCCGGAGCTGGCTCTGATGGGTAAATCCCTGCCAGTACTCAATTTCACCAACTGGACTGAAAAATTAGGATTTGGGAAAAAGGCTTCTCCGGCTGATTCTTCCGCTCTGCAAGATCCTTCGCTTCTAGCCGATGGCCGCACGGTTGATGACTTTAAACCATACCTCATTGCGTTGAACCTAACCAAGCGTTGCAACCTTAAATGCGACCATTGCTATCTCGATGCCACGACCAAAGCAGGGGGAGGCTCCGACGAGCTCTCCACAGAAGAATGTTTCCGATTAATTGACCAAATTGCTGAAGTGAATAAAGGCTGCCTTCTCGTCATTACCGGAGGTGAGCCACTCGTGCGTCCTGATATTTTAGATATTGCCCGACATGCTGTGCAGTTAGACTTCATGGTGGTCTTCGGCACCAATGGCATGCTCATCAATGATCGCATAGCCCGGGAACTGGTCGACATTGGAGTCATGGGAATGGGCATCAGCATTGATTCGCTCGACCCCCAAAAACATGATGCTTTTCGAGGAATACCTGGTGCCTGGAAAGCCGCCGTTGAAGGGATTGAAGCATGCAAACGGAATGGGCTCCAATTTCAAGTTCATTTTAGCGCCCAGCCAATGAATTACCAGGAGCTGCCTGCCGTCATTGATTGGGCCCATGATCTTGGCGCACGCGTGCTGAATGTCTTTTTCATGGTATGCACGGGACGAGGAGAGGAACTAACGGATATCACACCTGAACAATATGAACATGTCCTCTCGTATCTCATCGACTCGCAAGATAAATATGCCGACATGCTCATTCGAGCACGATGTGCACCCCATTTCAAACGGCTTGCGTATGAAAAAGACCCAAACTCGCCGATCACCAAAGCCCAAGGGTACATGGGAGGAGGCTGTTTAGCGGGCACGAATTATGCGCGTGTAACACCCAATGGCGATCTGACACCTTGTCCATACATGCCGCTCTCTGCAGGCAATATTCGAGAAAACAGTTTTGTCGATCTTTGGGAACGGTCGGAAGTCTTTGATTCTTTCCGTTACCCGCATCTCAAAGGCAAATGTGGAGACTGTGAATATAGCGAAATCTGTGGCGGATGCCGGGCGAGACCCTACGTTGATCATGGCGACTGGATGGATGAAGATGAATGGTGCCTCTACACGCCTAAAGGCGGAGAGAAAGTGAAAGTCGCCTTCAACGCTCAAGAAAACACCACCGTCATCTGGGATCAAGAGGCCGAAACGCGCCTCAACCGCATTCCCTACTTCTTACGAGCCATGGTCAAAAAAGGCGTGGAGCGGCATGCAGACGAACAAGGCATCCCTGTCATTACCATCGAGCTTATGGAAGAACTGCGGAAAAAGAGATTCGGCAATGAAAAGCCGGTGTTTAAATTCTAATGAGCGATCTCCAATCGATTCTCTTTGACCTCAACACCGTCATTCCAATCCTTGTCCATTGGTTACACCTACTTTCTGCCATTGTCTGGGTCGGCGGCTTAGCATTTATGGTCATGGCAGTGACGCCTTGCCTACAAACAGCCGTTCCCAAAGAATACATCAAACCGATTTCTGACACGTTCTACAAGCAATACCGGAAAGTCGTAGGGATTTTGCTTATCGTGATTTTATTTACTGGCGGGTTTAATCTCCACTATATCGGTAATATCATGATCGCACAAACTGGGGAAGGCATCGCGCATAACCCCAAGTATCTGACGATATTTTTCATTAAACTCTCCTTAGTCTTGGGCATCCTGACTATTTACCTCTATACCGTCATTTTCAAAACGGAGCAAACAGGCGAAGAAACAGAAGATGAAAAAGAAGAGCAAACATTCGAACCCATTCCCTTTCAACGAGGCGCTTTGTGGATGGGAGTTTTCATCGTCTTGTGTGCAGCCGCACTGAAATACCTTCACGTGTAAGCCGACATCGGTTTGTTTCTCTCCTGACAGCATTCACAAACATCCCTCGGTTTTCTTTTTTTCTCCCTCAATGAGTTATAGAATCATTCAAACGTCTATCGAGAACAGGTTGCCGCTGCCCCATCACCGGCAGGAATGGGAATGGCCCCAGAGGACCACTCCCGACTTTCGTCGCCGAAGGGCTATTTCGATGAAGGAAGCTCGGCGAAACCAGTTCCAGACACCTTTAGTTATAGGGGAGAAACAATGGGTAATGCAGAAGAACAAAAAACTAGGAGGTAGACTCATCGTCTCTCACCCATTAGTCATGATTTCTAAAGAGAGCCCTATAGACAACCGTTTTCAAGAATCTTCTTCAAGGAATATACGATGAAAAAACACCCTATTCATCGTCCCTTTCTCAGCAGACCTCATGGGGAAGCCCTTCCTACCGTGGCGATCATTGGACAACCAAACGTCGGGAAATCGACCCTATTCAATAAGATACTCGGGACCAAAAACACCATCGTCGATGATTCTCCAGGTGTGACACGAGATCGTATTTATGCGGAGTGTGAGTATCAAGGACATCTTTTCCAATTAGTCGATACTGGAGGATTTGACCCCTCAGCCACTGAGGGCATGGTGGGACTGATCAAGCAACAATCACAGGTGGCCGTCTCGCAATCAGATATCCTGATTGTGGTCATGGATGGCCGAGCCGGGCTCACACCCTTGGACCAGGAGATCATCAACTTTCTCCGTGGAACCAAAAAGCCGATCTTTTATGCCATCAACAAAATTGATACACCCAAGTCCGAGACACTCCTGGCTGACTTTTACAAGCTTGGTCAAGACTATTTATACCCCATTTCAGCTGAACATGGCATGGGAGTCGATGAACTACTCGAAGCCCTCTTGCCGCTCTTCCCTGTGCAGGAAAGAGATCCACATGATGTACTCTTTCCCAAAGTAGCCATCGTGGGCCGACCCAACGTCGGCAAATCAACATTAATGAATACCATGATGGGACAAGAACGGATGGTCGTCAGCGACACACCTGGCACAACTCGTGATGCCGTTGATTCGATCATTACGTTTGAGGATCGGCACTACCTCTTTACCGACACCGCCGGTCTGAGACGCCGTGGTCGGGTCGAACGTGGGATCGAAGGGTATAGTACGGCAAAGACCATCAGAGCCTTAGGACGATCGGATATCGCTATTTTGCTCTTAGATGGCATTGAAGGCGTGACGGAGCAAGATACAAAAATCGCCGGACTCATCCTCAAGCAGGGACGGGGGTGTATTATTCTCGTGAATAAATGGGACCTACGAAAGGGAGAAGCCGATGCACAAATGAAGTATTCTCAGATGCTGCATCGACGATTCCCCTTTTTACAGTTTGTCTCAATCCTATATGGATCAGCCTTACGAGAAAAAACTATTCAGCAATTATTCCCTGTCATTGATAGCGTGGGCCGTGAATTCTCCAAACGCGTCTCCACAGGAAAACTCAACCAATTTTTGCAAAAAGCCATTGCCGCCAACCCGTTGCCTCTTCGAAAGGGCAGCCCGGTTAAATCCGTATTTATGACACAAGTAGCGACCAATCCACCCACCTTTGCCTTATTCGTTGGCCGAAGCATTGAGGTCACCTCCTCGTACCTTCGGTTTCTAGAAAACCGTATTCGTGAGACCTTTGGCTTTGAAGGCACTCCCATCCGAATCCTTGTCCGGAAAAAGTAACGCAGTACTCTGGGCACAAGATGAAGATGTCAGGGGTATGGATTCTAGACTAGAGAAGAAACAGCTTAATATATCGCATAAGCAGGCAGTTTTCTATGAATAGAATTACAGAAACAAGTCCGCCTCAAACCGGTAGTTAGAGAGACTTACACTGAGTTCCATATGGTGTCTTCTCGGTGTGAGAATCCTTTCCTTCAAAGATTTTACGAAGCTCGGCTGCTCGACTACGATGCTCCTCTACTTCCATAGCATTATCGGTTTGTTCGAGAGCACTTGCGTATTCTTCTAGATAATCAGCATAGCCAAGAGGATCTTTCGTATCAGCTTGCACTTTATCGAATTCTTTTTTCACACGAGCGAAATATTCAATAGCTTTTGTGTATTGTTTTCGGTCGTAGCTCATTTTCCCCAATTCATACAACGACATGTACACAGGACCTCCTGTCTCTGCATCAAGCTTGTAGGCCTCATTAAGCCCACGATCCGCTTCTGGCCAATCACAGATAACCCCAGAGGAACGACCGTATTCATACCATAAAACAGCCATCGCTTGCCGATCCACACCACCCATCTTGGCATTTTGTATAGCACGAGCGAAATACATACGCGCATCAGCCCAGTTGCCAGACTCTATCGCAGCATACCCTGCCTGATTGTATTTTGTGGCTGTATGACGATTGATTGGGCTGGCACAGCCGACAAGGGTCATGAGCACTACCATCACAACAAGAATGTGGTTCATTCGGAAAACTCCTAGTAAGAAACAGCCAACTGAAATGCCATTAAACTTTACAATAATATAAGGGGCTGTCCTAGATAACGAGAGTTATCTTAGGATGGCTGGATGCGGAAGAG
>JAALKI010000046.1 GCA_011088105.1 Nitrospirota bacterium | reverse complement strand
CAATTAAAACAGTGGGTTAAGCCTTATATGAAATAGTTATCTAGGACAGCCCCTAGATTATTTTTCTTCCGGAACGATTTGCACAATAAATTCAAGTTCTATGGGAGCATGCAGCGGAAGTTCAGCAGCTCCAAGAGCGAGTCTCGCATGGCGTCCTTCAAGACCAAAGATTTCCACAAGTAAATCAGAGGCTCCATTCACAACAGCCGGTTGCTCGGCAAAGCTATCAGCTGAAGCCACATGGCCCGTTAAGCGAACAATTTTTTGGACACGGTCCAAGGTACTAAGCTCTTGCCGAATAATAGCCAACGCATTCAAGGTGGCGATCCGTGCGGCTCTGTAACCTTCCTGAACAGTCAACGAACTACCGAGTTTCCCTGTAAAGGCCATTTTCCCATCTTCAAAAGGAAGCACCCCACTCACAAACAATAAATCTCCAGCTAAAGAAGCTGGGACATACGTTGCGACTGGCTTGGGCGCAGGAGGAAGGATCAGTTGCAGCTCCAGTAATTTTTGTTCAATGCTCATAAGTATATACACTGTGCTCCGTTTGATGTCTTAGGAGCATCATCCAAGCTTGAATAGTCTCTCAAGAAGATCGCCCAGTTAAACGAACCTGATATTGTTGTACAGCTTGGTTGTGTTCATCCAAGGTCGCAGAAAATTTGTGACTTCCGTTATTTCGAGAAACAAAATACAAAAAGTCTGTCGTCGCGGGATAGAGGGCCGCTTCAATCGCCGCTTTCCCTGGATTTGCAATGGGGCCTGGTGGAAGTCCGAGCACGCGATAAGTATTATACGGGCTATTCACACGTAAATCTTGTTTTGTAATGTTGCCATCAAAGGCTCGCAGTGCATAAACAACCGTGGGATCGCTCTGGAGAGGGATATTTTGTCGCAATCGATTATGAAAGACCCCGGAGATCAGGTTTCGTTCATCGGAGTTTGCAGTTTCCTTTTCAATGATAGAGGCCAAGGTGAGAACCGCATGAATGGGCATGCCCATGTCTTTGGCACGATGCTTGAGGTCTGCAGTTAATGTCTCTTGTAATCGACGGATGAAACTTTGAATAACTGTCTTAGGGTTAACAGGACGCGCAAAGTAATAGGTGTCTGGAAAAAGATAGCCTTCAAGTGAAGACACGTGAAGACCAAGGCTCTGAATAAATGCTTGATCCCGTGCGGTATGAAGAAAGGCCTGACGATTAATTAATCGTTTTTCTTCTAGGAGGCCCGCAACTTGTATAAGAGAGTACCCTTCCGGAATCGTCACCGCATGTTGAACGACTGTGCCATTAACGATCTTGGAAAGAATAGCCGATGCGTCCATCTCTGTATCTAACGCATATTCACCTGAGATAATCTTTCGTTCTGCGCCACTCAACCTTCCCATCCACACAAAAGCCTCTTTATCCCGAATCAAATGACTATTGTGAAGAAGTCCCGCAACATGAGAAAGCGAAGTTCCCCGAGGAATATCGACAATCTGAGCAAAATAGGGAACGGCTGGTGGACTCAGAAGTGCAATATATGCCTCCCATACAGCACCGAGAAGAATCCCCCCTAGACAAAGGATACCAAGCCATTTTTTTATGCGAGATCCGTTCATCAACAAGAAACTCTTCCCCCTTAGTAGCTCAAATCTTGTCCTTGCTCTCCATCCTAAAAAATAATGCGATAATTTAGACTTCCAGGGAAGAGTCAAGTATTCTCCTCTGTCATATACTTATGAAATACGCTTTTCGATCTGTTCAAATATTTTCTCTAAGGCCCTTTGAATACCTTCAGGATTCTTACCACCCGCCTGAGCCATTTCTGGGCGACCACCACCAGTCCCACCTACTTCCTGTGCCATTTCCTTAATCACGTCACCAGCTTGTACGCGATCAGTCCAGTCTTTTGTCACCACGACAAGGATAGACACTTTACCCTCATAGGTTGAAGCCAAAGTAATGACCCCACTAGGAAGAGTATGTCGTATTTTATCTGAAAGCACACGAAGTTCTTGTATGCTGAGCCCATCAACTTGCTGAGCATGAATCGTGAGCCCATGGATAACCCGTCGCTGGATTTGTCCAGACTCCTGATCCACGTCTTTCATCCGAAGCTGTTCAAGCTCTCGCTCTTTATCTTTTAAGAGAGCCACCAGCTTTTTGGTCTTAGGCAAGACTTCCCCAGGCGTGGTTTTTAAAAGACCCGCAAGCTCTCGAAGCTCAAACTCCATCTGCTGCCCATAATGTAAGGCTCCATTGCCTGTCAGGCCTTCAATCCGTCGAATACCTGCAGCCACGCCACCTTCGGCAATGACTTTAAACTGCCCAATTTCACCGGTCTGCTGACAATGAGTCCCTCCACACAACTCCTTACTAAATGAACCAATTCCCACAACCCTGACCTTTTCACCATATTTATCTCCAAAAAACGCCAGAGCCCCAGAATCCATAGCATCCTGGAGAACCAGTTCTTCGGTTTGGACGGTGGTATTTTCTTGAATTTGTTGATTCACAAGGGTTTCAATGGCATCAATATCACGCAAGGAAAGTGGCTTAAAATGGGCAAAGTCAAATCGAAGTCGATTGGGTGCAACCAAGGACCCATATTGTTTGACATGCGGGCCCAAGATTTCTCTCAGCGCAGCATGCACAAGATGTGTAGCCGTATGGTTTTTGGCAGCGTCCTGACGGGTTGTGCTATTCACCGTTGCCGAGACGCGATCACCATTTCGGATCCGTCCACTTTGAACCACCCCTTTATGAATCAAAAGCGTATGCCCTGCCTTGCTTGTTTCTTGAATGTGAACCGTTCCTTCTGTCCCATATAGGAACCCTTGATCTCCGACTTGCCCTCCTCCTTCTGGATAAAAAGGGGTCACATCCAAAAGAACCTCTACTGCCTCACCTTCCACAGCTTCTTGAATTAGCTGATCGTCCCTCAGAATAGCTTGGATCAGACTTTCTCTATTGAGGGTGTGATATCCAATGAACTGTGTCGGCTGAACCTGGCGAGCAACCGTCTGAATAATGGGCTTTATGGTATCATTCCTAAAAGCTGTCGCTTTCCGCGCCTGTTCACGTTGCCGCGCTAAAGCATTCTGAAACCCTTCATGATCCACCTGCAGGTGATGTTCACGCGCAGCCTCTTCAATGAGATCAAGAGGAAAGCCATATGTATCATAGAGCTTAAAGAGACTCTGTCCCTCTAATAGGGAGAGACGCCCTTGCACGGCTGCATTCACGAGATCATTGAGAAGAGGAAGTCCTTGATCAAGTGTTCCAATAAACCGTTCTTCCTCTCCTTCCACCACTTCTCGAATCACTGCAGCCGATTGCTGTAATTCGGGATAAGTTTTACCTAATTGTTCAACTACTAATTTTGTGAGGTCATAGAGAAAGGGCTCAACCACGCCGAGTAACCGACCATGTCGAGAGGCACGCCTGAGGATACGACGCAAGACATACCCTCGCCCTTCATTAGAAGGCAAAATGCCATCCGTAATTAAAAATGTCATCGCGCGAAGATGGTCAGCAATGACTCGTATCGATCGATCCTTACCCAAGTCCTGGCCATACACGTGTTTCGTCCTATCAGCAATGCAAGAAAGCATGGGCATGAAGAGGTCACTGTCATAATTGCTCGACACCCCTTGAGCCACCGCCGTCAATCGTTCAAGTCCCATACCCGTATCAATGCTTGGACGAGGAAGCGGATGAAGTATTCCTTGTTTATCGCGGTCATACTGCATAAAGACCAGATTCCAGATCTCCAAGTAGCGATCACAATCACAACCTACGGCACAAGCTGCCATTCCACAGCCCAGGGCTTCCCCTTGATCAATTAAAATTTCGGAACATGGGCCACAAGGACCGGTTTCCCCCATTTGCCAAAAGTTATCTTTTTCGCCAAGACGCACAATTCGTGAGGAAGGCACCCCAACATTCTGTGCCCACAAGCGATGGGCTTCATCATCTTCTCGATAAATCGTCACCCATAGGCGATCTGAAGGCAGTTCCAATACCTTCGTCAGATATTCCCAGCCAAACCGAACGGCCTCTTCTTTAAAATAATCGCCAAATGAAAAATTGCCCAGCATTTCAAAAAATGTATGATGGCGCCGGGTATAACCCACATTTTCGAGATCATTATGCTTTCCACCCGCCCGCATGCATTTTTGAACAGAAACAGCACGTTGATATGATCGAACTTCTTCTCCCAAAAAGACCCGCTTAAATTGATTCATTCCGGCATTGGTAAAAAGAAGCGTTGGGTCGGCTTGAGGGATCAATGGCGCACTTGGAACCACAACGTGGGCATACTGTGCAAAATAATCCAAGAATGATTGTCGAAGGCTTGTAGAGTCGCGATTCATGACAAATAAATATTGGGGCAGAGCAGGTTATTTACGTTATCCTTTTGACGTTGCCACCTTTTTCCCGCCAGCTTGAGCTTCTGACAGGGCTTCAATTTTTTCTTCTGCTGCTGGCAAGAGGCCAGCCTTTTCCCTAATACGATGCTCAATTTCTCTAGCAAGCTCAGGATTTGATTTTAAAAATGTTTTCACAGCTTCCCGTCCTTGCCCTAAGCGCTCTTCATTATAGGAATACCAGGCTCCAGCTTTATCAATAATCCGTTTTTCAACACCCAAATCAACAAGCTCTCCGACCTTAGAAATGCCTTCGGCAAACATAATATCGAATTCAGCCTGCCTAAATGGTGGGGCTGTTTTATTCTTCACGACTTTCACGCGCACACGACTTCCCGTCACCTCCTGCCCTTCTTTGATCGATTCGATCCGTCGAATATCAAGACGAACCGACGAATAGAATTTCAAGGCATTGCCACCCGTTGTCGTTTCTGGATTTCCAAACATTACACCTATTTTCATTCTAATCTGGTTAATGAAAATGATGGTGGCATGGGATTTGGAAATAGCGCCAGTCAGTTTTCGAAGGGCTTGGGACATTAACCGTGCTTGTAACCCCATATGAGAATCACCCATCTCTCCTTCAATTTCTGCGCGAGGAACCAATGCAGCTACCGAGTCCACCACGATCAGATCAATTGCCCCACTTCGCACCAAAGTTTCAGTAATTTCAAGAGCTTGCTCGCCCGTATCAGGTTGGGCAACCAACAGATCATCTGTCTGAACACCAAGTTTTTTGGCATAAGTGATATCCAAGGCATGTTCAGCATCAATAAAGGCGGCAGCACCTCCTGTCTTTTGTGTCTCCGCAAGCGCATGCAAGCACAAAGTCGTTTTCCCTGATGATTCAGGTCCAAAAATCTCAACGACACGCCCCTTAGGTATCCCGCCAACGCCAAGCGCCAAATCTAATGAAAGTGAGCCTGTCGACGTCGCTCGCACATCAGTAAGCACATCGCCAGAGCCCAATTTCATAATGGCCCCTTTTCCGTATTGCTTTTCGATTTGAGTTAAAGCCAAGTCAAGCGCACGCTTTTTGCCTTCTTTTTCACTGGCACGATCAGTCATACATTCTCCTTCATTCAAGTCTTTTCACTAGGCAACATTATAATACGGAATCACCTCATCTCAGGCAAACACATCAAAGACTGTTCTCATGTTTACTCGGCGCCAAAGGAATGTCCCATAACTTGGTATACACCGACCCTGATGACCGACGTTCACTTTGAAATAAGCATATGTGCCGAACGGGCAACAAGCCCATGATCCAGGGAGCTGCCAGGTGCCCCTGTTTTGTCAATGATGAGCCAACCTCTCGCCCATACTCCTTGATTCGAGCTAATGTGAGATGAGGGGTATAGGCTTTGGCTTCTCGTGGAACCCCGATGGTTTGAAGACAACTATCTGTCAATTCCGCCACGTCCGCCACACGTCCAGCATCATCCGTAACCCCAACCCAAAGCACTCGTGGATGTCGAAGGTTGGGGAAGAGTCCAAGACCTTGAATTTTGACAGAAAAACATGGCCAACGCGCGAACGCCTTTTCTGTCACTTGGCGAAGCAGGTCAACCTGATCTTCATGAATATCACCAAGAAATTTCAACGTCAGATGCATGGCTTGAGGTTGAACCCATTTAAGAGAAGGCAGGTCTTTCTTAAGAGTATCCTGACATGCTACAAGCACCTTATGCATACCATCGGGTAGATCAATAGCCAAAAAGGTTCTTAGCATTCTTCAATATCACAATGACGCGCTTCTAACCACCGACGAAGCATATCTAGCGCCGCTTGAGAAGCTCTTAGTTTAATACTTTCTCGATCACCATGGAATCGATAAACGTGTGTCTGAGAATCCCTCTTGGCATTGAGGCCAATGTAGACAAGCCCAACTGGTTTCGTTTTAGTCCCTCCATCTGGGCCAGCAATTCCTGTTACACTTAATCCAACATGTGTTTCAGCCTGTCTTCTAATACCTTTTGCCATGGCCGCCGCAACTTGTTCACTGACCGCTCCATGTCGTTTCAAGAGCGTGGGAGAAACACCTAACCATTCAGCTTTGGCCTGATTACTATAGCAAATCATGCCTCGGTCTATATATCCAGAACTTCCGGGAATTTGAGTCAGCCGGTGCCCAATCAATCCACCCGTACAGGATTCAGCGACGGCCAGGCGTAGTCCGTGCTTGGTCAATTCTCTCCCCACAACCATTTCCATAGTTTCTTCATCGTAACCGTATACAGAAGATCCAAGGACATTTCGGACTTTTTCTAAGAGAGACTGTATCTGTGGGGTTGATCCAAGTTGATCATCTGAGCGTACCCATGTCAAAAACGTCAGCGAGACACCTAAAGGAGAAGCTCTTAACCCCACTTGGGTATAGGGATATGCTTTTAATAATGGGCGGATTTCTATCTCGACATCTGATTCAGGTAGACCACATGTATGAAGGACATGTCGCTGAAGAGCGTAATTATCAGAAATGTGTTGAGTGAGAACAGGCATCACGGTATTCGCAAACATTGTTCTCATTTCATAGGGCACACCAGGCAACACAAACACGCGACAGCTATGCCAATCAAAAAAGAATCCCGGCGCCGTACCGACTGAATTCTTCAATAGCACCGAACCAGCAGGGAGCATTGCCTGTCGGCGCTGCATGGGCATGAGGGTTTTTCCTCGTAACACAAGCTGTGCTTGAAGATCATGAAGCGCCAACGTATTCCTTCGTAAAGGCCGTTGCATAGCCTGTGCAACAGCCTGACGGGTCAGATCATCCACCGTTGGGCCTAAGCCTCCAGTCATGATGATCATAGGTGTTCGCGACACAGCTTGAGACAGCGCGAGCCCAATATCATCTATCTCATCACACACCACAGTTTTTTGCCGAACACGAATCCCGATCGTTGCAAGTTGCTCGGCTAAAAAGATTGAGTTGGTATCAGCTCGTCCCCCAAATACTAATTCCGTTCCAATGGCAATAATTTCTGCATGTGCCATGGCAACAGTGTTCTCCTGTTTCTTTTTCATAAGTGGCACAATCTCCTTACCACATGATGACACAATAGCTATTCAAAACATGCATGATTGGGCATTACAGATTTTGAGCAGAAATCCTGCTCAAGCATGATAGTCAATCTGTGGAAGATAGACTGTGATCATCCCACGTGTTGCGGCCGTAAACGTCAAGGGAAGCATTAGAGGATCAGGAGGTGGAGATTGAGCTGCAAGATAGCTATTCAAGGCCGTCGTCAAATTAAAGAATTGACTGCCTTTGGGTAAATCACGATCATAGGAAAAACTTATGGGTAGGATAATGTGCCCTCCCAATGAAAGCGTCATCACAGATTGTGCCTGCTGAAGTTGTGTGTTTTGAGAAAGGAACTGATGGATGCCTTCATAACCATCAAGTATACTTTGATCAGTCCATCCGACAATCTGATCAAATTGGGCCATGACATGGATAGGATGTTGGTCTGGATGGACAAACGATGTCGCACATCCCCGTATTGCTTTCATAAGCACTCAATTCCGTTGGGAAGAAAGTGTATCCAGAATAGGTTCATTCACGCAACAAAGAATTTGCACCCACTGGCATGTCACGGTAGAACAGCAAGTTCCATGCTATCCCAACAACAAAAAGATAAGAAGATGGACACCTGAGCCCAGCATATATGATCAACGACAGGATCAAGGATGAGAGGAGGGCAATTCTTCCAAATGAAACTGTTTGGGCAACATGACAGGGATCACAATGGCAATAGGGTCGCCCCGCATAATTGTCGTGAACTTTTCAAGCTGTAACAGGACATTGGTGACAAAGGCATCATAGTCTGGAAGAAAGTCGTAGAGGTTGGGTGTTAATTTATACTCTTGTGTTTTGATGCCTTCCCAGACCGAAAAGGTCCGTTTCGGAAAATGGTAAAAATGGTTAGGAATATCTTTTAGCATGATCCCGATTTGCTTGGGGTAATAGAAGCGAATGCCACAACAGAGTTTGGCATAACCACTATTCAGAATCGTATCAACATACGTCCCTGAAAATGACTTATACCCCAAGAGGCGCTCTTCAGGGAGAATGGGTGGGGCTTGCCATTGAATACCCGTAGCCGTTCGACGAATACGACAATCAACAGGGGACCGAATCAACCATCCATAATTGCCAACGAATCGCACAGGACCACAATCATCAGGTATAACTTTATAACCGCTGGCTGCCAACTCCCGTTGTTCGAGAAGTGACAGATTCGACATCATAGGACGATGTGGATGAAAATCCAATTTGAGGCGTTCAGGGGCAATAGCGGTGGAATATTCCCGCTCCCAATAGATCGTCCATTGTTTATCGAGGGCATGAGGTAAACTCGTCATTTCGTCGTATGAGAATCCTTTGAAACCATGTGGCGTTGCTTCATCAGCCAGGTGACTTCTGCCACACGCACACCTAATGCTCGGGCACGAGCCAGTTCTTGTTCATCAAGGCCTGGGCTGTCACCTTCTGTCGTGGCTGAAGCCCCAAAAGCCCCTCCCCCACTCACCACAATCATTTGATTGCCTAACATCGCAGCAAGCATGGTGATCATGGTGAGTTCCTTCCCACCGGCTCTCTGACCACCCGTCGCAAATGCCGCGCCAATCTTGTTCCGCATTTTAAATTCAGGAAAGACGCCGAATTGAAACTGCCATTTATCAAAAAAGGCCTTGACCTCTCCAGCCATGTTCCCCCAATACACAGGAGAGCCTACAATCAACGCATCGCTTGCAAACAATTGTTCAGCAGAAATAGCATTAACTGGTTGGAGATTGACAATCGTCCCAGGTATAGAGCGAGCGCCTTCAGCCACAGCCTTAGCCATCTTGTGTGTATGCCCAGTCAAAGAATGATAGGCCACTAACACTCTGACGACAGGTTCTGGAGGGGCAGCATGAAGATGCTCGACAGAGCCTCCGCCAAAGGCAAACACTCCAATCAACAGGCAACATCGAGTAAAGAAGACCATGCGGGGAGATCCCTTGGAGATTATCGTCGTTCCACCTCTTCATCCATATGTTCTTCAACGGAAACATGCGTGAGAGTCCCCTGGTAATCGCATTTGTGACACCGCACGCGCCATTCTTCAACCCATCTTTCCTGAACAAAGGTTTGGTGGCATTTTGGACAGGTAAATACGCCTTTGACGTAATGCACTGTTTTCTTAAATTTCATACGTTCACTCCTTTCTCCTACAAGGGGGGAAATCATTCACAACTCTCTCAATAGCAGGTCACTCCTTCCATATATGTTCGGACGCCAGCAGGAGTTGAGACTATTCAAGTATGGGCTTAACCTGCCATACCAACATTTTTAATTGCAACTCAGTGAGTCAGCAAAGGCTGCACGTCTTGAGAGAAAGGTCAATACTTTTTAACCTGTTGATCTTATTGAACATAGGTGATACGCTTAGAAGGAATGCCCTATACCAAGGGGCCAGGTGATGGGGAGTCATTTAATGATAAATGGCCCGGATGTGCTATTTGTTTATGCGTTAGGAGGCTGCAGTGAATCAAAAGCTTTATGTCGGTAATTTATCCTACGATTCCACCGATCAAGATTTACAAGATTTATTTTCTCAACATGGCACCGTCCAATCAGCCAATGTCGTGACCGACCGTTATACAGGACGTTCCCGCGGATTTGGATTTGTAGAAATGTCTACAGCCGAAGAAGCGCAGCAAGCCATTACCGCGTTGAATGGTCAAGATTTTCAGGGGAGAAACTTAGTCATTAATGAAGCTCGGCCTCAAGAAAAACGTTCTTTTGGTGACCGCCCTCCCAGATAAACCGAGTCAGCGTGATTTTCGAGCCTATTCTCACGCGGCATTGGTTGATAGTTTTGGCAGGGCCAGTGCCGCGTTCTTCCATTCGCTCCATGTTTTTTCTATCACATATTTTTCATGGATCTCTTATAAAGAGGTTTGTTCAGCATGAACACGACAGCAAACACCCAAGATGAAGTCTTAGAAAGACCCTTTGACCTTCAAACCACCTCACTCTTTAGTCTTGTCAATATTGGAGCCATCGTTGGCCTTCCAACGTTTGCGTATTTTTATGATTACTCTTGGTTAGCCTGGACTATGTTCATTGTTCTGTACATTATGTCTGGTTTAGGGATTACCGTGGGGTATCATCGTTTGATTGCGCACCGAAGCTTTGTCTGTCCGGATTGGGTAAAAGGGGCCTTGCTCATTGCCGGAGGACTTGCGCTAGAAAATTCTGCCCTCAAATGGGGTGCAGACCACATTCGCCATCATGCGCGTTGCGATCAAGAAGAAGATCCGTATAATGCCCAACTTGGCTTCTGGTATAGCCACTGTGGCTGGCTCTTTTGGAAAGACCCGTACAAAGACCCCAAGTATGCCTCTCGTCTTCTCCAAGACCGTGTCGTCATGTGGCAGCACAAATACTATATTCCCCTTGTGCTCTTGGGTTTAATTTTTCCTTTTATTATTGGTGTGCTCTATGACGGATGGATCAGCGGACTAGGATGCTTTTTGCTCGCCGGTGTCGGTCGAGTGTTTTTTGTGTTGAACTCAACATTCTGTATTAATTCAATCTGTCATTTATGGGGAGCCCAGCCACATGGCACGTCAGATTCCAGTCGTGACAGCTGGTGGGTGTCTTTGATTACATTCGGCGAAGGCTATCATAACTATCACCATATGTATCAAAGCGATTATCGAAACGGGCCATTGTGGTATAACTTTGACCCATCGAAATGGTTGATCTACACACTTTCACTGTTAGGTATGGCCAGTTCTCTTAGACGAACCTCCAATTAACCCACAGAATGCCCACCTTGCCATAACGTAAGGCATATTACGGCATTCCATCAGCCTGAGAGTCAAGCAGATAACCCATTGCGCGTTGGATTTGTGTGCGGGAGCCTAATAACACCACCATGTCATCTGCTTGAAGAGATGTGCTAGGCGGATTTGATTGCGTCTTCCCATCCCGAGTCAACGCAATCACCGAGGCGCCAGTTTTTTTACGAATGGCGAGCGTATTCAAGGCCAGGCTCACGGCTGGCGACTCTTGTTGAATACAACAGGTTTCTACCTCCACATCGAGTAACGTCCCAGCGCGCAAGTGATGAGCAAGTTCAGGCAACTCTCCTCTCCGTAACGACGCATAGCCTTCACGTCGAATACTTTCCGCCTTTCCTAGAATCACATCCTGCGGCAACTTATAGGTCTGAAGCACAAGGGTGAAAATTTCGATAGAGGTTTCAAATTCTTCCGGAACCACTTCATTGGCACCAAGCGCCTGGAGTTCTTCTAGTTCATTTAAATATCGTGTGCGCACCACAATATGAAGATCTGGATGGAGTTCTCGCGCTAGACTGACAATGCGCCGAGCCCCATAACGATCAGAAGTCGCTACAACGAGAATACGTGCACGTTCAATGTGAACCTTCCGAAGCACCATCGGGTTTGTCGCATCGCCATAGAGAATCGGCACCTGCGTACCCATTTCCATTTGCACTAACTCGCCACGAATATCGAGGACGACATAGGGAATCTCAACTTCCCGTAAGACTCGGGCTAAATTCCGACCGTTAAGGCCATACCCTACAATCACCACATGGTCTTTTAAGGGAAATGGAGAAATTTCCTCACGTGAGGTTAAACGTCCAGGCCACAACGAGCGAAGCCGCTGCAAGGCCTCTGTTCGGCGAGCCATCTGAGGAGACCATTGAATGAGAAATGGCGTGATTACCATCGTGAGGACTGAGAGCGCCAAAAAGATTTTATAGGCTTCTTTGGTGAGTAAGCCAAATTTCTGGCCTTCTTGGGCTAAAATAAATGCAAATTCTCCAACTTGTGAAAGGGCCATACCTGACAGAATGGCTGATCGTAAGGGAGCACCCGACCACAAGACAGCGCCGACCGCTGTAAAGAATTTTCCCATTAAGACGGCAATAACCAACAACATCAGAAAAACGGGATATTCTAAAATAATCCGCAAATCCATTAGCATGCCAATGGACACAAAAAAGAGGCTGTTAAAACTATTCCGAAAAGGTAAGACTTCAGCCAACGCCTGATGACTATATTCCGACTCAGAAATCAAGAGACCCGCAATAAATGCCCCTAAGGCCAGGGATAGCCCAACCAACGAGGTAATCCATGCAGTCCCCAACCCCAACACCACCACTGTCAACAAAAATAATTCCCGGCTTCGAGTGCCGACAATCTGATCAAGCAACTTAGGCACGGCAACACGGGCTGCAACAAGGATAATCACAATCAGCACAACCGATTGAAATACAGCGCTGAGGAGCGAAAGCAGATGATCTTGTTGTTGCCCACCCAGTAATGGAGTCATGAGCATCATGGCCACGACAGCAAGATCCTGAAAGATTAAAATCCCAATCGTAGAACGGCCGTGGAGTGTATCGCTTTCCCCTCGATCCGCGAGTGACTTCAAGACAATCGCGGTACTACTTAATGAGAGTAGCAATCCCCAAAAAATGGCTTCCTGCACAGGAAGCCTAAAGAGCGTGCCTCCAATGAGCGCAAGACAGAGGACACCAAAGACCTGCACCGGGCCGCCAATTAAAAATAACCGTCGTGAGGCTTTGAGATGAGACAGGGAAAATTCTAGGCCAATGGTAAACAGCAGCAGAATAATGCCAATTTCTGCAAGCGTTTGAATCTGATTCTGATCCGAAATCAGATTCAGGCCATACGGCCCAACCAACGTCCCAGCAACTAAAAATCCTGCGATAGAAGGCAACCGGAGTTTTTGGAAGAGAAACACCACGCCAATTGAAACAGAAAAAATAATTAAAATGTCCCGAAGAACGTGAGTTTCATCCATCAATGCACCAAAAGAAAATAAACAAAAACTTAAGGAAGATGGCGCTACTATACTGAAGACGTCGAACCGATGAAAGAGGAACGATTAGGAAGGAAAAACAAGTACGGCCAATGTGAACCGAGAAACAATCGTTGAATGCCAAACAGACACGGTCAAGAACGTACCTAAACGCTTATCATCCGACAACCGTTTCTCAAGGGAATTAAGACAAAAGGTCTTGGAACAACCAAGGCACTTCTTGCTTTCTGCGAACTTCATACTCGGTAATAGCCTGTTCACGTTGAAGTGACAACCCAATAGCATCTAATCCCTGTAACAGGCAGGCCTTTCGAAAAGAGTCGATCTCAAAAGAAAAAGACTGCCCTTGAGGAGTCGAAACTGTTTGGCTTGGCAAATCCACCGTGAGTGTATAGGCATCGTAATTGCGAACTGCATCAAAAAGAGTTTGGATATGTTCTGAAGCAAGAACCACAGGAAGCATTCCATTCTGAAAACAATTGTTATAGAAAATATCCGCAAATGATGTGGCAATAATTGAACGAAATCCCTCATCTATTAATGCCCATGGGGCATGTTCTCGAGAAGAACCGCACCCAAAATTTTCACGGGTCAACAAAATTGTTGCACCCTGAAATCGTGGCTGGTTCATGAAAAACTCAGGATCAGGCGTTCCATTAGGCAAAAATTGCCAATCCTTAAAAAGCCCTTCTCTCAAGCCTGTCCGATGAATTGTCTTTAGATATTGTTTGGGAATAATTTGATCGGTATCAACATGAGATCGATCAAGCGAAGCAACAAGCCCCGTCAACGTCTGAAATGCATCCATAATGCCTCACCTTTCTTACATAACCTCACGTTATTGAATCAGGATAAACTTCGAATATCGACAAAATGACCGGCAACTGATGCCGCAGCTGCCATAGCTGGCGAGACTAAATGCGTCCGGCCGCCTTTTCCCTGACGCCCTTCAAAATTTCGATTGCTGGTCGAGGCACAACGTTCCCCAGGACGAAGCACATCAGCATTCATAGCCAGACACATACTACATCCAGCATCTCTCCAATCGAGCCCGGCTTCACGAAAGACACGGTCTAACCCTTCAAGCTCAGCTTGTTGTTTCACCAGGCCAGAACCTGGCACCACCATTGCGTGAACACCAGGAGCAACAGTTTTCCCTTTCACGTATTGAGCAGCCACTCGAAGATCCTCAATCCTCGCATTGGTACACGACCCAATAAACACCCGATCAATAGCAATCTGTTCGATGGGAATCCCTGGCGTAAGCCCCATATAATCGAGGGCACGCTTGGTCGTATCTCTCAAGCCTTCGTCGGCCATATCTCGAGGGTCTGGCACACACCCGTCAATGCTGACCACCATGGCAGGATTTGTTCCCCACGTCACTTGAGGCCCAATCTTGTCTGCTTGAAGCGTAACCGTTGCATCAAATATCGCATCTGGATCACTCTGAAGCTCCTGCCAATAAGAAGCTGCCTGATCAAACGTCTTACCACTGGGCGCCAACGGCCGACCAGTAAGATAACGAATGGTCACTTCATCAGGAGCAACCATGCCAGCACGAGCCCCCCCTTCAATCGTCATATTACACAAGGTCATGCGACCTTCCATGGAAAGTGCCATTACAGCCGCACCAGCAAATTCAATCACATGCCCCGTGCCACCTGATGTCCCAATGGCCCCAATAATTGCGAGAATCATATCTTTTGGGGAACAAGGAGCAGTCAACTGGCCATCCACCTGAATTTGCATGGTCTTCGGACGCTTCTGGACAAGACATTGTGTGGCTAACACATGCTCGACCTCACTTGTCCCAATACCAAACGCCAAAGCACCAAACGCACCATGCGTCGAGGTATGAGAATCGCCACACACGATTGTCATCCCAGGAAGCGTCAATCCTTGTTCCGGACCAATCACGTGGACAATCCCTTGGCGAATGTCGTCCATTCCAAAAAGTGTAATCTGCGCAGCACCACAATTATCTTTGAGGGTATCAACTTGAATCCGGCTCAATGGGTCTGTAATGCCCAAATGGCGATCAGTGGTTGGAACATTGTGATCGGGTACGGCTAACATCGCCTGTGGGCGTCGAGGGGTTCGTCCAGCCAGCCGAAGACCTTCAAAGGCCTGGGGGGAGGTCACCTCATGGATCAGATGCCGATCGATATACAATAAGGTCGTTCCATCACTATCTTCATGAACAACGTGACTATCCCAGACTTTTTGAAATAAAGTTGTACCTGACATAACAGACTCCAGTGTTAAAGAACAGAAGACTTACTCACCCCATATTGCGGATTTTCCAAGCTCTCTTTCAAGCCCCCACCTAAGCATTGGCATCAAAATACATTTCCTCATAGACTCTATGGATACAAACACTGAACAGGGAAAACACGATGCCTGAAAAAGAAATGTAATTTTGTAAAGAATGGGTGGGAGAGGCAAGTCGTATAGGAAGAGCACGATTACTTAAAATGATAACTCAATTCAAAAAGATGTATATCAACCCCGCGGTTCGTTCCATACATACCCGCATCAGATATATGATGAAATCGCCAGCCAAGCCCAAGGTTTGATACAATATCAATGGTCACCCCACCCTGACCAACAATTTGAATGGGACCGCCAAGATCTTGTCTCCCAAAATTCTCATGGCTCAGAAATGCTAACCCAGGCCCACCATCAATCGTTAACCGCCACTCAGGCTTCCGAAAGACAATGCCAGGCGACACCGTTCCGATAAATCCTTCGTTGCCACCCCCCTGCAAGATCCCAGTAGAGCCATTAAGCCGAAACCGGATTTCCCAACCAGAGTCATACTGCCACCCGCCAGGAATTCTCATGGCCGCAAACACATCAAACTGTTCAAAATCTTCTTTCTCCGTTGGAGGGAGCCCCAATGTATTAGAATTGGCTCCTCCCCGAAAACCAATGACCTCCAGCGAAAAATCTTGCGAATAGCTTATCTCCACAAAAAGAACCAACATCAAACACGCAAACCCACAAGACACCATACTGTGTTTCAAGATATGACGAAACATTCAATTTCTCCTATAAACACAAAGAAGATGCATACGGCCACAAGAAACCACAACCCTCAAGACCGTTCGACGAAAACCAACGTTCTCTTTATCATGAAGTGAATCATTGCAAGAACCCGAGAAATAATCTTTCTGCTCATGGCCTCATGACACCTCAACATGCCCTAAAAGACAACCTGGGATGTTTATGAAGAGAGAATCCAAAAACCCGGCAGGAAGGACGAAAGAATAAGGATAAAGAATGACACATATATAAAAATGGTTATAACAGCTCTACGCCAATAGAGATATCACCCCCCAGATAGCTTCTCGATAATTTGATCGACACCATTTACAAGAACACCGTCGTCATAATCGTAAAATATTGCAAGCATAAAAAGCCTATCTAAGCCACGATAGGAAAAGCCAAAAACACTTTTTTCTAACATGGATTACATTTTGCTTTCAAGTAGAAAACCGTAGGACATACAAACTGGACATAAAACATAATCTCTTCTGTTAGCCCTACAAGTTTAACAATGAAGCATTACCATACGGGCATGCAATAAACAACAGACTGTAGTGCTCCCCTGAAATCAAGCCACCTGTGATCGTTGTTCATTGCGATACT
>JAALKI010000045.1 GCA_011088105.1 Nitrospirota bacterium | reverse complement strand
AATTAAAACAGTGGGTTAAGCCTTATATGAAATAGTTATCTAGGATAGCCCCTTAATTTTTATATCATGATAATAATGGCGTAAAGAACGAAAAGCTAAATAAGCCATTTAAACTGTCTATGAAATTGCCACGAGAAATCGAAGCTCATGCAGACAGAATACGTTCTTTGTCTTTACCGCATGATAATGATTGAAACAGACATTCTCATCACCTTGACAGAATCACCCTGACTGACTACGATACATTAACCTTTAAGTCCCATCCTGTGAGGTGGGGAAGGAGTGTTACCAATGAAGTGCGTCATACGTCCCGTAACATGTTGCGGTTAAACCTTCTCCTTTCACAGGGGGAAGGTTTTTTTTTGCCCTAAGCCGGTGAATCATGTCTTCAGATAATACCCAACGTGAAGAACATTTGATCATGGATGCCCATGAAATGGCTCGGGCCTTGACCAGGATTGCCCATGAGATCCTTGAGCACAATAAAGGCACGCACCAGCTTGCCCTTGTGGGCATTCGCACGCGTGGCGTGTATCTGGCACAACGGTTAGAACAGATGATTGATCAGATTGAACAGGTACATGTTCCAATCGGGGAGTTGGATATCACCCTCTATCGTGACGATCTGTCGCTTCGAAAAGAACAACCTGTCTTAAAGAAAACGACTATTCCTTTTCATATCTCAGATTTTCGAATTGTGGTGGTTGATGATGTGTTGTTTACCGGACGCACAATCCGAGCCGCTATGGATGGATTAATGGATTTGGGACGCCCATCGGAAATTCAATTGGCGGTCTTAGTCGATCGAGGGCATCGTCAACTTCCTATTCGGGCCACCTATGTTGGGAAAAATATCCCGACCGCCCGCGACGAAATCATTAAGGTCTCCATGGAAGAAATGGGCGAGAAAGATCAAGTCGCCAAATTCAAAGGATAGGGCGAGACTGATGGGATTAAAGCGAAAAGACATTTTGAGTATTGCCTCGCTCTCTGTGGACGAGATCAACATGATTCTCGAGGCTTCCGAGCCGTTCAAAGAAGTCAGCGGTCGTGAAATTAAAAAAGTGCCGGCTCTAAGAGGAAAGACCGTCGTGAATCTGTTTTTTGAACCCAGCACACGAACGCGCACATCTTTTGAACTGGCTGCGAAACGCTTGAGTGCCGATGTCATCAATTTTTCGCCATCTTCCAGCAGTATCGTCAAGGGAGAAACCTTATTAGATACGGCGAAAAATATCGAATCCATGCAAGCCGACATTATCGTACTTCGCCACTCTTCCTCAGGTGCCGCAGAGACCTTAGGCCGTGCCGTTCGCTCATCGGTGATTAACGCTGGGGATGGCTGGCATGAACACCCCACTCAGGCTTTGCTAGATTTATTTACGATTAAGGAAAAAAAAGGTGGGATTTCAGGTTTAGGAGTAGTCATTGTGGGTGATCTGGCGCATAGCCGAGTGGCACGGTCTAATATTCATGGATTAGTCAAAATGGGGGCAAGAGTTCGTGTCGTCAGTCCTCCAACCATGGTTCCCCCTTTTTTCGATCAGTTAGGCGTCGAGGTCTACCATTCTTTTGACGAAGCGCTGCCTGGTATGGATGTCATTATCATGTTACGGTTACAGTTGGAACGACAGGGGTGGGCCTTGTTTCCGAGCATCCGGGAGTATTCACGACTGTATGGATTGACTGCAGAACGCGTCCAATTGGCCAAACCAAACGTACTCATTATGCACCCAGGACCATTGAATAGGGGAGTCGAGATTGCACCCGAGGTCGCAGATAGTCATGGCTCTGTTATTTTGGATCAAGTGACAAATGGCGTTGCCGTGCGAATGGGGTTGATGTATTTGCTCTCTGAACTAAACTGAAAGGGTTATGATTCATATGAATATGCTCATTCGAGGTGGACAAGTCATTGACCCAGGGCGGTTTAATGGTTCTGCAGATGTACTTATTGTAGATGGCAAAATTTCTGCCATCGACAAGAAACTTCAAGTAAAAGATGAGAATTTAAGGGTTGTCGATGCCAAGGATTATATCGTATGCCCAGGGTTTGTTGATTTGCATGTTCACTTTCGTGAACCGGGGTTTGAATATAAAGAGACCATTGCCTCTGGGGTAGCTTCAGCCGTAGCAGGGGGGTTTACCGCCGTTTGCTGTATGCCCAACACAAAACCTGTGAATGATTGTCAAGCTGTCACCGATTTGATTCTGAAACAAGCTGAACGGGCACACAAGGCACGAGTCTATCCAATCGGTGCCATTACCAAAGGGTCTGAAGGCAAAGAATTAGCTGAGATTGGTGAATTGTATGAATCTGGCTGCGTGGCCATTTCTGATGACGGCCGGCCCGTGATGAATGGATTTATCATGCGGCGGGCCATGGAATATGCCAAAACCTTCAATTTACCTGTCGTTGACCATTGTGAGGACTTGCACCTTACTAATGGAGGGAGCATGCATGAAGGTCTTGTTTCGACTGAAATGGGAATTCCTGGTATCCCTGCTGCCGCTGAAGATGTCATGGTAGCCCGGAATGTGGCTCTAGCTGAAATGACCGGTGCACGATTGCACCTCGCCCATGTGAGCACCGTCGGATCCGTTCGTTCCATTCGTGAGGCCAAAGCACGAGGGTTGCCTGTGACGGCTGAAGTCTGCCCACACCACTTTACCCTGACGGATGAAGCTGTTCGTGCCTTTAACACCAACGCGAAAATGAACCCTCCACTTCGGACCAATACCGATATCACCGCCGTTCGAGAAGGACTTCAGGATGGAACCATCGATGCGATTGCTACAGATCATGCCCCTCATGCTGTGCAGGAAAAAGAATTGCAATTTGATGAGGCCCCCTTTGGGATTGTGGGGTTAGAAACAGCCTTACCCCTCACATTACGGTTGGTCGAAGAGGGTGTACTATCCTTGGAAGACGCCATTGCCAAGTTAACAAAGGGTCCCGCCCAAGCGTTCAATCTTACTGACGGGACATTATCTGTAGGAGCCAATGCTGATCTGGTCCTGATTGACCCACAACAGGAATGGACCATTGATCCAACCAAATTTCATAGCAAGGGCAGAAATACGCCTTTTGCCGGATGGCAGGTTAAAGGAAAGGTGATGCTGACCATTGTTAGCGGGGAAATTGTTTTTGAAGATACGGCATCGTCTGGATAAGATGCTGCCCACGACTTAATAGGAGATGACCGTACAAAAAGGAAAATGGGCTTGGCTGATCGATCTGATAGAATTATTCGCTTTAGGCATTTGGATTGGCGGCCTAATCATGATTATGTCTGCCGTGATTCCTGCTGTGTTTAATTCCATGGGCATGGAGCCGGCTGGCCATTTTTTACGACGTGTTTTTGACGGCTATAACATCATCGTGGGATCTATTGTGGTGCTGCTCTTGTTAACCAGTGGTTTTCGTCTGTGGTTCGGAGCCATTGAATCGAATGACGTCTTTTCAATTGGTCGTGTAGAAATAGGATTGCTTATCGGCATGATACTGATGACCGGATTGATTGTCGGATTGTTGGGCCCCAAAGCCATTTATCTACAAGAGCAAGCCTTTGCGGCAGAGCAGGGGCCACTACGCAAAGCAGCCTATGATGCTTTTTTTCGTCTCCATATGATCGTTCGTGCCCTCCATATGATGAATTGGGTTTTAGCTGTGGTCTTATTCGTGGTGAAAATCAAACGATGGATAGGAAAACCATTCGCAACCTGTTGATAACTGCTCTATTAAGAGACTCCTTGAGAATCTAATGATGTCGTCTTTTCAACCAGCCATTCTTGCCTTGTCTGATGGAACGATCTTTCGTGGTCGTGCCTTAGGCTACTATGGTGAAGCCACAGGTGAAGTGGTTTTTAACACCGCCATGACTGGATATCAGGAAATCCTGACAGATCCCTCATATTATGGCCAAATGGTGGTGATGACCTGTCCCCATATTGGCAATTATGGGATAGCCGAGGACGATGCGGAATCCAGACGCGCATGGGCTGGAGGATTTATCCTCAAAGAAGCCACAAAGCAGCCCAGTAATTGGCGAGCGACTCATTCTCTTCATGACTACCTAATCGAACATCGTATCGTTGGCATTGAAGGCATTGACACTCGAGCATTGACCCGACATCTCCGTGATCATGGATCGCAAAATGGCATCATTTCTCATCTGGAGTCCGACCCTGCTGTTCTCGTCGAGAAGGCAAAATTAGTTCCTCCAATAATAGATCGTGATTTGGTGTCGGATGTAACTTGCCCGGAACCATACTATTGGAAAGAAGGAACCGGGACCTGGACCATAGAGCCACAGACTTTTGCCTCACCAATTAAACCCCGAGCCTCTGCTTACCAAATTGCAGTCGTAGACTTTGGTGTCAAACAAAATATTCTTCGGCTTCTCGTCGATGCTGGATGCGATGTCACGGTGGTTCCTGCAACAACGTCGGCCGAGAATATTCGGGCCATGAATCCAGATGGCATTGTGTTATCCAATGGACCAGGTGATCCGCAGGGAGTACGGCATGCTGTTCCAGAAATTCAAAAATTAATTGGCTGGAGACCCATCCTTGGAATTTGTCTAGGGCACCAGATCCTAGGCATTGCCCTGAATCTCCAGACGTACAAGTTACCATTTGGCCATCATGGAGCCAATCATCCTGTCATGGATCTTCGAACTCAAAAAGTTGAAATTACGTCGCAAAATCATAATTTTGCAGTGGGAGCCTCAGAAGACTGTATCAGGACGGACGGAACTCCTGTCACTCTCTCAACACCATTTGGCCCCTTCCAAATTACGCATGCCAGCTTAAACGATGACTGTATCGAAGGAATGACAGGAGTGGATGTGCCGGTCCTTTCGTTTCAATATCACCCAGAAGCGTCCCCAGGGCCCCATGACTCTTCCTATCTGTTTCACCAATTTACTCAGCTAATGGATACTACTCATGCAATGTAAGGTGCTGAGTCTCGTCGGCTACCTGTTGATGCTCTCGGGCTGTATTTCGGTATCTTTGTTTCCCACACCTGGGCCACTGACAGAAACGCAATTGTCTGGGGAAGGATCGGACAAAGTGTTGATTGTTGATGTATCTGGGTTGATTGCCTCTACCACTCAAGGAACCTTGATAAAACAGCCAAGTCTTCCAGCAAGAATTAAAGAAGAATTGACGATGGCGCTTGAAGATCCCCGTATCCAAGCTGTTGTGTTGCGCATCAATAGCCCTGGGGGAACAGTAACGGCATCTGATATTATCTATCATGAGATTCAAGTCTTTAAAAAGAAACGGGACATTCCCGTGATCGCATCAATTATGGATGTCGGTGCCTCCGGTGGATACTATGTCGCCCTAGCCAGCGACCATATTGTGGCGCACCCTTCGTCGGTCACTGGGAGTTTGGGTGTGATTATGCTCACCCTCAATGCCGCTGGACTTTTAGAAAAGGTTGGGGTTGAAGCGACATCAATTACATCCGGACCCCATAAAGACATTGGCTCACCATTCCGAACGATGACCTCTAAAGAACAGGCGATTTTCCAAAGCGTGATTGACTCTTTTTATGAGCAGTTTCTCGACGTGATTCACCAAGGCCGTCCCAAGTTGACCATGACAGCGATTCGAACACATGCTGATGGTCGGATTTATTCTGCGGCTCAAGCCTATGAACGCGGGCTGATCGATCAAGTCGGTTATCTGGAGGACGCCATTGAACAAGCCAAGAAAAAGGCTGGCCTCAAAAAAGCAAAAGTCGTTGTGTATAACAGGCCTCGTGATTACAAACACAATATCTATTCCGCCTGGAGCCAAGAAAGCCTCAGGATGAGCGCGTTTCCTCAAATTGATGCCTTTACAGTAACCCGCCTGCTCGGTGGTGGCCCACAATTTATGTATGTGTGGTGGCCATAACAAGAAAAGTCTTATGAATACACGACTCACATCTGTACAGCAGCATCAGCCATCCTGGTGGCGGATAGTCCTCACCCTGAGTATCTGTTATGTATTTGTGGCAGGCTGTGTCAAAGCTCCGGGTACGGCGAGAGATCAACTCATTTTTATCTCGGAAGAAAAAGAAATTTCGATGGGCGTCAGTGCCTTCCGAGAAGTCTTGCGAAATGTACGCTTAAGTGCAAACCCAGAAATCAATGAGATGGTGAATCGAGTGGGTCAGCGTATTGCGAAGGTTGCAAATAAACCTGAATACCGTTGGGAATTTGCGGTCATTCAGGATGACACACAGATTAATGCCTTTGCGTTACCTGGTGGGAAAGTGGCCATTTTTACAGGTATTTTAAAGCACACCAAAAATGAAACCGGGCTCGCGACCGTGATGGCACATGAGGTGGCCCATGCGTTACAACGGCATGGAGCGGAACGGATGAGTCGAGGTATTCTTGAGCAAGTAGCCCAATTAGGTGCCTTAGCCAGTGCGGCGTCTGGATCTGTTGATCCACAGCTTGCATTAGGTGCTATGGGCGCCTATGGCGTTGGAGTCTCGCTGCCGCACAATCGTCGCCAAGAATCTGAAGCTGATGCCATCGGGCTCAAGCTCATGGCAAGGGCTGGATATGATCCTCGAGAAGCCGTAGCATTTTGGGAGAGAATGAGTGGATGCCCGAAGCAAATGATTGGGAAATTTTGTTTTCGCTCTAATGCAGCCATCCCTGAATTTCTCTCCACCCACCCTTCGGATGAAACTCGTATTAAACAAATTGAAGCGTGGATTCCCGCCGCCCTACAATTTTACCGCCCTGATCCACTTTCACAAGATGATGTCTCTTTTAATACCCCATCTTATTTTCCTCATCTCTAAACAACCTCATGCCTAAACGAGAAGATTTTCATCGCATTATGCTGATTGGGTCTGGGCCTATTGTCATTGGTCAGGCCTGTGAGTTTGATTATTCCGGGACGCAAGCGTGCAAGGCACTCAAGGAAGAAGGTTACTTTATCATCCTCTTGAATAGTAATCCGGCCACCGTCATGACTGACCCTGAGCTCGCGGACCGTACGTATGTTGAACCCATCACAATCGAAGTCGTTGAACGGATTTTTGAACGAGAACGACCTGACGCCTTACTTCCAACCATGGGTGGCCAAACGGCCCTGAATATCACCGTGGAACTGCACCAGAAAGGCATTCTTCAAAAGTATGGCATCCAACTCATTGGGGCATCCTTTGAAGCCATTAACAAAGCGGAGGATCGAGAAGCCTTCAAATGCGCCATGCAGCGCATCGGTCTCGTCACACCAGAGAGCCAACGCATTCGCAGTCGAGATGAGGCCGGCGGCGCGATAAAGCTTGTCGGGTTTCCGGCCATTGTGCGTCCTTCTTTTACCCTTGGAGGGGCTGGCGGAAATATTGCTTACAATCAAGAAGAATTTGATTCCTTTGTTGATTGGGCATTAACAATCAGTCCTGTTGGTGAAGCATTAATTGAACGATCGTTAATTGGCTGGAAAGAATTTGAGTTGGAAGTCATGCGAGATAGAAAAGACAATGTTGTCATTGTCTGTCCCATTGAAAACGTTGATGCGATGGGGATTCATACCGGAGACAGCATTACCGTCGCTCCAGCCATGACCCTAACGGATAAAGAATATCAGCAGATGCGGGATGCCGCCATACGGATTATTCGTGAAATTGGCGTCGATACTGGTGGATCAAATATTCAATTCGGCGTTGACCCACAGACAGGAGAGCAGGTTGTTATTGAAATGAATCCGCGGGTATCCCGAAGTTCTGCCCTGGCATCCAAGGCCACAGGCTTTCCCATTGCTAAAATTGCCGCAAAGCTGGCCGTCGGCTATACGTTGGATGAAATTCCTAACGATATTACCCAAGTCACCAAGGCGTCCTTTGAGCCAACAATTGACTATGTCGTACTGAAAATTCCACGGTTTGCATTTGAAAAATTTGATGGCGCCAATCCAACCTTAACCACACATATGAAATCGGTAGGAGAGACAATGGCGCTCGGACGTACATTTCAGGAAGCCTTACAAAAAGCCATTCGTTCCCTAGAAATCGATCGATGTGGATTGGTATCACTTTGGAAGTTGGACGGTCACATGAACGCGCATCCACCCCAAACTGAATTAGTCGAACCCATTCGGCAAGCCATTTGTCATCCACACCCAGATCGCCTCTGGCATCTCGCCGACGGATTTCGGGCTGGTCTTTCCTTGGAAGATATTTCAACATTCACACATATTGACCCTTGGTTTCTTGCACAAATTCAAGAACTTGTACAATTTGAGGCAGACGTGGCCAGCCATAAAAACGGTGTAATAGCCGATGATTCAAGCCTCGTGCCCTCACGACTTCCCTATACACTGATTGCCGAAGCCAAAGAACGTGGGTTTTCCGATGAACGATTGGGACAGTTGCTTGGATGTTCTGACACGGCCTTGCGCACATGGAGAAAAACACAGTCTGAAGACGCGAACCAAGGAATGGTGACCTATGCTCGTGTCGACACTTGCGCGGCAGAATTTGAGGCGATGACCCCGTATTTATATTCCACCTATGGACAAGCCTGCGAGGCACAACCAACTTCAAAGAAAAAAGTCGTCATTCTTGGGGGAGGGCCTAACCGAATTGGCCAAGGCATTGAATTTGATTATTGCTGTGTCCATGCCGCCCTGGCCTTACGAGAGTTAGAGGTGGAGACCATCATGGTCAATTGCAATCCGGAAACGGTTAGCACCGATTATGATATTTCTGACCGATTATACTTTGAACCCTTAACCGAAGAAGATGTGTTGAATATCATCGAGAAAGAACGTCCTTTCGGAGTTGTGGTGCAGTTTGGCGGACAAACTCCTCTGAAACTGGCCCTTCCCCTTTATCGAGCAGGAGTGCCTATCCTTGGAACAAGCCCTGATTCAATTGATCGGGCTGAAGATCGGGAACGGTTTAGTGAGCTGATTATCAAACTTGGCTTGATGCAGCCGAAAAATGGAACAGCCCGGTCTGAAAAAGAAGCTCGAGACATTGCTCATTCCATTGGATACCCAGTCATTGTGCGACCTTCATATGTCTTAGGTGGACGAGCCATGCAAATTATGTATGATGAGCCAACCCTAATCCAGTATATCGAAACAAAGATTCGTCTCTCACCTCAACATCCCTTGTTAATCGATCAATATTTGATGGATGCCATTGAGGTTGACGTCGATGCCATTTCGGATGGTGATCAGACTATTGTCGCTGGCATCATGCAACATGTGGAGAACGCAGGGATTCATTCAGGTGATTCAGCTTGTTCCTTACCACCATACTCGTTGGATGCCCTTGTCATTCAATGCATTCAACAGTCGACGATCGCCTTGGCTCAAGAGCTCCAAGTCGTGGGACTCATGAATGTTCAGTTCGCTGTACAGCAAGGGACCGTGTATGTCTTGGAAGTGAACCCACGTGGATCACGAACCATCCCCTTTGTGAGCAAAGCCATTGGAACACCATTGGCCAAAGTTGCGATGAAAATCATGTTAGGGAAGAGCCTCTCTGAACTGGGCATTTCTCAACCTGAGACCTTTAACCACATGGCGGTAAAAGAAGCCGTGTTTCCTTTTTCTAAACTTGGAAGCCCTGATGTCTTATTAGGACCAGAAATGCGATCAACGGGAGAGGTCATGGGCATTGACCGTGACTTTGGATGGGCTTTTGCGAAATCACAAGCTGCGGCTGGCATGGCGTTACCCTGTGAAGGGACTATCTTGCTCAGCGTGAAAGATAGGGATAAACCTGCAGCAGCAGATTTGGCGTATCGACTTCGGCGCTTAGGGTTTCAATTGCAGGCAACAAGCGGAACCGCCACGTATCTTAGAGAACATGGCTGCGAAGTGACGACGGTCAACAAAGTTAAAGAAGGTCGGCCACATATCGTTGACCACATTAAAAATCAACAAGTGCATCTGGTCATTAATACCATCGGCACAGCATTATCAGAAGAGGATTCCGCACCCATTCGGCGGGAATCACTCTATGCGGGCATATCGTATTTTACCACGATGCAGGGTGCCTGGGCTGCCGTGCTGGGTATTGAGGCCACATTGTGTCATTCTCTAACAGTCCAAACACTTCAAGAATATCACCCTGCCTAAACATAAACAGTCTGCTCAAACCATGACGCACCTGTCAGGCGTAACCCATACAGTAGAAACCATGTCCTGATCGAAAAAGGAGATTGTCAGACAAAGCACGATGCAAAAACCCACGAGCGGTGAGGAGAGCAAGACAGACGAACATGTACTGAGTGATTCAAGCCATGAACGCGCGGCTGGGAAGTTTTGTGAATAGTGCCCACTAAGGATCTGAGGAGGATACATGCCCGTACCCATTACAAAAAAAGGTTATGATGCACTCAAAGCCGAATTAGATCGACTACGTCGAGAAGAGAGGCCCAAAGTCATTCAGGCTATTGCAGAAGCCAGGGAGCATGGTGACTTAAAAGAGAATGCGGAATATAAAGCGGCGAAAGAACAGCAACAATTTATCGACACGCGAACGAGTGAAATTGAATCCAAACTGGCCAGCTCTCTGATCATTGATATCTCTGCCATCAAAAGTGATACTGTGGTCTTTGGCGCAACCGTCCGCCTTCTTGATCTCAATTCCCAGGAGGTCAAGCAGTATGCCTTAGTGGGCCAGGAAGAAGCGGACTTAAAAAACGGTACCATCTCAGTCCAATCGCCCATTGGTCGTGCCCTTATTGGTCATCGTGTTGGTGATATCGTGCAGATCACACGACCAGCCGGCATGGTAGAATTTGAAATTCAAGACATTTTGTTTGAGGAGTTGTAAGATGCCATCAGCTATTTCCATTGTGACGCTGCTCACGGACTTCGGTGAACGAGATTACTTTGTCCCCAGTATGAAAGGCGTGATGCTGGGCATTAATTCGCAAGCCCGGATTATTGACCTTTCTCATCAGGTTTCTTCGCACGCCATTGAAGAAGCGGCGTTTCTGTTGCAATCCTCTTATCGGTATTTTCCTGATGGCACCGTACACGTGGTCGTGGTTGATCCTGGTGTCGGATCCAGTCGACGGCCCCTCTTGGTTTCCACCTCACGCTATTTCTTTCTGGCGCCCGACAATGGTGTATTGAGTCAAATCTATGAGGAAGAGTCGAACGTTGAAGTTCGCGCCATTGAAAATAAACAGTACCGACTTGATTCCACAGGTGCCACATTTGATGGCCGCGATCTCTTTGCCCCTGCAGCAGCCTGGCTTACCAAAGGGCAGGTTCCAGGATCATACGGGCGGTTGATCAGAGATTACGTCACGCTGCCACTGGATGCCCCAAAAATGCAGCAAGGAACCCTTATTGGGAAAATTGTCTATATTGATCATTTCGGCAACCTCATTTCCAATATTACCCCTTCTGACCTTCAAACCCTTCGTTCAGTTACCAAACAGGAACCCCAAAAAATTGTTGTAGGAGAAGTCGAGATTCATGGTTTAAAAACAGCCTATCTGGAAGGCGCAACAGGTATCCCAGAAGCCTTGGTGAATAGTAATGAACAGCTAGAAGTCTTCATCAAACAAGGCCGTGCGGTAGATCGCTGTCATGTTGGCGTCGGCCAGCGTATTGAAGTCCAATAGGGGACATAACCTGCCGTGTCATCATTTTTGGATTGACATGAACGGCTCCGTATGGTACTCCTTCTCCGGATTCAGATTGGCTTGATGATATGGGCTCTATTATAGAATGTGATGATGCCGCAAAAGGGGAACCTATTCCCTGCTGCGGCTTTTAGTTTTTTAGCCTTTATACGACCGATAGAGGTCTCATGGGGCCTGAAATAAGGAGGTAGCTGTGAAGAGTAAAGGCACGGTGAAATGGTTTAATGATCGAAAAGGATTTGGGTTTATTCGAGTTGATGATGGACAAGATGTCTTTGTTCACTATTCTGCCTTGCAAGGCGATGGGTTCAAGACGCTTAAAGAAGGGGAGCCGGTAGAATTTGAGCTTGTTGAAGGCGCCAAAGGTCCTCAGGCATCCAATGTCATGAAAATGTCTGAAACAGAAGCCTAGCCATATGAAGACTCCGACTCTTTTGATCAAGACCCCCGTGGCATGCACACTTATTCCTTCCTTGTTCCCTATCTTGTGACTCGATGTCGGGACCATGGATGACCCATGGTCCCGACCCACACGCTGAACCCCTCTCATTCTATTTATCAGATCGCTCACCCTTCTGATAGCCCTTTAGGGCTCTATCTCCATGTCCCATTTTGTTTAGCTCGTTGTCATTTCTGTTCGTTTTACCTGCAAGTGTATCGCACAGAAAATGTCCAAAAGTATGTTATGGCGCTCGAAGGTGAGATCCAACTGTATGCAGATCTGCTCCAATTACAGGCAACTCCCATTGCGACCATCTACTTTGGAGGAGGGACCCCGACCATACTTACAGCTGATCAACTTTCTCGAATAGGCAACTTGATTCGATCGACATATCACGTCATACCTGAAGCCGAGATAACAATCGAAGCACACCCTGCTAGTGTGACCTCATCATATCTTCACCAGCTTCTTGAAGCAGGATTTAACCGAATCAGTTTTGGGATCCAATCAACGAGTGATTCAGAGCTCATTCAGCTTGGTGGACGAAACCAGACAACCCAGATTGCAATGGCCATCACTCAAGCACAAGCCGCAGGATTCTCAAATATTAACATCGATGTCATGTATGGCCTCCCAGGTCAAACATTGGAGACATGGACTTCGACACTTCACGACATCCTGGCCTTTTCGCCCCAACATATTTCCTGTTATGCCTTGACGATTGAAGAAGGCACGCGTTTTGCTATCGACCAGCGACGAGGTAAGTTCAAGGAACATGATGGAGACATTCAGGTTGCCATGGAAGAATTTGCCTGCAATGCTTTCACAACCGCAGGGTACCAGCATTATGAGCTTTCTAATTTCAGTCAACCTGGATTCCAGTGCCGCCATAATATGCAATATTGGCAAGGAGGCTCATACTTGGGGTTAGGTCCAAGTGCCCAATCATGCCTGGGATTGACTCGGTTTGGAAACGTGGCAGATTTAGATCGTTATTGTGAAGAAATCGAGTCCCAGTCATTACCCATTCGCAATTATGAGCTTCTTGAAAGAGAACAAGCGCTTCGTGAATCCATTGTCCTCGGTCTCCGTATGATTCAAGGTGTCCCGCTTGATTTGGTTAACACAATACACGCTTGTTCAGACTGGCAGATCCTCGTTCCCCAGCTCATTGAGAACGGACTCTTGGAACAAGCCTCAGGGCACCTTCGCTTGACAACTCGTGGCCATCGCTTTGCCGATACGGTTGCCGTCACATTGTGGTAGAACGATAACTTGAGTATTGTTTCCCTTCTATTAAGAGCATACGATCATTGTTTATAATGTTTATAAACAATATAATTGTACAATGCGATTTTCTAAAAAAAGTCAGTATGCACTTCGAGCCCTCATAGAACTCACACAATCCTATGGTCATGCGCCCCTTCGACGAAAGGAGATTGCCCAACGACAGCAAATCCCCGTTGGATTTTTGGAATCGATTCTCTTGCAGCTAAAACATGCAGGAATTTTGGATAGCCGCACGGGAATCGCGGGAGGATTCCGATTGATTAAATCGCCGCAGGATGTGTCCCTGGGTTCCATTATTCGAACACTGGATGGGCCACTGGCTCCCATTGCCTGTATCAGTCAGACGGCTTATCAAAAATGTCAAGATTGCCCCTATGCTGATCACAAGCAGTGCCCCATTAAAACCGTCATGCTTGAAGTAAGAAATGCCATTGTCGCGATACTGGACCACTATACGTTGAAAGACTTTTTTCAAAATGTCTCATCGTTTCAATGCAACCACGAAAAACCCAAAAAGCCTGAAAAGGCAAGAGGAAGAATACGTTCATAGGAGTATGATCATGGATTCACATTTACGCAGTGTGGTGAAAGGGTTTAGCTGGCGAGTCCTAGCGACGCTGGTGACCATGGTGGTCGTATTTCTCTATTCAGGAGAACTGGCCATTGCTGCATTAGTGGGATCAACTGATGCTGTTGTCAAAATCATGTTATATTGGGGGCATGAACGAATTTGGCAACACATTCATTGGGGGCGTGTGTTACCAGGCATCAGTTCCCCATAAGAACAATTGACCGAAACGCGTATGATCCCTTCATCGTCCATTCAAGCGCTTGGCGCATTATTGGCGTTGGTTGCTGTCGCGGCAGGAGCCTTTGGCGCACATATGCTCAAAGAGCAACTGACTGCAGGTTTGTTTGAGGCCTATAAGACAGGTGTACACTATCAGATGTACCATGCTCTCGCGCTTATTCTGGCTGGTAAGATGTATCATGATTCATCCAAACCCATCTTTTCTTATACAGCTTCTGCCTTTTTGCTTGGCATCGTCTTATTTTCTGGAAGTTTGTATCTTCTGAGTCTCACCGAAACTCGATGGATTGGAGTACTCACTCCATTGGGAGGGCTATCATTTTTGATCGGATGGTTCTTATTCGCAAAAGGATTTATCCAAACTGATTCCCAAAATCTACCTTTCTAACCCCCTACGGAAAAAAGTGGTCATCAATGAAGTGGATCGATTCCGGCTTGATCCAAACGCTCTCCAGGATCTGTTGATCGTTTGCCGATACTCTGCGACCAAAAGATCATAGCTAAAAGATGTACCTGCGATTTACAAAATGGGATTTCTTGAAGAGAAGTTAAGCGTCATCCCCCTGCCGTTCAAACTTCTCGGGGTTGCGATAGTCAAGGGTTTGATGCAGGGGCTGCCGATTATAGAAGTCTTTGATCAAGGGCTCTGATAATGTAACGCTTGATGCAGATGCTCCTCATTGTACCATCAACTGTATTGTCTTTGAACAAATTGAAAAGGGGTCACCCTCCAAATATGTTCAAGACCAACTTGGGCATTCCAGTATCCAGATCACCATGGATGTGTATTCTCATGCGTTTCAAAGACGAAGTCGGGAGTGGATGAATCGCCTAGATGAACCTGTGGATAAGTTGCTGGAAGACACAGAATCCGCAACCTTTACACAACCTAGAAAAGAGGGATTAGAGCACCGCACTGATAAGTCGTTGAAAAATATGGTGGCGGTGGAGGGTTTCGAACCCCCGGCCCGCGGCTTATGAGTCCGCTGCTCTACCACCTGAGCTACACCGCCTGAAATTATAACTATCTAACTTTATTGATATTTTTATTTCTGTCGTGTTTTGGGTCCATAGCATGTTCCGGTTTCATTTTGGCTATGGTTTTTGCGGTGCGTAACAAATCATCCCTCACCAAATGAATATAGCGATTGGCTGCCTAGGTGGATGATCAGCCGCCCAGGGCTTGAATGTGTTTCTCGCTGATTCCTTGAGGCACCAACCGGCTCCCAAACGTGTGTCGAAGTGTATGCAATTTTAGGACGGATGGCAAGCCAGCCTGCTAACAGGCTGGGCGGAAGAAATTTTTATGCCATCTCCCTGGATCGATAACTTTATGTGGATTCAGTGGAGAAGGGAAGACGAACCGGCAATACATTCGATGGTCTGCCCGCGAATATTATAATGTCGATAGCGGGGGACACTTCTATTTGGTGAGTCAGGTTCTCCGATGATGAGCTCCAACTGTTTCTCTACACCTGCAAGCATATCGGCCTCGATTCGCTCTTGAAATAAGCGCACGCTGTCAAACGGTGGAATTCCCAGTTAGGGCGAGAAGCCATGGTCATCCAAGTGAGTATTGATGGCTATTGCTTGATCGCGGATCGTACGGGCAATTATGCCCCGAGGCGGGAACTCACTTTTGTGCATGACGAATCCGGGCAGTTGCTCTCGGCGATCTGGAACGATTTCGTGAAAATCCCTCACAACCCTAGGCAGGTCCGCGGGGTGAACCGGGGTTTCGACGAAAGAAAGCGGTGGCATGAGGTTCAGGTTCATTCGGAATCAGGAGGCAACGTTTCGGTGTTATTCTCATATACACCGAGAAGGTCTTTCCACAATGTCTCACTCTCATCCATGGAATATCGCCCAGCAATCATGCTCCATGTGAGGTTTAACGTAACAACGGCCGAAAATATAATCACCGCTGCCGTACCTCCTAACAGCAGAGGATTCGCCTTTGTCTGCCACGCGACCATCCAGCAGATCGTGGTCAAGAGAAGGAATACATAATATGTGATGATCCAATATTGTCCTCGAGTTTTTAAGATCATCATAAAACAAAATTCTTTGATGTGTTCTTTGTTTGAGAATAGTGCCCACAATCCTTTCACAGGTGCCGCGAGGGACATCTTTTTCCTCATGCGGGCGCGGTAGGTCCTGAATTCTTGAACACTTGTTTCCCATCCCTTAAAGTTCTTGGCTGAATATTTCCCGAGTATGAGTTTTTCTAGAAATCTGAAATACGATGTAATACGAATGATCCCTTTGGCTTTGTCAAAAAAGATCCACCAGATCGGAACCAGCGCGACAAGGGGCACTAAATATAAATTTCCCTGCATGGCTTTATTGTCATCAGATAAGGTTGGTCCTTGAAAAGAGGACAATACCTGTAAGCACTAAGGCAATATAGAGAAATTTCATTTGGCAATCTTTTAGATGGATAAGCTCATCACGAAGCATCTTGTGTTCTTTATCATATCAAGGCTATTTTCCGGAACTCTTGTGGATCTGGAGCATTGTGTTTTTCCATCATTGCCTCCCAGGTTTTTGAAGTCTGCCAAGCGTCGTCTAGTTCAGTTCTTGCTCTAATTATAGACGAAACGTTGCCTTTCATCGATGCTGAACCGGGCATCGGAGGCCCCTCTTCCTATGACTGATGTGGATCTGATCAATTTTGCCTCGTCCTATGGCATCGTCGGCGTGTTTCTCTACCTCTTGGCTCGTGACTTATTGCCAAAGCTCCGGTTTGGGTGTTGAAAGTAAAGAGAATGGGAAAGCGCACACCATGGCGTTCATGGACATGCGGCCGCATCAGTAAAGTGGAGAGGGCCGACTTATCTCTCATGAAAAGCTGGACAATGAACAGGAACAACACATTTTGACGTCCATCCAGCACGTGTGACAACAACAGGGACGCTAATGGTCTGTGAATGTCTGTTGATGGGAATGTTGGTGGCGAGGCCACCGCTCGAACTGATTGATCGACGGAGTACGGGACACTGTCAGCAAACGATTGTGAGTTCAACTGGTCGCTGCAACACATGCCTGAAATGTTTCTGCCGGTGTTG
>JAALKI010000011.1 GCA_011088105.1 Nitrospirota bacterium | reverse complement strand
ATCCAGCCATCCTAAGATAACTCTCGTTATCTAGGACAGCCCCTAATTTTTTACTGGGAGGTGGACGATGGCAGAGGAACAAGGGGCTCCTATTCAGCGGTGGACCGCAAGACGGCGAGTCACATTAGTCTTGAGCATTGTGAAGAGCGAGGCTTCCGTGGCGGAGGCAGCTCGAGCTCACGGACTCACAGTGGCGGAAGTAGAAGAGTGGCGCGAGCGGTTTCTGCTGGGAGCGGAAAACGCGTTACGCACGCGTCCGAAGAATGAAGACTCCATAAAAGATGAGCAAATCAAGACACTGAAACAGAAGATTGGGGATCTGGTGGTGGACAATGATGTCCTACGCGAGGTCTTGAAACCCTACCCTTTGGCCCGGGGGGCAGCACCGTGACGGCGATCGTTGATGACACAGGAGGTCGCGACGTGACAGAGATTGGTACGCAAGCTGAACTGTCATGCACGAGTTGAGTGAGGAAAAGGAAGGGCGAAAACAATTGCAACATGAATTGGCGTATCTTCAAGACAAAATACTTCCCATGATCCTAGATCGCCTTGGCACCCACACGAAAATGGAGGGGAAGATCGTGAACATTAGTGACAGCACAACTTGAGAACGAAGGGAATCCTGATAAGTCGATTGTTGATAAGGCTGAGCGGGCACAGAGCCAGGTGGAAAAAAGTGCGGGGGCAAGAGCATAAGACTATATCCGATGAGAAAGTCCCTCAGGGATCCTCGGCGCTCAAGATGGCTACCCCCCAAGTTGACCATTCCGCGAAGGCGAGGAAGCAGTCCCCTGAGGGCCCCATCGACCCTGACCAGAGGCTGGATGCCACCATGCCAGACGCCACCCTCACCAAAGTGAGAAACCTTCGCCAGTTTCAACTAGATGATGCCTGTCTTTCAGACTTAAATGTGCCACCAAAAATTTGCCAGGCCTGGAAGCACCAACCCGGAAGTGTCTGAAAAAGTGACACGTCAGAGGTGTTAAACACGATGCACGAAAGAGGTATCAACAGTACTCAGCGGGAGATGCTCCTCCTAGCTCCACCCTACACCCGCACCTCATTGCGCTCAATCTCCACCGCGAACAACGTTGAGCCAATCCACGCCATGCACTTAACCTTGGCAATAGAGAAAATCGGCGTTCTGAAAGAGATACGGAATCTTGATGCGATAGTGTGTCGATTTATTGGGGAGACCAATATGAATCGAGAGGCCGTGTTCGCGGTAGGTAACCGTCGTTTGCTGACAGCGTCCGGTGGCTCGATGATCAATCAATTTGATGGGTAGACCTGCGAGGAGCATCCCCATTAAGAGACATTCACACACCATGGCTTATCCTCCCCATAAGAACTTTGCAAACCATATCAACCCAGACCCGGCTGCACTCCCACAAGCCGACATGACTAACACCTTCTTTTCCGCTGAAACACTGGCGATTTTAGAACGACAGTGCCAGCGATCCCCCCCCCAGAGTCCTTATGTCTTCCCTTCTCCACTGACTCCTTTCAAACCGATGGCCCCCAAGGCTTGGTACTGGAACATCTTCCGTTCAGCCTGCGCTTGCCCTCAACCTTGAAATGGCATACACTCCGCCACACGTTTGGGAGTTCGGTTCGCCACCCAGGGCCCCGTGAGAAACATATACAGGTCTTAGGGAAATAGGCCGTGGATTGAGAAGCACGTGAGGCACGACGACCTTAAGCGAGTAATGGCAAGACAAACCAAGATAAAGCCGGAACGGCATTTCAGAACAAGAATTGCCAGTCAAAAATGCTCAAATAAACCAGCCATTTAGATATACGCGCCCGTGGCTCAATGGATAGAGCATCGGTCTTCGGAACCGAGGGTTGGGGGTTCGAGTCCCTCCGGGCGCGCCATTTCATACAACGCCAAAAGCAGCCGAGCATTTATGCATCAGTTGCTTTTGCTTGTGTAGGGCTATGCTTATCCTGCAAGTTCTGCAGCTGTATCAGCAAATACCCCTTGAAAGTCGGTAGCTTCTCGCTCGGTCTGGCCACCATGTTTCAAAAATGCAGCGATGATTGCTTGCGTTTTTCCCTCTTTGGCACGCTCAAGGAAGTGACGTAGCTCAAGCTCTGTGCCGACATCTTCATCTTTAATAGAAGCTGCGATGATTGCTTTATACATGACGATATCGTGAACTTCTAATTTTCTGGTGACTAAGAGTATTTGCTCAAGGAAAGCATCTGCCTCAGCCTTGGGTACGAACTGAGTGATGATGTTTAGAGCCTCAGCTTGTTGTGCCGTAAAGTCAGTGCCTACCAGCAATGCCTGGAGAGCTTTGTTTTTTCCCATGCGCCGAGCAAATTGAACCCCGCCTTGACCTCCTGTGGGGATATTAACGTTTAGCTCCGGTTGCGCAAATGCTGCATTCTCAGTGCCGTACGCCAAGTCACAGGCCATAACAAATTCATTGCCGCCACCGCGGGCAATGCCATCCACGAACGCAATGGAAAGTTGCTTCATGGCCTTGATGTTTTTGATCATGTGACTAAACTCAATACATGCTGCCTGCCCTCCTTGCGTGCCATTAATGATATTCAGATCCAGGTGAGCCGAAAAAAATTTATCATTAGATGATTTAAAAACAACTACCTTGGTATCGCGATCGTCTTTTAGTGAAAGGACGAATGCATTGACTTCGTTAATCAAATCAATTGTCAAAACATTAGCGGGCGGGTTATTAATAACAACACTCGCTACCCCATCGTTTCTTGTGATAGTCAGCTTCTTCATTTACTTTCTCCTTGTTTATTGCTTCATTAGATCAGAGCAGTAGAGCAATCCGCGCAAAATTCAGTTTGTGCCCTATACCTATAACAGTATGTTTTACGCAGAAGGACTGGGGATTCTGGCACAGAACCAGAATGAAGACTTCCCTGTGAGGGGAATTACAGTACACTACTCCTTCCCATAGGCTTGCACGGCTCCCGTGAAGAACCCTGAGGGTGTATAATACATTATCGATTGTTTATCGTGGACCTTTCCAAACCTGACGTACAGAAACGGGAGGACATGAAATGCGAATCTTACTGGCAGTTGATGAATCAAATCACTCCTCTGTGGCAGCTCATGCACTAGAACACTTCGCTCCGCCGAAAGAGTTGATCATGCTTCATGTCATCGATACTCCACAATTCGCTTGTCCAACAACAGGGCCAAAGATTCCTCAAGAACTTGCAACGACCCTCGAACAATCGATGAAAGGAAAAGGCGAGCTGCTGCTGGAACGGGTCATTTCAACTTTGCCGTCTCATACAGGACCGGTTACCAGAAAGCTCGAGTCTGGCTCACCGACCGAAGTTATTCTGGCTACAGCCGAAAGGATAAAAGCAGATCTCATTGTAATGGGAGCAAGGGGCATTGGCCAAATTCCTGATCCTGCACTCGGAAGTGTTTCATATCGGGTCATGACCCATGCATGTTGTCCAACGCTCGTGGTGAAATCATCAATGAATCAGTTGCAACATGTGCTACTCCCCATAGAGAACCAACAAGACGCGGATGCGGTCATCGCGTTTTTCGTCAAGAAACCATTTCGAAATTCAGTCAAGGTAACCCTCCTTCGTGTCATTCCGTTTTCAGAGCCGATCTGGCCTGTCGGTGCCATGGTTCCCGAATCCTTTCGAGAGGAGGTTATAGCGGGTGCCGAAAAGCTCACAAATGATGTTGCGCTACAACTATCTGCACTGGGCCATAAGGCAAAGATCGTTACGGTCATGGGAGCGCCTTCTATTTCTATCTTGGAAGAGACGTCCGCTATAAATCCTGATCTCATTGTGATTGGATCACAGCAGCGTCGAGGGGTCAGTCGATTCTTGCTTGGGAGCGTCTGCCATAGGGTAGCTCACCAAGCACCTTGTTCAGTGCTTCTCCTTAGATAACCTTGAAAGTCATGCAAAAGCTTCCTGCCTCTGGATGCTATCCAGAAAGTATGACAAGCAGGTCACACAAAACGCTTTCCAATAGGATTTTCCTTGTGCGTGCGTGATTGATTAGCGTACCCGGCAAGGAATATATCTGCTATATCAATTGATCCTGCCTATCCTTATCATGAGGTTACAGAACCTCTCGCCGAACGAGATATCCCCGTAGCCCTATGAAATGATTTATTAGGAGTGTCAGAAGTTTGAGTCTGCCTACGAAGGCAAGCTCAAAAAACGACAAGGGCGAATGGGGGATACCTGGCACACAGATGGAGAACTATTTTTGGCTCAAGCTGATGTAGGGTACAATGCTCCTCCGTCTGTTCTTGGACCATTTTCGAGTGGCGATGTGAATTATTTGGGAGAGAGGAAATTTTTCCAAGACGCAATATGTTAGGACATTCAATTTGGCGAAATTTTAATCGCTGAAGACCAGCCGAATAACACAATAAAACTTCAAACATGTTGGAAAACACTCAGATATGGATCGCTGTGTAACCTGGCCTTTGCTTTGCGTAAGAGACAATCACTGAGGGAACTTCGATTGTGAGTTCTTTGCCTCGATGTGTACATAATTTCACTAAGGGAGGGAGGCTGATTGATGCCTGATGCGATGAAACAGGAAATTATGGCGGAAGGAGAAGGGCCACAAAGGTCTACGGTCATCCCGATTCGACGGCTTATCGCATTGATTCTTGGGCCAGCAACCATGCTGGGGCTCTTGATATTCCCTGTTCCTGAAAATCTGAGCCCAGAGGCCTGGAACCTGGTAACCGTCTCGGCTTGGATGATGATCTGGTGGATGACCGAGGCCGTACCGGTTCCGGTTACAGCGCTTCTTCCGATTCCTCTTATGCCGTTGCTCCACATCTCGGAGCAAAAAGCCGTCTCAGCGAATTATGGAGACCCGTTGATCTTCTTGTTTCTCGGGGGCTTTCTCATAGCAGCAGCCATGCAGCGCTGGGGGCTCCATGAACGTATTGCCTTGCACATTGTCAAAATGATGGGGACAGGCCCGGAAAGCATTATTGCAGGGTTTATGCTGGCGACCGCGTTTTTGTCGATGTGGATTTCCAATACAGCCACCACCGTGATGATGTATGCCGTCGGCATCTCGATCATTGAATTTCTTTCAGGCCATCTCGATGATCAAGCCAACGTGCGGAGGTTCGGAATCGCCCTGCTCTTAGGAGTCGCCTATAGCGCATCCATCGGTGGAGTGGGCACGTTGATCGGCACACCGCCCAATGCCTTGCTCGCCAGTTTTCTTTCAGCGAACTATGCGATTGAAATTGGATTCGGAACCTGGATGCAAATGGGGATTCCCTTGGTGATCATCATGTTGCCCCTGACCTGGCTGTTACTGTGCAAGGGGATCTTTTCTGTCAGGGATGTGAAACTCGGCGGAGTGGCCGGGCTCATTGAGAAAAAGCTCAAGGCACTCGGGCCGATGTCAAAGGGCGAGCGTATTGTGCTGGTCGTTTTCGTCTGCACCGTCTTCTTTTGGATATGTAAAAAATGGGTGGTGGCCTTAACCGGACTGCCCATAACGGATACGTCCATCACGCTCATGTCGGCTATCCTGCTCTTTGCCTGGCCCGCATCGGTTGAACGAGGGCATTTCACCATTGAGTGGGCGTCAGTGAAAAACGTCCCTTGGGGCGTGTTGCTGTTATTCGGTGGCGGGTTGGCATTGGCCAGTGCCTTCAAAAGCACGGGTCTCGCCGCGGACATTGGTCGTCTTGTGGGGGATATGGGAACCGTCAACATCGCGCTCGTGGTGTTAGCCACGATTAGCCTCGTCATTTTCTTGACCGAAATCACCTCCAATACGGCCACAACGGCAACATTCTTACCCATACTCGGTGGCATCGCGGTGGGATTGGGACTCAATCCCATGGTGCTTGTCGTCCCGGCGACGCTCGCCGCCTCCATGGCTTTCATGATGCCGGTCGCCACCGCGCCCAATGCGATTGTGTTTGCCTATGAGGAGATGCATATTGCGGATATGATGAAAGCCGGATTCTGGCTCAATCTCATCACAATTGGCCTCGTCTATGCGGCCATGTTCATATTGGCACCAATCGTATTGGGGATTACACTGTAGATAAACAGCCAATCAATGAGTCTTGCCTAACCGGTCTCATAACAATTGAAGAAGCGAATGCTTGATCTCACAGCTACAGCAAACAAGAAAACAGCGCTTGTTTCTTTTCTGACAGTCATCCTTGTTGTTCTTGTTGCTTGGTCAGCCGTTAACTGGGCCAGGCAAACAAAGCTCAGCGAGTTAGATGGAGAATTGAAGCAACTCAAGCAGACGCTGCAAGCCAAATTGCAGCATGACCAATCCATTCCCGAACTATTAGAAAAATCGGAAGTTGTGCTGCAGGCATTACGAAGCACCTCTGTTGACTCAATCCGTGCAGCAAACCATCAAGGTCTGGAAAAAGCAATTGTCTGGGGTGCCTAGAGTTTCCTATTTTGCCTCCACCTCAGAGGCGTTACTTGACTCAATCACGGTGATCACATCCCCCACTTTTATCTCTCCATCGACCGCGTGCAATAAATTCTGTCCAAACATCACTCCATTTTTCTGTTTACGATAGGTCGTCAACGTCTTCAGTGGCTCATGCCCAACCTCGCTCGTCAACGGATCGACCGTCGTCATGACGCAGCGGGGACATGGTTTGATAACAGCAAATTCGATCGAGCCCACGCGGATTCGCTTCCAAGAATCTTCAGCAAAAGCCTGCCCACCTGAGTAAACTAAGTTCGGGCGAAAGCGATCCATTGAGACCGGTTCGTCCAAACGAGCATTCAAGTCTGCCAATGACGATTCACCGATAATCATCATGGGGAAACTGTCGGCGAAGCTGACTTGTTCCTTCGCAATGCTAAGGTTGGCATCGACCGGACGATCGGAATCATCCGGCATGTAGACCAGTTCACAAGTGACTCCAATACGCTTGGAAAACCAGTCATTGATGACTTTGGGGTAAGCCAAAGCCTGGCATTCATCTTTCCAAACCGTGACGCTTCGCGGATGCCACCGGTCGGACTGCACTGGGATTAGTAAATCGTCATCTTTCACTTGGCGATTTCGCACATACAGGTTGTCACCTTGGACATCCACGAGTAATTGCGACATGATTGGTCGAGTCCGCTGAGTTAGAAATTTTCCTTCCTGGTCAACCAACATCCAACGTCGGTCATATTTCAGTCCGCGATCAGTCAACGTGGCACATTGAGCTCGAATGCCACCCAACGACTTGATGGGAAAAATGTTGATCTCGGTCAAAACTTGCATGCGTGAAGACTCCTTATTTTTTGCAGGTATTCTCAAGGCCTCAAAGTGCTCAAACGTATTTTTCAAAACTGGTTGTGGTTAGCTGGGTTTGCCCAATGGACTCTAGGGAACCCTCTATTTTATCGCAAAGTTCTGCGAGCTCCGATCTGTCTTAGTCTCTTGACCACTATTTGTACCGATCGGTACAATATACTGCATACTGACGAAAACCGCCAAACCCCAGGAGGCCAATACATGAGCAAACCACCCTTTCCTCCCTTTACATACGAAACAGCAATTCAGAAAGTCCGCGCTGCGGAAGATGCGTGGAATACTCGAGAGCCTCAGCGTATAGCACTTGCGTACACAGAAGACAGCCAGTGGCGCAATCGAGCAGAGTTCTTTGTTGGGCGAAAGGCGATCGTGGAGTTTCTTACTCGAAAATGGAACAAAGAGCTGGATTATCGCCTCATTAAGCAGCTGTGGGCATTTGACAAAAACCACATCGCGGTTCGCTTTCAGTACGAATGGCATGATGATTCCGGGAGTTGGTTTCGGGCGTACGGAAACGAGCAATGGGAATTCAACGAAGAGGGATATATGCAGCGGCGCGAAGCGAGCATTAACGACGTTCCCATTGAAGAGTCCAATCGCAAATTCTACTGGCCGTTAGGCCCTCGCCCAGCAGACCACCCCGGCCTCGGAGAGGAGGTACTTTAGTCCCGGTGGCACGATCACTGCTTGACCGCGACGACGTCATCCCTCAACTGGCCGAGGTCTTCCGAGAACATGGATTCGAAGGCACAACTCTGACGATCATCAGCAAAAAGACAGGACTCGGGAAAGGGAGCTTGTACCATTTTTTCCCGGGTGGGAAAGAAGAGATGGCCGAGGCAGTGCTGACTCATATCGACCAATGGTTTCAAAACCAAATCTTCGATCCACTCACGAACGCGGAGTCGCCAATCGACGGCCTGACTGAAATGCTCAACAATGTTGCAACCTATTTCGAGTCAGGGCAACGCGTGTGCATCGTCGGGATGTTCGCACTCGGCGAAACTCGAGACCGTTTTCGTGTTCAGATTCAAGCATTCTTTGATGACTGGCGGAACGTGCTGGTAAAGACACTACGCCGAGCTGGTCTTTCGAAACGCTGCGCTGACGATCTCGCCATCGAAATCCTTGTGGCTATACAAGGCGGCCTCGTCTTGACACGTGCAGCCGATAATCGCGCTGTATTCAACAGAACGTTAGTGAAACTCAACGCGAGCATCAAATCAGCTGTTCAATAGTCAATTGCCCGATCCGTGACACCAGTGACAATTCTGCAACTGGGAAAAATACGGTGGGATTAAATCGAGTCCAGCCTTACTTTCTCTCCAACTCGTTCCCATTATAAAAATTCATTTGCTCAGGATGAAATTCTTAAGAAGAGGAAGGTGTTATGAACAATTCACTCACAGAAGATGTCAAGAAGCATAGAGAAGCCAATTATGCCATTCATCCCATTATTCTCAATAGATGGTCGCCCCGTTCGATGACTGGTGAGGGATTATCTGATGATGAACTCATGCCGTTATTTGAAGCCGCTCGCTGGGCTCCCTCATCAAATAATGCTCAACTTTGGCGCTTGACGGGGAAGCTTACAGGTACAGTTAATACTTAAGTCGACATTTACTTCTCCCAAATGCGGACATGCAGATATACCTCTGCTTAGTATAGGGGGCAGGCCTGCCACCTATGACAAAATCGAATCAAAGTTTTTCCTATTTATTCGATCCCAAGCTAACAGGGTTGCCATATCCGACGACTATTTGAAGAGCCTCTTCCGCGGTAAATCCCTTCTCAAGCAACGCTTCATAAAAATTACGAACATGAACGGCCTCGATTTTTGCAACTGCTGGGTTACTGTAGTATTGATGCATGGCGGTTAGCATCCCTTGGATCATGAGAGGCATTATTTACTGCATCTCCTGCATGGCTTGTCTCCCGTTTTCTTGCTTCTCTTTGGAAGACGCTGCTTTCTGTTGGGTCGGGTCGGCTATGGCTTCCGCGTATGTAACAGCAGGGATAGCCCAGGATGCCTGGAGAAGAGTTGTCGCTAAGACTGCTTTCATTAGCAATTCATAACATTTAGCCATACTTCCCCTCTTTGGTACCCCCTGTTTTCAGGAATAAATTGCTTGTCATTCCGTGTTAGACATAAGAAGCCTACTAAGAATAGGTGCCACTTCTCACGTCTGGCATCCTGCAAACGAAACTCCCTTCTCTAACCTACCGTTGTTAACGTACAGCGTCAGGGCTTCTCCTTTCGAAACAGCACGATGTTTGCCTTGCTCATCACAGGCTCCAGTTTAAGGTTTTCGAACTACGCCATGCGCGATCCAGCGGTCAACGAGAAAATTGGCGTCGGCGACACGAATAAGAAAGGCGATCTTCTCACATACGGGGGGCAGGGCCACCGTTCCGTGAAACTCCGCCTCACCTTGGGCACTAAGAGGAACGGCAGCCGTATCCACGAGGTCAGCAACTCCAGTGGAATTACAGACAACCGTGCCCTTTACCATTGTGACGAGCGGGCTCGGGACGCCAAGGACCGCAGGAGGAGGGGCTGCTATCAACACTAGCCCTTCGACCTCAAACATCACACGACCAGTGTCCAAGTTCACCTTCGCTTTTCCCCGCGTGGTAGCCCAAGACACCCCCGTACTCTGGACACCTCCCACCACATTATGCCCCCCGCTCGTACTACCTGGCACAACCACTCCCAAAATCTGTTTCCATTTCACATGGTAGTTCTCGGCTTGCGCCGTTACAGCCCCAAAGACGATACAGATACCAAGCAATAAAACTCTCACGCCAATGATATGTTTTGCTGACCTCATTATGCCCCCTCCTTCTTGAGTTAGAGATCCTGGCCTCTTCCTGATAGGCATTTGGTTGCACAAACATTCGTTGAAATTTATCTGTCCCTCCTTCGCTTACAAACATCCTCTAACTATTGATTCTTCACATGTCTCCTATAGTTTTAATCAAGCAAATGTGATGCCTTAGGGCCAAAGAGTAGACTCCAACGAAGATTCCTCCTAAATAAAGTGCATTACAGGAGATGTCTCCGTGAAGTGAAAGCAGTTATGCAGAAAAAGTGAGGAGAAAAAGGACACGCGATACCATACTGATCGGGGAAATATTCCCCTACAAACTCTACCCATTTGTTATTGACAAGGATAAGGGATCAGATTTTTGTTGCATAATTCACGATCTTAAGGAGCCCTTTTGGCAATCCTGGTATCTATTCCTTGGCAAAGTGACTTTTCTTTATTTTTGGATAATCTTCTTTGGCAGAAAAAAGAGCTCCGTACTCAAAAGCGTGAGACCCTTTTCAAGTTGACAAAGCGATTTATTCAATCATGATGGCGGTGTTTTAATATCTTGAACCCTGTAATTCTCACAAGATCATCGGTGAATCCCACTTCACCAGGCGTTGGATTGGAGACAGGATCGAACAACTCAGGATGCTGCTGACCATGCTGAATATTGTAGAACGCCACCTTGCCTGTCCCATCAAAGATGAAGCCAGTCGCCTCCGCATCGGGATCGCGAACCGATAGGATTCTCACGCATCTGTCGTTTGCCTGATCACGATCTTTGCCATCTTGCAGACATGCCCAAATGGCTCAGGTTTGCACTGAGATTCAGCAAGCGCTGCTCTTCTTCGCGTAAAGATAGATTGTCGTAGATACGAGCCCCAGAGTTAAAGGCTTTTTCGATTCCATCCGCTAAAGATCCAACTGCATCTCCAGCCATAGTCACAAAGCCAAGTAATTTTTCAAGACCGGGTTTTGCCATGGCGGCTGAGGGTATCATCACAAGAGATAAGGCTAAGGTCACCTGCACGAAATACCCACGTGACTTGTAAGGTTTTTCTACAGAGTTCAAACGCATAGTTTTATTCAGATCTTGCTGGATGTTCCTCATTATAGTTCGTTCTCCTCGGCATATGTAATATTGGAGGAATCTACGTCTATGACTCGTGAAAGTCGACCATTTTTTGTGTTCTTTCAAAAATGACGCAATCAACCGCAAAAGTTTTGGCCACAGTTGGAGTATTGGAAATCTTTATTCATTTTTTCTTGTGACTTCGGAAATACCCTCTTGCCCGAGTGCAGATCCTGTGTTATCTTGAAAATCATCGTGTAAGATCTCTTCCTTCTGGGGGTGCAGGCCCCGAGAGTGAGAAACTGGTTCTTACGCGATTTTTTTTTGTTCACACCCTCCTTGTGGTCTCCTGAATTCAGGAATAATCCAGCAAGTATCCGGGCGTTGTGTCATGTGACCGAATTGGTCGTCGGCTAAGGCTGACCGCCAAACGTGTTTCTTGACGTCTATCAATAGTGCAATGTGAAGAGGTTATTGCGTGATTTTCAAGAAGGTTCATAGATGGTAAATGAGATGGTGGATAAAATTCGTGGGCTGATGAATGTCCGAAACGATTTGCTCGCGGGCCTTGTCGTCGCATTGGCATTGATCCCTGAAGCGATTGCGTTTTCCAGCATCGCCGGGCTTGACCCCAAGGTGGGGCTCTACGCCTCGTTTTGTATGGCCACGGTCATCGCTTTTGCCGGTGGTCGGCCAGGCATGATTTCAGCCGCCACAGGTGCGATGGCGCTGCTCATGGTCACATTGGTCAAAGATTACGGGTTGCAATATTTGCTGGCCGCCACAGTTCTGACCGGGGTGCTGCAAATTCTCGCGGGCTGGTTCCGGCTTGGCTCCTTGATGCGGTTTGTATCGCATTCCGTCATCACCGGTTTCGTCAATGCACTGGCTATTCTGATTTTTATGGCGCAACTCCCAGAACTGATCGGAATGACATGGCAGGTGTATGTGATGGTGGTAGCTGGCTTGGGTATTATTTACCTCTTTCCCTATATCACCAAGAGCATGCCGTCTCCACTCGTGGCTATCGTGGGATTGACTGCGGTGTCTATGGGGTTGGGGTGGGACATCCGCACGGTAGGCGACTTGGGTCCACTTCCAGACAGTCTTCCGATATTCCTTCTGCCGGATGTGCCGCTGACCTGGGAAACTCTGCAAATCATTTTGCCCGTATCGGCGACGTTAGCCGTGGTCGGGCTGCTAGAGTCCATGATGACGGCATCGATTGTTGATGACCTCACGGATTCATCGAGCAACAAGAACCGTGAATGTATGGGGCAGGGAATCGCCAATATCTTTTCTGGCTTTATTGGTGGGATGGCGGGATGTGCCATGATCGGGCAGTCCGTCATTAACGTGAAGTCCAGTAGCCGTGGGCGGCTGTCGACATTAGCGGCCGGTATATTCCTGCTGCTGATGGTGGTATATATCGGTGACTGGGTGGCGCATATTCCGATGGCCGTCTTAGTGGCGGTGATGATCATGGTGTCGATTGGGACTTTCAAGTGGTCCTCGATTCGCGATTTACGTGAACATCCGAAAAGCTCCAGTGTGGTCATGATCGCAACGGTGGTCGTGGTGGTGGCGACTCATGATTTGGCCAAAGGCGTGCTGGTTGGGGTGCTGTTGTCTGGATTCTTCTTTGCCCACAACGTCGGGCGGATCTTACATATTGGGCGGAAGTCCGCGGATAAAGGCCGACTGCGTATCTACACCGTGACAGGACAGGTCTTCTTTGCCTCGGCAGAACGGTTTGTCCATTCCTTCGATTTCAAGGAAGTGATCGAAAAAGTGCAGATCAATGTCAGCCGTGCCCACTTCTGGGATCTCACCGCAGTCAGCGCGTTAGACAAAGTCATCATCAAGTTTCGTCGTGAAGGGACAGAAGTCGACGTGATCGGGCTGAACGAAGCCAGCGCAACCATGATCGATCGCTTTGCCGTCCATGATAAACCCGATGCGGTTGAACAGGTGATGGGGCACTGAGAGAAATGTATCTGCTGACGAACGAAAAGAACGTGCTGGCATGCGTCGATCAATCGCATTTTGCGGATTATGTCGCCGACTATGCGACCTGGGCGGCACGCCGCATGGAGGCACCGCTAGAATTCCTGCATATCATCGATCGGCATCCTGAGATTGCCACCGGCAATGATCATAGCGGAACCATCGGGATTGACGCGGAAGAAGTTCTGTTGAACAAACTCTCCAATGAGGATGAATCCCGTAGCAAGGTGGTGCGTGAACGAGGCCGCCTCTTTCTCAACCGTTTGCGTGAGCGAGCCATTGAAGCGGGGGTCGAGTCTCCCGATGTCCGTCAGCGCTATGGTGTTCTGGTCGAGACCTTGGTGGAGCAGGAAAAAGGCGTGCGTTTGTTTGTGCTAGGTCGCCGTGGTGAATCAGCCGAGGCGACTCAACGTGACCTGGGGCGCAATGTCGAACGGGTCGTGCGAGCGCTCAACAAACCGATTCTCGCCGTGACCGATGACTTTACAGAACCGAACCGGGTGATGATCGCGTTTGATGGTGGCATCGTGACCCAACGAGGCGTGGAAATGGTGGCGAAGAGCCCACTCTTTCGAGGTCTTCCTGTGCATCTGCTGATGTCAGGAAAAGAAAGTCAGAACGCTTCTAAACAACTGGAATGGGCCAAGACTACCTTGGAGGCCGCAGACTTTGACGTCACAGCATCCCTGATACCCGGCGACGCGGAGAGCGTCATTGCCAAGGCCGTCCAAGAGCAGGGAATCGATATGCTCATCATGGGCGCATACAGCCATTCCCCCCTTCGCAGCTTGCTGTTCGGCAGTAAAACCTCAGACTTATTGCGTTCAGCCAAAATCCCCACATTGTTGCTGCGTTAACTCCACGCACGTTGAACGTTGCAAGGCGGTATTAAAAAAGAGCTCTTCTCCAAATTGTGTGGGTGAATTCTGGCGGTTTGTATTCCCCTCCTTTGTAAGGACCTACCGGCGCGCCGAAGCGTTCTGGCGTGGGGGTAGGGAGGTAGAGGGTTACAACAGCCGCTCAGATCGCTCACCGAGTATCCATCAAGATTCTTCTACTTCATCGGGATCAATTTCTTTGCGATACTTCAGTTGAAGGCCTTTTAAGAAATTCCGCAAGATTTGGTCTTTGCAGGTGCGATAGTGTTTGTGGTCCGGTCTGCGAAATAAGGCACTCAGCTCATGCTTGCTAATTTGCAAATCAGCCAAGGCCAAAATTGACAAGATGTCATCGGCTTGTAAATTGAAGGCGATTTTCAGTTTCACAACAATGATATTATTGCTCAGTCGTTTTTCTGGTTTAGGCTGCGCGCCATCTTTTTTGCCACGCCGATCGTTAATCAACCCATTCAAAAACGTGGCGAACATGGTGTCACGAAGAGCCACGTAATCTTCATCATCATCTTTTTTTAACCACGCACTGACCTCTTCTCGTGTCACGATCTGATCAGCTTGAGCAAAAACATCAATCATTTTGGAATCACCAAAATCCAGGATGTAGCGAATGCGACGCAAGCAATCGTTATTGGTCATGTCTGTGTCCCTGTGACGTCATGATTCTCCTGATCACTCGTTGGTGAGAGGTGGATTCGAATTTTTTCTTCAGCAAACTCTATAATATCACCGCTCATAATTTTCTTTCGCTTTTGAGTTTCGACTTTCCCATTGAGTAAAACATGCCCCGCAGCAACCGCAGCCTTCGCTTCGCCACCACTTTCGACCATATTTTCGAACTTCAATATTTTATAGAGCTCAATGGGCTCGTGAGAAATTTCCACGTCTCGAAATGCAAGCGATTCTTCCTCAACTGAAGGCGTAGCGTTGTTATCCATGCTGATGACCTTCTTCGTCAATTAAAAAGTGGAGATTCTTGTTGATCAAGATTCAAGTAAGGCTTGAACCGGCCCATCACATGTTGTAATGGATGGAATGAGGAAGGGGCAAGTCTTGATTGAATATATTAAAATTCTAAAAAGATATTTGATCAAGACCCGACCCCATGACCAAGCCACCAAGGAGCACACGGCGTGGCATGATCCATGTCATAAGAGCCGCTCAGGCCCGTCTCGCAGGGGAAAGGCCCCCATGTCAGACAGCAAAGTCTGGGGTTTGATCCCTCAACGGGTTCTTTGTTAGTTTACCCTCTACTCAAAAAGGCCTTTTGAAATTCCTATTCCTCCATAATTAGAAGAATAACTGCGTGAATATCACCGCCATCCGCGAAGCCTCACAAGAGTTATACATTTCAAACAGACCCCCAACCCACAATGGACCTGCCAAAAGGGAAGCGTCCGCTTTTTCTCCAAGACCTTCTCAAAGTCAGCAGCACCCTTTGTAGTTCTTCTTGATACATTCTTGTGCGAGTTGTTCGGCGTCGGTGATTTGAGCAGCAGACATTTTCTTTTCAACTTCCCCTCTCATCTTTCTCGCGTCGGCTCTAATCTCCCGCGCATAGCCCTTTCCTGATGATGCCGCAATGTTGAACCACATATGGGCACGGGCATAGTCTTGGGGAACTCCTGCGCCTTTGGCGTACATCACACCCAGATTACTCTGGGCAAAAGCATGTCCCTGCTCAGCCGCACGCTGATACCACTTGACCGCTTCCAGATAGTCCTGAGCCACCACCTCTCCCCTGTGGTACATGACACCCAGATTGCTCTGAGCATCCGCATATCCCTGCTCAGCCGCACGGTGATACCACCTGACCGCTTCCAGATAGTCCTGAGGCACTCCTTCTCCCCTGTGGAACATCACACCCAGATTGCTCTGGGCATCAACATGACCCTGTTCAGCCGCCCGTCTCCACCAGGACACCGCGGCCTCCGCATCTTGAGGCACCCCTTCCCCCTTTTTATACATGATACCCAGTGCGTGCTGGGCACAGGCATGCCCTTGCGCAGCAGCACGGTGAAACCACTGCGCGGCTTCCTGATAGTTTTGGGGCACCCCCACTCTATTCGCATACATCACACCGAGATCGTGCTGGGCCGCGGCATATCCTTGGTCAGCCAGTTGTCTGAACAGAAGGAGCGCGGTGGCGTAGTCCCCCTCTTCATACGCTTTCACGCCCTTTACAAACTCAGCATTCTCGCTCATGTGTGGTCTCGCAATCAGATGGACGAATAGGGATAGCCATCGCTGTCAGAAATACTCGATGGGAGATGGCATCAGCGTTCCTCGCTGCAAAAACGTGATGTTCTGTCACAGAAGTCACAATTTCATTGTGGTCACGCAGGAGTACCATGTAAAGGGGGCAAGGCTATTTAGTTATATATTGATTTCGTTTTTCGAAGGTGATGGCCGATTTACGCATTGCAAAATAAGCTTGCCCCCATTGACTGAGCGGGAAACTGGTCCTCAGGTCACCAACATTGCGATTGCTTCGTATTCTTTGGCGAGCCCTCAGGCCAATTTCTTTCTCTTTTGCGGTTTTCTTTTTTTCTTTTTTTCTCTTTTCTCTTCCTCATCCTGCTCCATTTCTTTTAGCAACTCCTCCAAGCTGGGTTCCGTGCTAGGATGTGTCACCGTAAAGGCGTAATCCTTTTTCGTGAGTTTGATGACATCGATCTCTTGATCTAAAAACCCTTGAATCTCCTCAAGCCGTGGCTTTTCTTCTTTGCTGCAGAACGATATCGCGATCCCCTTTTTAACACCACGCCCGGTTCTTCCCACACGATGCACGTAGTTTTCGGCCTTATCCGGCAAGTCATAGTTCAGCACAAAATGAACATCCGGAATGTCGATGCCGCGTGCGCTGACATCTGTGGCGATTAATATCTGACAGGCCCCTGCTTTAAAGGCGTTCATCACCTCAGCCCGGTCACACTGATCCTTTTCCCCATGAATCGTCAGTGTTTCTATCCCAACACGACCCATTGCCTTGGCGACCCGTTCAGCGCGCACTCGCGTCCGGACAAACACGATCACCCGGCTCTCAGGATTATCGGTCAGGAACCGCTCCAGGAAAAACCGTTTATCATCCATTTCCACGAACATCACATAGTGCGAGACATTTTTGGAGACACGATTGTCCGGCGAGATTTGAATCCGGATCGCCGATTTTCTCACCTGAGAATACGCCAGTTTTTTGATGTCGGCATTTATTGTTGCTGAGAAAAAGAGTGTTTGATGTCTGTGGGGCAGCTTGGTTTTGATCGCATGAATATCTCTAATAAATCCGAGATCGAGCATGTGATCGGCTTCATCCAACACCAGGGTTTGTACTCGGTCCAGCAGCACAAACCCCTGACTGATCAGATCAAACAGTCGGCCGGGTGTCGTAATGAGCACATCGATGCCCTTCTGAAGTGTTTGTATCTGCGGGTCCTGCTCAACGCCGCCATACATGGCAAACGCCTTGACCTTGGTCTTTTTGGAAAGCTGGGCAAAGACCTCTCCAATTTGCATCGCCAGTTCGTGCGTCGGCACCATGACAATACATTGGATGCCATTGGTGCGTTGGCTCCTTTTCCACTGGTCGATCTGATTGATGATAGGGATGGCAAATGCGGCCGTTTTTCCCGTTCCTGTTTGGGCGATGGCCAGGACATCTTCCCCCGCCATGATCGAGGGCATGGCTTTAAATTGGATGTCCGTTGTTCTGACAAACCCGAGTCGGGACAGGTTGTTTTTCAAAGCATCTGAAATGGGATATTTTTCAAACTTCATGGCGTTTCTATACGTCTTCTTCTCATCAGATTTGGCACAGCAGGGGTGGATGATTCTGATCTCGAACTGTGTCCCAGTCTACTTGGAAATGATTAGACAGGCAAAAAAACATTACGAAGAAGAAAGAGCAAACACAAGTCTTCCTTCAAAAGAGGAGTCAAGACTATTAAGTCATGTATTGATTTCGTTTTTCGAGGCGGATGACCAATATTACACATTGTAATATAGGCTTGACCCCTTTCCTGACTTAGTCACCATGATGGTGGTGGCGTTTTTTTACTATCGTGAACCCTGTAATTTTCACAAGATCATCCGTGAATCCAACCTCACCAGGCGTTGGGTTAGAAACAGGATCTAACAACGCAGGATGCTGCTGACCATGCTGAATATTGTAGAACGCCACCTGCCCCGTCCCGTCAAAGATAAAACCGGTCGCCTCCGCATCGGGATCGCGAACCGATAGGATTCTCACGCATCCGTCGTTCGCCTGATCACGATCTTTACCATCTTGCAGGCACGCCCACACATCCCCGAATTGATCGCCTTCGATGATATATACATTGCCCGTGATGGGTTGAATGGCTAGATTGTCGTGTCCATTCATTTCTGCGTCACCTTCGATAAATCGAGTCACGGTGGCGGCTGTGACATGAATGCCATCGGCAGAGAAGAAATTGATCTTTTTGACTGTTCCACCAATTTTGCGTGTGACATGATTTTGAGCATCCAACGCAGCCACGCCTTCTTCAACAAAAAGCATCTCTCCCTCACCACCGCAGGTGTTGGTCCAACCCCAACGAATTCCTTCTCCACCGTTGAATTCACCGTAAGTGGTGTCGACATGGAGATCTTCAGGCCGACAGTAGCCAGTGGCACCATTGGCACTGGCATCGGCTCGAGCGGTCACGGCATTCACCTCAACCCAGCGACCCCCGGGACCATACTCGCACCCTTGTCCATAATCATCCTTCTTGCTGCAAACGATGAACAAGGCATAATTCTGCTCAGATCTTAGAGGGGAATCGTTGAGATCATCGATTGTATTGTCACAGAGCAGCCCTGGACGGACCGGTGCTCCCTGACACGGGTAGAAGATCGTTGGCACGAAACGGAAGATCGCGCCACCGTCATGATCCTCATCAGGGCGTAACTCATTACCGGCAAGAACAACGCCGTTGTCAAGCACGTCCAGACCTTCCCAAGCTTGGGTCACCAATGCGGTCCGCTTCACAACGTTTGCGCTCGCCACAGCTCCGTTCAAAGCTGTTCGGATGTCTGCAGCTTCTCCAGGAGACGCCCGATTTGCAATCCAATGCCCAGTCGTATCGAGTGGATGGAGAATCTCATATGCGGCACCATCCTTCGTTTCTTCGGTGGCCAGCACCGTCCCCCATTGCGTGGCACGGATACCATCACAGTGATTCATACCCAAGAGAACAGTCTCAACCTTGCCGGTCATGACATTCACGCGCTGAATGCTCGGATTTACTCCCATGTCATGACCTGCACCATTCGGAATCCGTTCTCCTTCGATACAAAGAATGAGATGCGTATAGTTCAGATCATCAGGCCAAAACGCAATCATATCAGCTCTGAAGGCCACGTTCCTGGCTACGAACTCGGCCTTCAACCCTTTTGCCAACAACTGCCGATCATTGGCGCTTTGGTCTGGCTCACGTGACATCACGGTCTCCGTACTGGCAGACGATTGTAGCGGTTTTTCAATGCCGAAAAGCGGCTGAGAGAGCGATTGGAGAAGCTTTTCTACTGATTGACCAAAATCGTGGATCTTTTCACAACAAGCATCGTCATCATCGGCAAAAGCTGCTGTTGCTACCATTAAGAAGGCCGATATACCCAGAGCAACAATGGATTGATGAATCCACTTCTGCATAAGCGGCCCCTCTTGTTGAAAGTTTCAATGCACTTTAGTGGAAGGCTTGGCCAAGGAAAAGCAAAAAGTTACCTGCACTCCATTGTAGAGGAAGAATGGCCGGAGGGGAAATCGTCTTAACCCCTTGAAAAGACTGGTGAGCCGCGTGCGGCTCGAACGCACGACCCTCGCCTTAAAAGGGCGATGCTCTACCAACTGAGCTAGCGGCTCACCGAACTGCGGATGCTAACAACCCCCTACAAACCTTGTCAAATGACAGCGTTGGACGCACGGTCCATGCCTGATGCGGATGGGTTACGAGGCGCTCCGAATGGCTTTGGCTCCTTTCATTCGCGGGCTTTCTTGCACCATGGGGTTGCGGATGATGATAGTCTGGTCTCGTCGAGACCCCGTTGAAATCATGTCAATGGGACATTGAGCCAGTTCTTCAATTCTTTCCAAATAGCGTTTGGCTTCAGCGGGAAGACGTTTGTATGAGGAGACATGACTGGTTGACGCCGCCCACCCTTGCATGACTTCGTAGACTGGTTCACATTCTGTGAGAATGTGCAGGCTCGCTGGCATGTCCCGATAGAGCTTGCCGTTATAGCGATACCCCATACAAATTTTGAGATATGGTGCCCCATCTAACACATCGAGCTTGGTAACGGCTAACGAAGAAAACCCATTGACTCGTGAGGCATATCGAAGGATCACAGCATCTAACCATCCACATCGTCGAGCTCGCCCCGTCGTCGCACCAAATTCATTGCCTCGCTCTTGCAACCCGCCCCCAATGGTATCAGAGAGTTCCGTGGGAAATGGGCCACTACCCACCCGCGTGGAATATGCTTTGGTGACACCCAATACTCCATCAATCTTTGTCGGCCCTACACCCGCACCGGTGCAGGCTCCCCCAGCACATGCGCTAGATGATGTAACGTAAGGATAGGTTCCCAGGTCTACATCCAAATGTGTACCTTGGGCTCCTTCAAACAGGATATTTCGTCCTCGATCAATCGCCTTATGAATCAGAAGGGAGTCATCACCCACAAATGATTCAATCTGATCGGCATAGGCCATATATTCACGACAAATAGTTTTGGCACTATAGCCTTTTACACCATACACATAGCGCAGGAGCTTGTTGACCTCGACTAGATTGTCTTCGACTTTTTTCCGAAATACCGTCGGATGAAACAAATCTCCCATCTGAATACCAACTCGTGCCATTTTATCTGCATAGGCAGGCCCAATACCCTTGCCGGTGGTCCCAATACGTCGTGTGCCTTTTGCCTGTTCGCTCGCATGGTCGATCACTTTGTGATAGGGAAGAATCAGGTGGGCACGTTGGCTAATCACTAAATTTTTGCCGATTTTCACGCCTTGCGTCTGCAGAATGGTCAGTTCTTCAATCAACGCACCAGGATCAATGGCGACGCCATTTCCCAAGATACAGATTTTTCCACGATTTAAAATTCCTGATGGAATGAGGTGAAACACATACGTGCCTTTCCTCGTCACGACGGTGTGCCCAGCATTGGAGCCACCTTGAAACCGCACGATCACATTGGCGTCATGGGCCAGGATATCGACAATTTTCCCTTTGCCCTCGTCACCCCATTGGGACCCAACAACGATGAGATTAGCCATTTGCTTCTTTCCTCAACGACAAAAAAAAGGCCCTGACCCAGAAAGTCAGAGCCGACGTTTTATAAATGGTATGCCGAATGACTATATTTGTCAATCAATTTAGTGAACATGCGGGAACACGGCATGTGTGCCATCTTGCGGGGACGATTTAGTGGTAACTTTCCTTATCTGAGGGAAATGCGAGACCTTCCACGTCTTCTTTATACTGGCGGAGGGCCTGCAACGCATCGGTTTTCAGATGTGCATAGGGTTTCACAAACTTCGGGACAAATTCATCAAAGAGCCCGAGCAGATCGTAGAGCACCAGGACTTGTCCATCACAATGAGGACCGGCGCCAATGCCGATGGTAGGAATCGCTACTGTCTGTGTAATGGTACGCGCGACATCGAGGGGAATTGCCTCTAACACGAGGGAACAGGCACCCGTCTGTTCTAGGGCTTTCGCCTCTGCCAGCAGCGTCTCGGCTTGGTGTGGTGATTTCCCTTGGACCTTATAGCCTCCAAATTGATTCACCGACTGCGGGGTCATGCCGAGATGGCCCATCACGGGAATTCCCATCTGGGTTACCGCTTGCACTCGCTCGACGATAGGCCCGCCTCCTTCCATTTTGACGGCAGTCGCTCCAGCCCGCAGCAAACGACCCGCATTGCGGATAGCTTCTTCATTGCTCGCTTGATACGACAAAAATGGCATGTCGGCAATGATCAACGCGCCTTCCGTTGCTTTGGCAACTAGTCGTGTGTGGTAGCGCATGTCTCTCATGGTGACAGATAAGGTATTTTTCTCTCCCTGCACAAGCACGCCGAGAGAGTCTCCAACCAAAATCACCTCAATCCCTGCCTGTTCAACAATTTTGGCAAACAACGCATCATAGGCGGTCACCACTACCAGTTTTTTGCCAGTTTGTTTATGGGCTTGAAACTCAGGAATTGTCATGGACCTAACTCGGCTTTCGTCAAAATTTCTGGAAGGCGCTCGATTCCTCGAGGCGCCATGAGATGAACCCCGTCACAATGTGGACGAATGGCCTTAATTGTTCGAACGGCAATTTCGATTCCTGCCTCGACAGCCCGCTCACCAGCGTCACGAAGCTCTGAGATGATCGCTTCGGGCACTGAAAGTCCAGGGATGTTTGCATTGAGAAATTCAGCCATTTTGACTGAACGTAAGACCAGAATCCCCGCTAAAACTTTGGTACCATACGGACGCACGTCTTTCATAAATGTGGTGAATCCATCCTGACAAAACACCGCCTGAGTTTGAAAAAATTGTGCTCCTGCCTGAATCTTCGCCGAAAACTTTTGATGCATAATGGTCGTCGTATCTGCTTCCGGACTGACTGCGCCACCGATGGAAAAATCCGTCGAACCTTCAAGCGCATTCCCACCCCAATCACTCCCATGATTTAACATGCCTATCGCCTGCATGAGCTGGATGGTATTGAAATCATAGACCGGTTTCGCATCGCGATGATCTCCGACGCTGGGAGGATCTCCGGTCAAGCACAACACGTTTCGAATACCCAAGAGGTGCGCGCCCAGTAAGTCTGATTGAATGCCAAGGCGATTACGGTCTCGGCAGGTCACCTGGAAGACAGGATCATGCCCTTGTTCATAGAACAATCGGCAGACCGCCAAGGAGCTCGCTCGCATCACCGCCGCGGTGTTATCCGTGACGTTCACTCCATGAATTCGTCCCAAAAGGGACTTCGTCACGTCGAGCATCCCGGAGATATCACAGCCCTTGGGTGGATTAAATTCAACGGTGACAGCAAACTGCCCCTGTGCCAGAATAGTCGTTAACCGTGTTCGTGCATGATTCATCACCATCGTCCCAGGCTTGCTTATCGACCCGCCGTCCGTTTGGCCGCTTCCAACGTGTTACTCAACAGCATCGCAATCGTCATGGGTCCAACACCTCCAGGCACAGGTGACAACCACCCCGCTTGCTCTTGAACAGATTCAAAATCCACGTCACCGACCAAGCGCCCGTCATCCAATCGATTAATCCCCACATCCACCACAATGGCGCCATTTTTGACCATGTCACGAGTCACAAACTGGGCTTTCCCTATCGCAGCGATGAGGATATCCGCTTCCCGTGTGACAGATGGCAAATCCTGTGTTTTGGAATGACAGACCGTGACCGTGGCGTTCGCCTGCATGAGTAAGGCCGCCACTGGTTTCCCCACAATGTTGCTGCGACCTAATACGACCGCCCGTTTCCCTTCGATCGTCTGCCCCGTTGATTCAATCATCTTCATGACGCCTTTGGGGGTACAGGGCAGAAACACGGGATCTCCACTTAAGAGCCGGCCCATATTATACGGATGAAATCCATCGGCATCTTTCATCGGCGAGACCGCTTCGAGAATCATGCGACTGTCAATTTGAGGAGGAAGCGGAAGCTGAACCAGAATGCCATGGATGGTGGGATCATGATTCGTTGCCTCAATAAGACCCAACAATTCCGTTTGGTTTGTCTCGGCATCGAGTTTATAATCATGCACTTGAAGGCCAGCCGCATCACAGGCCTTTTTCTTATTTCTGACATACACCGCGGACGCGGGGTCATTGCCCACCAAAAATACCGCCAACCCTGGCCGAATTCCGGTATGGCTATGCAATTCAGTAGTCTCTTGAGCAATCTGTGTGCGAATCGTTTGGGCAAGAAGCTTCCCATCCAGAATATGTGCGGCCACTACTGCCTCCTTTGTCTGTAAGCTTGATCTGACACCAATGAGAAATCCACGTTAGCAAGGCTTGGAAATTTAAGTCAACGGAAAGCATGGCCAGAAACATGTTCCTGCTATTCTCCCCTCACACACAGTAGAACCCAAGACTCTTCAAAAAGACTGTCCCGCCATCTTTAGCTATTGAAGAATGTGTCATGGGTCACAAGGAAAAGGGATTGGGCCACTCAACACCTTCTACGTATGATTTCTCACTTCTGCAAAAAGCGCCGCCGGCAATGTTTTTCAATAGCTCCTCTTGAGTTCTCAACACGTTCTCTGCACACTGGCCTCTTCGGTTAAACACGAACCCAGCGCATGAACCCAACGAGCACACTCATGAAAACATTCACTCCTGTCTTTATTGCCTCATTCGCCTTAGCTGTGGCTTTTCTATTGTGGGGCGCCGTCACGCCCAATCATTTGGCCAGCGTGACAGGAACGATACAAACATACCTGTTAAATACGTTTGGGTGGTTTTATTTACTATCAGCGTTGGGGCTCCTTCTTTGTGCGGTCTACTTAATTTTTTCTCCCTACGGGGCCATTCCTCTTGGTCCAGATGACGCACAACCAGAGTTCCCTCTGTTCACGTGGTTCGCCATGTTGTTTTGCGCGGGCATGGGAATTGGCTTGGTCTTTTGGGGGGTCGCAGAACCCAGCTCACATTTTTATGATCCGCCACGGGGACCAGGTGGGACACCCGAAGCCGCTCAATTAGCGATCCGGTATTCTTTTTTTCATTGGGGGTTACACCCCTGGGGAATCTATGCAATCGTCGCACTGTGTTTGGCCTATGCACAATTTCGCAAGCAAGATCCCGGACTCATCAGCCATAGTTGTCGCTCCTTGCTCGGTGATAAGGTCGATGGGTATGTCGGCCATACCATCGATATTATTGCTGTGTTTGCCACAGTCTTTGGAGTAGCCACATCATTGGGATTTGGCGCTATGCAAATTAGTGGCGGACTATCTTACCTCTTTGGTGTTCCCAACACACTGACAACACAGCTGAGCCTCATTATGATTGTCACGATTTTGTATATGCTGTCAGCTCAGACAGGCTTGCAGCGTGGCATTAAGTATCTGAGTAATTTGAATATGGCCTTGGCTATTTCCTTAATGCTGTTTCTGTTCACTCTTGGCCCCACACAATTCATCATCAAGATTTTTACGTCCACGCTGTGGGGATACATTCAAAATTTACCCGTCATGAGTTTAGATCTCGGGCTTTTTCAAAACTCAGACTGGATTCACAATTGGACGCTGTTTTATTGGGCCTGGTGGATTGCCTGGGCGCCCTTTGTTGGCACCTTTATCGCAAGAATTTCTAAAGGACGTACCATTCGAGAATTTGTCCTTGGGGTCCTGCTTGTGCCCACAATCTTTTGCGCCATTTGGTTCTCTGTCTTTTGGAGGAACGGCTATTTCTTTAGAGATGTTTCATCAAGCAGGGTTACAAGCGGTCATTGATGATCAAGGGATGGAAGTGGCCCTCTTTACCCTGCTCGAACAATTTCCCTTTGGCGCGGTCATGTCCTGTCTCGCCATGTTTTTAATTGCCACTTTTTTTATCACGTCTGCCGATTCAGCGACCTTTGTGCTTGGGACATTGACCACACATGGCAATCTTAACCCTCCCAATTCAGTGAAATTTACGTGGGGCCTGATTCAGTCCGTGGCCGCAGCCGTTTTACTCTGGTCCGGAGGGCTCAAAGCCCTGCAAACTGGCTCTATCCTTGCCGCCTTTCCGTTTGCATTCATTATTGTCTTCATGGTCGTTTCACTGCTGAAATCCTTAAAAAAAGAATTGGTTCCGTCTCCTTGACACTCTAGGAGGAAAATGACTAGTATTTCACTCCCTTTGTCACTCATATGAATATTGTGCATAGAGTTTCCTTTTTGCCTTAACCCGTTATAACAAAGGAGCAGACTTATGAAAGGTCTTGGCATTCTTGTTACCATCACAGTCGGCAGCCTCTTTACAATGTCACTGGCATTTGCCAATCCCGGCATGCTGCCTAAACACCCTGGGTACCCAGCTAAAGGAGCATCACCTGTGACCGGACAATCGACCGCCAATGATTCCGGACAAACCAATGGTGGCGGTGATTCTTTCTTGAATACATCAGCAGCCTCACATGATGCAGCCTCCATGAACAATGTGACCGACCCCAATCGTGCGCGGATCAAGAAGTCTGGGGGGGCAGGCCGACTACCAGAAGTTGATGGCGCCCTGAATCGGGTGAAGCCTAATCCAACTGGTGCTGCAGCGAGCAAGATGAATTAAGTTTCTTCTTAGACGCCATTGAGTACAAGGGAGGCTACGGCAACGTGGCCTCCCTTTTTTTGTATATTTTTCAGGAAGACAATGGAACCGCACCCGATTGAAACACCATTGGCAAGGATCCTGAAGTCGTTGATTCAACACGACGGGCCGATGACGTTTCGTGACTTTATGCAAGCAGCCCTGTATCACCCTGTCTACGGCTTTTATACACAAGGGCCTCGCATCGGAACGGCAGATGGCGCGTTTCATACCAATGCTAATTTTCAGCCGTTTGCATTTTCCTTGGCACAATGGATGATTCAAGCCCAACACCTACTTGGAGAGTCCCTTCGGATCATTGAATTGGGGGCAGGCACAGGCCAATTGGCTGAAAGAATTTTGTCATGGTTGCCGGAGATTCTCCACAATTATGTGATCGTTGAACCAAGCGAAGGGCTTCGGACTCAACAAACCCGACGTGGACTTCACGTTGTTTCTGACCTTTCGGCGTTGTCTCACGCACCAACCTTGGTTTTTGCTAATGAAGTGCTTGATGCCTTGCCTTTTCATCGAGTCATGGGTGACGGCAAGGGAGGGATACAAGAACTCTTCGTGGGACTCGATCACAATGGAGAGTTTGTGGAACGGTTCGATCAACCATCCACGCCTCAACTACACCAACATCTTGCTTCAATGGCTATGACACTGGGCCGAGGCCAGTTAGCTGAAATTAATCTTGACGTCTCCACATTTATGCAAGACGTCACACAGGTTATGTCAAAAGGCTACCTTTTGTTCATCGACTATGGCGCACACGCGCACGTGCTGTATGGACATGAGCGACGCAATGGCACGCTCCGATGCTTCAAAGAACAACGAGAAGTGTTTGATCCATTCGATTATGTGGGAGAGCAGGATCTAACCGCAGATGTGAATTGGACAGCCGTCGAGCAGGCAGCAGACAAAAACGATCTTGTCAAAGTTGGGCTGGTCTCCCAGGGGACATGGCTTCAGAAGATAGGGATTGCCCACTATGCTGAACACGTCCCCCAAGACACCAATGCTCTAGCAGAAATTACATGTCTCACCAAAGGTTCGCTGCTTGGCAGTACCTTTGATGTGCTTGGATTCAAAACCCCCGGACTACCTGATGCCCCAGGCTTCTCGTATCCGCTCTCGTCAGAACCAACCGACGTCGCCCAAACATCTTGAGTGGCAACACAGACAGAATACGTTTAAGCAGGCTTAAACGCCTCTTTCAAAAGCGGTTCTAATTCCCCTTTCGACTCCATGGGCCCCAAGACATCCGTATCACCGTAAAATGTGCCATTAATGAAAACCTTCGGCAACGTTGGCCAATTCGTCATCTTCGTTAACGCTTCACGTTTCGCTGGATTTGCCAACGCATTGACGAGTTCGTAGGGATACCCATACTTATCGAAAAATTCCATTGTTTCAACCGTAAATCCACATTGCGGGGCTGTTTTGGTCCCCTTCCCATAAATCAAAATTTTGTGGGCCTGAATCTCTTGTTGAATTTCTTCTTCCATCGGGTCAGCCATGATGTGCTCCTTCTGTATTATTTTCCATCTTTCGTTTCAGCCTGTAACTCTAATGCATGAATCCGTCCATCTTTCATTGGCTCGTCCAACGCTTGATAAATCATCCGATGCCGGTCCAGGAGATTTTTCTCCTTAAAACAGTCTGACACCACTCGCACGTTCAAGTGGTCCATTGTCCCTGTTCGGTCCTGGACGGTGACCGTCGCATCAGACAACGTGCGTTGAATGTATTCCGTCAGTACTTCTGGTGTAATCATAAAAACCCCAACGCTCCCTTTCTTGTCTATTTAATCAATCTCCACCCTGTACCCTAATACGAGATGATCACATAAAGTGAAGAGAGAAAGACCCCCTAAGTTCTTATTATCAATGAATACGCTTTGCCATCATACTGAAGCCTCTTCATGTTGGGCAAGACAATGGCCCTGAGTTTCATGCCCTCTCATCAAAAAACCTATCTCTTTCACGAAGGCCCCTGTCCAAAAACCCTTCTCAGGAAAGGCCCCAAGGAACTGAGAACGTTGATGGGAATTTCGTGACTCCCTTGAAATTCATGCCATTCGACGTCTAGCCCATGAGCCTTCAGTGTATCTCGCAATTGGCAAGCCGTCTGAAACGAGAGCAACGGATCATCATGACCATGACTTTGAAAAACCGGCAAGTCTTTTCGTTTGGGTATCAGCTCAGTCCATTCATCATGTGCAATAATGGTCGCCGATAGCAGCACAAGCCCGGCCAGTGGTGATGGCGCATGCAAAGCAACATCACAAGCCAGCATGGCGCCTTGAGAAAATCCGCCAAGCACGAGTTGATCCGAGCCAATGTTGCACAACGCTTCAACTTCCTCCAGTAAGCCAAGAACCTGAGCTCTCACGTCCAACAGTCCATTTGGAATGATCTGAATGTCCCGTTCACGACCTTCGGTTTGATCCCTGGCTAACCGCTCCATATCAATCATCCACCAGGCACGACCATCGCCATACCCCTGCGGAAGCCGTAACGGTGCAACAGGAAAGAGAAACCTTACTGAGTCCGGCACATCGAGCATCCGCCACAGTGAGACAAGATCATGCCCGGGGGCACCAAAGCCGTGTAATAACACCACCACAGGCCCAGTTCCCCCGCCTTCTCGATCCGTTCCGCCCGTTATGCACACCTCAAGACCGGCCAATGTTTCAATTCGCATCGTGTCGCTATCCCGTATTTAGAAAGAAAGTGTTTGTGAGAATTTGGCTGCCAGCAAAATGCTGTTGAAGTCGAACGCGTGACTAATGCCCCATCTTCGGGGCACCTGCATTGGCTCCTTTGACAATCAGGGGAATTCTCAGTACCTGAAGACAGTGATGGCACGTGACCCGCATGGTATCAGAATCTGGATACTGAATGTCTTCTTCCTTGATCCAAAATAACTGTTCACATTTCGGACATTTCCGGACCAACATGGGCATAAGCATTTTCCTCGTTCGTGTAGGAGGCCGTTCCAGATAAGCAGGCGCGCCTGCGGTTATATCGGGCAACCTCCTAGAATTTAACCGAGATTTAGTGTAATACAGTTTGTGCGTCATTCGCTAGTTTTTCATGAGTGAGCCATGATCATTTACACTGACCAGAATCATGCCGATATCCCCCGCCTTCTGGCGTTATTTGAACAAGCGCCCTGGGCACGTGGGAGAACGGCTGATGATATCGAACATATGCTGTTTCATACAGACCTGATGGTCTTAGCATGGGATGACGATTCTCTTGTTGGATGTGGTCGGGTACTCACGGATTATGTGTACCGCGCTTCCATTTGGGACGTCATTGTCGACCAAACGTATCGAGGGCAAGATATCGGAACAAAAATCATCAATCACATTCTGACACATCCGTCGCTCAAACGGGTGGAACTGTTTTGGCTCTGTACACGAGACAAACAAAACTTTTATGAAGCGTTAGGATTCAGTACCAAAGAACAGACGGGCATGGTCTGGGATAGAAACAAGCAGCCACCAATTTCAGACCCAGCCAATCCTTAACCTCACTCACACACCATGAAATGTGTAGGACTTATGTCGGGCACGTCGATGGATGGGATCGATGTCGCAATTGTGGACATTACCGGCTCTGCACATGCCTTCCATCACCATCTCTTAGGATTTCATCATGTTCCCTACCGCCCCTCTCTTCGCAACGCCATCCTCACCGCCGCAGAACATGGTACCGTCACAGATCTCTGTCATCTCAATGTGTTGATTGGAGAAATGTTTGCGCAAGCGACATTGACGACCATTCAACAGATAGGCTTGACGCCATCTGCCATCAACATCATTGGCTCACATGGACAGACCGTTTGCCATCTGCCCAAACCCGTTCGTGTGAGAGGACTGCCAGTCATTCGATCATCCTTGCAGCTGGGAGAACCCGCCGTCATTGCAGAACGGACAGGCATTACCACTGTCGCCAATTTTCGTGCTCGAGATTTAGCCGCTGGAGGAGAGGGTGCGCCACTCACCCCGTATGTGCATGCCCTCACGTTTCAATCCCCACAATATTCCAGGCTTATTGTGAATTTAGGTGGCATTGCAAACGTCACCTATCTCCCCGCCGGTGGAACACAACACGATATTCAAGCATTTGACGTCGGCCCCTGTAACATGCTGTTGGATGGATTGATTGCCCGTTTGACTGACAACCGACACAAGATGGATCGTCATGGACGTATTGCCCAAAAGGGCATTGTCCAGAAAAACCTCTTGGCATTCCTACAGCCGCATCCCTTCTTTAGAAAAAAGCCGCCGAAGACGACAGGCCGTGAGGAATTTGGAGATCAGTATGTCACAACCGTACTTCGACACATTCGTCGAAAAAACATACGGCTTGAAGACCTCCTCGCCACGTGCTGTGCCTGTATTGGACACAATATTGCGATGAGCCGCCGCTGGCTGGATGGGAGTATCGACGAAGTGATTGTTGGTGGTGGTGGCGTTCATAATCAAGCCATGATGGAACACTTAGCTTCGTCTTTCCAGCCAACGACCGTTCACACAATGGATGCAGTCGGCACACACAGTAAAGCTTTTGAAGCCTTGGCGTTTGCGGTCTTTGCCTACCAAACGATTCACGGCGTCTCCACCAATCTCCCCCGGGTGACTGGAGCCCGAGCCCCTGTTGTACTTGGAACGATTGTGCCTGGGAACAACGCCTCGCTGAAATATTCCTTTACCTCATCCTAGATCAAGAAACATGATACTAGATGTCACCGTTTCTGACATGGTATTGGGCATCACCCTAATTGCGATCATTGTAATCCTGCTCGTACAAGGATTTCGCCTTTGGTACACCCCTCACCCCAAACATCTGTCGGGAATGCTCCGCGCTCTCCCCACATCATTGACTATCCAGCCTCGATGGCTATTTACCAAATCCGAGATCGCGCTCTATAACCTGATTCGTTTAGCCGTGCAAGACAATTATCTGGTTTTGGCCAAACTGCCTATGCGAAAGCTCATTAAGCTTGAATCGGAGCATGAAGCTGATCGTCTCGCGTTCCTCAGGGTTATGCAAAAAATGATCCTGGATATTGTCTTGGTCCACCCAGGCACACGCATTCCGGTATGGATTATCCAGGTTGAATGCACCCAGGACACAGACCATAAATCACATCTGGTCGATAAGCTTTTTCAGAAAGCCGGCATCGACGTTTTACGATTACAGAAGGATATCTCGTATACCCTTCCAGAGCTTGTGAACTTGCTTCGACTCAAGGAGGATGATTAACGTTGGGCACGGGTTTATCTGACCGATCAAGGGAGAAAGGAATCCCTTTTAGATGGTAATAACGGGAAGGATTGCGCAGAAGGCCTGTCGGCCTGCATCAACAAGATGCCCCTCACTCAGCGCGGGGTTGTTCATCGGCACAAATGTCGCTAATTTAAAAAACCGGCGATGCGCAAGAACCGCCGCGGTTTCGGACTTCCGGTCTCGAGTTAATTCCATGGTATACCCTGAGCCATAGCGCCATTCCCATAATGAACTGCCCAGACACAAACAAAGACCTTGATCCGCAATCTGTGTAAACCGATCAATGAGATGTTTTTTGTATTGTTGAATCTGCCCTCCTTCAAGGATCAGGGCAAAGGCCACATGATGCCCCCACCAGAATAAGGAACGGAATGCAAATTTCTCTTCCCGTGTATAGAAACGGGGAAAGTCCACATATTGATAAGGAAAATTTTCCAAATGTTCACCTTTGACAAATTGAGAGGATTCCAATGTCAAAGCTTCAGGAGCCAAAAGCGTCTTACCAGCCAATTCTTCATGGAATGCCTGCTGCCACTGCGTCAAGAGCTCACGAATCTTGGCAGAAATCGCCACTTTGGTTTGGAAAAACTCCTGGTCCGTCAGCAAGGCAACTTCACGAGGGGTAAAAGATAACGCATCATGCAACATAGGGATGAACCATACCAATGAAAATTGCGACCTTCAACGTTAATTCGATTCGGAAACGATTATCCATTGTCATCCAATGGCTTCACCACCATCAACCCGATGTTCTCTGCCTCCAGGAAACCAAAGCGCAGGATTCGGACTTTCCTGTCGAGGCTCTGTCAGGGTTGGGCTACCACCTCACGTATCGTGGCATGAAAGCCTACAACGGTGTCGCCGTGTTTAGTCGCACAGTCCCGGAGATGATCTCCTTTGGATTCGACCAAGGGCCAGACACCGATGAGCCACGCTTAATCCACGTGAACATTCAAGGGATTTCGGTCATTAACACCTATGTGCCCCAAGGGTTTAAGATTGACTCACCAAAATACCAGTACAAACTACAATGGTTTCAGCGATTGCGCGACTACTTCGCTCAACACCTCTCCCCCGAACAACCAGCAATTTGGTGTGGAGATATGAATGTAGCGCCAGCTGCTATCGATGTGCACCACCCTGAAAAACATCTCACCCATGTCTGTTTTCATCACGATGCTCAACAGGCTTATCAGAAAACCGTCGACTGGGGATTTGTGGATGTCTTTCGACTGCATTACCCCGATCGCCAACAGTTTACCTTTTGGGACTATCGTCAACCTCCTGCCGTTCTTCACAATCGAGGGTGGCGGATTGACCATATCCTTGCCACCCCTGCCCTTGCCAAAACATGTCGACAAATTGAAGTTGATTTGGAACCGAGGATGGGGCCCAACCCATCCGACCACACTGTGCTATGGGCAGAATTTGGCATCTAAAAACAACAGCAGGATACGATTTTTCATAGATCGATCTCACTATTCACAGAACCGGAATTCATCTTTATGAGAGGAAGATTCCAATGGCTTTGACAAATTCCACGATGCTGCTACTCGGGACACCAATACCAGGATTTTCTTTGCCGGATGTTGTATCAGGGCAGATCATTTCGCAAGATACCTTTGCAGGCAAACAAGGACTCTTCGTCATGTTTATTTGCAAACATTGCCCGTATGTCGTGCATGTGAAAGACGAGTTGGCTCGAGTAGGGCGGGATTATGCTGATAAAAATCTTGGCATTGTCGCCATCAGCAGCAATGATGTCAGCGGATATCCCGATGATGCCCCAGAGTCGTTAAAAGCAATGGCCAACCAATTGGGCTTTGTTTTTCCATTCTGCTACGACGAAACACAGGAAATTGCCAAAGCGTTCACCGCTGCCTGCACACCTGATTTTTTTCTGTTCGATCACAACCGGAGACTAGTCTATCGAGGTCAACTCGATGAAAGTCGACCAGGAAATGGGAAACCGGTAACAGGAAAGGATTTACGGACAGCGTTGGATGCCGTGCTCAATGGCCAATCTATCAGCCAAGATCAACGGCCTAGTGCCGGCTGCAATATCAAATGGAAACCAGGAAATGAACCAAGGTATTAGCAGGATGGTGAAAGCTTGCGTTGTGGGCCTTATCCTGTGAAGATTTTTTCGATGCTTCCTGTATAGACAAGCAACTGAAAGAAGACTTGGAGTCGGGGTTGATCCATTTCTGGACATTGCGCGGCAACTGAAGAAACGGATTCTTCGATAGAGGCCCCACTCAAAAGAGCACTCAGAATTTTGTACTCCGAATACTGCAACGTATTGACAAAAATTTGATGATGTTTTTTATACAGGAAGAGATATTCGGCTTGGTCCTTCCAGAACTCGGTGCCATCCTTCTGATCGGTACCTCGCAGCTTCCATGTTTCATACACGGTATAGGGTGAAGAAAATAGGTGCGCTGATGGACCAAACGAAAAACGAAGGATTTCCATTGGCTCCATGGCAATGATCGCCTGAGAGGAGACAGCCTCATGTTGGCGAACGTGGAACGTCTCTTTAAATAACCATTCAAAGCGGGCCAGTTCCGACAGGAAGGGCAGGTCTGGAAAAGGATTGTTCTGAGCGAGAAAGTCGGGAAAGCGATCCCCATATGCCGATAAATTATAAACCGACGAGGGATGTGAGAGGATGTAGTCTTTTGCTAATTGAAAAAACGCGTTGTCGCCGGCAACCCACCATACCGCTTCAAAAGTCTCTCCTAACGCCTCCGTCAGTCTCACGATATGACCGGTTCGGTACACATCAAGAGCTTCCGTCTGAGAAAGCTTTCCACCTGCCGACACCGCACTGATCAATTGACTGTTAGGAAGTTCCTGATCTTCTTGTCGTGCGGCCTCACAGAACCATCGTTGGTACTGCTTCAGAGTCGGCATGACCATAATGTGTTTCCCATATCTGTGCGGCCTTGAGAGCTTCTTGTTCCAAAATTGGAAAATCGGGAATGTCTTCATCCCATTCGATTAAAATAGGAACGTTAGGTATTCGACCAATCAGATGTTCGAATAATTCCCACACGGGAGGATAAACGGGGCGAGAATGTGTATCAAATAAATACGTTCCCATATCCGTATAGCCCGCTAAATGAACCTGTCCGATAAGATGTGCCGGGATCGCATCTAGAAAGATCATTGGATCAAAGTGATGATTACGAGCATTCACATAAAGATTATTGACGTCCAGTAAAAGCCTACAGCCTGATTGTGTAGCCACGGCTGTTAAAAATTCCCATTCAGTATAGACTGATCCCCTAGGCTGGATATACGTTGAGACGTTTTCCAGCAAGATTTGTCGCCCGAGGGTTGTTTGAACTTGATCGACATGTTTCAAGATCAGTTGTAAGGCTTCTTCTGAAAATGGAATGGGCAGAAGGTCATGAAGATTGGAAGGATTCAGACCAGTCCAACACAGATGATCAGAAACCAGAAATGGTTCGATCCGATCAGTCAGTTTTTTGAGTTGTGCAAGGTAATGTGGTCTTAGTCCTTCAGCTGAAGCAATCGATAACGACACACCATGAAGAGCCACAGGGTAATCAGAACGAATGAGTTCCAGCATGGCCAGCGGACGCCCCTCTGAGTCCATATAATTTTCGCTGATTGCTTCAAACCACCGGACTCTAGTGGGTGGACGTGTTTCAAGGTATGGATAGTGGGTGGGACGAAGTCCCACCCCTATGTCCGCGCATGAAAACTGCGTTTCCTTGTGATGATCACATGGCTTTGGCGACATGGTCCCCGCCCTTAGCCTCACAATCGGCTTTGGACATTCCGATCCAACCTTTGCCTTTACAGTCATTCTTTCCTTCACAGGAATGTCCGACGCCTTTACACTCTCCCTTGCCTTTACAATCATTCACACCATAGCAATGGCCTTTGGCCATCTCAGCCCCTGATGGCGCATCGTGCGAATGAGCACATCCAGCTGCAATTAATAAACCTGAAAGTGCAGCTCCAAGTAATGCTGATTTTTGAGACGTCATGGGATACCTCCGTTTAGGATTAAGATAGGCATGAAAGGACAACCTGCAACGCTAACAGGACCGCCCTCACGAGAAGCTATAAGAAGTATGTCTCTTCATTCGCTCAACTGTTACAACACACCTCTTTTTTGAGAAGAGTCAGGAACCACGTAATGGCAGGGGTTTTTACTTTTTGGTTTGCACGCCTGCTTGTTTAAACACAATGTCTCCAAAATATGCCGTAGCCGCTTCTTTGGTATTGTCAGTGTCCGTCATAATGGCCACCCCAGAAATTCTCGGTGGATCTTCACCAAATGCAGCCTTGTAATCCTCATAGACATTACGTTCTTCGTTCTGCCATTGATTGATTCGTTCGTTTCCACTTTCGACCACAAACATCATGACTCGGTCAGTATAGGGATTGGGCACCAATGTCCCCACTGGACTTTTGCTTTCCCAAATGTAGTTGATCGCTCCAATAGGGGGATACTGACCGTAGATTAATCTTGCAGCTTCAAACTTGGCTTTTTCGAAAAACCCTACCTTCTCGCTGTCATATTCAAAGGTGATGTACAGACGAGCTGGATAATCGTCGCCATCCTTGCTCGTCACATCTCCCTCTTTGAGGATATTCTCAACTTTCCAACGCCACTGGACAATCGGATATTCCCGTGGATCAATCGTAATTTCCCGTGTTAAGCCGGACGACGACTGTTGACTAATGGCTTTCACAACAGTCGTCTCGCTATTTTTAACAAGGACGTATTCCGTATGGGTTGGAATCTTTTCAAACGTCAGCGGCTTCCACCCATCTGGCCATTTCCCCCCGATTTGCGCTTCTGAAAACTTTCCGACTTCCAGCCTGTCTCCTGATTGAGCAAATCCTGAGCCGCCTATAGGCAAGAGAAAAATGCTTAAACTTGTCACAGCCCCAATAAGTTTCTTGATCATAGTCTCTTCCTTTACCCTAGCTGCCGTATAACAGCATGGAGAAATTCTGCTTCCCACTCATCGCATCCATGCAAAGAGTTTAGCCAACATTTTCTTCTTCCCTTCGGTAAACGTTGTCTTCCGCCATGCATTCGCCACTTTTTTGATCACCTCGGCTTGTGTCGGATACGGATGAATGGTTCCCGTGATCGTACTCAACCCTAAGCCTCCTTTCATCGCTAGCGTAAATTCCGTGATCAAATCACCTGCATGTGCTGCCACAATGGTCGCACCAAGAATCGTATCGGTCCCTTTTTTGACATGCACACGAGCAAAGCCTTCATCCTCTCCATCCAAGATAGCACGGTCCACGTCCGCAAGTGGGAAGGTAAATGTATCGACATCGATCCCTTTGGCTGTGGCTTCATGTCCGTAAATCCCGACATGAGCAATTTCCGGCTCCGTGTAGGTACACCAGGGAATAATCAATGAGTTGGTACTGGCATAGCCCAGCCCCATGGGATGAGGGAATAAGGCATTTTGAATCAGAATCCGTGCCATCGCATCGGCCGTATGAGTAAACTTAAAGGGAAAGCAAATATCCCCTGCGGCATACACTTTCGGGTTTGTCGTCTGGAGTTTGTCATTGACCTTAACGCCGGCACGCAGATCATACGTAATCCCCATCGTTTCTAATCCCAGACCTTCGACATTTGGGGCACGGCCGATTCCGATCAGAATTTCATCAGCAGGCCACTCCTTGGTTTCTCCATTTACTTCATAATGCACGATCTTTTCAGATCCATTTTGGGAAATACCGGTGATTTTGGCGCGGCACGTAAATTGAACGCCATCCTGAATCATAGCCTGTTTCACAACCTCAGCAGCTTCCGTATCCTCTCTTGGCAAAATCCGACATTCTTGTTCAAACACCAAAACCTGACTGCCAAACCTGGCAAAGGCCTGAGCCAACTCACACCCAATGGGACCGGCACCGATCACCACCATCCGTGTCGGAAGTCTAGTAAGATTGAAGACGGTTTCATTTGTCAGAAACCCGACGTCTTGTAATCCGGGAATGGGCAATGCAATCGCACGTGCCCCTGTACAAATCGCGGCTTTGGCAAATTGCAAGGTTGTACCTCCAACCTCTACAGTATCTTTTCCCGCAAACCGCCCTTCTCCAATAAAGACATCGACCCCGAGATTCTTATATCGATGGGCTGAGTCCATATGGCTAATACGCGCACGAAGCTTTCGCATACGCGCCATCGCAACCCCAAAATCAGCCTGAATGTCGCCAGGAATGTCCAATCCGAACTCTTTGGCATTTTTGATCTCTGCCCAAGTTCGTGAAGCACGAATGACGCCTTTTGATGGGACGCATCCAACATTTAAACAATCACCACCCATCAGATGCCTTTCGATCAATGCCACCCTAGCTCCCAAGGCCGACGCCACAGCAGCCGTAATTAGTCCAGCCGTTCCTGCACCAATCACCACGAGGTTATAACGTCCGGATGGTTCCGGATTCACCCAATCTGCTGGGTGGACATTATGGATCAATTCCTGATTATGTTCATCCATGGGGAACATTTGGACGTTGGGTTCTGTGTGCATAGGCTTCCTTTATCCTCCGACGGCTTTTTGTTGTGTGAATTTTCGATACACTATGGGCAGCAAAGCGAGCACACCCAACAAGGTAAAGGCCATCAGCACTGGTGGAGAGGCAATTTCCCCCAAAGAATTAATCGTGCCGAGTTGACGACCGGCAAAGGCAAAGACAAAACTGCCGGGAATAATTCCTAAGGATGTCGCCAGCATATAGGTTGACAAGTTGATTCTCGTGAGACCAGATACCAGGTTGACTAAAAAGAAAGGAAAGGCCGGAATGAGCCGCAAGGTTATAAGATAACTCATGGCGTTTTGAGCAAACCCAGCCTGGATGGGTTCCAAACGATCACCAAACTTTCCCTCCACCCAATCCCGCAAGAGATACCGGGCCGCCAAAAAGGCAAGCGTGGCTCCGATGGTCGCTCCGATATTCACAAAGACTGTTCCCAGGAGGCTGCCAAATAAAAACCCCCCAGCCAACGTGAGGATGGCCCCACCCGGAAGAGAAAATGCCGTCTGGGTTACATAAAGGGCAATAAAAATTGTAACAGCGGTGCCAAAATGGGTATCGGTATACGCGAGTAAGTTATCGCGATTGGTTTTGAGCGCTTCCAGTGATAGGTAGGCTCCAAGATCAAAAAATACGAAGAGCCCGATGCCCATGGCCAGGATAAACGCGACAATGACTTTTCCAGTCGCACTCGACTCAGGAGCGGACACTGTTGAGGTCTCAGTCATGGTAGCCTCCAATATCGACTCGTTTCTCGATCATATCCCCGTCCTTTCTCCATTTCGATTTCAAGATGATACTGAAAACCCCATCAACGCTTTTGTCTCAATGGTATCAGATTTGTTACAACCGAACAGATGGCTTCGCCTCTCAATCCTGACACCCTAGTATCATTTCTGGTGTCGACCCTTCTCACATCGGCCAGGAAAGAAGAAGGGCGATTACAAGAGAAGCAACAGATATGCAATTGCTCAAATATCCATTGAAAATGTCTCATGCTGCTCTTTCGTCAATGTGGCTTGTTGTCACCCATGGGATGATATCGAGATCATATCATTGCCTCACATGTTGTGGTATCAGGAAATCTTGAGGGAGTTGTAAGACCGTGAGCATTGCACATGCGCTCAAATTGGCAGGCCTCATCACCTTAGTAGGTGGAAGCTACTTCGCATTCCAATTTTTTGACATCTACGAAGTGATGAACCCAACCCAACTGGTCAACTACCTTCATTCCTTAGGAGGATTTGGGCCGGTGGTGTTTATTGTCATGATGACCACAGCGGTGATCATCAGCCCTATCCCAAGCTTGCCATTGGATCTGGCCGCCGGCATTGCCTTCGGCCCAATGCTGGGAACGGTCTATGCCGTCATCGGTGCAGAAATTGGAGCAATCGTGAGCTTTGTGATTGGCCGAGTATTGGGCCGGGAAGTTATTTCCCGATTGTTGGGAGTCAACGTCGTATTCTGTGAGAAATGTTCCGACCATCACTTGATCGGGCTGGTTTTTGTCTCCAGACTGCTTCCAATCTTTTCGTTCGACATTGTGAGTTACGGAGCCGGGCTCACGAATATCAGTCTCAGAGCCTTTGCCCTTGCCACATTGGTGGGGATGATTCCTCCCACTTTTGCCTTAACCTATCTTGGAGGAAGCATCATCAGTATGGAATGGCCCTTGATACTGTCTGGTTTAGCTGTCGCGACGCTGTTGTTATTGTTACCCAAACTCATGATCACATATCGCTCATCTTGGTGGGTCCAGTTGATGCAAGGCCAAACCCAACCCTCCGTTCCCAACATAGAACCCACCCTACATAGAGACGATACCTCCGCGAACTCCTGCTCATTGTGCGGCGAACGCTTCTAAGCGTTCCGTTTTCTTTCTATCAACACAACAATGGAAAAATGAGGACTCAGCCTGTCTCCGCTGTATCCCCTAACACCTTTCCAGCCAACTCTTCAGCCGGGTACGTGATAATTTCCGCTAACGTCGGATGGTAATGGGGCATACGCAGCAAATCATGGACTGTGCCATAATAGTACATAACCGCAATAAGTTCATGGATAAGCTCAGACGCCTCAGGTCCAACAATATGGGCACCGAGAATCTCTCCGGTTTGCGGATGGCACAGCAGTTTGACATGGCCATGGAGCTCGCCAAGACACAGCGATTTACCATGATCCTGAAAGTCATACGAGGCAACAAGAAATGGAATATGTTGATCTCGACAGTCTCGCTCGCTAAGCCCCACACTGGCGACTTGCGGATCGGTGAAGACGACCTGCGTCGTGAGACGATCTTCGTGTGTTCTTTGGACTTCCTGGGCATGGATAGCATTCCATCCCGCAATTTCCCCTTGTTGAATGGCAATATGGACAATTTCATGAAGGCCGTTCACATCACCCACGGCAAAGATATGTGGCTGCGTCGTCCGCATGGTGCCATCCACACGAATTTTGCCGTCATCCGTCTCAACACCTGCAGCCTCAAGCTGTAACCCCTCAACATTCAGACGGCGTCCCAGGGCTTGAAGAATTTCTTCTGCAGAGACGGTTATATCTTGACCTTTGTGGGAAAAATACACAGTTTTCAGATCCTTCTCTTTCGTCACCCGATGAAGACGTGTATTGGTGTAGACGGCCATCCCTTCTTCACGCAATCGTGCTTCAACCGGTCGTGCCAGATCTTCATCACCCTTGGAGAGGATATGATCAGCACGTTGGATCAATGTCACCGTGGTCCCAATTCGAGAGTAAAACTGTGCTAATTCCAGAGCCACTGGCCCTCCACCCAACACCACCAGTGACGTCGGCTGCCGACGCAAGTCCAACGCATCATCACTGGTCAGATATCCCACCTCATCAAGGCCAGGAAGAGAAGGATGCGAGATGACCGAGCCCGTCGCGATGACAAAGGCCTTCGCCGTCAAACGATGAGAGCCGGCCTGGACTTCCGTAGGGGAAACGAATGACGCCTGTTCTTGATACAACGTAAACCGGGAATCATGAAGCGCCTGAATTCGATCATCGGCAAATTCCTGAATTAATTTGGCTTTCCGGTCAATAATTCGTGCAAGGTTGGCTTGAGGCGTGACAGAAGCTATCCCAAATTCTTGCGCCCGTATCATGAGCGACATCACATCAGATGACCGGAGGATAGTCTTGGTAGGCATACATCCCCGCAGAATGCACAATCCCCCAAGCGGACCATGATCAATAATACCGACATCGACCCCTTCGTCCCGTGCCGTCCGCGCAGCCGCGTATCCCCCTGACCCTCCACCAATAATGAGCAGTTCATGTTGTGTGATCATTTGACGGTAGGCGCTCCCTTGCCACGTCTTAGCACATTTGCTAAAATTTCCTTTTATTCCTGCAAGATTATAATTTGCGTGGTGGGTGTAGCTCAAGGGTAGAGCGCTGGTCTGTGGCTCCAGAGGTTGCGGGTTCAAAACCCGTCACTCACCCCAAACATCCTCTTTAAAAGATCTTTTAAACCAATCGCTTACTGGAAGGTTTGGTCTACCTACGAAATTTATGGATGCATTCGAAAAACGGGGAAACGCGCAAGAGAGGTCAGGCTCATCTATTGTTATAAGATCTAGACATTGTATGGTGGGTACTGCGTAGCCGGCAAAAACATGCCGAAAGGTGCTTACCTCAAAAGCCTTCTGAGGCTAAGAGTTTGTTCATAGAGAAGCTCTGAGGTCCACAGCTTCTACCAGCAGATTCATCCAGAGTTCGATGAGATATTTGCCCACAAGGAACAAATTAAATCCCAAGTCTCGAGCCACTTGTGAAAACGACCCACTGGCTGACTTGATTAACTAGATGACCTTCTCCTTAAGTTTTTGACTGGACTTCTTCCGTTTCTCTGTGGCACATCTCTTCGCCTACTTCTTGCGCTTTTTCGATGTGGCCCAAAAATACAGGGGAAGATTGGTGTTTCAGGCAGCCAGCGTTTGGTCATTGCTCACACCACCATTTTTTTCAGCCAAAACCATTTTCGCCATCTCTTGTCCCCGACCCGTTCCTCGTGCCAAAGCCTGCAAGATAGCGATACCCTGGGAGCCTAAGGCAACCAGAGCACAGCCAGCAGCGTATTGACTCTCCCATTCTGTCTCGTCTTCCATCAAACGTGCTAACCACTGAATCGCTTCGATCATACGTAATTGCCCGACACACCGAGCCGCTTGCGCTCGCACCTGCCAATGGGAGTCTTCTAGGCCCTTGAAGATGATTGGTATTGCACTCGGAATCCAGAACTCCGGCAAACACCGGAAAAATGCCATCCGCACCTGAGGCGAAGACTCCTGAGCCAATGGCAGCAGCATTGGAACTCCCTTGGTGTAACGCAGATGCCCCAATGTCTCCACGATCAGGACCTTATTGGCTTCTGCGGTTGGCCCTGCATGCATAGCAGACAGAATTTCCAACAAGCGCGGGGCAGCATCGACCGTCAACTGCCGAAACGTGTTCTGGAGCACCAAGACTTGAGTCCCTAGTGTCAAATCCAGTTTCTCAAAGAGTAGATCCACGGATTGCAATGAACTTGTCTCAATTAGTGTCCGTGCAGCCTCAATGCGGATATCGTGCACGCGATCATCGAGAAGCGCATGCAAAAAGATCACCACGCAGGGATCGGTGAAATAGACCAAGTTCGCAATGGCCTCAAGCCGCTCCTGGAGAGGTCCCTGACTGGCAATCGTGGCAATATGATCGGGAATGTCCAGAAAGACAAGTAAATCGATCAGCTGGCTGCGGTCCTTGCCCTGAATGCTCTTGAGCAACTCGTGGGTGCTTTTAGCCAAGAAGTGCTGATCAGTTGGTTTCAGAGCCTGTTTGAGCTCCTCGCGACTGGTGGTGCCTCGGAGACAAGCAAAAATCTTGGCAAACAGGTGTTCACGGCGTTTCGCCGAGTGTTGTTCCAGATAGTGAGAAACGACCCGGATCCCAATTAGGAAGCTTGTCAGTATGCCTACCAGCCCTACCAGAATAAAACAGAGTACCCATATGATGCTCAGTGTATTCATCGTATTCGCCATTATCGCCATTATTTATGTTATTTGAAATGCTTGCTTTTTCTTATCCATGCTCCATTACTATACATATGCTAGCAAACAAATGTTTTTCTCCACAGACGCCCTAAAAACTCGGGGTTGCTCTAGCTATGCAATATGGATTGAGCTATGCTTGGACCATTTCTTAACGAAAAAGTTGCTTACGTCTTGAAGCACAAGACCAATTGCTTGAGTCTTTTATGGCTAGCATCACCGCACAAATGATCGAACCACTTCAATCTCACTCTCTATTATCTATTCAGGCTTATCATCGCCGAGAGACTGGATAAGGCCAGTCTCTTCTCGGATACAGTTGAAATGGGTGAAAAGGATTTTGGGGAACACTGCAAGAGGAAACGAAGCCATGGAGCCACCAGGCAAATGCCTGTCTTTGGAATTCTGAAATAGGGTAAATCTATATACCTTAATGATTTCTCATGCCCAACTTTCGATCCAGGTGGCTCACATACAAGATGATGGTTATCCCAGAAAGATATTCTACCTAGAAACATTGCTCAATCATAACGCATTGGATGTCTCTATTTTGCTATTTCTGAATCAAATAGCTTCTTCATTTGTTGCCCGATTCAATTCCATCGACGGAATTGAAAATTTCTTGAATCAAGCCACATCGCATTTGCAGCACTTTACTGGGACTGGGCTCTGAAGCGAAACATTTCCTGGTTATCTAAAAAAATGCGCGTGGCGTATTGAGCAGAGTAAGCCATAAGTAACTGTTCAGCTCAACCAAGTTGAGCTCATGGGCGAAAACACCCCTGTTCTCGCCTTAGTGATTTCAGCTTATTTTTGTGCTCGGGTTGGCAAAGTTTCTTTCCTCGGCAGCATTATTATGTCAAAGCCTACTCGAAAAGGCCGCCCAGTGGATCCAGATACACTGTTGCGTCTTAACTCTGCTGACTGGGAAAAGATTTATCCAGCTTTGCTTCTTTATGCAAGGTTCAAGGCAAGAAGTTTATATTGGCGATCTGGCAATACTCTGGACCTAGCCAAAGGCATGAACGCCGAAGACGTGGTCAATGAAGCCATCCGGAAGGTTTATGAAGGGGAACGAGTTTGGGATCCAATTAAAGTTCCTGATCTTCTGGAATTTTTAAAGTCATCGACGCTTGCCAGTATGTTCAACGAACTAGCAGAATCTGCCGACAATCGGTTGGTTCAATGGTTGGTTAACCTTTTTTGAATTGTTTAGTGCAGCATCATCGTTCTGGCATGATACATCTCCTTGCACATTTTCCCGCCTTTTAGATACATCCATAATTTCGTGCAAGACCAGGCAAACCAAAGAGAACATTCGTATTACAATCTAAATCTAGACAAGAGAGCTGTTCTCTGGAGCAAATGGAGCAAGAGATGGGGAGCAATTTCGGTGAAACGCTAGTCAGACTCAAAGGTGTTTTATACCTCGGACTACTGATTGGCGTAATTGACCCCCTGCTCCATCTTTGATACTTTTCTGTTGCCCCGAAAGAACATAGCTTTTTCTTGTTCCCAACTTCGGACTCCTTAACATTGGAGAGATGCGTTGAGACATGTCTTCTTCCTTGTGATGATTCTGACACCAATAGGGTGTGATACTGTTCCCACACATCCCGACAACCCCATTCATCTGGATATTCTTGCAAAGCACAAGACTCACCTCTATCCCAACATTGATCCATTTCTTGGAGAAAAACTTCATCCCAATGAACAGCAACTCGCCTACCAGATTGCCGATGAAGTCATGTACACTGTTGATCGCACGTATGATCAAGAAAACCAACAGGCTTTTCGTGATGCGCATCCAAAAGAAAATGGATGCGTCAACGCAGAATTCCATGTCAAGAAAATGTTGCCGCCTCAATTAGCCAAGGGTGTGTTTACCCCTGGACATACCTACGAAGCGCTCATCCGATTTTCGAATAGTAGTGAGAACCCTAAAGGCAATGACCACGACGCTGATGCAAGAGGGATGGCCATTAAATTGCTCACGAGATTCGACACACCATCAGGTCACATAGACACAAAGCCTCAAACGATGACCCAAGATTTCATCATGATCAATCATCCCGTTTTCATTCTTGATGATCCGTCAGATTACCTCTCGTTGGTCCAAGCACAGAACAGCACAAACACCTTTGTTAAACTTGTGACCATCCCCTTTGCCTTGGGCCTCACAGGTATATACAATGCCTACCAGACCATTTTCCAAGATGAAAAAGTCAAGAATCCCTTGCAAACTCAATATTTTTCTATGGTCCCCTATCGCCTTGGCAAAGAAGACGACCCGGAACGCATCGCGATCAAATATTCGGCCAAAGCCTTTGTTCCACCCATTCAGCACATGATCCATCCATATCCTGAGATTGGTCGATCCTGTGTCACCATTGATAGCGAGGACCCACAGAAAAATGATACCAATTATCTCCGAACGGCCTTGCGCAAAACGTTACAGACTGGAGATGCGTGCATGGAATTTTTAGTGCAACAAGGCGCCAAAGGTATGAGCGTCGAAAACTCCCAAATTGAATGGAAGGATCAAGGTGATTCAGCATTTGAATCTGTTGCATTAATTAAAATTCCCAAACAACATTTTGATGAAAAAGAGAGTCCCTGCGAGAATGAATCTTTTAATCCATGGCATGCAGGAGAGGAACATCTCCCTTTAGGAGGAGTTAACCGACTACGCAAAGTGATTTACCCGATTGTCAGTGAATACAGATACCAGCTTAACCATCTAGGTCAGGCAAAACGGAGCCACCAAGCAGGAATAGAGTAATGTGGGGCAGATGATGCTCCATGGGTCTATCACAGGACAATAAACCCATTCTTGAAATAGCTTGCTGATTACGTCGGAGTATTCACCCATATTCGAAATTCAAGAGAGGAATGAACCATGCACTGCATACGTCTTCTGAACAACATAGGAATAAGCCTCGCGTTCAGTCTCCTTGCTTGCTGTACCTATGTCTCCCAGGGAATTCCCGATGAAGATCGTGGAGCACTCCCCATCGCCAACGACCACTTTGGCGATCAGGCCACCCGCATTGTCTATCCCGAGCAAAATTGGGACGCGTCAGATAGCCTGTGATTCTACAATACGACTCAGGGATCCAATCTGATGGACTATGCCATCTTTTTGAATCTCGAATTAGCCAAGAGTGAGATATTATTTCGGAGTAACGAAAATATGGGAAAGTATCGGTACTTACTCCAAAAAGCCACGTGGGATAATGAAGATGCCTTACCCGTGGGTTGGGTAAAAAATTCTTACAAAGAGCAAGACTATATTGGTTTTACCTGTGCCGCCTGTCATACAACACAAGTCAACCATAAGGGAGTGGGCATTCGCATTGATGGAGGCCCAGCCATGATCGATGTGTGGACGATGTTTGAAGATCTTGAACATGCGCTAAAAGCAAGTTTGCCAGACTCCCGGGATGCAGCCTTGGCTGCTCGTCACACATCACCATCGATAACGGACAAGAGATTTGCTCGATTAGCCGACCGGATTCTGAAAGACCAGGCACTCGATGAGGAAAAAAGGGGAAACCTATATGTGCAATTGAAGACGGATCATCAGAAAATCCAAAGCTATAACACAAGCGACCAACCAACAACATTCGTACGAAATGGAGTGCAACACGATGCAGTGCACTATGGGTATGCACGGCTCGATGCCTTTGGCCGAATCTTCAACCGTGCCATGTCCCATTTTGACTCGTCTCATCGTGGAAATCCTGCAGACGCTCCCGTCAGCTATCCCTACCTATGGGATACCCCTCAACATGACTTTGTACAATGGAACGGGATTGCGGATAACGGACGGGCAGCCGGCTTAGGACCGTTGGCTCGCAACACCGGGGAAGTCGTTGGCGTGTTTGGCACCGTTGAGGTCAAACAAGAAGAACCGTCTTGGCTTGGGAAACTCCTGTGGTCGGAAAAGCCAACCTATAGTTATCCTTCTTCGGTCGAAACCTTAAATCAAGTGCGGTTGGAAGATCACCTGAAAGACTTATGGTCACCATTATGGAAACAGTTAGCAGCAGGAGGGGCCTTACCCCCCATCAATGAATCCTTGGCCACCCGTGGGAGGGAAGTCTTCGATGCCTACGAATGTGGAGCCTGTCATGCTCCCATTAGGCGCGATAATCCAGAGAGGCTGGTTGTTGCAGAACTCACAAGCGTCGACCTGATTGAAACAGACCCCACCATGGCTTCCAATGCACTTTCCTATTGTGGGCCAAATAATACCTTACAGAATCTCAATGTTGATATGTGCACGGGACAACTTGATAACCCGCAAAGCGTCACGGGGAAGTCAGCGATGACGATCATCGCAACAGGGGTCCTGAAGGAAGGGCTTTTTAGGAAGATTATCCCATTTCTCGAAACAATCTATGGGAATCCCTGGAGAAATAAAGAAACAAAGCGGCATGTTAACTTTGAAGTCGTCAACAAAGGCTATCTCTATGCCTACAAGGCTCGCCCTTTGAATGGGATTTGGGCCACCGCGCCCTTTCTCCATAATGGTTCTATACCAAACCTGTATGAACTCTTTTTGCCAAGTTCATGCGATGGCGGAAAAATTCCTGGGAAAACCTGCCGATCCCAAATATTCACCGTCGGCAATCGCGAGTTGGACACAAAACACGTCGGATTTGTGCAAGAACATGGTCCTCAGAAAAGAGACGCTGGACTCTTTATCTTTGATACATTACGAACAGGCAACTCCAACAAAGGACACGAATATGCCGCAGGCGTGACACCTATCATTAAGAGGAACAAAGATGGAATAGCTATTCGCAAAAACAATGGAGAGTTTGACATGACAAGACTAGAGCCAATGAACCATGATGATCGTATCGCCTTGGTCGAATATCTCAAAACCTTATAACCGGATTTTTCGTTTCATCCGGCTCGCTTCTCTAACATCCCATTGCGTGAAGGCGTCATCAAAGATGACGCCTTCACTGTGAATACAAATTGCCAAATTTCACTATACCTATGCTCCTCGCAGAAGCGGGAATGAACTCCTAACTTTCAAGGCGGATGAGGATTGTCGTAAATCCCTGAACTCTACTCTGTAGATTGTCACAAAGCCTTTTTAAGGAAACATCGGTCTGCTCACTCCCAGACGACTTCCCGCAGAATCACAGGCTTGCCCAAGGAACGATCTGTCCGATGTCGCAACACTTTCACAACTCGATTAATCCCGTTGTATTGCTCAGACTCTCCAACATTCAACCCTTTCCCTCTTTGGATGAAAACCTCGGCAATTTCCAACAAAGCCTCGATGGTTGCTTGCTCCGGCAACCCACGCGGTTGAAAGGTTTCCAGTTCTTCTATGCCAAATTTGGCTAACCCTTGCGTCAAGAACCACATGGTCCCTTCTTCCATACGTTCTCTTTGCTCTACCCGGACATGATCGTGGAGCTGAAACCGCTCAAGCCGATGGTCTTGCCAATCAGAGGGGTTGAGGAACTGTTCCATGACCAGATCATACGTGGTCCCCTCGGTCAAGAGAGAAAGACCTCTGGCAATTCGTGCGACATGGAGCACCACATCACAATCACTTATACGTCCCCCTGCCTCCTGACTACTCAGCGGGTACACCGCTGCTGCGGTCTCATGGTCCCACCCCAGTTGCTCTTTCCACGCTTGCCTCATGTCCACAGAGAGAATTCCTGTGACCGCAGCCTTCCACGTAGCATGAACAGCGTCAAAATTCACGATATCGCCTGATGGTGATAATTGAATCGAAAGCGGTCCTCCATACTCCTGATTAAACCATGCCGCCAAGAAGCCCGGTGGAGGGCAGCCTGATCCCGTGTACCCAATAATATAAGTTGGGAGTTTTTGAAGCCGAGATTTGGGTTTGCGCTTAATCTTCTTCATGGGCTCTTCGCTTGTCTGTGTGAATGGGAGGCAAACGAATCAATACGTAAGAACCCCCGGTGATGCCTGGAGGGATATTCCGAAAGTTTTTCACGCGCGTATACCACCATGCGCCTTCTGCCCGCGAGAAATCCTTGGAGAGAAGGACTTCAAATCCGCCTTCTCGATCATTCTCCGGCTGAGACCAGGTCCCTTCCCATAACCGGTTTTCGACTTTTGTCGTGACGATTGTTCCGCCCTGCCAGGTATAGGCCCCATTCCCTTGCACATCTAAGATTGCCTCATACGATTTATCCTCTTCCTCAATACGCCAGGTTCCACTCAAATCAAGGGAGATGGTAGGCAGAGAGGCCTCAGTTTCAACCAACAAGCTTTGATCATGAGCCATCTCTGCCACAGATAATGCGCCGATGATGATTAGATCAACACACAGGAACAAGATGCCCCCGCCAATCAGGGGGAACGCTCTATGTCGCATGAATGCAACCTCTCAGGCATTGATGGGATCGCCATGGATTATTCACCATACACTTCTTGTATAGCTCAGAGAAGTTCTTCCGACAAGTCCAAGCCAGTCAGCAACCATGACTAATCCAGCGTATGGATCTCTCCTGCTTGAAGCAGAGCAAATGGGAGAGAACCTTCTGAGAATGAAAGAAGAAAGGGCACGATGGGAGAACCCGCTATCCACTCTGACGGATAAGCTTCAGGAACTCTTCGCGGGTTTGTTGCTGTTTGCGGAAAACACCTAGCATTTCACTTGTCACGGCAAGGGTATTCTGTTTTTCAACCCCGCGCATACTCATACAAAGATGCCGAGCTTCCACCACGACGCCGACCCCATATGGTTTCAACTTGTCTTGCAGCGTATGGGCAATCTGGACCGTGAGTTGTTCCTGTACTTGAAGTCGTCGACTGAACGTTTCGACGATCCGGGGAATTTTACTGAGTCCCACTACGTATTTATTGGGAATATACCCCACGTGACATTTTCCAAAAAACGGGAGTAAGTGATGTTCACACAGACTAAAGAAGTCGATGTCCCGAACAATCACCATTTCATCATATTCAATTGGAAAAAGTGCGCCGTTGAGCAATTGATCAATATCTTGCTCATAGCCTTTGGTCAAAAACTTTAACGATTTGGCAACGCGTTCAGGCGTATCTTGAAGACCTGCTCGGCTCGGATTCTCCCCAAGTTGTACAAGCAATTGGTGAATAGTGGCCTTCAGTATCGACGTCTCCTCTTGCAGTCGGACTGATGAGGCTGGTGCCGAAGGCACTTTCTTACGGGGCACTCTCGTTTTTCTTGTCATGCGTGTTAGTCCGCTCAATACTGTGATCGATGGTTGGTGGTCTCGATATCAATGGAGGCATGCAACTGGCATTCACATCTTCGTATTCTGCCTTTCCCCTCTATACTCAAAATAATTATCACGGGTTTCGATTAACCCAATTTTCTCTAACTGTGCGGGGGCGATGCTCTCCACCAACTCCCCCCAAATAAACTTGGCCAAGTTTTCGCCAGTTGTCACCATTTTTCCAAAGACGGGATCGTAGTTCAGATGCTGATGATCAAATCGCGCCACGACTTTCTCCTGAACGACGTGGTCCAGCGCATCATGATCCGTCAAAAATCCCGTGTGTGGATCCACCCCACCTGTCACAGTGACAAAGACCGTGTAGTCATGGCCATGCCCATTCGGATTGTTACATTTTCCAAAAATCTTTTGATTGACATCATCTGGCAAATGATCAACATGCAAGCGATGCGCAGCCGAAAAACGATAACGACGTGTCACACTAACATGCGGATTCCCGGTTATCATCGTTCTGTTTCTCCATTGTCCGTTGAAATCGACAGTTGTGCGGTTTCTGTCAATGTCCCTTCAGAAGATATCTGGCCCCATTTATCTTCAGGCACCTGGACAATCACATCACCAAGCACCCGTGATTGACACCCTAATCGATGATAAGATTCGCTCAGCGCTTCACGATCCAATAAGTCTTGTTCTTCAAAATCAATCTCGGACAAATGTTCTCCACCAACAAGCACATCGACCCGGCAGGTTGTACACGACGCATTCCCTCCACAATCATGATGGAGCGGAAATCCTAGCACCTCAGCAGCTTCAAGCAAGGTCAGATTCTGTGGCACCTCACCACTTGTCCCTTGAGAATGAACAAAGGTTACCCTCGGCATTTCTGGGTCTCCTGTTTAGACTCCACATGAGAAACAGAGGATGCCAAAGGACATCGATGTTGAACAATGTGCGCTTCAAACTCATCACGAAAGAGTCGAAGACTATTTTGGACTAAGACGGACGCGCCTGTGACCAATGTACAAAATCCTGTTCCCTTCACAAAGCCACAAATTTGCATCATCATATCCAAGTCTTGGGTGGTCCCCTCCCCACTCTCAATTTTGTTCACGAGTTCTTCAAGCTTGTCCGTCCCAATTCGACAGGGTGGGCATTGCCCGCAGCTTTCTTCTTTAAAAAATGTCGAAAGGGCGAGCGTCTTTGCCACCATACATGTGGCATCATCCACCACAATGACGCCAGCGGATCCCAAACCTGTCCCAGCCTTTTTTAAGGTATCGAAATCCATGGCAAGATCCAATTGGTCTGGCCCCACCATCGAAAATGAGGGACCACCAGGAAAAACCGCTTTGATCGCTCGTCCGTCTACGACGCCGCCCCCACAGTCTTCAATGAGATGTCGCAGCGGGGTCCCAAGCGGCAACTCATAGACACCAGGCCGATTCACCGCACCACTGAGTGAAAACAGCATGGTGCCTGGGCACCGTTCCGTGCCAACTTGCGTAAACCACTCCACGCCGTTTCTTAGGATATGCGGAACATGCGAAAGGGTTTCGACATTATTCACGAGGGTCGGTTTATTATGCAGACCAAATTCCGTTGGATAAAAAGGCGGCTTTTGCTTTGGCATGGCTGGCCGACCTTGCATGGACTCCAGCATCGCCGTTTCTTCACCTGCCACATAGCTCCCATGCCCATCAAAAATCTCAATATCTAAATCCAAGCCTGTCTCCAAAATATTCTTTCCTAGATAGCCTTTATCTCTGGCTTGCTGAAGGGCTTTCTGAAAACTTGCGCGCGCTTCTTCGAATTCGGCATTGAGATAAATGTAGGACGCTTTCGCCTGAACCGTCAAAGCCGCAATCAACATGCCTTCGATCAGTTGATGCGGGAAATGGGTAATTAGGTAACGATCCTTAAAGGTTCCTGGCTCATGCTCCCCGGCATTACACACAAAGTACCGTTCGGTAACACGATGATTGCGAACCTTGTCCCATTTCAAGCCAGTCGGAAACCCAGCTCCCCCACGACCTCGCAACCCTGCACGTGTCAACTCGGCCACGATGTCATCGAGAGACATCCCCTTGACGCACCGCGCCCAAACATCATACCCCCCTCGCTGGCAATAGGGCTCGATTTCCCAAGGTTCTCCTTCGAGAGGCTGCAAGAGCCTCATATTTGCTTCATTCATCGAATTCTATCCATTGCTCAATCCTATTCATAGGCATGTCCATCACTGAGACAAGGTCCTGAAACGACCCCCTGGCGTTTCAACCAAAAAACACATGAACTATACGGTGCCCTCAATAAACCCGTCAAGATGAGACAAGCTCGAAACCGCCATCTACTCAAGGACTTATGGTGTTATCTGTCTCAAATGATGGATGCGAATACATGCCGATGGCTGTTCATACCACGGCATGGCTTGACCTATTTCCGTATGTTTGCACACTAAGCCACGTCTTTTCAGTCCCTGCTCAAAAGACGTTATTGTCAAGGCTCCATGGAAAACAGTATACTTTTCACCCAATAACAACAGGCTTACTGGATGAAATATGGTACGCCTGACGACTTCATCAACCTCAACCCTTCGAGAGAACATTATGGAGAACAATACCACTTATCCGCTCGTCGCTATCCTCATGGGAAGTACGAGTGATTGGCCTGTAATGCAGATAGCCAGTCAAATGTTAGAGCAATTGGACATTCCGCATGAGTCACGAGCGATTTCGGCCCACCGTGCACCGGATGCATTATTTGAATATGTGAGTCAAGCTGAAACGAGAGGGATTCACGTGATGATTGCTGGAGCAGGTGGCGCGGCCCACTTGCCAGGAGTCATTGCTGCGAAAACCGTGCTTCCCGTATTGGGGGTCCCGATGCAATCGAAAAGTCTGCAAGGTTTGGATTCGTTGTTGTCAATTGTTCAAATGCCAAAAGGAATTCCCGTAGGCACATTGGCAATTGGAGAGGCTGGTGCAGCAAATGCCGCCTTACTCGCTGCGGCAATTTTGGCGCTGTCCAATCCGGAAATCAAAAAACGGTTGGAAGCCTTTCGCAAGGCACAAACGGAAAAAGTGTTAGCAGCAACCTTGTCTCCCTCTCATGCCCCCTGAGTTTCTCCCTCGTTTACGCCTTACGATGGTCCAAGCAATTGATCAACTTCCCCACAAAGTTCGTGAACCCCTTTGGCTGAAAGATTCAAGGCAGCCTGTTCATCCTGAGTGAGCGCGAACTCCACAATCTCTTCCACCCCCTTTCCCCCTAGCCGAACTGGCACACCCATAAAGACTCCATTCAGCCCGTATTCCTTCTCACACAAAGCTGCACACGGCAGAATTGTCTTTTGGTCTTTGAGGATGGCCTCAACCATCGACACCGTTGACGCCGCCGGTGCATAAAATGCACTTCCTCTTTTCAGCAAATTCACGATTTCCGCACCACCTTCACGAGTTCGTTGAACCAACGCATCCAATCGATCTTTGGCCATCCATTGCTCCAGCGGCCTACCCGCAACGGTCGTATAGCGAACTAAAGGCACCATGGCATCGCCATGACCTCCCAACACCATAGCTTCCACTGAGTTGACCGAGACCTGAAGCTCGCGAGCAATAAAGGTTCGGAACCGAGCCGAATCGAGCACACCAGCCATACCAACGACTCGCTCCTTAGGAAACCCACTCACTCGATAGGCCACATATGTCATCGCATCCAAGGGATTCGCGACAATGACGAGGATCGCGTTGGGCGAACGGGCTGCCACAGCCTGCACGACTGATTGAACGATTTTTGTGTTGGTTGCAAGCAGCTCTGACCGGCTCATGCCTGGTTTCCGGGCAATGCCAGAAGTGATCACCACCAGTGACGAGTCGGCTGTCTCATCATATCCATTTGTTCCCACAATGGTCGCGTCATACCCACAAACCGGACCAGCTTGGGCAAGGTCCAACGCTTTGCCTTGTGGCAGACCTTCTACAATATCAACCAGCACAAGATCATAGTTGCCTGTTTCTGCCAATCGTTGCATGACAGAACCACCAACATTCCCCGCTCCAACCACGGTAATTTTCTTTCGCTTCATCATTATGCCCTTCCCCTCTATCAATCAACCTTCTTCATCATCGTCATGACTCGCCCATCCACCCACTTTAAAATTAATGGTGCAGACAAAATTCTCGTCATCATAGAAATTGATCTTAATCTTTTTTTTGCCAAAGGTTTGAAATAAAAATTCCTCTGGGGTATCAACGAGCTCCTGATACGCTCCAGGCTCAAAGTTCCCGAGTTCCACAAAACTCACAATCATGCCAGCTTTGACCTCTTGTAGCGCCTTCACTCGACAGCGAGGAAACACTTCCCAAAATTTTACGTCAATTTCGTCACGCGTCGGTTCAGCTCTATCCTCGCCTTCTCGCCGAGGCTTTGAGAATTTTGCAAGCCGTCGGATATAAGGATATTGATGGCCAGTAAACAACTTATAGAGCCAAGGGGGAATGACTGGTCGATCAGAATGTTCCATCATACGCTCATATCCTCATACCACATCAGGCACTATGTCTCTCTAACCTTCTAAACAGCTATGGCCTGTGATGGAATAAGAACAAAGAGACTGCGGGTTTTTGAACAATTTATGTAATCGTCAGACGTTGATACACCTTTGGCAACCGTTCAGGCAAGGCCATGACATCATTCATAATCAAAAACCCTACGTCACCATACATTCGCTTCAAGTAATCGCTGGCCCCTTGATCGACTGTCAGGCAAAAGGGAAGCACGCCCGAAAGCCGGGCTTCCCGAAGAGCCATCTTGGTATCTTCGAGCGCGTATTCATCAGCATAGCCATTATCCAACGGCTTTCCATCACTCACAAGGATACACAACCGATGCCGTGCCGGACAGCTCAACAACTTTTTGACCGTATGGCGAATGGCAGCCCCATCCCGATTTTGTTGTAATGGCGTCACGGCTCCAATACGTTGGCCGGTTTGAGGCAATTGGGTGTGGTCAAAATCTTTCAGTACGATAAAATCAACCTGGTCTCGCCCTTGTCCAGAAAACCCATACAAAGCATAGGCATCTCCAATTGCCTCTAACGCCTCCGACATCACGACGAGGCTTTCCTTTTCCACATCAATAACACGCTGTTGGCCCGAACCCAACTGCCGCCCCGTCGACCCACTCATATCGATGAGAAAGGCCACCGCGACTTGTCGTTCTCGTTTATCACGACGGATATAGACTCGATCCGAGGCTTCTACCCCTACCCGCCGATCAACCACCCATTGAATGAGTGCGTCCCAATCCACCTCATCACCATCCTCCTGCGCATAGACGCGTCGCAAGGCCGTGGGACGAATACTTTCAAAATATCGACGCAACAATCGAACGGCTGGGCCTCGCGCCGCTAAGACGGAGGAAACAAAGTCTCCTGACCCTGCGGGACCAGACCGTTCCACGACACGGCACCATTTGGTGCGATAATCCTGAATCACCCCATCCCATTCGTCATAGACAATCCCTTCACGCTCATGTGAGTCGGAATCAGACGTCCGTTTGAGAGGATCGACTGAACTTAATTGTTCGTGCGACGGCAACAGAACCTGAGGCTCTCCCAACAGTGCATGATCGGTATCATGATCCTGTGTCTGTTTGTTCAATGATCCTGTCTCATGTGACAAAGCATCGGGATTTTCATCGTTGCCATGATTGTCTGCGATATCCATTTGCCCTTCAACCCATTCGGGGTCCATGGCGCCACGATAAGCCCAATTGGTAATAGGCCGGTACTCACCAGAGGTCTCTTCAGATGCCCGTGGCCCTGCACCAAGATCGGCCTCAGCTTCCTCTGGAGTCTGATCGACAGCAGGTTCTCCTTCCGTACGAAAACGTCCAATCATGTCGTCTAATATCTGATAGATTCGATCAGCTACGACGATTACATCCTCTGCCGTACAATTGGGTTGCAAGACAGTTTTCGCTTCGCCCCAGGCTCTTTCGACCACTAGATTAAGATCCTGACGAATAGCAACAGATTGGGTGTCACACGTGCTGAATAACAACAGTAGCGCATCCATCACCATTTCTCGAGCAGTCATACCATGGAGCAACGAATGCGTGCGAACAGCCTCTTGCGCCAACTCAGCTAAATCTTGCTTGAGTCCCGGATATTCAGACTGCAGACGATCTTCCACCCGTGCATCTTCCAACACCATCCAAAGATCTTGTATCACACTTTTTTGCGGGTAGCCTGCAAACAAGTCCATCAACGTCACGGGGCTCGTCGGCAGGGAGTCGGCCATCCCATAGCGAATTCGGACTTCATTGAAGAGATCGTGCAGTTTTGAAAAATTCAGCCGGTAGGTACCAAATTCACGATGCCCCAATTCATGCGCCGTCATGACGGTATAGAGCCGACGATTCGCTTCTCGTGTGGGGTATTTGTTTACCAGATTCGGCAAATACACCGTGCTCCCAGTCCCACGGCCTCCACCCTTCTCCTGTTCGTTCAAATGCTTGTGTACCTGTGCGTCTTGAGGAAAAGTGTTTTCTGTTGAGGATGATGGCATTGCGTTGGGTTCAATCTTGACATGCTCTCCACAAATCATGTGGGCAAAGAGTGTCAGCGGCCGAACAACCTGCTGTAACGACACCCCACTCATGGCTTGTTCCAAAGAAGCCAAAGCTTTTCGTGTTTCCAACGCAAAGTAGGCCCGTGCCCCTTCAGGGCTATAGTCCAGAATTTCCATCCCTGCGGCAAACCATTTTTGAAATGCCGCACTGGTCCCTTCTGTCTCTTCCGAGACACCAGCCATACTCAGAAAGTTGGGGCAGCGGCGCACATAGGCTAAGGCCGACTCAGCATCCTGTTCAGCCAACAATGCAGCATACTGCAACACTCGGCCTCGCCATAGGTGTGATGGCAGTTTTCGCAACAGTTGTGGGACTTCGGCTAAGAACTCAATCGCTCCTTGTGGAAAGCGTTCCGCTAAAATAGACCCGACGGTAATAACCTTGATGCGTAATTCCAGTTCGGAGATATCACTCAGGATAGCTGGACTGCTTCGGAAGAATTCCAATGTTCCCACATAATCGGTGTTTCCCAAACTGTTTTGGGTAATCAGTTTTGTTCCAAATGTCACCCAAGGGCGCACCTGATCATGAGAAAGAACCTGCGCAATAGCTGGACTCTCTTTAAAAAACTCGACACCTAACACAAAATCCTTATTGGTTAACTCTATTCCGACTTCCGCCCAATAGGCCAAGGTATCGACAGAGACATGTAACAGAAGTTCTGGTGCCTTTCGGAAAAACTCAAAGGCAGCGTTTGTTGCATGCTCAGACTGGTTATCAGCCAACTCCAAGACCAAGGCCAAAACCTGTTGCCGGACAGCCGTCGGCTCTATCAGACCCAACAACAACGGACTTTCACGAACGTATTTGAGCGCCAGGGCCCCAGAGGCTGAGGCCAGACTGATTCCCAAATCCAACCAGGGCACCACTGTTACCGCATCACACCGGCGGTACAATTCCGGTAACGCGGCAATCGCCATCCGCGCAACCTTTCCAGATGTCTGGTGTAACTCATCACATAAGTCGAGAACAGGTTCAGCGACCCCCGCCAAGGTGAAGGCCTGACACAGGTCTTTGGCTTGAGAGGGTTCAAGCTCCGTTGAGAGACATTCAAGCAATGCTGGCAATGGGGGCACATCATTCATCGATCATACTCACAAACTCACATGGCTCGATTATAAAAACGCTGAGAGATGTTGTAAACTTACATTACCCTATGCGGATAACCATAGCACACACAGGGAACAGGCACCGAAACTTCGTTATTATCTCAAGACAGACTGGAAACACATGACCTAGACACCTTTAGAGATAGCCACGGGGTCTCTTTTGCATAGATGGCAAGAAGCTGCCATGATAGACTTGCTGTTGAACAATCAACACACCATCACCAGACCCCCTTCAGTGATAATGATGCCTTTCGCAATGCTTTGGTACCATGGTATCTGTCGACTGACAGACCTACCTGAAACCTTGCACTACGAAAGAATGGCATCAACCTGCCGATGACTTTATACCCTTCTGACGCATATTGACCAAGATCCTCATCTCTTTCACTTCAACCTCGACGGACTGGACTTTCACGGTGATGTCACAACACTTGGTCCTCTCATTGCCAACGCCGCATCATGGGAAACGAGGATTCCTGGAACTTCCCACGCGTCATTTCTCAAAATGAAAATGGATGCCAAATGGGTTCAACATATCTCCCTTGAGCATCCACACGTCCAAGACATTCATCGGCTTGAGCGAGCATCCCTTCCCACGCAATGTCTCTTAGCTGGGGTTCCCGGTGCATTTCTCCTGTAACATCAATTCGATGAAGCCGAAAGCTTCAGCACATGCTGCACATCCGCCAGCGAAACACCTTTGAGCTCAACATGCTTGCGACGTCCCGTTTTGCCTGTCGATAGATGAACGGACGGTTTCGGCACAGAGAACAGTTTGGCTAAAAACCGGCACAGGGCTTCATTGGCGGCCCCATCTACCGGCGGCGCAGCCACACGAAATTTCAACGTTTCTCCATGAAGCCCAACATATTCCGTTTTCGCTGCCCGAGTCTGAATATAGACGGCCAACAGAATACCCGTGGGCGTTTCTTTTATGACCATGTGTTCCCACTCATACAATCATCATACCTACCCAGCAAGCATGGGTGTCTCCCGCACATTTACCGTTACCGCCACTCAACGCCTCATAAGAAAACAGAGGGGATATTCGAACAACCCACTACTACCATCTGACCTTGCCCAACCAAATATGGTCCAGCCACAACGACAACGAAAAGAGTGTTTGCACACAGCTCATCACGGATGAGGCAAAGGACCATGAAACATACTCTGTATACTCATTTCTCTTTCATAAATGATAGAGACAGCTGACAATACCTGAGCTCCTAGACAGGTGCTGTATTCGTGTTCCTCTTGATTTCTTTTATGGGATGTCATGTAGTATGGCCTATTGAAGTTTGACTGCGTTATCGACTGAATCAAAGGTGATATTGTGTCTCTTCCCAAGGGTGGGGTCTCCCAGGCCGTTTTACAACAAATTCGTGATGCCACTGACATTGCCGACATCATATCGCGATATGTCACGCTATCGAAAACGGGACAAAACCTTCGTGGCCTTTGCCCGTTTCATTCGGAAAAGACTCCGTCTTTTACGGTCACCCCGGCCAAACAGATGTTTTATTGTTTTGGTTGTGGAATCGGAGGTGATGCCTTGACGTTCCTCATGAAAAAAGAAGGGATGGACTTCCCGGAAGCCGTATTAGAGTTGGCCAAACAAGGTGGAGTGCCGTTGCCGATTCAATCGGGACCACCCAACCATCATAGTGACCATGCCCATCGCCGACGCCTCGAAGACCTTCACACCGCAGCCAGTACATGGTTTCGGAACAACCTCCTCTTTTCCGAACAGGGTGAGCCAGCCCGTTCGTATCTTGCGGCTCGAGGCGTTCAGGCTACCATCCTTGAAGAGTTCGGGCTGGGATATGCCTTGCCCGAGTGGGATGGGTTGATGCGTCATCTTCTGAAAAATGGCGCATCTCAGAACGACGTCGTGAAAGCCGGATTAGCGGTGAACCGTGAAGACAATGACAAGAATATTCGACAGACCAATCGCTGTTATGATCGTTTTCGAAATCGTCTCATGTTTCCTATTTGTGATGTTCGCGGGAACGTCATCGCGTTTGGAGGACGGACGATCCAGGAAGACAACCCCAAATATCTTAATTCACCAGAAACGCCCTTATTCAGCAAGGGAAAATCGTTGTTTGGCTTGGATCGGGCACGAGAGGCCATCCGTCGTGAACATGCGTTGCTTCTCGTCGAAGGATATTTTGATGTCATGATTTTGCATCAAGCGGGCATTCGGCATGTTGCGGCTCCGCTGGGCACCGCCCTCACCAAAGAACACATGCAGATTATCCGTCGATTATCTTCGACCGTCACATTTGTCTTTGATGGAGATGCGGCTGGTATGAGAGCCGCACTACGAGCCCTTGATATTTTTGTCAATAGTGGAATGACCGTGAAGGTTGCCGTCTTGCCTAGTGGAGAAGACCCGGATTCGTTTGTACGGAGCCATGGAAGCGACGCATTCTTAAATATCGTAGCCAAAGCCCTTTCCTTATTGGAATTTACAATTACACAATGTCTTCATCGGATGAGCCAAGAAACTGTTGAAGACCGTATTCGTAGTGTCGATGAAATTCTACGCATTTTACAAAAAACAGATAATCGCATCGAACGAGAAGAATATACGCGCCAGGTTGCTGAACAGTTAGGCGTTCGCCAACAATTATTAGTAGATCGCTATCAGCTTCTGGACGACTCCTCTTCTAAGCCCAGAACAAGAAGCAACACCACCTCACCTCTCAAGCCATCCTCGGGACAGAATGTCAGCAGAGAGGAACGAGATCTCGTGACTTTATTAGTGAAAGGCGAGCTGGCAAGGAAAGATATTCAAGCGTTGCATGTAGAATATTTTACGGTTCCGTTGTTCCGTCGTATTGTGGACATGGTCCTTCAGCATGTCACAGAACATGAGGACGAGCCTGTTCACTTGGATACCGTCTTTCATACACTGGCAGAAGATGAGGCATGTAGAACACTTATTGCCCAACTCACAGTCTCAAATGATCATTTTGACGATATCCCTGCCTATATCAGCGGATGTCTTGAAGCCTTAGAGCGGAAACACCTCCGATCGCAACTAGACCAGCTCATTGTCCAACTGCGTTCCGCTGAACAGGAAAATCATCAAGAGGATGTCGAACGAATCAATGAAGAGATTAATCGGCTCCGAGGACAAAAGGCCGGCGATCGACCCTCACCACACCCTACCTCATAACCATGTCAAAGGGAGTTGTTGAGTAGAATATTTATGATATGATGTTGAACTAACTATTGATGATAGACCATCCTCGGGCCCATAGCTCAGTTGGTTAGAGCGGCTGACTCATAATCAGCTGGTCCCCGGTTCAAGTCCGGGTGGGCCCACCAATTTTCTCAATAAAATCAATAAGTTATAAATTATAAATGTACGTAGGTGGTTCACCTAGAGCGCCTTTTAGGCCGAGTCCAGTTTATTCACGGCCTGTCGATTGGTGCCGGGAATGAGGTGCCCGTAGGTATCCACCGTCATCTGAATCGACCCATGGCCGAGTTGATCTTTGACGTAGACAATGGACTCCCCGTTCGCTAAGAGACGACTGGCATAGGTATGCCGAAGATGATGGGGCGGCCGGAATCGCACGTGACAACGGACGAGCAATTTACACCACAGCGTATACCAACTCTTCCCGTCGAGATGCCCGCCGAAGCGTCCGGGGAAGAGGAGCGTCGGAGGAACCGTATCTTTCATCTCGGATTCCGACATCTGCTGTTCTCTCCACCCCTGTAATACGTCACACAGTTTTGTACTGAGATCGACTCGCCGGGTGCGTCCCGTTTTCGTGGATAGTTCCAAATGCCCGTGCGTCCAATTTTTCGCAATGACCGCACTCCCCTGCAGGAGATCCAGATCCGCCCACGTGAGCGCGAGCGCTTCCCCAAGCCGGAGCCCGGTGCGAAAGAGCAAGAAGATGATGGGGTAATGTTTCGGCGCGTAGCGTTCGGCGGCAGCGAGAATCGTCTGCTCTTCCTCCACCGTGAAAATATCAATCGCCTGCTTTTTGCCGCGCACTTGCGCGAGCTTGCTGGGACGAAGGGCGGGGTTCATCTGCACAAGTCCCGCGTCAATGGCATCGGTATAGAGTTTGGATAAGGGTGCGAGAATGAGCCGCAAACTATTCGGCGCGAGCCCTGCCTTCTTTTTCTGGGCCAGCAACGTTTTCAGATGTTGCCGCGTAATCCCATGCAGCGGCCAGTCGCCGAGTGTCGGTAAAAGATGATCCCGGAAGTTTTGCGCATAGGATTTATAGGTGTTGCGCTTGAGTCGATCTTGATTCTCTTTTAACCAGCGGTCGGCAGTCGCTGTTAAATGCATTGATAGGCCTGTGAATAAAGCTAACAGTCTAGTTAACGGTTACCATAGGCACCCATTTGGTGAGTTGTGGGGTTAGCCACCTGCCCATCACCCTCGCGCCGCGGCTCTCGCCCACGTCCTCCAACTTTCCTCTGCTTGCAAGAAACCGTGCTTCAAAATGGCTAAAGCAGGCCATAAATAACGCCGAATATTCATAAGTCATTGATTTTATTTATTTTAGTAGTTGACATATTGTTGGTTATCCGACAACCGTGCGGGATCGCTCGGTTTGGGGCCGGCAGAGGTGGCGTAAATTCAGGGGGTGGGGGGGGTGTAAGGAATCTATTACCACATCGCCCTCTCTGGATGAAAACGATTGCGAGTTTCTGCAAGCAGGGGCTTTACCCCCTTCATGCGCTTTTTGCGCACGCACTGATTGTCTACGTCAAAGCGCACCATGGTAAAATTTGATTAATGAATATGTTCTGGTGTTGGGGTGAGTATTGGATTTCTGGCTATTCTAACCGCGCTTCTATGAGTTCTGTTACGTCAGTGACGAATGTTTCTTTGTCAATATTGTCTAGATTAAATTCTTTTCCCTTCACGTACGCTGCAACCTCGTTTGCGTTTCGTCGAGTGAAGCTAGCTCCTCCCTCCTCCTTTCCGTATGCGATGCCGGGCGCTAGTTTGTCGTAGAACGCGCCAACCGGGTTGTTCATTTCGTACTCCCGTTGTCCAATGATAGTTGATATTCCTTCTTGTATGTCACTCCGCGCCTCATGTTCCTCGTTGTCCGCATAATAAATAACAACCTTATCATATTTTGCTGTTTCTCCTGCGTACCCCTCGTTCTTCGCCGCCAGAAATTTCGCGCGTAGGATCCAGTCCCTCCAATCTTCATCGCCTTCCGTATTATTCCATTGTTCCTATATATGTGCGATTATCGCGGCCGCATCGTGTTGTGACTTTAGATTCAGTATTATTCGCTCGTCGGGCTTGCCGCCCTCTTGTTCGTATTCAGTGTTACGAATCCAAAAATAGTTCCCACCCTCCGTGTATGTCGTGCCACGGATCGCACGTTCCCACTCTTCTTGGGTTTGCTGGTTGTGGCCTGGTTTTTCCCCCATTCCTTGTGGCGTTAAATAATCACTGTCTCGTATCTGGCCCTCGATGTCAGTGGCGAAATACTCCTCCTTTGCTGTGTTCCCGAAATGCACATAGGCTATCTGACTCACTTCCCCTTCCCTTGTGTTCTCATCCTCGTTGTCCGGCATGTTCTCTTTCAGTGCGTCATAGATCATATTAAGCGTGTTGGTCTCGTGCGCTTTGTCCCGCTCGCGCTGAACAACTAGATGTCTCGAGCCCGCGCCAGAGACAGAGGGGGTGGGGTCAGATTCGATTGGTGTTATCGCTTGGTACGCGGCCGCCTTCGCCCCCATCACATCCGCCTCATGCTCGAAATCCTCATCATCGTTAATCGACACGCCTTTTGTCTGTATCGTCGGCTTGACCCGTCCCTGCTTCTGCTGCACGACATGCCACGCTTCATGCGGGAGAGACGGCTCTTGACCTGGCCCCACATGGATATCTGTGCCCTGCGTGTAGGCAAGTGCATTGAGCTGCGCGGGCTTCTCGGAATTAGCATGTACCCGGACATCTGACAGATCTATTCCTGACAACGACTCGATGCCCACCTTCAATTGATCCGGCAGGCCAGTGCGATTGAATTCAAGGTTGGCCTGCCTTTGGAGTTCGTCTTCTTCAGGACTCCTTTGCACTAGTGGTGTCTTTCTGAACATCGCCTCGAGCTGTTTGCGCTGAGCAAGTATCTGGGGACTCTGGTGGATCGCGTTGATGATTTTCCGTTGCGCCACCTGCCGGAGACTGTGGTGGATGGCTTCTGTGAGTTTGCGCTGCGCGACGGCTTCCGGCCGGCGATCGTCAAAGGTCAGAGGTTCGTTTTGGACCGAGTCAGACGAGAGGGGTTGCGCGACACGGACGGCACTGGTTTGGGGTTGATTGGCCTGAGGGGAATGGTCGGCCGGAACTTTCATCGCGCGTATGCTCCTGGTCGATGACGAAGACGAGGAAAACTCAATGGCCCTTTTAGAAAAACAGGAAGGTAACACAGACTATGGCATGGTAGCCATCTCGACTTGAATAGCCCGTACACAGCTTACTTCTCTCGTTGACAATGGATTGCGAGGGAGTAGCGTGTTTGTGTGGGAAGTTCTATACTTTGTCCTGATCAGGTTGCACGCACTCCTTTACCATCCGAACCGGAACAGAAACCGGAACATTTTTGACTGGCATGGAAGCTATTTCCAAAAGTTAAACCAAAGTTTTTTTAATAGCTTCCGTTGACGCAATGCTCTACGGTCAGTTAAAAAAGCATATGTAAGGAAAGCTAGTTCTTGCCAAGATCGAGCAACTCATAAATCCAACGCTTAGATAGCAGAGGAGGTTGCTATGAAGATCACCCGCCTTGGTCAGTCAAAGTTGCACATTTCTGTGGTGCTCATGTTGATGTTCCTCATGACACCTTCAATTCATGCACAGGACGTTCTCACAGCAGCCGATCTGGCGGGCGACTGGATTGGCGAAAATTATACATGCGACGGAAAATGGGACCTGCTTATTCGAATCGACGTGTATGGGGAAAAGGTGATTGCGACAAAGGTCACAGGAGAGCACTGCGTTGCTGCTGGTGAAGTGACATGGAAGGGCACCTTCGCAAAAGACAGATTCCCTGTAAAGTTTCGAGTAGGCCGGCCTCCGGAGAAACCCCTAAAGTGGATCGATGCGGTAGTTGAGATTGTCGATCGGAACACGTTGAAAGCAAGAAAGATTACGTTCCGACGGAAAAAAGAGCAACGCGGGCGTGTGATATCATCCCTTTGGGTGGAAAAACTACCAGTAGCAACACATACTTTCCCCCATGTACCCCATTCTATTTTGAAATGGTTGCTGACAACCAACTCTATACTGTTTGACAATTCCATTAGATCACCGATTGAGGATGTTGGTGGAACCCATTGAAGTTATTCTTAAACGAACCAAAGAAGATGCGGGAAGGTTTAGGAGCGACTGGATTGATCATCACTTTTGGTGGCAATATCCAGCCCAGCTAGACGCTCTTCCCCATGCTACCGCCTAATTACAACATCACTACTATGTCTTGGAATGCGGATGTAAGAGATTGGGCACTCAATTATCTGGACTCTAAATAACTGACTCACCCCGCCAACCTAGGCCGATGGGAAATTGAGCCTTTGCCGTTCTAGTCCATCCCGTGAAACTTGCCCCTACCTCAGTTTTGGGGTGTTGGGTTAACAAGCTAAGGGCGGGTCAGAAATGGTCCGCTAAACCCTCGATGTACTTGCCCGCCTTTTCGTCCCAATACATCTCAACGGCCTTGATCACTTTGAAGTTCTTGAACTCATCCAATCTGCGAACAAGCGAACCATACCCCTTCGTCTTCGCCAGGTGATCCTGCTTCAGCTGACCGGTAAGGTCTGTGATACATATCGTCTTTTCGCTATGATTGATCATCGCGTAATCTAGGCGCCGCGAGGTATCTGTGATTGTCCACTCGAACATCACCTCAAGGTCTCCTAGCTTCGTCTCGTCACCTGCTTTCCTGGCCTCCCGGTAGCGATTCTTCCCAGTCTTAACGGCAGTCCCATCGCGGAATTTTTTCTCCCAATAGTCCTGCTCCTCGAGATACTTCTTCCAATGAATGAGGGAACCGACATCCCGGGCGACTTTCTTTCTCTTGTCTGCCAAGGGTTTGGCGTCAAGCGCAATGAGCTTTGCCCGCAGTTTCCTCACGAGTCGCGAATCAGAGATACGTTGCAAGACCGCATGCATTTGCCCCCTCAGAGCCTCAGGTATCGGAGCAGTGAAGAGCCGCCGTAAAACTGTGTCGTTTGGTTGCCAACGCTGCGTCGCGGCTACCGCACGGAGAGTGTCCAGGTCCATGACCTCCATCCCTATTCCAAACTCCTCAGCGAGGCTACGAATTCTATTGATTTCGTGATGTTTCGAGTTGATACGTTTAAGCCTCTTGGATCTGGGGGGTGTATTCAGTTTGAATGGCACAAGATCCAACCCGGCGAGAAGTCGCTCCACGACAGTGGCATCTTGACCATCGAGTGTCTGTCCATAGACCATGATATAGACAAGATAAACAGGGGACGCGACCATATCTGCGGCCGTCAACGCTATCGTGCGTGGCGCCAGACTTAAATCTTTCATCAGAGTCTGCTTCATCTCTTTGGCTGTCCTCTTTATCAAAGACCGAACTTGTCCTCGCGCGAAAAAGATCGCCTTTCTTTCGGGAATGAAGTCGCTCTTGAGAAACACCGGTTTCTCCAGGAGATTACCACTAATAAGGAACTCCGTACGGCTCTTTAATGGACGATACGTCTTCTGTCCTGACTCTCGTTGGTATCGCTGCCCTCGTTCCATGATCAGGGAGAGGTACTCTTTCGCCAGTGAGACCTGCGCCGCAGGGATAAGGCGGCTGTCGTCTAGGAGAGTCAGAGCACGTGTCGCGAGTTTCTTCTTCTGGCCCAGAAGGGTAAACGCATCGCCTGATGTCACCGGTGTCTCCCTCTCGATTTCTTCAAGGCTGTTCAGCAGTTCCTGTAGATTCTTCTGGATCACACTGCGTGCCATATCTAACGGCTTGCCGTAGGCGTAAATCTCTCGGGTTTTATCGAATTCCTTGATTGTGATGGCAATCTTGACCCTTTCAGCATTTTTTTCACACCTACTTCATGCGAGTTAGGAGAGTCGCTGTGGCCACGCACAAGGACTACGTCATGGTTCTCTGAATATTGATTCGTCCCACCCCCCGACATGGGAATCCTGTTGACCCATAAACAACGTCCTGGCTATCGTAGGTTGTAATCGTGACGTAAACTGTCTCGGGCTGATTCTCAGTGTTTGGGGTGACGACGTGCACGCGGAATCGACCCTCATTGGTTCGGCTGTCAAAGATGATATCTCGGATCGGCCGCATGTTTCGATCGACCACCTGAATGATGGCATCAGCAGTAGACAGTATCAGCAGACCCGATTCCTCGAGTTTGGTTTCGAGACCGGGGGCAGCAGCTTTCACCGTCAACGTACCAGCCGGCAATGTTTGATTCGGCCTCGTCAGTTGGTTCATGGGTGCGAAGTGCAGGTCGGGCAGCATCCCCATCCGGAGCCTGGCTTCTCCCGCCGCATTGGAAAAAGTTCTGTAAGTAGCAGTGAAGCCTTTCTGTTTCTGTTGGACGGTCCACTCGACTTCAGCGTGAGCCACGGGCATTTCTCCCAGTCGCTCAACCTTCACAGTTAAGGCCTGCTGGGCGAACGGCTCGGAAAGAGAGAGGCTGGCGTTTACGTTGCGCTCCACCCATTTCAGGTCGTGGACTTTACGTTCCGGTGGGACGAGTGTACAGTTACAGGTGTTCCGAGTGTAGGTGACGTCGGTCTGACCAGGCTGGACGACGTACGTACAGCCGGTCACATTGCCGTTGTGAGCAGTTTCCAATTCGAAGTCCCCGTTCTCAAGCTCTCCACTGATTGTCGCCTCCGTGACCATGCCGAAAAATTTGGCCCAGCCAACCGGGCAAAGCGGAACCAACGTCGGGTCATCAATTCGAACCGCCACCTCCATGTTCACATTCGTTCCTGTGATTGACACATTTCGCAGCACGGTCTGCCCCAGCGCATGCCCGTATCGACCAGCCTCTTCCGGTACCTCGTACAGGATGCCTTCAATACCTCCGTCAATCCGTCGAACGACCACTCCATTTCCACCTGGGGTCTTCCACGAACCCGAGATCGAAAAGAATGGATCGAGGGGTAGCGCATCAGTGGGTGCAGCCGCAATGAAGACTCCAAGGAGTGTCACTGCCAGGCATCTCACGATCCCACCTCCCTGAATGACCCGCTTGCGCTTTAACATCATGTGGACTGTTTCCGTCTGCTGTTCACAAAACCAGGTGAAATGCAATTACTTGTCAGGCGCTCGTTCTGCCTCGTCAAACAACATCAAAACCTGGGGGTTTGAAGGTAAAATCCGCTCTCGCAATCTCGAGATAAGCTCCTTTAGCTCCCGCTCTGCACCCGCGTAAAGAGCTCTACCTTCCACTGGTTGAACACCCCGAACTCTTCTACACTCCCCAAAGGTTTGGACCTCAAAGGTTACTATAACTTCGGGTCGAAGTTCAGTAGCCAGTCCTCAATGGGCCTTAGTTTTTCAACATCGCGCGTATTCGAATCTTCAAGTAAGGTTAGCCTGTAGCGTGGAAAAGCATCCATATAACAACTGTTTGCCGTTGCCAGATTACCAAGCCACACGATGTTTCGGATGAGGATCCGAGTTTGTCGTCTACCGCATCGCATTGGCTCAACTGCCGGAAGAGATACTGTGTCAACTGCATCCAACTACACAAGCATGCTGCCTAGTCACTGTAGGTCATACTTAATCATTATATGGAAGAAGGCAATTCAACATCAATTCCAGCGATCATCAGTGTCACAATAAAAGGTTTCAGTCTGCGATGAGAGCCTCACCGATGCGAGTGTCACGAATGTTGCCAAGGACAAGGATTGTGAGTAAGTGGAGGGATAGGTGGATGAAGGCGAAGTATGATTGTCGCCTCAGGAAATAAAATTAGGATGACATCGCCAATCAGGTCTTGCCTGACATTCAGAGAGGTTGCTGTAAGCGGGATAGTCCTTCTAGATTTCCCCCTCACACCCGCACCTCATCGCTCTGAATCTCTAGCGCAATCAGCTGTGGCGTGCCCCGAGCGAATACCCCTTCCCCGCATTCACTTACACCGTCCTCTACCCCGGTGACAAAACCTCCGACTAGAGTCCTGTCTCGTCCATCATATAGTAACTTTTAGTAACAAATAGATCTAGAACGTTTCTTTTTAGTAACCACTTGTATAATGTGGTACCTTTTGGTAACCTGAAAGTGTTAACTATTAACACTTGTGGGGGCGTGGATGCCGAAAAAGGTCCTGACGAAGGAAGAGCGGCGCACCAAACGCAATACGGCCTTACGGGTGCAACGGGCCTTTGTCAAAGGCAAAACCGTCAAGGACCTGGCCGAGCATGAAGCCCTCCCCCGCACCACGATCAAGAAACTCGTCACCCGGCCCCGCTTCGTCAAAGAACTCACGCAGCGGCGATTGAAGCTCGCTGAAACCTCCTTTACGAACGCCGAAACCCTCTCGAAAGTCATCGACTTTCAATCCAAGAAAATTCAGCACGATGTGGAAGCCGGGAAGACCGAGTTGACCACCCAAGACATGAAAGACCTCGCCTGGATCACGAAGTCGCAAGGCGAACAGGCCACCGCGCTCTTGAAAGAGGCCGGGACCGAAGAAGAGCTCGATGCGGATGGGGAATTGATGAAAACCGCGAAACGCTTGGCGGCGAAGCGATTGGAGCAGGATGCGGCGGAGGCGAACGCCCCGGACCCGGTGGAGGCAGAGTATGAGCTGGTGGGCGAGGCATGATCACCAAAGCTAAGTTGGCGCATGCCGAAGCGGTGTTGAAGGAATATGCCCACGATTTGCCAGAATTCATTCTTGGGACCGGCTGGTTTCTGACACAGGATGAACATGATAGCGATCAAATTAAACCGATCCCGGATCAACCGAATCTCCGGGGCTATCTCACAGAGTTGCAACACGAACGCTATGTCCTCACCCCGAAGAGTCGGCAAATGATGGTGTCGTGGGTGACCCTCGCCTATCTGTTAGCGGTGGTCCTGATTCGCAAGAATCAACTCGTGATTGTGCAAACGAAGCGCGAAGACGATGTCAAGAATCTCCTCGACCTCGGCCGCTTTATGTACGATCATCTCCCCAAGTTTCTGCAAACGATTCGGCCCCGGGTCAAAGGCCCGCGCTCCTCGGAACTCGAACTCAAAATCAAAGCGACCGATTCCCGGATGTGGGGCATTCCCCAAGGCGCGGATGTGATTCGGTCAAACACCGTCAGTGTGCTCTATAGCGATGAACTCGACTTTCAACCCGAAGCCTCCGCGAGTATTCGCGCGGCGATGCCCTCGTTGATTGGGGGCGGGCAATTCATTGCGACGAGCAGCCCGTCGTTGGAGGGGATCATGAAGCAACTCATTCATGGGGTGAAAAAGTAAATGGCAAAAAAGCCCGCGATCCCCGAACCGCGCTGGCCCGTGATGGACAAAGCCGTCGCCCTCCCCGCCGAGGTGTTGAATGGGATTGAGGTCCCGCAAGCCGTCGAATGCCCCACGAAAGGGATGGTGTGTTGGCGAAACCCGATGGGCTGGCGGGTGGTCGCGATTCATTATTCCTCGGACCCCCACAAAAACTTCAAACCGACCCTGGCAAGGCGTGGCTCACCGAAGCGAAGCACGCCACCCCGAGTCTGCGGGATTGGAAACGCGAACATGAAATTGATTTTACCGTCACGGCGGGCAAGCCGTTCTTTGACACGCTTAACCGGGACGTGCATGTGCGCGACCTCACGTATGACCGGACCCTCCCCCTCTTGCGCGGCTGGGATTTTGGGCGCAGGCATCCGGCGTGTATCTGGGCGCAACTGACGAAAGACAATCGCATGCATGTGCTGCACTCCTTGATGGAAACGAACAAAAACATCTTTGTGTTTACCCCCCTGGTGGTGGCCGAAACGAATGCCCGTTTTCCCGGGGCGCAAATCGCGGACTTTGGAGATTTGGCGGGCGCCCAAGAAACTGATGCCCACGGCGCTCTATCATGCCGTGACCGGCGCGGAATGGATGAGTGGGCAAGAAGTCTCGAATAGTACCGGCACTCCGATCCTCCGTCCACTTGATGGGCCGCCACAGAATTTTCAGCCCACCACCAAAGATGTCATGGCGCGCATGCTGACCTTCTCGCCACTCGAAAAAACGCAAATGCATCATCAGCATTATGTGAATCGGGCGAAGATTCGAACGGATCGAGAGGATGCGCGGGCGCTTCGGACCCAAGCGATGGAGTCCATCCAAAACCATGAACCGTTGGACCCGGAACTCTTAGACCTTCTCAAAGAAGATTACTCGGGCACGTATCGCAATTTGATGAAAGCGAAAAAGAGTTGGGACCCAGAGGTCTCCACCTTTGAACAGCATTACTTAAAATCCTCCGCGTCGAAAGCGCCGAAGCGGGTACGCAAGAAGGAAGCCTCCCGTGTCCAGCCGTGATGACATTCGCCCGCGCTATGGGATTGGGTTGAAGCATGGGACGGGCTACAAACATGGCTTTGGGGACAGTGACCCGTACTATGCCGACGTGTGTACACTCTCGAATGCGTACTGTGTGGAGGCGGGACAAGCCACCTCGCCCTCCACGGAAAGCGGCGCTTCGACCTCACCTACCGTCGAAACCGCGACGACGCCGACCTATACCGATGAGACGACGTGTTAGGGGTGGATGGGGAAACAACACTTCTCAGAAGAAGTTACGTGGCTGCGAGTCGTTCAGCGTCTTTCATGGGGTCGTCCCAGGATTCTTATTACATGCATTATTGTTTGATGCAGTATTGAACAACAATAAATGGCGGCATAATATTGTGAGCCCCCCCCTCCAACAGGTCCTGTATGACTGGTAGGGAAAGAACGTGTCCAACGAACACCCTGACGACCATTCATTCCAGAACCAACACCCCATTCTGAATTCCCATCATCCCCTGCTTCTACTGTTCGATGCTTATGACTAGGCATTTCATCTTTTGTGAGTGTGTGTGTTTCCTCACCGCCTTGATCACCTATTAATCTTGCAGTAAGGTTTCTATCTGTCTGTGGGTCTTTGCCTCTCCCGGCACCTACAAGTACTCTGCTTTTTGCTTTCTTAAAATCCTTCCAGCCTTCTGGGCATGTTGTACTGAATGCCATCACTGCATTTTTGGGAACAGGGCTCTTCATTGCCTTTACGTTTCGTAGTTCTGATATAAGTTTAGCTATTTTATCTTCAAGACATTTAAACGCCTCGCCTTTCGTACGATTATACCTAGGATCTGTGAAGCAAGCAGGCCCATCAGCAAATGCATAGGCAGGCACGACAAATCCCATTACTACTGAAAAAATAAAAATGTTAATCCGGGCATGAAAGTGGTTGTTGTTGCCAGGGAACATCACACTGATCCTCCATAGAAGGTTTAGTAGGTACTACTGGTTTTTCAGGTGCTGCTGGTTTTGCAGGTGGGCTGGGGATTGGGCCGGGCAGTTGATTTGTGCAAACAAACTTAAGTTCTCTTAGACTAAACTCGTAATTACCATTGCAAGTTGGCGCCAGACTTATCACAAGATAAGCCAGGATAATGCCTAAGATGAAAAATGTGAGAATTCCCAATGTTTGATTAGAAAATGACATGATATTTTACGCTGCAAATAAGTTCTGTATAACATCCCACTTTTTCACTCCAATTATATGCTCTTCGCCACACTCACACAATCGACTCTTGACACCTCCTAGAATTGCGGTACGCTAGAAGCGTCATTAGGAGATAATCATGAAACCGGAAGTGACAAATGCTCGACGGATGGCGCAGACAGCCTGGATAGCTTTGTTCCTTTATACCTTCTTTGGATTTCATCAGCTTGGCAACCCGATTGAACTGTTGGTAGGAGGAATCAAGTTGGAGATTCCGAAGTTGCTTGTTGATTGCGTAGTTCCCATTTTTTCGATCTACGCAACGGGAGTATTTTATTACTCAGGTTTTTGGAAGAATGAGAGTCCTCGGAAAAAGAGAAAGTATTTGAGAGAATTCAAAGACCAGAAATTACCGGTGGAATTAATGCGCAACAGGGGAATTATTGATGCAGTCGAGTTCAGAGCATATGTGGCGGAACTCTTTCCTGAGCACGATCCCTATGCGTTTACCATCACTGATCAGCGAGGTAATTTAAGGGGCGATCATGATAAAATCCAAACTATATACATGTATTCGTTAGAATGGCACCAAGAATTCAGCACCAAAACGAATTTCCTCTGTTTTATAGACAATCATCTTTATGCATATCCCTTGTATTTGAACACACTTGCTTTGGCATTCTATCCGTTTTGGGTAGTGGTGTGTCCTGGATAAAAAGTTTTTTTAACTTGGAATAAGTTATTTACGTACTTTACCTAGAGCGCCTTTTAGGCCACCCTCAGCTCCGTTTTGTTCGAGTCTGGCAAGACCCATACCAGCCAAAACACCCTATTTTTACAGGGTTTTTGAAGAATGCGTGGAGAGGAAAATCGCTCTCGGACAACTTGTAGTGCTCCCCTGAAATCAAGCCACCTGTGATCGTTGTTCATTGCGATACTG
>JAALKI010000010.1 GCA_011088105.1 Nitrospirota bacterium | reverse complement strand
TCTGCCAGAAAGCTCTACATTGCGCCTGTCCGTGGTTGGGGGAAGCTTACACTTCAACCGAGTTATGCCAAGGTCATGAACGGCAAGAAATCGACGAACGTGTTCCTGCCCCCCACCCGAGAGCACTAATATGGCATTTGGGTACAACCTTCTCGCAGCCACCATGGACGCAACGCCATCAAAGTCTGCATTAAAATGTGTGGTGATCAGATCCATAGATGCAGGACGATGAACAGGCAAGTTAGACTATTTTACTACTGACTGAAATAACTTCTGATAATTTCGAACGGTCATATCCCATGAAAACGACGCGGCCATCTGAAACCCTTGTTGGATCATTGCCGCATAATTCAATGGATGGTTGGTATACAGATCAATAGCATCCAAGAGGGCGATACTGGCTTCATCCACCATAGCCCTGAACAACCGCGTCGTCATTCGTTCAGCTAATCGATCACCATGAGGCCAATACGCACAATCCACAATCGTCTGCCAGCCTGTCTTGAAATCATCTTCCGACAAATCAGGTTCCCGAAAAAGAAATCCAGATGGGTGACAGTGATCTTCATGAAAGTGATTTGTACGTTGCCGAACTGATTCACTGTAACATCGTGCGGGGTATGGCACCACTTGTTGCACCAACCCACCCGTCGCGCGAGCAATGACTGGTGTGCCCACCACATAGCCTTCCGTGGCCCCACCAAATGGTTCATAGAAGGAACACATCACTAAAAAAGATGCACCTTTTTGGAGCTCAGAATATCCTTGTGCCATTCGAAAAGGGAAGACTTTCACTTCACCTTGTCTTTCTTCAGCTAACATCCGAAGGAACTCTAAGCCTGTGATTCCTTCATCTCCGGGAATGGGCGTGAAAATGAATCTGGCCTTTCCTTTGGGAATCTGTTGAATGGCTGCAGCAGCAAGATCATAGCCTTTTTGCCGAGGATCATCACGACCGAAAAACAGAAACACTGGCCCTTCAAATTCTGCCCAATCCAAAGAGCCCCATGCTTGATTGGGTTGGTAGTCTTCAAGGATGGTAATCATCTCGTCTCGTCGTCGTCGTTTTTCTTGCAACAATGGTTGCACCTCACCCTGCTTGGCTTTCTCTATAGCGATCGGTGGAAAATCCAACGAGCCAAACACTCCATTGTTAATCCCCACGAGGCCTTTTTGGGTGAAAGCCGCTTGGAGATGTGACGCATAGATTGTGGTATGAAGAGGATCTTCAATGAGTTCTTTGGCAAAATTGTCGGATACCGTGGACAAGGGCCCATCCAAAAAGGGAATCATGGTGGTCAGGACCGATGTCCCCTCAAGGGAGCAGGTGGAGAATTGCCTGATGTCCTCTTCTGTGATCGGCTGGTCATATGGATTGTGAACTGTTAAGAAACAGGTTGCCGACTCTATCGCGTCATCTTCCTTGACTGTGAGCGCAGTCGCAGCGGTTTCCCAATCCTGAAGACTGAGGACCACGTGTTTTGTCAAGCCTAATGCCGTCAACGCTTTGGGGACCGCTGCACAAAAAAACAGGGAATCTTGAAGCAATTGCTCCGGATGGTGAGGCGTCAGGTATGGATTACAGGGCGCATTGAGACTTGGTGGATCCTCACAGTGACACGGCGCATTGAAAAAATCCGTGGTATCAATAAGGTACGTGGGAAACCCCTCCGGGTTTATATACACATACATGTCCACTCGATGAGATTGCTGAGCAAAGACCAAATCAAAGTGATGACCTGTGAATTGAATGGCGTCGTACAGGGTCTTTTGGCATTTGGTAATCTCACGAAAAAACGGGGTGAGAATCGCACAGCTACCGGATTCCTGCTGTGCCATTTTTTGAGGCAACACACGCATGACCGCCGCGAGCCCTCCCAGCGGCGCGAACGCACTTTCAAACGTCACAAAAATCATGGATCGTTCCACAGGCATCACAGCTTCTTCGCCCCACAGCATCATTGTCATGACTACCACACAATCTGTAGATACCAGTCAATAATCTGTGTATGGAAAAATAGAGAACAGACTGCACCCAAAGCGAGAAAAGGACCAAAAGGCATATACTGGCCTCGGTTCATAAACTTGCCGAGGATGAGCCCCATACCAATCAAGGACCCCACAATGGCTGCAAGCATGAGCGTCATAAGGACAGACTCCCATCCTAAAAATGCCCCAATCATGGCCAAAAGTTTAATATCTCCTCTCCCCATCCCCTCCTTTCCAAATAGGTAGGGGCTTAACACTACCACGATCCACAAAACGCCTCCTCCCAGCACTACTCCAAACACAGCATCCAGAAACTCAATAGGCAACACCGTCGCTGCCCCCATGAGCCCCAGGCTAAGCCCCGGCAGAGATAGACTATCGGGAATGATATAGTGACCAATATCGATCCAGGTAATAGTGAGCAGGATTGACAGAAATAGGCTGTAGAGAACGGTAGAACCCGTCATTCCAAACGTCCAAAGAGTAGCCACATAGCCCAATCCGTTGCTGAGTTCAACGAAAGGATACCGAAACGCAATAGGCATTCGGCATTGTCGACATCGACCGCGCAAGAGGAAAAAGCTGACTAGGGGAATATTGTCTTTCCAAGCCAATGTCGTTGCACACAAAGGACAAGCTGACCTAGGCCACACAATTGATTGTTCTCTTGGTATGCGATGAATACAGACATTGAGAAAACTCCCAATAATCAACCCGAAGAAAAAAACGCTGACATACCCGAATAATAAAAACATGAGACGCCCGAGGAACCCTCTGAAAATACCTTCCAGCAAAATACGTAGAAACCATAGTTTACTTTACTTAGGTTGACTGTTATTATTTCCTAGATATTTTATCTCAGGCAAAATCCTGGTAGTGTATGAGCACGTATCCCAAACTCAAAAAAGCTGACACCCCCTTCCCCAAGCGGAAACGTCCGGAGGCACTCACAGATCGAGAACAAGAGATTCTCCAACTAATCTGGACGGGACTGAAGAACAAAGAGATTGCGCAACAGCTTGAAATCAGTGTGAAAACCGTTGAGGCCCATCGGGCCAATATGATGAAGAAAGTCAGGGTTTCAAATGCAGCGCAACTCTTGAATGCCGCCATTCAGGAAGGCATGATCCAGATCAAGTAACACAGGCGCTCAAGTCACCAGCCCGCTGTCTTCTTGCCTCAAATAAGACCACGGCTGCTGTTGCTGATAAGTTTAACGACGCAACCTGTCCTTGTAAGGGAATGATGGCACGTTCCTCGCATTTTGCCAACACCCCCTGGCGAATACCTTGTCCTTCAACACCAAAAACTAATGCCACAGGGCTCGTTAAGTCGAGAGCTGTATAAGGCTTCTCACTCTGGGGATCGAACGCATAGGCCGGGATGCCTTGTGCTTGAAGTCGTTGGATCAACTTCCCAATATTGGTAACCCTGGCGACTCGCATGTATTCCATAGCTCCAGCAGAAGCTTTGGCAACTCCAGCCGTTAAGCCAACCGCCCTTCGTTCTGGAATAAAGACACCATGCACTCCGGCCGCCTCAGCCGTTCGTAAGACCGCGCCTAGGTTTTGAGGATCTTCAACACCGTCTAAGATTATAAAGAACTCCGGTTCTTGTTGGTTACGGGCATAGGCCAGGATATCCTCCTCCTTAGTATAGACTTTGGCTGCCACAATCCCGACTACACCCTGGTGTCGTCCACGAAGAACGAATCGGTCTAACCGCTCATAGGACTCGAGAACCAAAGGGATGTGTTTTTCCCGTGCCCACTGGACAATACGGGAAAATTGTCGATCCTGCCGAACCAGGATAATACGTTGGAACGGTCGCGTCCCCGCCCGTAGGGCCTCTTCAACCGCATGAATTCCGTACACAACATTAGCATCCTCAGCGTTTCCATCTGGTTGTTCCATCCGCTCTGTCTTCAAGGACAATCCCTTTTGACGCGAGTTCCTGCCGGATTGTGTCTGCGGTCGCAAAGTCTTTTCTTTCACGAGCGTTGTACCGCTTTTCAATCTGCTGCTTGATCCATTCATCATCCTCTTGGCCAGTCTCGAGACCAGCTGATCCCGACGAATCAATATTGACAGAACCTTCTAATAATGTCGAACTAAACTCCCATTCCTTTGAGGGAAGCTGGAAAAGGCCAAGCACCTTGCCACATGTTCTGAAACGTTCTAACGTCGTGGTTTTGCCTTCTTTAGACAATCCAACTTGACCAAGCTTATTCACATCTGCCCGCAAGCGCTGAAATGCGGCAAGGGTTTTCGGTGTGTTGAGATCATCGTCCATTGACTGTTCAAATGCTCGGTCAAATTTAATGAGATGCGCGTCAAGCGCTTGGACACCATCAACCTCCTGGCAAGCACCGTCTTCCTCCAACCGTTGAAAAAGATCATATAAGTTGTCGAGGGCAGACTTGGCTGCCGAAAGCGCATGATCGGAAAAATTCAGGTCACTTCGGTAATGAGTAGAAAGAAGAAAATATCGGAGAGCCTCAGCCGTCACAGATTCTTTCCAGGAAGCCTTATCGAAAATTTCTGCAATCGTAAAAAAGTTTCCTAAAGATTTTGACATCTTTTCTTGATCAATTGTCACAAAGCCATTGTGGACCCAATATTGCGCAAACTCCTGGCCTGTGTAGGAACAAGATTGTGCAATTTCATTTTCATGGTGTGGAAAGATCAGATCTTTTCCGCCACCATGAATGTCAAATGTCCGACCCAAATGCCGAATTGACATTGCTGAGCATTCGATGTGCCAACCTGGCCTCCCTTTCCCCCATGGGCTCTCCCAGCTCGGCTCTCCAGGTTTTGATGCCTTCCATAAAGCAAAGTCCATTGGATGCTTTTTTCGCTCATCGACCTCTACACGCGCACCTGCCAACAGTTCAGCCTCTTTCCGACCAGACAGTCGACCATAGGCCTGATACGCCGCGACTTCATAAAACACATCGCCTTGAACATGATAAGCAACTCCTTTTTCTAGCAAATCGGCAATGAGCATAATTATTTCCGACATATGGTCAGTGGCACGAGGCTCGACATCAGGAATGACTACGTGCAAACGATCCATGTCGCGGTAATATGCCTTGATATATTGCTCAACGACTTCCGTCCATGTCCTGGTTTCCTGATCCGCCCGCTTGATGATTTTATCATCGATGTCCGTAAAGTTTCGTACGTAGGTCACTCGATATCCTTGGTGAACAAGATAGCGCTTCAAGACATCAAACACGATGGCGCTCCGAGCATGACCTAAATGACAATCATCATAGACCGTCACGCCACAGACATACATACGAACATGATCAGGCTCTAATGGCTTCAATATCTCTTTGCGACCCGTCAATGTATTATAAATATTCATAGCACTTCACATACACCTCCACCTAAGCTGGCATAGAACCGGACAGGTGCTTAGACAGAAGCCGAGCAATGTAGAATCCAAGAGCCACAACGATCACAATGACTACGCTTAACACATCAAAATATTCTTCCAAGAAACTTTTCATTGTTGGTCCAATGAGTTGGATCGTCCCTGCAACTAAAAAGAAGCGTCCTCCTCGACTGAAGAGAGAGGCGAGAGTAAATATCTTAAGGTTCACATAAAACGATCCCGCGCCAATCGTAAAAACCTTATAGGGAATCGGGGTAAAACCAGCAACAAGAATTGCCCAGCCCTCATACCGTTCAAATAATGTATGAATCGATTTAACGCGCTGTTCTCCAATGAAACGAAGAAGAAGTGGTCGCCCACCAAACCATCCAATTCCATACCCCAAAAGACCACCCAAGACCGATCCCATAGTCGTAATCGCAGCAAAATACAGCCCGATTTCCGGCTGACTCAACGTCAGAGCGATGAGCAAAATATCAGGAGGAATCGGAAAAAATGATGATTCTACAAAGGCCAGGAGAAATAATGCCGGAACAGCATACGGTGAATCCGCCCAAGAAAGCATCCAATCGTACAAGTCGTTGAACATAGGAAATCATCGCCCAGGTTGCTTCAGCCATCGGCTTTTAAAATGAAAAGCCCGCCTCAAATACATTGAGGCGGGCTTTTGTTGTTCACAACAGGGCGGGCTACACTATTTCAAGCCCTGAAGACCACATTAAATATTTTGCATGAAATGGGAAACAGCCGCAGGGTCAATATCCGTTCCCATAATGTCAGAAGATGGAACAGTAGAAGATTTCTTTCCTGTCAGTCCACCTTCGACTTCATCCACGATCATTTCCACGGGCATCGACATTCCACCATACACATGAGGACCAGCCACGATTTTAGCTTTGGAATACCCATAAATAGCCGCAGCCACATCCTTGGCCAACCATCCCACATAATTAAATTCAGGAATGACAATGAGCTTGGCATTCGCACATAATTTCCGTAATTCGTTAGTTGGGAAAGGCCTTAGGGAACGAATCTTGATCAATCCAGTGTTAATCGATTTCTCTTTACAGGCCCGAACAGCTTCCCTCGCTTGAGCAGCTGCACTCCCCGAGGCAATAAGAATCACTTCTGCACCTTCGACATTTTCCGCTTCTAACAGCCCGCCCATATAGAGATCAATATACTTTCGAGACCGTTCAACCGCCGCCCATACCTCTTGCTGCCACACTGCATGAATGTTATAGGCCATAAAGTTTGATTTTTGAACTGGGGCATCACGGGAAAGCCGGGCTGGTGGATTTTCGGCATCCAAAACTGGCACAGACCCTCTCCAGGGATCACGGGCAGGCAACTTGAACTCACGATCGGGCATAGAACAATACCCTCGAGCATGTGTCACAAAAAACCCATCGCAACACACCCCAACCGGCAAAGTTACATCATTTTTCTCACTAATGATAAATGCCTTCATGAGGTAATCAAAGAGATCTTGCTGATTCTCTGAGTGAAAAACAATCATTCCACAATTCAGCAGATAGGCAATCTCGATATTATCAGGTTGAATCGCCAAAGGAGCATTGACCACTCGACAGGTAAACATGGCTACAGCTGGAAGTCGATGGCCAGGCCATGATGCAATCGGTTCAATTCCACGGAGCGTCCCAGGGCCAGCTGTTGCAGTAAAACACCTAACACCAGCTCGAGATCCCCCTGCAATTGCCGACATCACCCCATATTCTTCTTCCCCTCGATAGTATTCTTTCACGTACCCTTCACCATACAACACACCAATAAGCTGCATGGTCTCACTTTGCGGAGTAATGGGATAGGCAATAGAAAGATCGACATTGGATCGCCGAACAGCTTCTTTAGCGCATTCACTACCCGTGATAAATTCTCGTTCTCGTGGAGCTTCAAAAAACATATATTCGGGGGATACCACCTTCTGCTTTTTTGCCTCAGCATGGGGGTCTTTCCTCCCACTCTGAGCAGCGGGAGCGTCCGCGGTAGCGGTACTGGTAATGGGATCACCTTGCGGATTGGTTTTAACTTCTGGTTCCAATGCTTCACTCATGGCGCTACCCCTCTATATTGATTATAGGTATCAGTATGAAAATGGAACACGTAATGATTGTCTTTTAGGCTTCGCTTTGCATATGTTCGGACTTATGCCCAAAGGCACTCGCGGCACTGCCCAACGGCTCACCCGGAGTATATAACAAAGGATTGGCATGAGTCTTCCCATCATGGACGTTTTCGGATTGATACGGCGTAAATCGAACGTTCTCTCCATTTTCAGGAAGTTTAATTCCCATGTCCTCTCTCACTCGCTTAAAGGCTTGGGCAACGCGACGAAGCTGATTGACATCACAGTCTCGAATCGTAAACATAGCATCTTCATGCCCTTGCTCGGCACAAAGAGCCGAGGTGCAACAATTAGTCCCAGCCCGAATCATTTTCAACGATAAATTTGCATAATGACAATGCACACCAACAAAGATACAGGCTTCAATCTTATTTCCCCAAATGGTCAAATTAGGATGATTAGGGTTAATCGCCTCTTCTGGCTCAACTTTAGGGTACTTAGGTCGATAGTCCGGCATGGGAATGATCAAGACATCAGGAATTTGTGCAGCAATTTCAAAGACCACCTTGGCTTTTTCAATAGCATGCTCATTCCAAGCCCATAAGACCAAAGGCCCAGGGAAAATGGTCGCGTTTTTACCGGTTAACATCATCCTTGCCAACTCTTCCATGACCTGCTCTTCAGGAGCAAGATGCCCATACTTTAGTCCATACCCAGTATCAGGCGGTAAGACTCCCAATTGAGCAGCAGAAGGGGGATGAAATCCTGCAGGGCCAGGAACAATAATTCTTTCTTCCGTCTCTTCGCTTGTTTTCACAACCATACTCCCATTTCCGATAATGTTCTTTGAACTGTCCGATACCCGGAAAGCCAATAATGACTCTCACCCTGGAACAGGGTTGGCTAATACTGCCGTTGTAGACTTTTCACCATAGATAATATTTTGTGTGAGCGCCTGATCTCCAATTTGGTCAATCATTTCCATTTTAATGGCATTATGTTTGGCCATATTGTCACAAACCCAGACACATTGCGCACAGCCCTTACAACGATCAACCGATACGTAGGCGGACCCATACTTCAAGCCTTGGTCTTTCCCCGCATCATTATTATAGAGAATGGTGTTAGCCTCTGGGCAATACTGCGTACACAGTTTACAGCTGGTTGCCGCACAAACTTCAGTATTAATGCTAGCTACGAGATACATAGTGCCCTCTTATATATTTAGAAGATCTTTTATGCTGGCGTGGCCGCAGTTGCGGGGGCCATCGTTTGTTTTTTCTTTGCCCACCCATTTTGATCAGCGAATTCCCAGGCAGCCTTCACTACAGCAAGATTCTTGTCGATTAACTCCTGTTTCTTTTTAAACTTTCGTTCCACCACACTATCGAGAGCCGCTGTACCGCCTGAGACCACGAATCCCTTTCCAAGAAACCGGTCTTTGACCGCTTGAGCCAGGGCGTCTAGTGTAGTCAGGCCCGTAATACAGCCCATAGCTCCAACCATGGCCATGTTCGTAGCCAAGTCAATGCCTGCAACTTCCAGTGACAGCTTAGTTGCCGGAAGATAATATAGTTGAGCATTGAGATCCTTCAATTCATTCTCATGGTCACGCTCAAGATTCATGGGACCGACATTATTAATCAAGGCAATGCCATCTTTCTTTAAGCCAAAATAAAATGGATTCGTATAGCTTTTTCCATGGGTAATGACCTGAGGATGGAAAATCATGATGATATGCGGAAAGGTAATTTCCCCGATCTCATAAATGGGCTCATCTGACACTCTGACATAACTCTCCACTGGAGCCATGCGCTTCTCCGACCCATAAAATGGAACAATGGTACTTTCCCCACCAGCATGAATCACCGCTGTACTGAAAATATGTGAGCCAGTTACGACACCTTGCCCTCCAACCCCAGCCATTCGGATGTTATATCGAATTGCCATATAGTCAGTTCCTCCTTGTGGCCAAAATCAGAAATTTTTTGCGAGGGATACCTTTTTCCCCCAACCCTTGCATCCTCAATTCCTTAACTTAGCTCTTTGCCAATGCCGGAGCGGGCTTAGGCATGTATTCTTTATACCCGTATTGATCAGCTAAATATTCTCTTGCCTCTTCCGAAACATATTCAGAAAATTTATAGCGATCCAACTCTACAGCTTTGGCATCTTCCATCACCTTATCAATAGGAATGGCATACTCAATGTTACACGAGGTATAGGCTTGAATGTATGTTGGACCAATTTCTCTCGCAATCAACACCGCTTTTTTGATGACGTTTTCAACTCGCCGAGGGTTATTGGGGACCACAGTTGCTACATAGGCACATCCTGCCACCTTGGCCATACCCAACATATCCATCTTCTCAAACTTTTTCCCGAGAGGAGCCATTTTCAAGACTTGATTACGATTTGTCATCCCACTTTCTTGCCCACCAGTGTTCCCATAAACCTCGTTGTCAAGCATAATCGTGGTAAACTTTTCTTTTCGAAACCAAGAATGAAGAGTCTGAGCAAAGCCGATATCTGCCATCCCACCATCACCAGCCATCACCACAACATCTTTTGGTTTATCGCCGAAGCGCAGTCGAAGTCCTCGAGTCAGCCCACTGGCCACTCCATTTTGATCGCCGTAATTCCCATAAACAAACGGAATGGCTGCTTGGGAAATAGCCAAACGTCCACATCCTGCAGTTCCAACCGTAATGGTGTCCTCAGGATTAGGAAACGAAATCATGGCCAGCCTGATAAACAAGGTCATGGCGCAACCCGCACACATAGGATGTTCTTCCAAAATCTCTTTGAATGATCCAACCTGTGAGACCGTCGTCTTTTTTCCGAATGGGCCATGTTCAACCATATCCCGATATTCTTTCGGCATGAATCTATCAAAACCCGGTGTAAACTTGACGTAATCGAGGCTCATAAGATCTCCTCCCTATATAATATTGACTAAAGAAGGCAATGGAATGACATTGACGTAAACGGATGAATTATCAGCATATGGGCCTTGCAACAACAACTCCTAAAAAAGGTGGTGGTTACCCTAACAAACATGTAAAAATATTGTCAATTTAGAAGTGCCATGCTTTTGAGCAGATACGCAACCTCTAAAGTATCTCAATTGTATGTCGGTGAAGAATTCAAGGCAACACAAAAGTAGACCTACCCTCAAACAAAGAAGGCCTATTCAATCAAAACACATTAGGCCAATGGCCCCAACAAACCCATCAATAGGCAAAATTAGACACAAGGAGCAGGCCAGGCAAACCCATCCAGATCACATAATCCAAAAGAGATCTGGGTTTACAAACTGTATTTTTTAATCGAGGATATATTGGGTAGGATTGACGACTTTATCGTTTACTGCCACCTGATAATGTAGGTGAGGACCCGTTGAAAACTTTCCAGTATTGCCGACCAAGCCAATGACATCGCCACGTGTTACTGATTGTCCATACTTCACTAATATTTTAGATAAGTGGCCATACGTAGTTTCGATACCATATTTGTGATCGATACGAATAAAGTTTCCCATTCTCGCATCATAGGCAGCCACCACAACTTTTCCTTTGGCAGGGGCTTTGACTTCTCGTCCACGTGGTGCTCCGATGTCCAGCCCCGCATGAAGCGTTTTTCTTCCAGTAAAGGGAGAGACTCTTGGACCGAACTTTGAGGTAATTGGTCCTTTAACGGGTGCAATGGACGGAATAGACGCCCAATGCCTCACTCGTTTTCCCGATGTTTCTTCCAATTGCCGAAGAATAGCCTGATCCCGCGTTGCCCGATCATCCAACCATACAAGCCCATCTCGAATGTTCAGGACAGCTGATGAGAACTCATTGTTATTCTGACTAAGGTTTTTCCCGGCACGATCCCCGACAGTTTGCCCCATCTGATTATAATTCATCTCATCTGCTAGAAAACTCTCATAGGGAAGTTCCTGTCCACCCTGACCATTAAGGGGTCGATCATCAACTAAAGGGGAAGCCTCAAGCCCAAACATTGTTTGGAGTTTTCTACTCAGTTTCTGCATTGTAAACATACGCTGTTTCATTTCATCAATAGCCATGGAAAAATCGCTCGTTTGTTTATGCTTTTTGGCAACTTCCTCTTGAAGAACCTCCAACTCAGCAACCTGAGAACGTTGAATCATGTAATGACTAAGAACAGCGAATTGGAAAACCAGTGCACAGCAGCCAATGACACCCACACATCGAACAACTGATTTTCGCAACTTGACGCGAAGAGGAGCTTTCATAGCTCCCCGAAAGATCATAATTGTGTACGGCTCGTCAGGGTGTTTCACACCGATCCTTCCCAAAACCAAAAGCGCTCACTTTCAAAAATGCCCCTTACTCTATCCAACTTCTCAGAAAGGGTCAACTGTTTTTTGAGGGTAAGCCTTTATGTCATGGCTCAACATGATCACTCCATATTGGCGTCATGTGTGATACTCCGCACCCAAGATAAGTAATCAGCCGAGCCTGCAATGATAGGAAGAGCAATAATCTCTGGCACATCATAACAATGATGCGCTTTAATCAGGATCTCCAATGCCGTAAAAACCTCGGAGGTCGACTTGAGGATAAGGAGACATTCTTGCTCAATCGACACACACCCTTCCCATTTAAAAATCGATCGAATTCGAGGGAGAATATTCACGCACGCCACCAAGTTTCGTTCAACAAGCAGCTTCCCCAGTATCGTCCCTTCTTCTTCAGACCCTACAGTCACCAACACCACGATCTCTGCCACAAACCACCTAATCCTTTACATAACTCTTGCAAAAACTAACGACACAGAACCGGCCAATGCCATGCTACGGACATTTACCCACCGTGTGCAGAAAAGGCCCCAGCCTCTCGCAGCTGAGCCTTGAGTTCCGCATAGGTAACAGTTACTGGAAACTGTGGAAACTGTTCACAGATTGATTCCGGCGGACGAAAAAAAATTCCCGCATGTGCTTCCTGAAGCATCGAAATATCATTATACGAATCCCCAGCAGCAAGCACACGGAAGTGTAGACTCTTCAGCGCCGCTACAGCATGTCGTTTTTGATCAGCCTGCCGAAGATGATAATTTCGAATAGCTCCACATTCATTAACTTCAAGGGTATGACTAAAGATGGTGGGATAGCCGAGCTGTTGTATGAGCGGACCAGCCAGCTCATAAAATGTATCGGATAAAATAATAACCTGGCAACGCGCGCGAAGCCAATGCAAAAACTCTGTGGCACCCTCTAACGGACGCAACTCGGACACAACATGTTCGATATCAGAGAGTGTGATTTTCTGCTGATTAAGAATCTTCAGACGTCGTTGCATTAATTCATCATAATCCGGAATTTCTCGAGTGGTCACCAATAATTCCTGAACGCCAATTTTTTCAGCTACGGCAATCCAGATTTCCGGAACTAACACCCCTTCCATATCCAAGCACACTAATACTGGTTTTTCCATAACGCTCCTATAAGACGGCACCTCACGATAAAAAAGACTATCCCCGTGGGCTGGTATCTTAATAAAATTTTCCCAATGACGACAAATCAGTGGGGCCGAACAATTGACAAGGTCACATCAGGTGGGTATAAGGCGCTAGAAACATTACCGCATCTCAGGTTGACCAAATTTTTCTAGATACGGGGCAAACACCACCACATCATTGAGTAAACAATGGTAAGCTGAATCATAGATAGCATCATTCATTACTACTCATTTTAGCGGGTGATACCACAACAATGGCATTTAAAATCAAAGACCTCCAAGATGAATCGACAAAAGCCGAGGTTCAATTTCTCTCCCGTATGGAACGAGGATGGCTCTTTGCCGAACAACACCGCACTGCCATTATTGCCAGCCTATTATTGCTAAGTGCTCTTGGCATTGGCATTGGTGTGATGGTCTGGCTCGAGCAGGAAAAAGAAACCGCGGCATGGGAATTACAACACCGGGCAACACAGTTATATATCGACCGTCCTCTTGATCAACCGGAAACAGCAGACAAAAATCTTACAGAAGCCATTCAGCTCTACCAAACCATTCTGAAAGACTACCCCCGCTCTTCAAGTGCCGAGCTAGCCGGGTACTTTATCGGCAATGCGTTTGTGGACCAAAAAAACTTTGATGGAGCACTCCAAGCCTATCAAAACCAGATACAACGCTATGGAAAGAACGAAACACTCTTGGGGCTGGTCTATCAACGACTCGGCTATCTGCACTTGCTACAAGGAAATCAACAACAAACCAAAGAAGCGTTCTTAAAAATCCTCACCATACCAGGAGCCCTTAACAAAGATCAGGTATTGTTTGATTTAGCTAAACTTGAAGAGAAAGACAGTAATCATGAAAAAGCTCTGTCTTATTACAAAGACTTACTGAATCAACACCCACAATCCCCACTTGCGGGAGAAGCATCCATTCGGACAAAGGCCCTTGATAAAACGGAAGACGAGGAAACCCCGCTACCGTCGTCCGACGCAGAGACGCCCCAAAAGGACACAACATCTAAGGAAACATCCTCAACGAACAAGGAATCTTGAAGGAGAGACACTCAGGGAAAAGGTTGAATCAAGAACTCACCAACAAACGATGGCCGACTTGGATCATCGTACCAGACAAATTATTCAAATCGATTAATGAACGGACAGTCATTCTAAACCGTTTGGCAATACTCCACAGACTATCGCCCTGACGCACACGGTACCACCGTGAGGTATTCTGATCGACAGGAGTCGAAGCTTCTTTGCTCACTTGCAAACGATCACCCACATGAATCCGATGGCCAGAAAGATTATTCAACCGCTTCAACGTCGAGAGGCTCATCCCAAAACGACTGGCAATGACTGACAAGCTATCGCCCTGACGCACACGATACCACCGCGGGATATCGTGACCGACAGAAGCCGAAGCCTTCTCACGCACCTGCAAACGATCACCCACACGAATCCGATGACCAGAAAGATTATTCAACCGTTTCAATGTCGAGACCCTCATCCCGAAACGACTGGCAATAACTGACAGACTATCCCCCCACCGCACGCGATACCACGTGGGAGTTTGAGGAGGGGGAGCTGTCCAACGAGCAAGCCTGTCCTTGACATCTTCGAGATGTTTCCCCGTTCCAACCGGAACTTTCAAAAAATAGCCTCCTTTGTCAGGAGGAACCACACTTCTTCGCAGTTCGGGGTTTAACCGTCGCAGTTCATCAAACGACACGCCTGTTTCCTGAGCCACTGATCGCAAATGCACTGCATTCATGAGACGAACTTCTTCGTATTGATGGACACCCTGTAAGGTATTACTGGTAAATCCAAACGGTGCAGGATCTGTGGCAATAATGGTGGCCGCCATAAACCGAGGCACATAATCCTTCGTTTCCCGTCGAATATAGCGGGTCCGTCGAATTTTCCAAAAATCCCTTGATCCACTTTTCCGAATAGCGCGTGAAATCTTCCCCATCCCAGCATTATAGGCTGCCATGGCCAGGGGCCACGAGCCAAACCGATCATATAAATCACGTAAATGTTGTGCCGCGGCCACGGTGGACTTAATGGGATCGCGACGCTCATCCACATACCAATTGACTCGAAGGTTATACAGCTGCCCTGTGGCTTTCATGAACTGCCAGGGGCCGGCCGCCCGAGCTCGTGAATAGGCTCTTGGGTTAAACCCACTCTCAATCAGTGACAAATAGACCAGGTCTCTCGGCAATCCAAATTCTTCAAAAATCTGCTGGACCAAAGGCTGGTACTCCGCAAAGCGTGTGAGCCATTCTTGGAAACGCTCAGGAATTTCAGTCTGGAAATATCGAATGTTCCGTTCAACAGCGGGATTGAGAATAACAGCGATTTCACCAAAGTCCTGGACAGAAGGCCCCGCCAACAAGCCAGAGGCATGAGAGTCAACAGTAACAAACAGTCTCTCATATTGGCTACCAAGAGGCGTCCCTTTTGGATGGTTTTTAAGAAATTGAATGGTCGAGGTTGAAGAAAAATCAGAGAATACAGATGAAGAGTGAAACAGGGGAAAGGGGGAAGATTCAAAGGATTGAGGAAAAGCCATCAGGCTATACCCGACAGAATCAGAAACTAAACGTGGTTGAGAAAATACTTCAGGAGGGCCAGCAAGGGCCACAGACACAAGAAAGATACCCAAACACCCCAAAGCGGGTTTCTGCATAAAGCACGCCTTTCGTTTCACTGACAGCAGTCCCGTTCTAGCTCCAACAGACTTTAAACCAAAGCCATTGACCTTAAAGAATACCCCTTAGGCTCCAATCTGTCAAGAATCAGCCTGGATCATCCAGCCACCACCCACAGCCTTAAAAAGGGCCACCATGTCAGAGAGCCGAGCGCGTTCAATTTGGACAATTTGTCGTTCCGCTGCCAACACGTCTCGCTCGGCCTCCAGGACATCCAAAAATGGGATGAGGCCTTCTTTAAAACGAATGGTCACGAAGGTCCTCGCCTTACGTGCAGCCTTCACGAGATTTTGATGATTTGACAATTGCTGACTTCGGGTTTGAATGGCGACCAAGAGATCTGCCACTTCCTGAAAAGCCTCAAGAATGGTTTGATGATAGCGTTCCAACATCTGTTCATAGCGGGTTTCAGCTAGTTCCAAACGGGAAACGTTTGTTTTACCCAAGAAAATCGGCAAGGTCACAGACGGACCGATGTTCAATGTCCGACTTCCGAAATCTAACCATTGAGAAAACTCACTGGACTGAAAACCACCAGACCCCGTAATGGAAAACGAAGGAAAGAAAAAGGCTCGTGCCTGGCCAATGCGTGCATTGGCCACAATCAAACGCTGCTCTACACTCAAAATGTCAGGGCGCCGTTCCAGTAACGCCGATGGGAGTCCAATAGGAATTTCGGGTTGGATAACCGTATCCCGCAAAGGACGGACAGCAAGGGCCAGCGTCTGCGGAGCAAGCCCAGTTAAGACTTCAAGCCGATGATACGTATTGGCTCGCAACCGCTGGAGATTCGGAATCTCAGCAGCGCTTTTGGCCACCAACATGCTACGACGGCTCACCTCAAGGTCTGAGGCCAAACCGGCAGACACTTGATTCTGGACAAGACTCAAGAGATTGCGTTGAATCGCTAAGTCATTCCGTGCGATGTCAAGATGTTCATCATAAGCCCGTAGTTCAAAGTAGGCATGCCCGACATCACTTATCAGGGCTAACATGAGCGCACGACGATCCTGTTCCAATCCATCCCATTCAGCAGAGGCCGCCTCCATCCCTCGCCGAATCCGCCCCCACAAGTCCAATTCCCATCGCAAATCGACGACGGCATTCCAGATGTCGAAATCAGCTCCCGGCGGAGCAAAGCTTTCTGGATTGCCATTCGTGGGATTCACCAAAATCGTCTCTGATCGCCGAACACGGGTATACGCTCCATTCACATTTACTTGCGGATACAAACCCGTGCCCGCAGCCATCACTAAGGTCCTACCTTCCATCACACGAAGCGCAGCCTCACGCAGATCATGATTCCTCCGAAGAGCAACGCGAATCAGCCAACTGAGCTCTTCATTATGAAAGGCCTCCCACCATTCGGCTTCCGGCAACATCGTTGTTATCGTCGGTGTGCTATCTCCATCCTGAACCATTTCCGCATCATGCCAGACTTGTGGCAAATCGATGACTGGTTTCTGATAAGGATCCCCCACCATACATCCCGTCCCCATTATCCAAACAGACAGCCACATGGCGGAGGAAAACCACAAATTGCGCAGCTCCCTCATTCTTTACCCTCGTGACCTGCGACCGACCCGCGGAACGGAGCGTCTTTGTCTGCCATTGTATCCCGCTGAATAAAGACATCAACTTGTTGCCCAACATAAACAGGGAAGGGAGGAAGAGCAAAATGATAAATGACTTGCAAGACACGCGTATCGACCCGCTCCGTATTCTCTCCGGTTAGTGAACGTTTCGGCACAATAAACGGTTCAACACGAGCAAATTGCAAAGGAATTGGCTCATCCGTGAATCCTTTCAAGTAGGCTACCGCTGGGCTACCTGGGCGAACCAATGGCGCATTCACCTCATCAACATCTGCACGCACCTGGAGAGAATTGGTGTCCCCGAGAATCATCAACGGCTCTACGGCACCAGCCAAAGCATATTCTCCGGCCCGAATGTTAACCTGCAACACCGTCGCATCCCGTGGAGCACGGATCGTCAAGCGATCCAGCAAGGCCAGTGTCTCACCACGTTGCGAGTACGCAAAGCGAAGTTCGGCTCGGACCCGTTCCAATGCGTGCTTCGCGGCTTTCATCTCGTACCACTTCCGTTTGAGCTCATCTTGGCTAACGGCTCGTTGATCCCGAACTGCTTTGAGTCGCCCAACCTGCTCAAAGAGGTCCTTGAGTTTAATCGTCTGTTCAGCCACATGCGCAGTTGCAGAAAGAAGAGCCTCTTCGCGAGTCTGAAGTTGGGCCATCAGTTCGCGACTATCCAACTGACACAAGGGATCGCCCTGTTGGACGCGGTCACCGATGACAACATCCACACGAGTTATTAAGCCAGAAACCGGTGGAGCAAGACGCACATTTTCATTCACTGCTTCGACAATGCCCGCAGCCGCAACCGTTTGACGGTATGGATTCTGAGGCGGCAGCCCAAGCGGTGGTGGAGACGGGGGCTGTTCCCCTGCCCCCCAAAGCGTCGCGATCGTTAATATGATTCCAGCAATGGCAATCCACAGACTTGCACGTCTGACAATCATGGCGCCTTGTCTCCATGACGTTGGACCATATGAATGACCCCATCATCCATGTGGACAATGCGGTCACCAAACTCAAACACCCGTGTGTCATGTGTCACAATAATCATCGCTCGATCTGACTGTCTCCCGACCCGCTGAAGTTGCTCAAGGACTTTATGACCGGTATCGCCATCAAGACTGGCTGTGGGTTCATCACATAACAACAATCGAGGCTCTCCAACCAATGCCCGAGCAATAGCCACTCGCTGTTGCTCTCCACCAGAAAGCCTACTCGGAATAGCATGAATCCGTTCCCCAAGACCAAGTTTCGTCAACATGTCAGCAGCCTGGGCTATGGCCGGTTTCTTGGGGACCCCTCGAATCAGTAACGGCACAGCGGCATTCTCTCCTGCCGTCAATGTTGGCAAGAGGTTGTACTGCTGAAAGACAAAACCCAAATTATCTCGGCGAAATCGAGTCTTGGCTGATGGAGACAAATTGGCAATAGATTGACCTTCAATATGGATCTCTCCTTCATCAGCATCAAGAATACCCCCAATAACTGAAAGCAACGTCGTTTTTCCACTCCCGGATGGACCGACAAGGAGCAAGATTTCTCCCATCACCACATCGAGGTCGACACCATTCAAGACAGAGATTCTCGTCTCACCTTCCCCAAAACTCTTCGTGATACCCCGAACGTGAACGAGCGTTTGCGTATCGCTATCGTGAAGAGAGGCGGAATGAGGCATGATTAATTTCGAAAGACAATGGCTGGTTCGAGTTTGGCTAATTTGCGGATGCTAATAGCGCTGGATATTCCGCAAATCCCAAGTAAGGCAATAAAGACCCCGACTAACAGCGGCCAAGTTTCCATATATGGTAATGCCCCGCCTTTCCCTGCCGTCAGACCAAAGAAGGTAGCCAACCCGACCCCAATGCCATACCCAATGATCCCAACCGTAAAACTCTGCAAAAGGATCATTCGAGCCAGCATACCAGTATGAGCCCCAATCGCTTTGAGTGCGCCAAACTGTTTCAGATTTTCCACCGTGAATAAATAAAATGTCTGCCCGGCAATCGCCATGCCCACAAGAAAACCTAACAAAACCGTCGTCCCAAAATTTACCCCGATGCCGGTATGCTCCAAAACCCAAGAAATGGTTTTCCACCCAAACGCTTCTGCTGTAAATGCGCCCAATTCCGTCTCGTGCTCAATACGCTTGGCCAGGGCTTCTGGAGTCACCCCTTCAACCGGATTCACCAATACAAATGATAATTTACGACGCTCAGGCGGGGTATACGACAAAGCCCGTTGATACGTCGTATAGACAAATGGAATGTTTTGAAAACTCTTTTGCACATCTACAATTGCCACAACACGCGCTCGCTGATCATTAATTTCAAACACCGTCCCCACCTGCATACGCGTTGGTCCACCCAACCGCTTGACGGCTTCTTGGTCCAACGCCACCGCTTCCGGAATGCGCAGGTTCTGAATATCCCCAGCAATCACCACAGAGGGACGGCCAAGCAAGGTGGCCGCATCCAAGCCAACCAATGAAATTTGCTGGAAGTTTCCATCAGCCAACCTAGCTCGCTGGACACCTTTATACAGAGGCACCGCCCATTCCACCCCAGGCACGCTCCGAACAATGTTCACAGCCGTATCGGCTAATGGCTTCACTTCTTCCACTTGATTGATATGGGGGTCTGTGACCCACACGGGCACGTTGATATTACTGATTCCCGATTGCGACCACATCATCAATCCCCAAAAAATAGACCCTTGCTGAACAATCAACATAGTCGAAAACGTCAGACCAGCCAACAACATAAGGTACTTCGCCCGATCGCCAAACAGCATTTTCAATGCGATGCTATTCATCGTAATCGCTTCATCAATCGAAGACGGCGTACTACATATCCTCAAGCAATTGGTTAATGCCTTTTGCCCATCCCTCTGGACCTATCCCTTCCAACGTGATAAGCCCTTTGAACGCAATGCCTGGCTCGTGCCCACCACCACGTCGCTCAACTAAAAAGGGGTAATCGACCTTTTCCAACATCGGGAGATCATTCAGACTATCGCCGAATGCTGCGGTGGTGACTTCTCCCCAATGCTGTTGATACAACTCGATCAACACACGGCAAGCTTGCCCTTTATGGGTCCCGCCGACTAAATGGCCAAACCGGCCAGCCTGGACAATCAGTAGCCCTTGGTTTGCCGCTTCGTGACGCAGCTCAAAGAGTTTTGAGAGATCATTAAGAAGAAAAGGTTCATCATACTCCCGTTGTTGGGCCAGCGACGATGCCACAGCCGACAACCCTGTTGCAGCCATTACCTCTTCGACGTTCATATCGCCAAACCCTTTCAAGCGAATACCTGCTTTGTCTTCGATCACCCGTAGTCCCTCGCGCAACTTGCCATACGGCACACCAAACTCAAGCACATGATACGCATTCCTAAGAACCGCATTGGGAGGCATCTGAGGGAAATACCCCTCAGGGATATAGACCGCGCCGCCATTTTCAATAATAAACGGGCACGTGTTCCCAAGTTCGATTCGCAACGGCTCCACCTCGGCACGGGTCTTACTCGTACAAAAGATCAGCGGCACATCCTGTGCCGCTAATTGATCGAGTGCCGGCGTCGCAGCATCGTACCGATAGGTTTCTGGGTCTAACAACGAACCATCGAGGTCAGTAAACACAATCAGGCGTTTTGACATTGTCTGTACACTCCACAATCTATAGTTGACGTTCAGACTGGAGCATCGAGGCAAAGCTCCGAATCTCCCTGTTATCGATGAGAGACTCCATAGCTATTTTCCGTTGCCACACCGGATACAAACCAGGAGGGGCTTCAGGCACATTCGGCGTATCAAGCTCCCCAGCCAAGTCTTCAAACGGAACAGCAAGAAGCCGACAGGGTGTACGAGCCAAAAAGGCATACACCGCTCGACAGAGTGCATCCGTGAATTCCGGCACGTCATCCGCATGGATCATCACCCCTTGAGGGAGGAGACCTTCTTGATGAAGGGCATGGCACAAAGCCTGTCGTACCTTGACTCGATTGGCTTTCTCTGCCTCAAGACAGGCCTGTGAAGGATACAAGCCACAGTGTGCCTTCACTTCAATGTCTCGCCCCATCCAAAACCCCCGAAAGGTGGGGAGATCATGTGTCGTCGCAGCTATCAAGGCCTGAGCCGGAAATCGTCGAGATCGAGGATACGCAAGACCCGGTGATTTCTCAAACAAGGGAATTCGAGAGGATAAGAGCCCTCCCTTTTTCAATCGTTTCCGAATGCGTGTTGTTACCGTGCCAACATCTTCACCAACAACAGCGACCCGACTCCGATGACTTTCGATTGCCAATATGGCCAACCATTCATCGGTAGGATAATGGACATAAGTCCCATCCGCGACAGAACCGCCCATGGGGATCCAAAATAATCGAAACAATCCCAATGCATGATCAAGACGGAGTAGTCCGCCATGCTGCATGGTTTGGCGTATCGTGTCACGAAAAAAACGATATTGCTGTGTGCGAGCCATCCGAGGCAGTGCAGGGAGCACACCCCAGTTCTGGCCCAATTGATTAAAAAAGTCCGGAGGCGCTCCAATCGTGGCCCCTCCGGCAAGTTGATCCTGAAACATCCATGCATCAGCCCCATTAGGATGAACACCGATCGCTAAATCATGATAGACCCCATAGTCCATCTTGAGTCGACTCGCCGTCTCATCCAGATCCTGCAATTGTAACGCACATTGCCATTCCACATATTGATACAATGCCAATCGATCCCGATGTCGAATGGCAAAGTGCTCGACTTCAGGGGAAGCTGGAGAACGAAATGCGAAGGGCCAGCGCTGAAACTCTAGACCTTGAAAATGATCATGGAGGGCCTGAAAGAGTGCAAATTGGTGGAGAGAAGAACCTGCTCCATGGACAAACTGTCTGAAAGCACAAGCGCGCTTGGTCCCTCGCCGAAGATGCTGTCGTTGAAATGCTCGATACAACGCCTCAAAGACAGGTTGTTTGTGCTGCCGGACCTCCTGGTATTGGACCTCACTCGCATGACGACAGGCGTGCAGCGCCCCTTGAAACGCACGGCTGCGAACCATACGACGAATCGATGGTGTCGATCGATATTCCTCAATGGTTTCGACATGGAGGTACAACGGGTTATGGAACAACCGACTCGACGGTGAATAGGGACTGATTATGTCTGGTGGAAGGGCATGCAACGGATTGAGACCAACCATCGCTGCCCCTAAATCCCGCCCCGCCCATTCCAACAGCCGCTGCGCATCGTGAAAATCACCGATGCCCCAATTCTGTGGAGATTGCATTCCATACAGTTGAACCATCATTCCCCAGGCCCGTGCCGGCCCAGCAGGTTGATAACAAGCCTCTGGTGCAACAATGACCATCGCGTCTCCTTTCAAGACCATCGAAGCATGCGAGACGGTCAGATGAAGGAGGTAATATCCCATAGCCAAGGCTGTGGGCCATGGGCAAGACACCCGAACATAGCCTGTGCCCTGCACCATTCGGGAAGAGAGAGGTTGGAATGATGTGCCTGTGCAATGAAATGAAGTTCGTTGACCGGCTTCATCCTCAAGCACACCATCTACCCTCACGCCAGACAGGGCAGCCAGACTCTCAGGGATAATAAGAACCCATCGACGTGTTTGGGTTGGAAGTTGAACCACAAGGACATCATCAACAAGCTGTGTCCAGAAACGTGTCTGGCAGACACGCAGGCTATCTCGGACCTCGTGTTTCGTCGAAGCAGGAATATTCATCAGTCTTAAAAAATAACGAAGTGTGTCGGAAGGAACGACTGTTCGTCTTCCACACCCATCTCGATATAGACATGCGATACCATGGAGACGAGCCAATCGCCGAATCGTGTTCTCTTCTGAAGAAAGGGGCATACTCATAGAGAATGGTGTACCAGGAACGCAGGAAATGATTCAAAGAAACTGGCGCCATGCCCAAGACAGAACCCATCGGCAAGCAAGACGATGGGGAAACCGTGACACTATGCGAACAATCGCCCGTCGTCAGAACGGACAATCGAGAAAAGACTTATTCAAAGAGGCGTTTCATCAAACTGTGGTGGTATGTCTTCACTAGACGTTTCTGGAACCGGTAGTTCTGGTAAGGGCGTATTGGCATGAGGCTTCATCACCCCGCGAATAGGGGGATCTTCGATAAACGGCTCAGTGTGGCTCAACTCAATCGTGACCTCATCACCTTGATCAACCAAAAGATCAATTTCTGTGATACGTTGTTTGAACGTGGCGAGCAGAGCCCCTTGCGGGGTTGAAATGGTGAGCAGAAGACGATCGGCCTTAGATTGTTTACGAACGATGACGCCCGTTACCGTTGTCTGCGTGTCTTGAAAAACCTTAGGAAGGTAGGGGGTAAGATACTGAGGCGCTAACGTCGGAATATTAAGGCCGACAACCAACCCACCGACAAAGAGCAAAAGGCCAATCCAACGTCTCATTGCCACCTGTTAACAGCTAGGACCAACCATCGTCATACGATATTGCGGCTGCTCACCCCCTCTTTACCATCATGAGCAGGCCGAGTGTATCACAAAGAACCAAAAGGATCGAATGGGCTAAGGATGACATCATTTCTGACCTCTATCCATGACGAACAACCATGGAATACAGAGACTTGGGAAAACCATTGTGTCAGGTCGTGGAATGCCAGAATAGTCGTTTGATGAGTGCGACTCACACCTTACAGCTCTAAGCCTCTTCATCCATATCGATCATTATTCCAAGGCAAGGCCGTGTTGGAATACCCGCGAACTTCCCAAAATCCCTTTTGGTCTTTTGCCGCAAAGGTGATTTTCTTGAGCCATTTCGCGCCCTTCCATGCGTAGCGCTTCGGAATAATCATCCGCACAGGACCTCCATGGTCTTTAGACAACGGCTTCCCCTTCCAGGCATGAACGAGCAAGACGTCATCATCATCGCACACAGCTAACGGAAGATTGGTGGTGTAGTCATCGTAGGCTTCAAAGAGCACGAACTTGGCTTCTGGCGTAGGGCGAACAACCGTCAACAAATGCTGAAAGCTCACCCCTATCCACGGCATGTCAAACTGACTCCATGATGTGACACAATGAAAGTTTGTCACCAAATCTGTCTGCGGTTGTTGTTGAACATCCCCCCAGGTCCAGGTTACTGGCTGATCGACAAGACCATCTACGGTAAGGGTCCATGCTTCAAGATCAATCACGGGTTTATACCCAAGATCAAGAACTGGCCAGTTGTTAACAATGTGCTGACCTGGGGGCAGTCGTTCGTCTTGAATATCCTCGTCTACCTCGCGTCCGGAAATACCACGCCGGTGCTGTGCCAAATTCTGCTTGGCCTTGACCGTTTTCTCATTGATTTCCATATTCGACCTCCCGAGGTTAATTATCATCGTGAATTTGAAAAGATTATACGAATTTTTCCTCTCTATGATAGAGACTTTTCAAGGCTTTTATATCAGACCAAGGTAATAGTGGTATAGGGATTGTTTTGGGTTGTTCACTCAAGAAGTCACAAGTATAATGGCACGCCGATAGGGTACATGTAGAAAGAATGAACGGAGGAAGCATTGACAAAAGGACATGAACAAGGCATTGAGCAATATCGGCTGACAGACGAACCGTTTTACGAAGAAGTCAACGGTGAAGTGGGCTTGGTCACGATAGCCGCTGGCTGCGGTATGCCCGTGATGCTAAAGGGACCGACCGGATGCGGAAAAACGCGCTTCGTCCAGCATATGGCCTATCGATTGGGACGACCGCTCATCACCGTCGCCTGCCATGAAGATCTCACCGCGTCTGATTTGGTTGGACGGTACCTGCTCAAAGGTGAAGACACCGTGTGGGTGGATGGCCCACTGACCCTTGGTGTCAAACATGGCGCAATCGTCTATCTCGATGAAATTGTCGAAGCCAGGAAAGATACAACAGTAATCATTCACCCGTTAAGCGATGACCGCAGGTTTTTGCCTATCGAAAAACGGGGGCAAATTATTGAAGCCGTGGATGAGTTCATGTTGGTCATTTCCTATAACCCTGGCTATCAAAGTGTATTGAAAGAACTAAAGCAAAGCACAAAACAACGGTTTATGGCCCTTGAATTTACGTATCCCCCAATGGACATTGAGTCACGTATTGTCGAACACGAAGCCAAAGTGTCCAAAGAGATCGCGAATCAATTAGTGAAGTTGGGTGGGAAAGTTCGCCATCTCCGTAGCCATGGCTTAGAAGAAGGCGTCAGCACCAGACTCCTGATCTATGCAGGGACCTTGATCCAGCAAGGCGTGGATCCGAACCGAGCCTGTGATGCCGCCATCACCCGTCCCATTACCGATGACCCCGATATGCAACAGAGCATCCAGGAACTTGTCAACGCAATGTTTTGATTCATCATTGAGCATCCAAGCCCCAGCAGCAACGGGATAGAGATGTCGTGCTATACCCCTTTCTTTCAGGCCTATTGATCATTTCCACATTGACTCCTCGATAGACTTTTCCTACCCTTGAACGGTAGATCAACCGGCATTCATGTTCTCAACGCTGAGGAGTCGCATGTCCGAACCCCACAATATTATCGCGATTGTTTACGACTATGACCATACGCTCAGTCCTCGCTATATGCAGGAAGACACCATTTTTCAACGACTGGGAATCGACCCCAAAGCATTCTGGTCGCAATGCACGGCCCTCATTCGAGAAAAAGGCTATGATCAAGAACTAGCCTATATGAAAAAATTATTGGAACATGAGACGGCCTCAACGTTGTCCAATAAAGATCTCAACGAAATGGGAAAAGAACTGACGTTCTTCCCAGGCGTTCCAACCTGTTTCAATGAATTGAATGCCATTGTCCAAAAACCCAACTATGCTGACTCAGACATTCGATTAGAACATTACGTTGTCAGTTCAGGCCTTCAGGCTATTTTGGAAGGCAGCCAGATTCGCCCATGCGTCAAAGCGCTGTTTGGATGTGAGTTTGATGAAATGGATGGGCACATCAGCTTTCCCAAACGGACGATCAGCCATACACAAAAAACTCAGTTTTTGTTTCGAGTCAATAAGGGACTCTTGAACTTGGATCAAGATGTCAATGACCATATGCCCGAAGAAGCACGTCGGATTCCCTTCAAGAATATGGTGTATGTGGGAGATGGGCCTACAGATGTCCCCTGCTTTACACTGCTCAAAAAAAATGGAGGGTTTGCGGTCGCGGTCTACAATCCAAAAGACCAAAGCCGAGGGTCCTTTCATAAATGTTATCAACTGGCGCATCATGCCGATCGTGTGCATTTTATGGCCCCTGCCGATTACCGGCCAGGCAGCCACCTACGCATGATCTTGGAGCAACATATTACGGAAGTGGCCAATGATATCCTCGATCGACGACGCCAGGGAGTTGAAAAAACACGAATTCCCGCCCCCCTACCTTAAGCTCCATTGCAGAACCTCATGCAGGAGAGGTAAGGTAAGAAAAAAGACGATGAAGCACTCTATAACAGGACACGTGATGCAAATGAAGCCCTCCCATTTTTTCTCGTGTAAAGACACGACCAAGCACACCAAGAGAACCATCGGCTTTTTCGCTGTCTGTCTGTTTTGGGGATTCTTGTGGGGCATGGCCTTGGGAAACAACCTAGCTGATACTGTAGCACTCCAAACAAAAAAAGAGATCGCCGATGGTCGTGCCCTGCCTATTGATCAGACCGATTGGCATAACCCGCAATCCTCTTTTATGTGGGTAGCCATGGCCAGAGATTACAAAATGCCGTGGGATTCCTTTGGTCGTCAAGGATGGATGACCGATGATGCCTATGTGTTACCCGTCGATCCAGGTGTTTCGGAATTTACTCCTGACACACAAGTATTTTATATCGTCTTTGCGATATCAGCATTGGATGCCCCCTCACAGTACCGGGCGGCTTGGTATTACATGCCGGATGGGAAAAACCGTGGGTCCAAACCAGCAGGAACCGATGCCTTGACATTGGAAATGAATGAAAAGTCAGGGTATTTAGAAATCTACCAACCATCTGATGGATGGCAAAAAGGCAAATACCTCATTCGACTCTTTTTTGAAAGTCCCGGTCAGGAACTCTACGATCCCAATGTCGTCGGAACCATGGAGTTTACGATTACTGATCACCCTCGTACTCCGCTCGCCTCGTCCACCCAAAAGCCGGCAGAGTCTTCAGATCATCCCTAAGCACTCGCTCTCACCATTACGCAGCCCCCTAGCCCTCGACATCACACCGTTTGTCAGTGCAACCATAGAAACAATACCTGTTGAAAATACATGGCGAGAGACCGCGTTGATAGGTTTCATTTTATGCCATCTGTACATTTTAAGAAGGGTTGGCTAGGATGCGTTGAGCCGTTGAGTCATTCGTGAAGCACCACCCAATACATCCAGACTATGAACAGGGGTATTGAAAAATTGAATAATCTCCCCATAACAAGCTGTTACTGACAGACATTCTCACACACCAGAATGAACCAGGACTGTTCAAAAAGGCTGCTCGCCTAGATCCAAACAAGGCCGCAAATCCCGAGGAAGACGAGGCCTATTCATGCACACGTTGAGGCTTCCGAACAATGAGAACACCGCTGGTATGCTGGACGAAGCGTTTGCGAAGGCTAGCGGCTTTTTCAACAGGCACTGAATGGCCAACGTTCCTGAAAAGAGGAGCACCCCGTTTTGGCTGAATCCCGCCCAATAGAGTCACCCGTCGAAAAAATCAAAGAGCTTGAATACCCGAAACTGACCCTGCCATAGGGGTGTTTGTGGCACTCATTGGTGGTCTGGCCACAATCTCCAAAACACTTATCGATGGTTTTACATGGGCCGCGGTCAATGGGGAACGACAGGCGTGCTGTTGGCCTTAGGAGGAAGCATTGGGGTCTTAGGGATTTCGATAGGGTGGATGAATCATGTTCTACGGCCACGTCCCAAAATTCTCGATTTCCCCAAGCCCTATTTCTCCAAAAGCCCAACCATTCGATGGAAGTATGAAGAACTCAAGCATGCCATTGTCACATATGAAGTCCTGGTGAAATCGCATGACCCCGAGATCACCCATCCACCGATTCAAGTACCCAAGTCGATGTTCTATGCAGAAATTCGAGGGATTTATGGAAAAATGGATGTTACGGTTAATGCCTTGAACAATGGAAAAGTCTTCCGGACAAGTCGCGTCTTAGAGGTCGAAATTTACCGCAATGCGATGCAGCGCATTAAAAGAACCGAGACATTGCGCGTCGCGGTCCATGCCGATCCAGGAGTAGAATTCCAGTTTTATCCATGGCCAGAAGTGATTGGAGCCCCTCGACGTTTTGCAGTCGATTGCGCCATTGCCAGCATTTCGATTTCGCAGTATCGAGCAGAATCCGAACACATCATCTTTTCCGAACCATATGCGGAATCAGCCTTAGGAGTCGTCGCGGCCAAGAGTAGCTTTGAGCATGATGGTGATACGACCATTGACTTACAGAGCTTACAGGGAAAAACGGTGGCCTTTCATAAGGCCACCACTGCCGCGATGTTTGTGGACACCGTGAAGGAAGATAGCCAATATCGAGACATTCGGTTTCATATGGCTGAGAACAATAATGAACTTCGTGAATTACTACGAAATAATTCCGTGCAAGCCGTGTTGTATGACTATCACCGGGCCTATGCGTTACTTGAACCTGGTATGTTCGTCCAATACCTTCAACATGGGCTACCCATGGATCCAGACTGTTATGGAATCACCTTTGCCATGATCAGTACTCGACTGCGGGAAAGGGTCAATGTCATCCTCACCATGCATCGCAAGGAGCTCCGAGATAATCTGAAAAAGCTAGTGCAAAATCAGATCAGTCAATCAGAAAATGAGTAATCGATCCGTCGTAAAAAAACACCTGCTCTGCACACATGTTCGATACTCATGGGTGAGAAACAGTTTGGGGGAGTAGCAGGGAATGGAAAAGAAACAGATCTTTGTCTATGGAACATTAATGTGGGAGGAAGTATGGAGCCGCATTGTCCGTGGAACATACCAAAAAGTTCCGGCGCAGCTCCGTGGATATCAAAGATTAAAAATTAAAGAGCAAGCCTATCCAGGTCTTGTAAAAGGAGATGGAGCTGTCTGGGGATGTGTGTGGCTTGATGTGGACACCGATGATGTCGCTCGACTAGATGCCTTTGAAGAGAAGTATTATCTGCGCGTGGAAGAAGAGGTCCATGATGGCAAAGGACAAGCCATACAAGCAGAGGTCTATGTTATTCAGGAAGCCTATACCGCCGTCTTAGACGATCAAGAATGGGATCCAGAACAGTTTGAAGCCCATGGCTTAAAAATGTTCACGCAAAACTATTGGGGGTTCCATCAAGAACACCAAAGATGATACGCCACCAACGTACTTGTCATGAAAAGTATAAAACACGTCTTCTCAAAAAAACAGGGCCGCCATGAGGCAGCCCTGTCGAGAGAAATCGTTGCGAGGATTGATGAGCCCTTACTTGTTGGGCTGTGGAGTATACCGAAGGTATGGCTTCACGGCACGATGACCTTTGGGAAACTTAGCAGGAATATCCGCATCTGGAACGGCCGGTACAATAATGCAATCATCACCATCTTTCCAATTGACCGGTGTGGCCACTTGAAACTTGGCGGTCAGTTGTAGCGAATCAACCACCCGTAAAATTTCATCGAAATTTCTTCCCGTCGAGGCCGGATAGGTTAAGGTTAATTTAATCTTTTTATCAGGCCCAATGACAAACACTGACCGTACAGTCATGTTATCCAAGGCATTGGGATGAATCATGTCATAGAGCGTCGCAACTTGCCGATCAGGATCGGCAATGATTGGATAACCAACTGTGCAGTTTTGAGTTTCATTGATATCGTTGACCCAGCCTTTATGGGAATCTAATTGATCCACGCTGACCGCCATAACCTTCACATTCCGTTGTTTGAAATCTTCTGTGATTTTCGCCATCGCCCCTAATTCAGTCGTACACACTGGGGTGTAATCTTTGGGATGAGAAAATAAAATCCCCCATCCATCGCCTAACCATTCATGAAAATTAATGGTCCCGGCCGTCGTTTCAGCCGTAAAATTTGGCGCTTCATCTCCTAACCGTAATGCCATGGTGTATCCCTCCGAGAAAAAGTGTTTCGATAACCTGTTCAAGCTCAAACAGGGGCTTCTATAACAAACGACTAGTCTACGATACCACCCAGGGACAGTCAACTCAGCGCCAAGCCATCTGGTGGCATCAGGGAGTCAGTAAATAAGGGAACACCGCTGTCGTGCGGAAGGAAGATTTTGCGAAGTCTAGCACCATTCGCCAACATTCATTCCCATTAGGCATATAACAAACCAGCCCATTCTTGATACCCATTGAGATATTGTGTCGGAAATCGTTGATCGCTCCCAATCATCCGCTCTGTGTCTTGAGACCAGCGAGGGTGGGGAATCCGAGGATTGACGTTTGCCACAAAGTCATATTCATGAGGAATCAGGGTATTCCAAAACGTGGCCGGACGCTCAGCCAGAAACTCCATGGCCACAATAGACTTAATGCTTTTATACCCATATTTCCACGGTGTCACTAAACGAAGCGGTGCACCATGTTGCTTGGGAAGAGGGTGACCATAAATACCTGTCACTAACAGGGCCAGTTCATTTGTCGCTTCTGCCATAGTAAGGCCTTCCGTATAAGGCCAAGGCCCATACCCGCGTTGCCCCATGGCCACTTGAGGAGAATGAAACGATGTGAAGCGAATAAAACGAGCCGTACTCAATGGGTCAACTTTTTCAACTAAAGCCTTCAGTGGAAACCCAGTCCATGGCACTGCCATCGCCCAGGCTTCGACACACCGATGCCGATAGACTCGTTCCTCCATCGGCATGATGGTGAAGAGATCATCAATGTCCAACTGTTGAGGCCGTTTGACCAATCCCGATACCGCAATCGTCCAGGGACGTGGTTGAAACCCACCCACACGTTGCCACACATCATCCTTGGCTTCACTAAACTCATAAAAGTTATTGTATTGTGCCGCAATATGCTCATCAGTCATGGGCCGATCCAGCACAAAAGTTGCGTTGTGATCTGCTGGATATACCTGTCGATCCACGTCAGACAATTCATAATTTTTTGGATTTTTTGAAAACTCTGCCTCGCTAACGGGTTGACTACAAGCCGGCAGCCAGCCCATAGCCGCCAACCCCCCTAACCCAACAAGCTTGAGACAAGATCGTCGAGAAATGGCTTGAAGATACAGGGATTCAGGAGTGATCTGGCATTCCGGTGTACGCCATGGGGGAGGAAGAATCAGATTGGGCATGGACGCATTCTCCAACTGAATACAAGCGTAAAGTCATGGCCGAACGCTGGTCAAGTCAATCCAGTATCTTTATTCGATGACATCTCCCGACCACGAAACGTCAATTCCGCAACGCTCGATTTATCCAACTCGCCTTTGCCGAGTGTTTCCAAGCGACGATACTGCTCACACGTCGCGGTGGCCAATGGCAAAACCAAGTCCGCCTCCTGACCCAGCTCTAAGGCGATACCAGAATCTTTGGCCGCATGCGAAGCTGAAAAATAACATTCATGATCACGGGCTTGCATATCCGCTCCATCTGTTTCCAAGACACGAGAATTGGCACCGGTTTGAGCAAACACCTCGCGAAGCATTGTTAGGTCTAACCCCAGCGCCTCACCTAACCCCAACCCTTCCGCAAGCCCAGCCGTATTAATGTTCATGACCATGTTCACCAAAGCTTTCACCTTTGCCGCTTCTCCAGATGGCCCAATGTAGCGAAGCGCCGCGCTCAGGGACTCCAACAGCGGCTTCGCACGATCGAATGCGATCTGCCTACCTCCACACATCAAATATAATGACCCATCGCGTGCCTGAGGAATACTACTGGCCATGCAAGCCTCAAGACTGTGCGCGCCATACTTCTCTGCCAAGGCTTCGACTTCCACATGCATGCCTGGGGACACAGTCGCACAATTAATAAACAACCGCCCTGTGGCATGCGTAAGAAGACTCGTGGCTTCTCCCTCAGCATAAATCCGCCGCATAGCTTGATCATCCGTCACAACCGTAAAGATTGTGTCAGCGATTTCAGCAACCTCCGCTGGATCATTCGCTGCCACACACTTCAATTCCTGAGCCAGCATGGTGGCTGCAGAAGAATTGACATCTTGAACCGCCATAACAGAATAGCCCTTGTCCTTCAGACATCGGGCCATATTCGCCCCCATCCGCCCCACACCCACAAACCCAATGCGATATGATTGTTTTTCCATTATGCCTTTCCGATAAAACGATGATGCAACTCGACAGGCAGCCTCATTCATTTCCGTTTGATTTCAGGGTCGACTCGATACTTCAACAATGGTTTCTTATATGAAGCCTCCTGCAGCATATTCTATTTTGATGTCAACTCACCCTCAATGTATCGATGAATGACACCGGAAATGAGCGTTTGATACGGGATACCCATTTCCATAGCCTTCTTTTGAATACCTTTGTAATCATGATCATACAGACGTATCGTAATTCGCTTATCTTTCTTGAATGTACGTTCAGCAGTTGCCTTGATAGCATCTATTTCTTTTTTAGAAGGCTGGGACGATTTCATCGTCCCAGCTTCATACGCATCAATAATAGCTTTGGGGCTGTCGTAGATTAGGATAGAGGTTGCACCATTCTTTCAGGATAGTAAATGGTTGATGATGAGATCCATAATTCAATCTGGATTCGGATTCTTTCAAGAACCCGTAGAATGGCTTGACTGGAATCCCATGCTATTTGCGCAACACCCGTTTCGCCTGGTTCCAAAAGTTTTCAATCCCGTTAAGGTGATTGCGCCCCTCGGCAAACAATGCTGAATGCTTGATTCGATAATGTTTAAATTCGGACACATCCAACGCATTGCATGAGCGATAACTATCCGTGCAGACAATACTGTCAGGCTCGATTGTACAGCGAATAATCGGCATCAAGGTCCCAGTGCGCGCATTATCAATAATCTGCGTGTAAACTTTTCCTCCCCGCTTCAGAATGCCAAACACGGGCACTTTCGCCGCTGCGCCTCGTCCGCGCTTCCCTTTTCGAATTCCTCCAAATAACGTTCATCCAGCTCAATTTCTCTGGCTCCCTCTGAAACCTTGGCCTCTAGTTTCTTCGTAATGATAATACAGATTTTGCGATAAAACCGCGTCGTCGTATTAGGCTGCAAATTCAGGAGATCCGCTGCCGCCCGTGCTGTGACTCCCAGAACAAAAAATTCGAGCTGCTTCCTTTGGGTTGTCTCCCTTCATTTGCAACGTCTTAGGCCCATGAGCCATCATAGATAATCTTCGTTATCTACGACAGCCCCTTCGCCATTGTTCTGGTGATAATGGGTTTGGAGTAAAATACGCGTATGAATCCAGAGGAAGTGTTACGTTGGAGAAAAAGGTTTCAAAATGCCCATGAGATGGATCGACAACTTATACGTCAACAAAAAATTGATAATCAGCAATCGATCCAGTTGGCATGATCGTTAATGGACGTCTACGATCAGCATCATAAGCAACACCCCGCGGATAAGTGTAGTCGCACCTGGGATCGTGATGTGACTCGAGTGCGACATTCCTGGGTTCGTCTGAAGAAAATCTTTCTCTTGTGAAACTTAGCAATCACCATTTCAGCCAAGCCCTTCAGGATTTGATGGCTGTCCTTGCCCAGGGGCCAGCAACGCAACGCCTGTACTTCCTAAGCAGTCATTTGGACTTAGCAGGCACCCCTATGGGAAACTGAAACTGGTCAGTGTCGAAGCGAAAGCGCCATAAGATCTGAATCAACGCGGTGCCGTTCATAGGAAAAGGCGCTTGTCTTCCATGGCTGACAACAACCCTCTATCGCATACAACCGAAACTATGAGACAATCGGCTGTGCGGGCTTATGAAGAAAGGCCGCACAGCCGATACACAATGTGTGGTCTTCAAGATATGGCTCTTTTCACCTTGCTCTCCCCAACAATTACAGAACATCATCATGGCATCTCACACTGACACGTTTCGGCTTGTGTTAATTAAGCCATCGCGATATGACGATGATGGCTATGTCATCCAATGGGTCAAATCGTACATCCCTTCCAATACCTTGGCTGCGTTAAATGGTTTGGCATTGGATTGTGCGAACCGAAAAATCCTGGGTGAACAGGTTGAACTCTCTATTCAGACCTATGATGAGACGAATACTATTCTTCCTATTAAACAGATCATTCGCGATATCAAACAATCCTCAGGCGGGATAGTGGGGTTGGTCGGTGTCCAGACCAATCAATTTCCCCATGCCGTGGACTTAGCCGATCATTTTCTCAAGGCAGACATCCCCGTCGTGATAGGCGGGTTTCATGTCAGTGGCTGTTTAGCTATGCTACCCGAAGTCCCCCTGGACATTCAGGCGGCAATGGATAAAGGCATCACCATGTTTGCCGGTGAAGCTGAAGAACACCTTGATGGGATTTTGCAGGATGCGTATACCCGAAAATTAAAACCTTTATATAATTTCATGGATGATCTTCCACATTTGGAAGGGACTCCTTCTCCCCTACTCCCTGCCAATATCATTAAAAATACGTTGGGCCTGCTTTCGAGTTTTGATGCTGGCCGAGGGTGCCCCTTTCAATGCAGTTTTTGCACAATCATTAACGTCCAAGGTCGAAAATCTCGCTGGCGGTCCCCAGATGATATTGAAAAACTCATCCGTGCAAATCTCAAACAAGGGATACGGCGGTTTTTCATTACCGACGATGATTTTGCTCGGAATAAAAATTGGGAACCGATTCTGGATCGCTGTATCAAGATGCGAGAAGAAGAGGGGCTACAAATTCGATTTACCATTCAAGTGGATACGTTGTGTCATAAGATTCCCCGTTTTATTGAGAAATGTGCCCGCGCTGGAGCCCGTAGTGTATTCATTGGGTTAGAAAACATTAATCCCGATTCATTAGTGGGAGCTAAAAAACGGCAAAATAAAATTTTCGAATACCGGAAGATGATCCAAATGTGGAAAGACCACAAATGCATGACGGTAGCAGGCTATATTCTAGGATTTCCAACCGATACTCCCGAGTCGATTGCTCGAGATATTGAGATTATTCAAAAAGAATTACCGCTTGACTGCCTTGAGTTTTTTTGCCTCACACCCTTGCCCGGGTCAGAAGACCATAAAACGCTTCACCAACAAGGAGTGTGGATGGATTCAGATATGAATAACTATGATTTGGAACATGTCACGACGAAACATCCCATTATGTCAAAAGAAGAATGGCAACAGGCCTACCATATGGCCTGGGAAAAATATTATTCCTTGGATCATGTCGAAACAGTGCTCCGTCGAGTCGCTTCAAAAAAGCAAAAAGTCGACAAAGTGATGTCCGTCATGCTTCGCTTTCATGGATGTATTGCCTTGGAAGGCATTCATCCCTTGGAGGGAGGGATTTTCCGTCGGAAGGTCCGGACTACACGGCGTACGGGGTTGCCTCTTGAAAACCCCATGCTCTTTTATCCTCGACGAGTATGGGAGACGGTTTCATCAACTTTTCAATGGCTGATGCTCTATTGGCAATTTCGTCGCATTGCTACTCGAGTGAAGAACGATCCTCAACGACGGGCATATACGGATTTAGCTATCATTCCAGTCATGGAAGAAGAAGAAGAAGAAAACCTCAGCCTCCTAAAAACATATCCCACACACATTCCTGTTGCCAGCATTGGCAAACGCAACAGCATTCTCACTTCATAAATCCCTTCCCCTTCACCCTAGAAATAGCCGTTGAATCACAAAAGCCCATCTAAACCCTTGGCTGGCAAAGGCATCCGCACCGAGCTGAAGGCGATGAAGGTGTTCACGACTATCGACTGTCTGACCTAGTGGAATAGCGTTTGAAGTTTTCTCGCTATCTGATCTATGAGATTGACTCACTAATGTCTTCACAAATTCAACATCTGTTTGTTGCATTTATGACTGATGTGATTTACATTGCTTCTTATTCTTTTACATTATCAGAGGGGCATTCGCTTACTATTCTATGAATGTATCGAAGAAATACGTGGAGATCTGTCACTTAGTAAGTCTGTTCATGTTGGCATTGCTGATCAGCAGCTGTGGATTCACGGCCAAACAACACGAACAGATCGGGATGTTCGCAACGACCACGAATGTCGCTGTCAATACCACTGTGGACTTTATGATCAGTATTCGATCCCAGGTGATAGAAATTCGAAAGGAACGTATTGCTCTCGGGGATATGAAGGTCAAGAGTAACGTGAACCTAGAGTCAACGCTCAAAGCTCACAAGATTGCACAACGAGTCGGCACATTACGACGATTAAAGACCTATGCCGATTCATTACACGCAGCATTAGGAATAAGTGGGTGGTACCTTGAAGGGCGAAAACAAGAAGTTGTCAAAGGATTGGTGGCCAAACACTCCCCTGTCGTTGCTAACGTTGCTGAGCAAATAGAACAGGACCTCTCACTCATTGGAAACTCTCCCTGTTGGCCACAATTTCGGGGTGGAGCCGAACCGGGGACCACGCCCGTCAATGCCAAAACACAATCAGGAATCCTTGATATTTTTTGCACACAAGCCGACGCATTGCGCGAACATGCACTCAACATTCTTCATTGTCCACAGGTTTATACTCAAGGACAAGATCCAAAACATTGCCGTATGATAACTTCTACCCTTCGCAACCGTGCCCTGACGAATTACCTAGCGATGAACCATGCCATGGATAATGCGGCGACCTTCTCAAGCAAAGGGACATATAGTATTCAAAAACTCATAGCCGCTAACGATAAGATGGAAACCGTGATTGATGACACGCCAATCGTCTCGGATGAAATCGAGGCATTTGATGCAGCCACGGCAGAACTGACAACAATGGTTGAAGTGCTTGCAGGAAAATGAAAGGAGTAGGCTATGGCTCAGTTATCATTTGAGGTTCAAGAACTCCTGAACCACGTGAAGCTCTTAAAGCAGAAGGAGCCAGCCAATCAAGAACTTATTGAACAGTATGAGAAGCTGTCCGCCTTGCTTGAAGAGGCTCAGGACAAGGAGTGGAATGAGAACCATCAAGGCTATCTCGACGCAAAGTCTGCCTTAGACAAGGCCAATGCCGAGGCAAAAACACAGTTGACCGACCTCTCTGACCTTGCAACGACAATAGAAACCATCATTGACACAGTTCAAAAAGTTGCGACGGTTGTTTCAGCCGTTGTCTAACGATTGAGCGCTCTTCCCTCTCTTGCGCAATCAGTGCCCTTCTGTTCAAAAGACAATCTCCCGATTAAAATCGGAAAATGGCCGGCTTTAAAAGCCTATAGTGTTCCCCTTTGACGATTTGCAATACTAGCGCCGCTCGGCGTTTGGCTGTCCATCGTTCAATTGGTTCATCTAATTCCTCCCCCATTGCCTACCTCCTTTCGACCTCTAGTTGTGTCGTAAGAGTGGTCTCATTTTCAAGGGAAGTACTATAGGCTTCTATAACCACATACGCCTGCATCAAACACTGGGGGCTATCGCAGCCCCGAGGAGTTTGAATGCCAGGCAGGTGACTCTTAACTTTGTGTCTGTTTTTTAGGGCCACCTCAGCCCCTCATGTTGTCTCCCATCTCCCTTTCACTATCAAGCTGCATCAACAATTTGCTCTACTTGAATGATTTCGGGGGAGGTCAATACTTTTGAGTCCAAAGTATTGTTATTGAATAAACCGACATGCCCTAGTGCTACACCAATACCTTGCATTTTATTCGGATGATTTGTACGTACATTGGTTAGCTTATCGCGAACACGTTGCTCTTCGGAACTTCTTGTTACCTCAACGGCTGCAGTACCCCCTAGATTAGCCGGCGCATTAACGCGGGTTTCAAATTCTTCGGATACAATTTTATTGATACCTGCCATATCCGAAGCCAGTTCAGCTTTTAACAACTCTTTTTTCACTTCTTTGTCCATGGCTTTATCCATCAAGTTTATCCCTGTATCTGTTCCGGTTGGATCCAACTGTCCTCGGTCAACTTTTTTCCCTTTTTTTAATTAAATATTCTGCAATTGCAGGAGCATCCATATTTGCATCCACATCAAAATATGAAGCAAGGAAGCGTGTATTCTGTTTAGGAGGACCTTTATAGCCTTTCATCAATGAGCCTCCATAAAATATTTTCCATTTCTCTCTGCCTACCCGGCTATCCCACTGTTGATCTGTTGAGTTATCGCCCTTATTTGATTTCGCTATAGTTTTCAACATACCTTTCCATGTTCCCCAAAGACTTGTCAGTGCGCTATCAACGGCTCTTTTTGTTTTTAACCAACGGGTACACCAAAGTCCTGTTCCTTTATTCTTGAGTGTGCTTCCATTCAGGTAGTTATGTTTATTTATTACGTCTTCACCCTCTCTGGTATGATTGGTAATTTCTATTACCAGTGCATCCATACCATTACTATACGTTAATTGGAGCCCAGCTACGTCAGCATTAGAGGTAAGGTTTCGCATAGAAGATTTATAGGCTTTCGCCAGTATCTTTGCACGGGATTGAATGTCGACCATTTTCGCTCTTAATTTCTCAGTGCTTGGCGATTGAACCCGTTCGTTACTTCTATCTGCGTTTTCAAGAACTAGAACCACATTATGTAATTTATGCATCGCTACACGATAGTTTTGTTGCAAAGGCACATCATCAGGCCTTGTATCCTTTGGAGCTATCTGACGAATACCTCCCTGCGCCTCACCAATAACATCAGGGTCCACATGCTTATTTGCCGGAAACTTAGCAAAATCTGATGGTTCAGTTGCTTTATGACCAGCAACACCACCTAACAGTCCTCCAATGGCCCCACCAATTAATGCCCCTGTGGCTGTGCCAGCATAGCTGGTAATACCACCAAGTGGCCCGTATAAAAACCCTAAAGCACCAACCGCACCCCCAATCGTAGCACCAATAGCCGCACCTTTTCTGTTTAACTGAAATGTGTTTAATCCCTTTGCAGGAGATTTTTTACTTCTTTGTTGGCAACATGCTGTACAGATTTTTCTCCCATCGTTGTTGCTTCTGATTCAAGGGCTTCATGGTCATTAACAGCAGCACCATTGACGTTTATTGTCGGCTGAACCCTACCCTTCACCTGCTGGACGACATGCCAGGCCTCGTGCGGCAGATGCCGTTCCTGTCTAGATGCGACATGGATATCGATGCCCTGCGCATAGGCCAAGGCGTTGAGTTGGATCGGCGCCGAAGAGGCTTGCTTCATTTGCAGGTCTTCTTCTTCTCCCCCCTGCAATTGCGCCGCACTGCCGAACAGGCCTTGGAGCTGCTTGCGTTGCGCCACCATAGCAGGGCTATGGTGGATAGCGTCGATCAGTTTCTGTTGGGCCATCGCTTCGGGGCGGTTGTCGACAAAGCCTGCGTCGGCTGTACTCCGGTGCTGGGTGGATCGAGATGGCGGGGATGCCGTGCGATATTGTTGGGAAGCTTGAGGTTCAAGAACCGCTTTCATGTCGAGAATCCTCCCTACTCGTAGAAGAACCGACTATAGAAGGTGGGGAATGCTGTCAATCTTTGCACATTCTCATTTCACCAATCAAACGTGAGTTTCTCAACTCTGCGGGAACGACCCAAGATATAGGGTCAGGTCTTGTAATAACATAATACGTCTCACTTACCGATAGGCATCTTGCGATAGCGAACACCCAGAACTCTCACGTCTTTCGCTGCATGATCGACAGTAGAGCTCACGCGATATGATACCTGCCGAATACGATACATGTTGCGTTCACCGATGAGCTTTTTTGAACCAGGAGGTAAGGGGTTTTGGCATAGCAATTGGATCTGGTTATCAATTCTCCAAGATCATCTCTCGAGAGCCTATCCAAATCCTTGAACACTTGTTTCTCAAACCTGAGAGTGTACATCAACGATCGGCTCGTCGCCGCTTGAGATACTTTGCGTAGGAGTCTTGAGCGAGAAATTCTGCATCGGCAAGTCTCTCTCGCCCTAAGAGACGATCCTCAAGTTCCTCTTCGAGCTTGCCCAGCTTGTCTTTTAAGGCCGCCGCAACCACAAAACTCATTTTCATGCCATGTTCGAGACAAAACCGATCTAGCTTACTTTTTAAACTCTTAGGAATTCTTGCTCCGAGAGATACATGCAAAGTTTTCATGTGGGCTCCGTTATGAACATGATGATGTCACATGCTATCTTTTTCATGCAATTCCGTGTCAGAGAAAAACACGTAGCCTGGTACAGCCTTTCGATTCGAGGCAACTAATCAGAATGCTATACGTTGGCTAAAACGGAAGGACTGCAGACTGGGTGACAGAGACGAGCGGGGCGGGGTACAGACCGAGGAAGACAACTCCGGCAATGGCACAGGCTAAGACGATCGCCGTGGCAGGCGTGAGTGCCAACCGGGTTTCGGATTCTTGAGACGCAGACGGTTCTCGCATATACATGACCATAACCACACGCAAGTAATAAAAAGCGGATACGGCCGCGAAGATCAGGCCAATAACGGCAAGCCATGTCAGTCCGGCATTCACCGCTGCCATGAACAAATAAAATTTCCCAATGAATCCTGCGGTTGGGGGAATCCCGGCGAGAGACACCATAAAGACCATCATGAGAAACGCGGCGCCTTTATGTCGCTTGGCCAATCCGGTAAAGTCTTCCAGTTCCTCACCTTCTACGCCGCTTCTCCTCACAATTGCCACAATGGCAAATGCCCCCACGGTCATAAAGGAATAAATCGCCAGATACAGCATGATACTGGAGACCCCTTGAGAGGCCACGGCCGACTCTGCGCCTGCCTGTCCGGCCACCACCAGTCCAATCAGGGCATACCCCGCATGGGCAATACTGGAATAGGCGAGCATACGCTTGATGTTGGTCTGCACAATGGCCACGAGATTCCCGAAGCCTAACGTCACCAGACACATGGCGAAAATTATGCCATTCCAATTGGGCTTTACTCCCCCAAATCCTTCTAATAATACGCGCAGCAACGCCCCAAAGCTTGCGGCTTTGGAGGCCACGGCCATAAACGCGGTGACAGACGTTGGGGCGCCGTGATACACATCCGGCGTCCACATGTGAAACGGGACCGCAGCGACCTTAAACCCAAACCCCACAATCACCAACATCAATGCAATGAGTACAAGTGGATCATCGCCCCCTCGACTGGTGACAACTGCTGAAATCTCAGAAAGGCGAGTACTACCTCCGATTCCATACAAGAGGGAAATGCCGTAGAGCAAAATGCCAGAGGAAAACGCTCCAAGGATAAAGTATTTTGCAGAGGCCTCAATGGATTTCCCTTCAAACCGTTTAAATCCGACCATGATGTAAAGCGAAATGGACATCAGTTCAATGCCCAAATAAATCGTTAGCAGATCAGCTGCCGATACCATGACCATCATGCCGACTAAGGATAAGAGAATAAATCCATAATATTCTGCGAGATCAATGCGTTCTTCTTTCAAATAGGTCATCGACAGCAGAATGGTCAGCGCACTCACGAGGTAGAGGAGCAGTTTCCAAAATGAAGCATAGGGATCTACGACGACCAAGTCACTGAACGCGAACACGCGATCATTCATAGAACTTGCGCTGATAAAAAAACACAGGACTAAAGTTCCAAGACTCATCCATGCAAGCAAGGATTTTTTAGCAGGTGGCATCACCGGGTCCAGCACTAACAGCAAACAAGCTGCTCCCACAATCAACAGTTCAGGAAGGATGGTCAGAAGATCGGCTAAGGGCAAGGTCATGGCAGATCACCCGATGCATGCGCAGGAGATACAGTCGATGTGGCCTTGAGCACAGCCAGAGCCTCCTGCGTCGAGACCGTTACACTGCGTGCATCCTGTTGAATGAGATGCTCGACACTGGCATGCATCACATCCAAAACAGGTTTAGGATACAAACCAATCCAAAAGACAAACACGACCAGCGGTGCCAACATACCAACTTCCCGCCAGTTCATGTCATAGAGCTTGGGAGCCATGTGAGAAGCCGGCACGCCATACACGACTCGCTGGAGCATCCAAAGAATGTAGGCGGCCGCCAGAATAATCCCTAAGGCTGCAAGGGTGGCTGTCAATTTATCCCAGACAAAGACGCCGATCAACACGAGAAACTCTCCGACAAAGCTATTCATCCCAGGAAGCCCAACTGACGACAGCGCAAAGATGACCAGGAATGTCGCGTAGCAGGGCATGGGTGATGCCAACCCCGCATTATCATCAATTTGACGACTATGCGTCCGTTCATAAATGATCCCTACACATAAGAACAGCCCACCTGTGGTGATCCCATGATTAATCATCTGTAAGATGGCACCTTCAATACCTTGTGCATTAAAGGCAAAAATGCCAAGCGTGACAAACCCCATGTGGCTCACACTGGAATAGGCAATCAACTTTTTGAGATCAGACTGCGCCAAAGCCATGTAGGCCCCGTAAATAATAGCGATCACTGAAAGCGCCATCATCAACGAGGTAAACGTTGCGGTGGCATCCGGGAGCATAGGCAATGAAAATCGTAAAAACCCATACGTCCCCATCTTCAACAAGACGCTGGCAAGAATGACACTTCCGGCTGTTGGCGCCTCCACATGGGCATCCGGCAGCCACGTATGAAATGGAAACATGGGCACTTTGACCGCAAAGGCGATAAAGAACGCCCAAAAGAGCCAGTGTTGTACGCTGGACGTATATTCCGCGTGGCTCAAGGCTAAAATGTCAAAGGTCTGACCACCTTGGAAATAGAGAACGAGAATAGCCACCAGCAATAAGACACTGCCGGATAAGGTATAGAGAAAGAATTTAATAGCTGCATAAATACGATTGGGCCCTCCCCAGACACCAATCAACAAGTACATGGGAATAAGCATGGTTTCCCAAAATATATAAAATAGGACAAAGTCTAAGGAGACAAAAACTCCAATCGTCGCGGTCTCCATGACCAGTAGACTAATCATGAACTCCCGCACACGTGTCTCGATGGCCGTCCACGACACCAAGACACAGAGTGGGGTCAGGAACGTTGTCAGCAGAACCAACGGCAGACTAATCCCATCAATACCAACGGCATAATGAATTGAAGGAGAGGTAAACCATTGCTGTCGATCGACGAATTGCATGGCTGGTGTGGCCACATCGAACATGGCCCATAACGGCAATGACACCACGAGCACGAGGCAGGATGCTCCCAACGCAACCCAACGGGCTTGGGCTTCTTTTGCCAAGAGGATAGCCATCACCCCCAACAATGGGAGAAAGACCACGAGCGTCACCCATGGGAATCCACCTGAGGAAATTGCCATATCAGTCATCATCGATCTCGTGACACCTAGAAACGTGAGTTACAACAAAATATAGACACTTAAAATCACCACTAACCCAACGGTCATGCCCAGTGCATAATGTTGGGTTTCCCCGCTTTGGATCAATCGAGCCACCCACCCACACCAGGCGACGCCTCGTGCGAGCCCATTTACCGCGCCATCAATCACAGCCACATCCACACGTTTCCATAGTTGCTCTGCGGCACGCATGGTTGGCTGAACAAAGAATCGATCATACGCTTCATCGACATACCATTTATTGAGGGACCCCTGATACAACGTCTGCCATTGCTGCATGAACCGATCTGGCAGCCCAGGAGATTTCACATACAACACATAGGCGGCACTAATCCCTGCAAGCCCTGCCAAGGTAGCTGCGACCATAATCCCCATGGCCGCTAATCCACCATGGTGAGCAGAATCACCACTAGCAAAGGCTGGATGAAGAAATTCTGGGATACCGACATACCCAGCCACAATACTGAGCACAGCCAGAACAATGAGAGGCATCGTCATGGTCGAAGCAGGTTCATGCACATGATCCGCATGATGTGGATCCACACGTGACTCTCCCCAAAACGTCACGAAGACCAATCGGAAACTATACAACGCCGTTAAAAACGCTGTGGCAATCCCACAAACCGTAAGCACTTGGCCAAGTGGTCCCGACATCCACGCAACCAACAACAATTCGTCCTTGCTGAAAAATCCCGCAGTCAGTGGAAAGCCAGCTAACGCCAATGATCCAATCACAAACGTCCAATAGGTCACAGGCAATTTGTCTTTTAACCCACCCATCCGTCGAATGTCTTGTTCATGGTGCAATGCAATGATGACTGATCCACACCCTAAGAATAGCAATGCTTTAAAGGCCCCATGGGTCAATAAATGATAAATACCAGCAATATAGCCACCCAACCCACAGGCCATCATCATGTATCCCAATTGACTCAATGTTGAGTAGGCAACAACGCGTTTGATGTCGTTCTGCGTCAAGGCAATGGTCGCACCAACAATCATCGTCAATCCGCCGGTAACCGCAACGATATCCATAGCTACGGGCGAGACATCATAGAGCGGTGACAACCGCGCAACCATAAAGACTCCTGCGGTAACCATAGTGGCAGCATGGATCAAAGCTGAAATCGGCGTAGGACCCTCCATCGCATCTGGCAACCAGACGTGGAGTGGAACCTGCGCTGACTTTCCAACAGCCCCAATAAACAGGAGGACACAAATCAGGGTCATCACCGAAATCTGCCATCCACCAAAGAAATCTATTGTCGCTTGCGCCTGTTGTGACACAGCCCCAAAGACCTGCTCATATTGCAGCGATCCAAAGACCACAAATACCAACAGAATCCCCAGCATAAATCCAAAGTCACCAACGCGGTTGACTAAAAAGGCCTTCGTCGCCGCAGCCCGTGCAGACTCCCGTTCATACCAATGGCCAATCAGCAGATACGAACACAGACCGACTGCCTCCCAAAACACAAAGAGCTGGAGGAAATTATTGGACATGACCAGCATGAGCATCGAAAACGTGAATAATGCAATGTTGCTAAAAAACCTTGCATAACCAGGCTCACCATGCATGTATCCAATCGTATAAATGTGAACAAGGGAGCTAACAATGGTGACAAGAAGCAACATGACGGCGGTAAGCTGGTCCACATACAGCCCCAACTCAATGGTCAAGGCTCCTGACGCCGCCCACGTATAGAGGGGAATCGTTAGTATGTTTCCATCCGCCACCTCAAGAAAGGCCAAGATGGATAACAGACATGACAGCAGCACAGCCGGCACAGCAACCAAGTGCGCACGTTCTTTAAAGACATGGCCAGTAAAACTCAGGACGATGAAGGCAAGCAAGGGCAGGAAAGGAATAAAAGCATACATCATGGCGCTACCACCGTAACAACCGGAAGTCATCCACATTAATACTGGATTGATGCCGATATAACGCAATGATGATCGCTAAACCGACGGCCACTTCCGCCGCCGCAACCGTCAGTGCAAAAAACACAAAAACCTGACCGGCGACATTACCTAAATAAGCGGAAAACGCCACAAAGTTAATATTTGTCGCGTTCAACATGAGTTCAATGGACAACAGAATGATAATGATATTCCGACGAGTCAGCACCCCGACCAGTCCAATCAAGAACACAAGACCACTCAACACCAAATAATAGGACATCGGAACGGTCATGAGGATTTCGACTCCAGAATGCCTTTTTTCGAAAGAATGACTGCGCCAACCATTGCAACTAATAAAATGAGGGAGGCGAGCTCAAAGGGAAATAGGTAGGTGGAATATAAGACTTCCCCTAAAGATTCGACATTGCCTTTAGCCATCGTTTCTGGGTTTGGCGTCGCTTCGAGGGAGAGCCACGACGTGTCACCTTGCAACATCAACAAGAATGATTCCACCAACATGATGGCTCCTAACCCCATCGCCACATTGGTTTGCCCATGAAACCGTTCTTCTCGTTTAACATTGAGCAGCATAACAACAAATAAATACAGCACTAAAATCGCCCCTGCGTAGACCATGATTTGCACGACGGCCAAAAATTCAGCATGCAATGTGACATACAACCCCGCCACATGAAAAAACATCACGAGCAGGGAAAGAGCGCTATAGACAGGATTGCGGAAGATGACGACTAAAGAAGCAGTCAGCAGAATGATACTAGCAAAATAGAAAAAGACAAGACTGGCCACGCTATCGGACCCTTTCGCCCTACTAATGGGATCGATGCGCACTCACCTCTTAGCAACCAAATGTCCTCAGACACAGAGGGTCACGATGCGCGTAGGTTTTTCGGAACCACTACGCGTCCTTTTGTGGGATATCCCCAAAGGACACGTTAAAATAGGCCACATTGGGATGCTGAAACTCAATCCGCTTTTCACGGACAGGAAATGCCCGATCCCCAATGGCCAACAATTGTTGTTTATTCAGTTGCAAGTTTCGTTTGTCATAGACAGCCCATTCAAACTCCTGGGTCATACCCAACGCATCAACAGGACAGGCATCCACGCATTGCCCACAAAACAGACATCGCGTCATGTCCATATAGTATTCTTTCGCATACCGCTTCGTTGGTTCACCTGGAACTTCGGCGCTATAGACCTGAATCACTCGCGAGGGACATGCCGCTTCACACAAGTCACACCCCACACATTTTTCGGTCTCATCATCATAGCGAAGGAGCGCCAACATCCCTCGATAATTAGGAGGCAAGGGCTTTTTCTCATGAGGATACTGTAACGTAATGGGCTTATAGTGAAGGAGATGTGTCAGGGTAGCCTTCATCCCCATCAAAATCTCATAAAAGATTAAGGTTTTGACCCATTCACCAAACTTCATCCTTCGCGCCTCCCATCCCGTTATGAAAAGATATACGCCATGATAGAAGTAATCACAATATTTCCCAAGGCAATCGGCAATAAGACTTTCCAGCCAAACCGCATCAATTGATCATACCGAAGCCTCGGAAGTGTCGCACGAAGCCAAAAGAATAAAAAGAGAAAGGTATAGACCTTGACCGTGAACCAGAACATCCCGGACAACCACTCCAAATGTTCTAATGAACCATGGAATTGGAGAAATGGCAATGGCGCGTCCCATCCACCGAAAAACAGCACGGTCGCCACACAGGAGACGAGAATCATATTGGCATACTCGGCTAAAAAGAAAAACGCAAACCGCATTCCACTGTATTCGGTAAAAAACCCAGCAACCAGTTCACTCTCGGCTTCCGGCAAATCAAATGGAGTCCGATTCGTCTCTGCCACGGACGCAATGATAAAGACGACAAAAGCAATGAATTGGGGAAACGGCAATGGAGCAAACGCATACCACCGCCAAAATCCTCCGGTTTGAGCTTCGGTAATCGTCACCATGCTCAGTGAACTCGAAAGCAGCAAGACCCCGACAATGGCCAAGCCGACATTTAATTCATAGCTAATTAACTGCGCTGCGGACCGTAGCCCTCCCAACAACGAATATTTACTATTGGACGACCACCCTCCAAGAATCACCCCGTAGGCACCTATTGATGCGAAGGCCAAGATATACAACACCCCAATATTAATATCGCTAATGACAAACGGTTTAAACTCCACTCCGAACCATTCAACATTCCACGTGGGCCCAAAAGGAATCACGGCAAATCCGATCAAGGCTGGCACTAATGATAAGACCGGCGCCATGCTAAACATGATCCGATTTGCTCCAGCAGGGATAATGTCTTCTTTGAAGAACAGCTTGAGACCATCCGCGACAGGCTGCAAAATGCCATAGGGCCCCACTTCCATCGGTCCCATTCGGTCTTGCATCCACCCCAGCACTTTTCGTTCAAGAAGGGTCAAGAGGGCCACGGTCAATAACACGATACCCATGACACTCGCGATTTGCGTTAAGGTCAAGGCGAGTTTGATGCCAACATCAACCACTACACATCTCCTTTTTCTACTCGCTCAAGCCGAACCCATGTCAGCTTGGAATAGGGAACATGGCTTTCTTTATCAATGTGAAGCTCAAAAAGGCAACGGATGTCTTGATCGAAATGTTCAGGAAAACATGCGACGTCTGGAGGGATACGATTCAAGACTCGCGCAATAGTGGTCACGGCCCCATGGGCATTCGATACGCACACCGAATCTCCCGACGCAATGCCTAATTTCTTGGCATCAGAGGGGTTGAGCATGATGGCCCCACTCGATTGAATTTGGAGTAGCCCCTTAGACCTCGTAGAAAATTTCCCTGAATGAAAGAGTGATTGCGTCGACGCCAGCAAAAAGGGCGTATCCGAAGCAGGTTGATCCTGTGTACAGACATATCGTGTGGCAAGCCCGTGGGCAAACCCTTCTTGCAGATACTGTTGCACCACGTCAACCTTGGGTGTTGGCCGTGTCGCAACGGGACCCACAAGACCATATCCTGGAATCACACTTCGAATTTCTTTAAAGATGTCTCTGGCCTCGCCATATTCCATAGGCTGATCCATCACCACAGAGAGAGCTGAAAAAATTTCCCAATCCGGACGGCTCTCTCCAATTGGGTCAATCGCTTGACGAACCGGCTGGACCATCCCTTCTGTATTGGTAAAGGTGCCATCTTTCTCCACATAGGAACAAGCCGGCAACACAACATCGGCTAACTGCGCGGTTTCTGTTAAGAACAATTCTTGGCACACAAGAAACTCGAGACTTTCGAGTGCCTCTTTGATTTTTCCTGTTTGTGGCAACGATTCCACAGGATTTTCGCCGACGATATACATGGCTTTCACCTGACCAGCCTGAGCATCACGGAACATCTCCATCAGTGACGAAGCGGGTTCTTGAGGAAGGTCCACTTCCCACAACTTGCTCAATGCCTGTCGAGTATCATGATGGCCAATCGCTATGGGTCCTGGTAAGAATTCCGCCGTTGCTCCCATTTCAATAGCGCCCTGATCATTATTTTCCTCGGCTAAAGGGCACAGACCACAACCTGGTTGTCCATGTCGTCCCGTCAGAATTAAGAAATCTAACAGGTTCGTGACCATCTCAGCACCTCGTGGACTTCGAAGCACGCCCTGCCCAACGATGATCATACCACGCGTGCTCGAACTGAACGCGTGAGCGGATTGACTGAACACTTCTCGAGATACGCCACTGACTTCTTCAATATGAGCCCATGACGTGGAATCGATGGCAGCCTTGATGGCACGGAAAAATTCCGGCGCCCGTGTTTCCAACCCAGGATCAACAAGACCATTATCCAGCACTGATTTGATCAACCCCACAATGGCGATATGATAGTGATCAGGCCGAACGGGCAGATGGTGCGTCGCCAACAGGGTAATGTTACTGATGGTGCCTCTCGCCGGCAACAGCGATTCCATCGTCACTAAGATCGCATGTCCTTGCTTGACAGCCTGTTTCACTTTCAAACCAGTAATCGGGTTTGTTTCTGTAATGTTCGTTCCGATTAACAGAAGGGCATCGGCATCGACAATATCCTCAAATGTCGCTGTCCATCGATGAGTGCCTTGCACGCTCAGGAGGGGAAGGGTCCCATTAACATGTCCAAATCTCGCGCTACTATCAACACGATTGCTTCCCAACACTCCACGCATGAATTTTTGGAAAAGGTATAATTCCTCATTCGTACAGCGTGACGTAACCAGCCCACCAAAGGCATTTCCCCCAAACGCTGTTTTAATGCCCTGAAATTTTTCAGCCACCAGTTCAAGGGCCTCTTCCCACGTCGCTTGAGCAAAACGTCCATCCTGCTGCTTGATCAACGGATGCATGATTCTGTCAGGATGCACAGAGGCGTGATACCCAAAAAATCCTCGCGCACACAAATCCCCATTATTCCGTCCCACGCCCTGCGTGGAATTGACTTCAATGAGCTCATCCTGTTTTTTTTGAATAGTGATGTGGCAGCCGTCGCCACAATACGTGCAAATCGTATCCGTCCGTTTGAGCATCCATGGACGGAAGTCATACATTGACAAGCGACTGGTAATGGCGCCAACAGGGCAAATCTGTACGCACCCTCCGCAAAACTCGCAATCTAATTCATGTGCCGAAAAATGCTTGATTTCTGTTAACGTCCCACGCCCAGATGGGGCCAAGGCTTTGACATCCATGACCTGGTCGCAATACCGCACACACCGCATACATTGCACACACCGGTTCATCTGCGTCTCAATGAGCGGGCTGAAATATTCTTTGGGAAAGACTCGTTTGAGTTCGGTGAATCGGCTCGTCGTGGGCGTATACTGATGAGAAAAATCCTGCAAGTCACATCGTCCGCCCTGATCGCAAACGGGACAATCCAACGGGTGATTGGCGAGGATAAACTCTAAAACTGATTTTCGTGCTTCATCAACATGCGGCACATTGGATTTCACGACCATCCCTTCAGCAACCTTGGTACTACAGGATGTTTGCAAACGCGGCAATTTCTCAATTTCCACAAGGCACATCCGACAATTGGCATCCGGCGTTAACTTCGGATGATAGCAAAAATGAGGAATCATGACCCCCACCTGACGAGCGGCTTCAATCACCAAGGTCCCCTGAGGAACCGAGGTTGTCATCCCATCAACAGTCAGGGTCACAAGATCTTGATTGTTCGATTCAGCCATCACAGTCAACTGTTTAAAGCCAAGACAGGTAATTCTTTGGACGTGGTCGAAATGGCGGTGGATTCCCGAATCAGGTCTTCATACTCATTGCGCCAATACTGCAGAGTCCCAACGATAGGGGCAATCTCGGCATCACCAAACGCACACACCGTTCGCCCAACGATATTTTGACAGAGGTCCGCGAGAACCTGAAGGTCTTCCATTCGCCCCCGTCGGTCAACAATCCGCTGTAAAACTTGAACGAGCCAAGAGCTGCCCTCTCGACAGGGAGTACATTTCCCGCAGGATTCGTGATAGAAAAACTCCATCAACCGCAGCGCGGCCCAGACCATGCTGGTCCCCTCTTCCATCACCGTCACGCCCCCAGACCCTAACATCGAGCCCGCTTGTGCCACAGATTCAAAATCCAGCTTCACGTCCAGATGCGCCTCAGTGAGAAACGACGCAGATGCCCCACCAGGAATAAATGCCTTGAGTGGTTTCTCACCTCGCATACCACCAGCATGCTCATAGATGAGCTCTCGAAACGTGATCCCCATAGGCACTTCATAATTTCCTGGCTGCTTCACATGTCCACTCAAACAAAAAATCCGTGTTCCGGTACTCTTGGGAGGCGAGCCAATGGACGCAAACCAGTCAGCCCCACGAGTGACAATATGTGGAAGATTTGCTAGTGTTTCGACATTATTCACAACTGTCGGTTTTTGATACAGTCCATGTGTGGCCGGAAAAGGCGGCTTCACGCGAGGCATCCCTCGTTTGCCTTCCAGGGATTCCAACAACGCCGTTTCTTCACCACAAATGTAAGCACCCGCCCCAGCATGCACATAGACCTGAATAGGGACTCCGCTGCTTAAGACGTTCTCACCGAGATACCTTGCTTGCCGAGCCTCGTCAATCGCATGTTCCAAAATTTTGGCACCGAGCCGAAACTCTCCTCGAATATAAATATAGGCGGTTTCTGCTCCAATCGCCTGACAGGCAATCGCAATCCCTTCCAACACTTGATGGGGATCCCGTTCCATCAACTGACGATCTTTGAAGGTCCCTGGCTCACTTTCATCAGCATTACAGCAAAGATATTTCGGGCCGGTATAATCCTTTGGGATAAAACTCCACTTGACGCCTGTCGGAAACCCTGCGCCCCCTCGACCACGCAACCCAGACTGCTTCACAATGTCGATGAGATCTGCAGGCGCGAGCTCCTTCATCACCCTACGAAGCGCCTGGTACCCGCCAACCGCTTCATAGTCTTTCAGAGACCCGGTATACCCGGGCTGGTCCATATTTTTCAGAAGAATTTTTTCGTGTGTCGGCATAAACCAATACCAAATTATCTGTCTACACTTGAGCGTGCAACCTAAAAAATCACCCCAATCTCACTCACGTGTTTTTGCTCACCACACAGGCACATCTTGTATGGTTTTTCCCTCCATGCACTGATGGCCCCTATCGGCTTATGGGCTCAGGGACCATAAATGGCCCACTTTTGAGTGAGGAGTTCCCTGTTTCTTTGAGCTCATCAAAAATTCGCCCAACTCTTTCCTCAGATAATCGCTCATAATAATCATCATTGACTTGCATCATAGGACCGGTGCCACACGAGCCCAAACATTCCACCACACTGAGGGTAAAGAGCCGATCACTCGTTGTTTGGCCTGGGCCCACGCCTAATCGCTGTTGCACCCATTGAATCAACGGGTCAGAACCAACGAGCCCGCACATGAGAGATTTGCAAATCTGAACATGAAACTTTCCAATGGGGTTCATGTTGAACATCGTATAGAACGTCGCGGTTTCATAGACCTGCGGTGGAGTGAGATCCAAAATCTCGGCAATTTCCTTCATCGCCGACTCACTAACATACCCTTCTTCTTTTTGAGCCAAATTCAACAGCGGCAGCAACGCTGAACGCTTGACGGGGTAACGAGCGAGCAGATCTGCAATATGGTCTTGATATTTTTCCGCTAACATACCTGACACAATCCCATTCTCACGACTGTCTTACCGATCGCATTCACCCATCACAATGTCATACGTTCCGAAAATGGTCACAATGTCCGAGATCAAATATCCGCGTGCCATATAATCAAACGCCCCCATGTGCACAAAGGACGGTGATCGAATTTTCATACGGTAGGGTCTCGGCCCACCATCACTAATCAGAAAAAATCCGAGTTCTCCCTTCGGCACTTCAGTCGCACAATAGGTCTCGCCTTTCGGAGGCTTAAACCCATGCGTAAAAATGATGAAGTGGTGAATGAGGCTTTCCATGTCCCGCATGACATTCGTCTTCTGAGGAGGAATAATCTTGGGATCATCCGCAACAATAGGCCCTTCTGGTAATTGCTCCAAACATTGTTGAACAATCCTGGCACTTTGCCGCATTTCCTCTACTCGAATCCAGTAACGATCGTACGTATCGCCATTTTTCCCAACGGGCACCTCCCACTCAACCTTGTCATAGGCCCCATAAGGTTCCAATTTCCTAATATCATACGCCACACCTGACCCTCGCAACGTCGGTCCCGTTAGACCGAAGTTGATCGCATCCTCGCCAGAAATCACCGCCACATCCTTGGTCCGAGCCAGCCAAATACGATTTTTCTGTAATAACACATCATATTCTTGAATATGTTCTGGGAAGGTATCCAAAAATGTTTTCAGGCTCTCAATAATCTCCGGCGTCAAATCCGCATCAACGCCACCAATCCGATAATAATTGAGCGTGAGACGAGCGCCGCACAGCTTTTCAAACAGATCCAACAACACTTCCCGCTCACGGAATGTCCAGAAAAACACCGTCATGGCCCCGATGTCTAATGCTTGCGTCCCTAACCAAAACAGATGGCCCACAATCCGCTGCACTTCCGCGACGATCGTTCGGACATATTCAGCCCGTTCCGGCACCGTGACTCCAACCAATTTTTCCACGGCCCGAACGTAGGCATAATTATTCGTCATCGCACAGACATAATCCAGCCGATCAGTATGGGGAAGCACCTGCATGTACGTCAGACCTTCGGCCAGCTTCTCCACCCCACGGTGGAGGTACCCTAAATCAGGCATCGCCTTGCTAACTCGTTCCCCATCCAGCTCCAAAACAACCCGCAAGACCCCATGTGTGCTGGGGTGTTGAGGACCCATATTCAATAACATTTCCGTTGTTCGTTTTTTGGACTCAGGCGTATCCCCAGCCATGAACACATGCTGATCCTGGGGCACTTCTTTTTCTGACCATGCGTCTATAGGCTCATCGTATTTGGGGAAAAAGTCAAACTGGCTTCGCCATCCTTTGCCTTCTGCCGGAAAGTCTTTTCGGAGGGGATAGCCTTCATCATAGTCTTCTGGCATGAAAATTCGACGAAGGTCGGGGTGTCCCTCGAACTGAATACCCATCAGGTCATAGACTTCACGTTCTAAGAAATCCGCTCCCTTCCAAATACTCGTCACACTGTCAATGACAGGATCATCCTCCATGATTCGAGCCTTCACTCGAATACGATGGCCATGGGGAAGCGAGAGAAAATGATAAATGACTTCGAAGCGTTCCAGATCATCTGGATAGTCAGCGGAACAAATATCGGTGATATGGTCAAAAGCCGTACGTGGATCATCGTGAAGAAACCGTGCCACCTCCCGAATACCTTTGGCCAAAATTTGGACACTCAAATCCCCTCGTGCTTGGTCTTCGGCCACAGCAAGCACCGTCTCGGGGAATTGACGTTGTACGGTTTCTAACACCAGGTGCATAGGGATTACGTCTTTTACTTCACAAAAACCTTTTCACGCTGAATTTTCTCTTGGAGTTTGATCAACCCATCCATCAGGGCTTCAGGACGAGGCGGGCAACCGGCAATATAAAGATCAACCGGGACAATCTGATCTACTCCCTGCACAACACTGTAACTATTGTAATGGTTCCCAGACGTGGCACAGGATCCCATAGAAATCACATATCGTGGTTCAGACATTTGGTCATAGATCCGACGAATCACCGGAGCCATTTTCCGACAGACCGTTCCCGCCACGATCATGAGATCCGATTGCCTGGGAGATGCACGAAATACCCCGGCCCCAAATCGATCAATGTCATATCGGGAAGAAACCGAGGCAATCATCTCAATGGCGCAACAGGCCAACCCAAACGTCATCGGCCACAATGCGGACTTCCTTGCCCAACTCACCACCGCATCCAAAGTGGTCGTCATGACGTTCGCTTCAAATTGACGTTCCAACATACTCATAGGATATGCTCGCTACCCAACAAAGAGATTAATCCCATTCTAACGCTCCCTTTTTCCACGCATACCAAAATCCCACAACCAAAATAGCGATGAACAGGCCCATTTCAATAAGCCCCAACAACCCTAGTGTTTTGAACACCACTGCCCAAGGGAACATAAACACAATTTCAATATCAAACACCACAAACAGCATCGCAATTACATAGTAGCGCATAGGAAACTGAACACGCGCATCGGAAAACAGTGGGCTACCACTTTCATAAGGCAGTAACTTTGCACGATACGGACGGCTGGGCCGGACAAACCACCCCGCGACCAAGGAGACAATCCCAAACCCTGCCCCAATGATCGCAAAAATGGCGATGGGAATATAATTGAGAGGAACGGCATCACTACCCATGGAGACTATCCTTTACATGCTCTACCAATAATCCCCGTCTCATAGCTCTTCCAGCCATCCTTCTTCTACGCTAAAGGATAAAGAGATTAATGGACTACGGATTCACCACATTCGAGGACATCCTCAAAGAATGGCCTGTACCGAAGCCCAGATAACTCAGGGCATTCTGATAGGCCTTTCTGTTGAATCAGGATTTTAAACGTCCGCCCCATGCCCCGTGGATTCAATAATTGGGCAGCCGCCTTGACCTCTTCTCCTTCCTGATCACAATCCTTGAGCATTGCTTCAATCCCGACGCTCAACAAAAAATGCTGCAAGTCTGTAAATCCTGTACACTGAAGGCCAACAGCTTCCCCAGTGTCCACCAAACTGGAAAAATTGACATGCGCCGTTAAATCTTGAAGCCCGACGCGTTCATAGGGATTGGTTTCAAACTGATGGCGATAATATCCGACAAGTGTTCCGGAGTTTCGTTCAGGAGCAAAATAGTCACGCGCCGTATGGCCATAATCAATTGTGACAACAAAGCCCTGTGCCAACACGCGTGCCACATCCTTCATCCATGCCACAGCCTGGAGATTCACTTCCGTCGTGTATCCATCAACCAAAGGAATCCCCCAACGAGACACAAAGGATTCAAGGGCTGCGGTGGAGGGAGTCGACAGACGCTCAATGAATTGATCGTCCTGATATTCCACAAAAACTTCTTGCACAGTTCCCCGTTTAATGCAAATGCGATGAACCGGAAAAGCATCAACTAATTCATTGGAAAATAAGACACCCGTCAACAAGGCATCTCCCAGCTCATCCAAAGAATTGACCCAAGAAACACATCCTTCAGGGCCTGAGAACTCATGGACAGCATGCTTCTGCATCACTCGCATGGCAGGGCTCCGCTCAATCAAGAGATACGTCAGCCGATGATACAAATCAGGCACAGTGGTCGCACATTCCCGTAACACATCCCGTGCTAACAACCCGGCCCCTGCTCCCATTTCTACAATAACAAACGAGTCAGGATAACCAAGACATTCATCCATTTCTCGTATTTGACGGACCAAGGATTTGGCAAGAAACGTATGAAAGTGGGGCGTGGTCACATAGTCGCCCTTCCATCCAATTCTGGGCGCAGAAGCATCCGTCGTACCATCCCTCTGTGTCATGTAATAGCCAAATTGCTCATGATAGAGAGCCTGCTCCATAAAACGAGCAAAAGAGATTCGTCCGCTGTCCTGGATTTCGGTCACAAGCTCTTGAATTAATTGAGGATGCCCTATTTCACGAACAGGTGACACACGAACCCTCTTTCGCTGCGATATGCAGTCGACAACAATACTAAATTGGGGGAGTACTCTAGCTGCCCAAGTCAGAACAAGTCAAGGAATTGGGCCAGGGTGGGATATGGATTCAGACGTGGAGAACTCAGTGCCAACGTGGTCTTTTGGGGAGGATCACGGAAAAGGAAGATGAGCCTTTGTGCTAAACACTCACGACCACCAAACAAATCTCAAATGCTGCGTCAGCAGGAACATTGCATCTCTCCTCATCGCTTCTTTTTTCCTTTTGCTGACTTGGAACGGGAAATGTTACTTTGGCTTGATGCGGCTTCAGATTGCCGTCGGCTTCTTCGAAAAATGCCATAAGCAAATGTTAACCAAAACACGCCTGAAAAGAGACCGAACAGCACCGCGGTAAATACACGCTGCATGTCTTCGAGAGGCGGTTCCAGCCCTAATGCCCGAAGTTCCCCAAACATCTGAACAGGCCATGCGATGCTCTCCAAGCCTAAGACGATCGTGGTCCAGGCCCAGACATGAGCAGCGGTCTGGCTTACCCATGCCAACCCCAGGGCCATCCCGAGGACCATGGCCACCATAATCGGCAGAGACAGTTCTCCAATGAGTAGCCAGAGCCCCACAACGCTCACCACACCACCAAGCACAGAACTGATAAGAATTTGAGAAGAGGATTTCACTGGAGGCACTCTATAAACAAAGGAGCATCAAAATCTAGTATGATAGTTGAATGAAGAATTAAATTGGAATGAGGCACTACTAATGTTTTGCCAAGCGATGGAATTGAAAAAGGCCCCTTCCTTCATTCGACCTCACAAACTTCAAGAGAGCCATTGACTGACTCTAGTCCTTTGTCGGACACTCAAGTGTTCGTCTCGCTCTCATCTTACGTTATGACAGCCCTTGTGCCAAATCAGGAAAGTGTGTGCCAATGCCCAATCCAGAAAAATTGTTAATAAAGTCTACAAAAAAACACAGTACGCCGCACCCGTCCACGACTCCGGCGAAGAAGGGCTTATCCTCTGGCTTCGCATCGCTTGGTCTCGAAACTCCACTACTCACGACACTCGGAGCCTTGGGCTATGAAGAACCCACGCCAATCCAACAAGAGGCTATTCCACCGTTATTGTCTGGACGCGACCTTCTCGGGCGTGCGGCAACGGGAACAGGCAAGACAGCCGCCCTCACATTGCCCCTACTGCAGCGCCTAGCCCATTCAGTGCGACAACAAAACCCATTCTCCCTCATTCTCGTACCAACACGTGAATTAGCGATACAAGTGAGCAATGCCGTCCAGCGCTATGGCAAGGAACAAGGGATCGCCATCCTAGCCGTCTATGGAGGCCAGGCAATCCGCCCACAGCTCATCGCCCTCAGACGCGGTGTCGATGTCGTCGTCGCGACACCAGGGCGCGCGCTGGATCATATTCACCGCAAGAGCCTTCAGCTCAAAGATCTACAAATCGTGGTATTAGATGAGGCGGATGAAATGCTGAATATGGGATTCGCCGAAGATTTGGATGCCATTCTTCAACAGACGCCTACCGCCAGACAGACCGCATTATTTTCGGCAACTATGCCCCCTCGTATTGCATCCATCGCACGGCGTCATTTACAAAACCCGGTTGATATTCAGATTGTGAAGGAACCCGTGAAAGCGGGAGTAGTTCCTCGTGTACACCAGACTTGGTACCTTGTAGCCCGGCCACATAAAGTGGCCGCCTTGATCCGTATCCTGGATATGGCCACCCCCAAGTCAACACTGATGTTCTGTCGGACTCGTCTGGAAGTCGATGAGTTAACTTCCACACTCAACAGCCGTGGATACCGATGTGAAAGTCTTCATGGCGGCCTGAACCAAGCCCAACGCGATCGTGTAATGCAGTCGTTCCGATCAGGAAAAACCGAGTTGCTGGTCGCGACAGACGTGGCTGCACGAGGCCTGGATATCTCTCACGTTTCGCATGTCATGAATTATGATGTCCCTTCGTCTCCTGAGGCCTATGTGCATCGTATCGGACGAACGGGACGCGCCGGGGAAGCGATAACGCTGATTGAACCACGTGAACGTTGGCTGCTGAAAAACATTGAACGTCTCACGAAATCCAAAATCGAGATGACGGCAATCCCAACAGTCGCTGACCTCCACGCCAAACGACTGGAAGGCATTGAAGCCTCCATTCAGGAGATCCTGATTGCCAACAACTTTGATCGATTCCATAACGTCGTCAATGCACTCACTGAAACATTTGACCCAGCAAATGTGGCTGCTGCTGCGATCCAACTCGCCTATGGAGCAAAGGTTGGTAAGCGAAAGGAAGAAGAGATTCCTGTGATACGAGACCGTGTACAGGACACAACCCAGACGCCTCGGCGGGCGAGCCGAGAATCACCAGATCGACTACCCAACGCAAAGACACGAGGAAGCGCTGGCAGACCGATTGGTAGGCGTGATCATGCTGACCGAACCACAGGCATGGCCACCTTGCATTTCAACGCCGGCCGAACAGCAGGCATCCGCCCAGGAGATCTTGTCGGTGCCATTGCCAATGAAGCGGGACTGAATTCAAATGTCATTGGCCCAATCAAAATCGCGGATCAATTCTCGCTCGTGAAAGTGCCGGAAGAATTCGCAAAAGGCATCATCAAGGCATTTGGCCGAACCAGGTTGAAAGGGCAGAAAGTCACTGTCCATCTAAACCCTTAACGAATAGTAAATGCCATCCAGTTGTCTAATTAACATCAACCACGCTACGCCTACGACGATCTAATGACTATGACCATCCTCATGTGTATGCCCATGATCAAGTTCCTCTTTTGTGGCTTCCCGCACACTGAGAATTTGAATATCAAAATGGAGCACCACGCCAGCTAGAGGATGATTCGTATCAATGGTGATGTTATCACCATCGACTTTCTTCACCACAATACGTTGAGCAGTACCATCCGGGGCTTTTGCCTCAAACGCCATACCCACTTCAACAGAGTCAACGCCTTGAAACGCTGTGCGTTCAATGACCTTGATACCCTCTGGATTTACCTCTCCATAGCCCTCGGCAGGTTCAACCTTGACCGTCAAGGAATCTCCCGCGCTTTTTCCAACCAATGCCTTTTCTAATCCCGGGATGATATTCCCCACGCCATGTAAATACGTCATTGGCTTCGCATCATCTGAACTATCTATCACTTTTCCACTATCGTCAGTGAGCCGATAATGCATACTGACGACCGAATTCTCTCCGATTACTATAGACATCGTCTCTCCTTCCTTTGCGTGAAAACATTCACGTTCAAATTATGCCAACTGATTTTTTACACATACAGACTCTTGGCACAGTAGCATTCTCCGGCTCACAACCACCCCGTAAACTTTGATCGCGGCCAGGGATTGTCCATCCATGATGTGTCAGGAAGAGGTAACATAGAGGCTTCTTGAACGGTCAACCATCCGACCGGCAAATCGAAAGATGATGTTCCCCCACGCCCGGTTATCCAACTAATCTTTTTCGCTTTTTCACTTGCTTCAGCCACATCTAACGTTAATCGACAATCTTGTGCAACATAATCCAACACCTTTTGCCATTCACCATCTTTCCAAAGTTTTGGCGCCACTGAGCCATCAATATCGACTGGCTTACTTACTCCTATGGCATTCGCTGCGGCATTGAGCTTAATTGGGAACCCTTTCCCGCAAAAGAAGTGAAACATCATATCCACGTGGCTCATAGCCAATTCACGGCAATCATCCGTTCGGCCAGACTCTTCGGCCACAATGACGAAATCGAATCCGAGACCATTGTGCGTAATGATGGTATAGCCTTCCTGCAATTTGGTTTTGAGATGCTCGACAAAGGCCGTAACATCTTCCTTTATCATTTGTGGCGCGGGAGCTCCATCTTCATTTTTGGAATAAAACGTCCTGGCCGAAAATTCATCGCTACACCATGTCGCCATACATGTAATCCCGAGTGGACGATGATCATGTAAGTCACCAAAATCTTCAGGCAAGATTTTTGCCGTTTCAATATCAAAGGCCAGATACTTACGGACCATGATGGAACCTTCCTACAATTGAGCTGAGGAATATGACTGTGTAGAACGTCTTATGCTATGCCTTGGGTAGCCCACTCAAACCTTGCCACGTTTCACGAGACCGCTTCAGATCCTCCTCGCCCTTTTGAAAAAGGGCTAACAGACCAGGAACCCACGTGCTTTTGGCGTACTTCACCTCAGCATGGTTATATGGGAGAGGTTCTAGAGCAATGAGCAAGAGAGCAGGCCTTACGTTTAGGTAGGAGAAACACAACATTTCGACGCAAAGCGAATGCGCATGGGAAGATGTCTCGAAAGATAAGTTAGACACCCAAAGCGGCTTGTACTGCCACCCCAATCTCTGCCGGATTTTTGACGACTCGGACCCCAGCAGCCTCAAGCGTCGCCATTTTCTCAGCAGCTGTGCCTTTGCCACCAGTGATGATGGCTCCTGCATGGCCCATACGACGACCCGGAGGCGCCGTAATCCCCGCAATAAAACTGATTACAGGTTTGGTGACATGTTCCTTAATAAATGCGGCAGCTTTTTCTTCGGCATCACCGCCAATTTCTCCAATCATCACCACAGCTTCTGTCTCGGGGTCTTCTTCAAACATTTGCAGCAAATCAATGTATCCCGTCCCAATGATCGGATCGCCACCAATGCCGACACACGTCGTTTCGCCCAAGCCTAAATTGGTGAGTTGATTGACGGCTTCATAGGTCAAAGTCCCACTTCGAGAGATTACACCAACCTTGCCCTTTTTATGAATGAATCCCGGCATGATTCCAATCTTGCATTCGTCAGCTGTGATGATACCTGGACAATTGGGACCAATGAGACGAGTGGCACGTCCATGGAGGGCACGCTTCACTTTCACCATATCATTGACAGGGATGCCTTCTGAGATACAAATGATCAGCCAAATTCCCGCTTCAGCGGCTTCTAGAATTGCGTCAGCGGCGAAGGGAGGCGGTACAAAGATCAATGAGGTGGTGGCTTCCGTTTTCTTTACGGCATCTTGGACGGTGTTAAATACAGGGATCCCTTCGACCTCTTGACCAGCCTTGCCTGGCGTGACACCAGCGACAACTTGAGTGCCATAAGCTTTGCATTGAGTCGCATGAAACGACCCTTCTTTGCCAGTAATCCCCTGAACCACGACCCGTGTATTTTTATTGACCAGAATACTCATGCCATATCACCTTTCACCAATCGAGAAGAATGATTTCAATAGCGATTTTATTTTTTCTTTTTTCTGAGGGCAACGATGCGTTGAGCAGCTTCCCAGAGATCGGCGACCCCTTCGACCTTCAACCCTGATTCAGCCAGGAGCTTTCGGCCCTCTTCCGCATTAGTGCCTTGAAGTCGAACCACGACAGGAAGCTTAATACCCACTTCCTTGGCTGCTTCGATCACGCCATGAGCGATCCGTTCACAACGGACTATCCCGCCAAAAATATTAATGAATATGCCTTTGACTTTTTTATCTTTCAGCAGAATTCGGAATCCCGCCGCTACAGTCTCTTTGGTGGCCCCACCCCCAACATCAAGAAAATTGGCAGGTTCGGAACCAGCAAGCTTAATGACGTCCATCGTGGCCATGGCTAACCCAGCCCCATTCACCATACAGCCAATATCACCATCCAATTTGACGTAATTGAGATTATGTTTGCCGGCTTCGATTTCCATGGAGTCTTCTTCATGAAGATCCCGAAACTTTTGTACGTCAGGATGTCTATAGAGAGCACTGTCATCAAAGGACACCTTACCATCCAACGCGACGAGGCGCTTATCCGTGGTAATCACCAAGGGGTTGATTTCGAGCATCGCTGCATTTTTTTCCATGAACAAGCGATACAAATTGTCCAACATCTGAAAGAACGGCTTCACCACAGCTGGCTCAAAATCAGGCAAACCCAAAGCAAACGCCAGATTGCGTCCATTGTGCGCTTGAAATCCTACAGCAGGATCGATGGATTCTTTAAGTACTTTTTCTTGGGTCTGCTCCGCAACTTCTTCAATATCCATCCCACCTTCGGTGCTGGCGATAAATGTTGGGCATCCGGAATCTCGATCAACCAATAAACTCAGATACAGCTCCTTGGCAATCCCTGCTCCTTCTTCAATGAGCAGTCGTCTAACTTTCCGTCCTTTGGGTCCCGTTTGATGAGTAACCAAGGTTTTGCCGATGAGTTCTTGGGCCAACCCAGGGACCTCTTCACGATTCTTCGTGATTTTGACTCCGCCGGCTTTCCCTCGCCCTCCTGCATGAATTTGTGCCTTGACGACATAGACCGATGTCTCAAGTGCCGCGGCCCATTTTTCTGCAGCCCGCACGTTCTTAATTTCCTTCCCTTTGGGTACGGGAATGCCAAATTGGGCAAAGACTTGTTTCGCCTGAAATTCATGAATGTTCATACATGTCCTTTTGGTGTAGTGAAACGCTTATTCGTTCGCTCCTTCACCTTCTAAAAGGAAAAGAGCCTTTATCCTAAGAAACGTGCCGCGTATAAGCTGGCAAGACCATCGGCGACGTCAGCTCTGAGGAAACCTGATGCCGTTGCGCTTCTTCTCGAAACTGTTCGACGTGGGTCAGAGTCAGTTTACCTTGTGACAGAGATTTCGCTCGTTCCGCCGCGGTGAGGCCCGTACGTTTCCCAAAAACCATCAGATCGAGTAACGAATTCCCCATCAGGCGATTTCTCCCATGCAAGCCACCAGAAGCCTCGCCGGCGACAAATAAATTTCCCACAGGGGTTTCTCCTTTGACATCAATTTTCACTCCCCCGTTTTGATAATGCAGGGTAGGATAAATCAACACAGGATCTTTTCGAATATCCACACCATACCGTTCATACTGACGAACCATGGCAGGAAAATGTTTATCTAACGTACCTGGCCCATGTTCAACATCGAGCAAGGGCGTGTCTAGCCAGACTCCAACTCGACCTGATGCAGTGCGCACACCTCGGCCTTCTTCGCATTCTCTAATGATGGAGGAAGAGACGACGTCTCGCGTATCCAATTCGTTGACAAATCGTTCACCGTGGGCATTCACCAAGTGCCCCCCTTCCGAACGAATGCCTTCTGTCACTAACGCACCCACTAGCTGCTCCGGATACACCCCGCCTGATGGATGGTATTGGAAGGTATCAATTTGCACGAGAGGCACACCCATACGATAGGCTAAAACCAGCGCATCACCAGTTGCCCCATAATGATTGCTCGTGGGAAATCCCTGGATGTGCAATCGACCAATTCCTCCGGTGGCGAGAATAACCGTTTTGGCTGCCACCACAATGTGTCGTTTATTATCCAAATCTTGCAACACGGCTCCTGTGCAGGTTCCTGCTCCATCACTCAGGAGTTCGATGACCGCCCCAAATTCTAAGAGCGGAACTTTTTGGTTCAAGACTTCATCCTTGAGCACCCGCATGATTTCGAGACCGGTATAGTCCGAACATGTTAGTAAGCGGGCTTTCGAACTGCCTCCGCCTTTTTTAACATGCAAATTACCATCAGCTTGGCGATCAAACAGAACGCCCAACTCCAACAACCATTGCGCAATGGACGGCCCTTCTTCGACCATCGTCTTTAACAAGTCGTGGTCATTTTTCATATGACCACCCTTTAGCGTGTCCAAAAAATGCTGGACCGGCGAATCATCCGGCGCCACCGCAATTTGCATTCCTCCCTGAGCCATAACAGAATTGGAATCGCCTAACCGTAATTTCGTGGCTAACAAAACATTCGAACCCGCAGCATGCGCATGAAGCGCCGCCGCACAACCTGCGCCTCCTCCACCAACAACGAGCACATCCACGGAATATTCTGGCGTCAGATTAAAATCAGCAGGAATGGGGCTATCCCCTTCCAAGAGGGTGGCGACTTCCATGACGGTTGAGTCGCCCGCATTGGGGCCAAATTTTATGGAGCGGTAAGCATGCCCACGATGGTCGGGATGATACTTTTTAATAAGCGCATCCCGTTCAGCAGGAGAGAGCTTGGGAAAGTCTATCGCGCGACGCTCGTCACGAGTTTGATGAACGAGATTCTGTTGTGCCGTAATATCCATTGGAATACTTCAGAAAATGACTATGTGATGGATGCTGTGGTGTTTTGCAATTCTTCATCAGATAATTTGAGAACTCTATCCCAATCTTCCTGATAGTCCCCATCAGCAATCTTTTTGATTCGTTTGGCCAGGCCTTCGGGCTTTTCCGTAAAATGCACACCCTGTGCGCGACTGGCATACACTGCGACGAGATTCGGGGCGATATCTGCAATACACACAGGGGTACACATTCCACACATCACACAATCCATAAACATATCCGAAACAGCTTTAAAATCCCCAAATACCGCTTTCCACACACCTTCCCGGACATCAATTTTCTGCGGGCAGGCTTCAGTGCAAGCATTGCAATTTCGGCACAAAGGGGCTTCTGGGTAAAGTTCGAAGAGATCTTGTTTAGGATCTTTGAGTTCTGGAAGATTATAGATCGCCTTTCGAGCAGGGAAAGCCGGCATAAACGAAAAAGACATTCCCTCTTCCACGGCCATTGAACAGGCTAAACAGGTTTTCACTTTAGGGTCATCTTTGGTCCGGTAATAGGTCGCACAGGCTCCACAAAATCCACCTAAACAGCCCGCACCCCGCAACACTTCTTTGCCGGCATACCACATGGCTTTCATCAGCGTGACACCAGCCGGGACCTGAAACGGTTTCCCTTCGATTTCAACCGTCACCATTTGCGGTTTGATTTCGCTGGCTTGCTCGGTGAATTGTTGAGGTGTAGTTGAGTCGTTTGCCATAGTGCAATACCTTAACAAAAATAAACTACCGTTAATTCCCTCGACACGAGGGAAAGAAACGAAAAGAGAAACTTGAGTCCTCTTGGCCCGAGGCCTAACTCTACGTTGTTAATTTAACGCGTTGAGCGCAGAGCCAGCTCTAAACCAGGCAATCTGAGGTTCGGTCATACTATGATTCCCTTGAATCGTGATGTCCTTCCCATCTTTCTTATGAATTACCACGGAGACAGGTTTCCCTGGTGCCAAATCCTTTAATCCAGTGACGCTCACTCGATCTTCTTGCTCGATCTGATCATAGTCAGCAGGATTGGCAAAGGTCATCGGAAGAATACCTTGTTTTTTCAAATTGGTCTCATGGATACGTGCAAAACTTTTGGTGAGCACGGCCAGGACTCCAAGAAATCGTGGACACATGGCCGCATGTTCTCGGCTACTACCTTCACCATAGTTTTCATCTCCGACCACAAAAGACCCTACGCTTTTAGATTTATAATCACGAGCAATGGCTGCAGGAGTCAGATTCGTTTCGCCTGTGAGAACATTATTGGCTTTTCCTGCTTCACCAGTGAACGCATTATTAGCACCAAGAAACATATTATCGCTAATTTTGTCCAAGTGCCCACGGAACTTAAGCCACGGACCCGCTGGAGAAATGTGGTCCGTCGTAGTCTTGCCTTTGGTTTTAAGCAAGATAGGGAGCTTTTCGAAATCATTGCCGGCCCAACGAGGAAACGGTTGAAGTAATTGCAGGCGCTCGCTGGTTGGCGGAAGGTCAACTTTTAATCCCTCACCATTTTCAGCTGGAGCCACAAACCCTTCTTCACCTTTGGCAAACCCTTCGCTCGGCAGTTCATCCCCCTCAGGAGCTTCTAATTTAATTTCCTTCCCATCTGCCGTCTTGATCGTATCATTGACTGGATCAAAGCCTAAATCTCCTGTCAAAGCATAAGCAGTCACGACTTCCGGGCTTGCGAGAAACGACAAAGTTTCGGCAATCCCATCATTTCGACCTGGGAAGTTGCGATTAAACGTACTCACGATGGAATCGGCTTTGCCTTTGACACCATCTGCCCGTTTCCATTGACCAATGCATGGACCACAAGCATTCGCCAAAACGGTTGCCCCCATCTCTTCGAAGATTTTCATAAACCCATCACGTTTCATGGTATGGAAAATTCGTTCAGAACCTGGTGAAACCAAGAAGGCAGTCTTCGCTTTGAGCCCAGCTTTTAACCCTTGCTTAGCAATGTGTGCCGAACGCCCAATATCTTCATATGAAGAATTGGTGCAACTGCCTAACAAGGTGGCTTTCAACTCGACCGGATAGCCTTTTTCTTTCGCTTCCGCCGCCAGCTTTGAAATCGGCCGCGCTAAGTCAGGTGAATGCGGCCCAACGACGTGAGGTTCAAGCGTAGACAGATCAATCTCGACAATTTCATCATAATACTTTTCAGGTGATTGGTAGACTTCTGGATCCGCCATCAACAGCGCTTTATTGGCTTCCGCTAATTGAGCGATGTCCTCTCGCTCGGTAATGTTTAAATAAGCCACCATCTTTTGATCAAATGGAAAGACTGAGGTTGTCGCACCTAATTCAGCTCCCATGTTCGTGATCGTGCCCTTCCCAGTTGCACTGATGGATTCAGCGCCTGGGCCAAAATATTCCACAATTTTATTCGTGCCGCCCTTCACGGTCAGTTTGCCGCAAATATAGAGGATGACATCTTTTGGAGACGCCCAGCCATTCAACTTTCCAGTTAATTTGACGCCAATGAGTTTGGGGTGGAGCACTTCCCAGGGCAACCCAGCCATGACTTCACCTGCATCGGCTCCCCCAACACCAATGGCCAACATCCCCAGTCCGCCGCCATTTGGTGTATGCGAGTCCGTTCCAATAATCAGCCCACCTGGAAACGCATAGTTTTCAAGGACCACCTGATGGATGATCCCGGCACCTGGCTTCCAGAATCCAATGCCATACTTTTTGGCGGCCGATTCTAAAAAATTATAGACTTCTCGATTTTCAGTATTCGCGATCATCAGATCTTTTTCCGACCCCATTTCGGCTCGTATTAAGTGATCGCAATGAATCGTGCTAGGCACTGCGGCCTTCGTTTTTCCAGCCTGAATAAATTGCAACATGGCCATCTGAGCCGTGGCATCCTGCATCGCCACTCGATCTGGGCGAAGCGCCAACATGGCTTTTCCACGATCCCATGTTTGTGTGTCAAAATTATCGGCATGGCTGACCAGAATTTTTTCAGCCAACGTCAAGGGACGCCCAAATTTCTTACGAGCTTTGTCCACAATTGGACCCATGGAAGCATAGAGTTTTTTGACCATATCTACTGACATAAGACATTCTCCTGAGTTGAGTTCAACATTGATTGCCGAGCAGGTAAAACCAAAGTATCAGAAAAAATTATTTTAATTTTGGTACTTCCCGCCGTTTGGGCGAAGCATAGTTCACCAGATAATCAAACAGACGAATGAGCCGACTGCCTTGTCGTTTTTGATCAGTCCAATGTCCAATCATCCCAATTGTTCGCGCCAAAATGAAGAAGCCATTTAAGCTGTCAACCGGGAAACCGATGTCAACCAACACCGCAGCCATCGTGCCATCCACATTGAGAATCAAATTGTCTTTTTTTACCGCTGTAATTTTTTCAACTTCCAGGGCAAAGTCTAAATGGGGAGTCTTGATCCCCAAACTCTTGACATGTCCGACGAGTTCTTTTACACGCTTATCTGGGTTCTTCAAACTTTTCACCCGATGGCCAATGCCTGGAACCGGTCCAACATTTTTCTTCATATAGGCGAGGAAGTCATCAACCGTCAGTTGATTATCAATGGCATATTTGAACCAACGACCTGCATCCGTTACCGCACCACCAAAGCGCGGCCCAATCATAATCAGGCCCGCTGCGACCGATTGTGACAGGCCAATCCCTGCACAAGCCGCCAAAACTGTCGCCATTGCACCGCTGACGCAGGGCCCATGGTCAGCCGACAACATAAGGATGCGCTTAATGATTTCTGCTTCTTGCTTAGACACCAACCTGTTGTCCCACAGTAACCCAATGACGTGGGGAATATCATAGCCGGCATTGATGAGCTCTGAAGCTGGATACCCTTGATACAAGGGCTCTTCACCTCGATCATCACTGATAGTCGAGCGAATAAGCGGCGCCACCAAGACCTCTCCGTCTTTTTTGGCTTCAGCAACAGTTTTAGGAAGCCGTGGCACATCAGCAGGGGCCAAATCAGGAATGGCTTTGACCACCCCAGTCTTCAGCAACTCCTCATGCGTGGCTTTGATGGCAGGACCTAAGGCACCAAACGTTTCAGGCACGATCGCGCCAGCCTTTTTAAGGGCTTCAGATTTTGCCCGAGCAGACCCTTCTCCTTTTAACCCTTCTTTCGCCCCGGCATGGCCAAATTTCATCCCTTTGGGAAGACTCTCTTGGCAGAAACCTGACACGACGGCCAACAGTTTGATTCGCCGTTTTTTTGCGCCATACCATTCAGCCGCACTTTCTTCTAAATCACCACCCATTTCTCCAACCACCACAACTGCATGGGTTTGAGGATCATTTTCAAACATTTCCAAATAGCTGACGTAATCGGTCCCTGGGAAGGCATCCCCACCAATTCCAATGGCTGTGGTAATCCCGTCAGCGAATTGCGAACAGATCCAGATAATCTCGTTTGACAGACCGCCTGATTTGGTAATGACGCCAAATGACCCAGGACGATACAACTTACAGGCCACCAAATTATCAAATGCTCCACCGATCACACCCAAACGGCATTCCCCTGCCGACACCACACCAATAGAAGAAGGCCCGTTAAACGTTTTCCCTAACTTCCTGGCATGTTTCCCAAGAAGTTTGGCGTCTTTTTCGGGAACACCTTCGGTAATCATGGAAACTGTTTGAATGTTGGCATCATTGAGAGCATCCATCGTGCCTTCATACGCCCGGTTCGCACCGATATAGACCAAACTGGTATTAATTTCAGGATGATTGGCGGTAGCGTCGGCAACCGTCTTATAGATAGGGATAGCCACCAGCTCCGTTCCGCACACGATTTCATTGGTTTTTCCCGCATCTGGGGGATACACAAACGCGGATACGTTTAATGGCTGTTTATTCATGTAGCGGAATTCCGCCATACGACGGGCAGCATTAACACCAGCCACACCACCCTGAATAACAACATGCGTGTCTTTCGTGGCAAGAATACTCATTGAGACGGTCTCCTAATTCCTCGAGTTCAAATGGTTTATTTTGCCGCCATCGCCATATCGACGATGTCCGTTAATGGCGTGGTGCGATCAAACACGTGAATATCAAATCCCTCATCCTGTAAGGCCCGCATCGCAGCCAGCCCCTGTAATTCATTGGGACCACCACGCCGCACCCAGATTTTTACACCATTCAGCTTGCCTTCGCCCTTCGCTTTCCGAAAAGCATTGATAATTCCACCAAACGTCTTTTTTACATCGGTGAAATTCGCAATGGCCCCTCCGACGATAATATGTTTAATATTAGGCAAAGAACAGACTTTTTCCGTGAGCACTTCCACGGCCCAATCCGGCGGATCACCCGAATATTCAGCATAGTTCGCTAATTGGCCTCCACGCGCCACGACCGCATCCGAGTAGTACACGCTCGCCCCCCCACCGGCTGGCAGCATAGCAATGTTGCCTCCGGGAATCTCAATCAATTTCACCGACCCTTTGACCTTGGCATCCACTGCCATCACTTCTTCTTCGTTGGCGGTGTAGGCGCGACCAAATTCGGCCGCGAAGGGGAAGGTCCAATCTTTATGGCGGAACTTTGCATCGCCATCCAGCAGCGTCACCGCATCAAGAGCCACCAAGTCGCCGCTTGCGTTTTGGACCACCGGATTAATTTCCAAATATTGCGCGTCTTCATTATCAAAACAGACATACAATTTTTTCAAAAACTCGGCCATTTTGGTGGCCGTAGCACCGGTGAAGCCCGCGTCTTTCGATAGGGCCACTAATTGAGCATCCGTTGGAGAATCACCAATTTCAACGGCCAGTTTTTTCACCTTCTCCCAATTGGCCTCAACTTCTACCCCGCCGAAGGTCGTGACCATCACATCCACCCCTTCGCGAGTAGATTTCACAGAAGCATAATATTCTTCTTTGTGATCGATCGCTTCCGAGACAATCACTTCACGGATGGTCACAGATTCCAGCTGTTTTCCCAGCATCTCTTTCACAGCAGATTTAGCTCCAGCCAAATCCAACCCTACTTTGACCAACCCTAATTTAAAGCGAGAGCCTAAGGCTTCATGAGCCTTGACAACTAGCTTATTATTTTTTAGCCAGTCATTCGCACTAGCCAGCTGGTCAAACTCTTCTGAGGAGTCAACCACCACATAGTTTGGGGTTTGAAGCCCCCATTTTCTGAGTAAGCCCATCCCGGGCCCTTCAAGAATTTTTGCCATAATTAATAACCCACCTTGCTGAAGACAAAAATAGATTATGCCACCATGAGCACTGGACCGTGAATTCTACGAAGATATGACTTAGTTAGCAACCAATCAAAAGACCCTCTTTTTAGACCTAAAGCCCCAGAAATTATAGGCAATATGGTCTTCTAACTAACAAGTTCTCGCTTTTTCACATATTTTTGTTGCGTGAAAAAGCCTACAGTGCCCCATAAATAAGCGGCGATAGGCGTAAATACTGTGGTTGGAGAGGTCATGACTCCTGTGATTATGAAGAGTTTTCCTGCTCTTTCAACGGCTTAGGTCACGCTTCGCCCTTATAATCACAAGACATCACATCAATTTTTCATGTTTTTGAGTAATATTTTGAAAATCTCCACGCTAAGTAGAATGACATACTTATAGGGGATCACGGTTCGCAGTACGATCGATTGCCTCATCGCGCAGACCGCCATTGAACATAAACTTTACCTTTTACACAGTGATCGGGGCTTTTCCTAAGTGGCAACGGTCGCTAACAACCTAAAAGTTGCCTATCACCTATTCATCATCAAGTCTTCTCAAATCTGTGGATGGATTTCGAGCCCACAGACAACCTTGTGCCATTGATGAATAGCGTGATGCCAATAGAACTTGGGATAAGGTCAGAAGTGTTCACAACGACACGAGCCCTGGCAAAGATGATTTGCCAGGGCTCGTATGTTCTGCAGCCTATGGTGTTCGCTCAAGATGACTGCAACAGGCGATCAGGTTGATTACCCCAAGGTCGCCAAGATGTTGTTGAGAGTCGCGCTTGGACGCATGCCGGCCTTCACCTTATCCAGGCATGGATGATAATAGCCACCGATATCCACAGACTGCCCTTTAATGGTTTTCATTTCTTCAAAAATCTTCTCAAGATTGCGTTCAAGCTCTTGTGCAACCGGAGCAAACTTGGCCTTCAAACCTGCATCATCATTTTGGGCAGCCAGTTCTTGAGCCCAATAGAGAGCTTCGTACACATGGCTTCCTGCATTGTCTAACTCTCCCAGGACACGACCTGGGGATTTACGGTTTTCCATGAGTTTGCCCGTGGCTTTATCAAGGGTGTCTGCCAGCACTTGGGCCTTTTTGTTATTTTTGAAACGACTGAGATGCGCGAATGATTCGCCCAACGCTAGGAATTCACCCAATGAATCCCAGCGCAAATGGCCTTCTTTGAGAAATTGTTGAACATGTTTGGGAGCGGATCCACCAGCTCCCGTTTCAAACAAGCCTCCGCCATTAATGAGTGGGACGATGGACAGCATCTTGGCACTGGTCCCCAATTCCAAAATCGGGAAGAGGTCAGTGAGATAATCCCGCAAGACGTTGCCGGTCGCGGAGATGGTATCTTTTCCATCTTTCGCACGTTGGAGTGACAGCTTCATCGCATCAATAGGTGCCAAGATTTGAATGTCCAAACCCTTCGTATCATGATCCTTTAAATACTTATTCACTTTTTCAATAAGCTGCGCGTCATGGGCTCGGTCTTTGTTTAACCAGAACACAACCGGTGTAGAGGAAGCCCGGGCTCGCCTGACAGCCAACTTCACCCAATCTTGAATGGGAATATCTTTGACCGTACAGGCTCGGAAAATATCGTCTTTTTCGACTTGTTGTTCTAACAAGGCATTGCCTGAACCATCAATCACTCGGACAGTTCCATTGCCTGGTGCTTCAAATGTCTTATCGTGTGATCCGTATTCCTCGGCTTTCTGCGCCATTAACCCAACATTCGGCACACTGCCCATCGTGGCTGGATTAAATTCCCCATTCTCTCGACAGAAATCTACGACGGCTTGATACACGCCCGCATAACAGCGGTCAGGAATCATGGCTTTCATATCATGTTCTTTGCCATCCGGGCCCCACATTTTTCCTGAGGTGCGAAGGGCTGCGGCCATGGAGGCATCGATAATAATGTCACTCGGGACATGCAAGTTGGTGATGCCTTTGTCCGAATCCACCATGGCCATGGTGGGTCCATTCTTCAGTGCGGCATCAATGTCGGCTTTGATTTCATTTTGCTGGGTTTCCGGTAATTTACCAATTTTCGCGAATACATCACCGATTCCGTTATTAGCATTGATGCCCAAATCGGCAAATGTCTGGCCATGCTTCGTAAAGACCTCTTCAAAATACACTTCGACACAATGCCCGAATATGATGGGATCGGACACCTTCATCATCGTGGCTTTCATGTGCAATGAGAACAACACGTCAGGGGTTTTCTTGGCATCCACCATTTGGTCCTTGAAGAATTGGCGTAAGGCTTGCGCGCTCATTTTTGTTGCATCAACGACATCTCCCTTATCGAGTTTGACTTTATCCTTCAAGACCTTCGTCGTGCCATCCGCCCCAACAAATTCAATCCGCCCAGCTCCGGCATTCTGATCAGTCACGGTGGCTGACTTCTCATTGGCAAAGAAATCTCCACCAGACATATGTGCGACATGGGATTTTGAATCCTTGGTCCATTTGCCCATTCGGTGAGGATTATTTTTGGCATATTGTTTGACCGAGGCCGCAGCCCGTCGGTCTGAGTTGCCCTGTCGCAACACGGGATTCACTGCACTGCCCTTCACTGTATCAAACTTAGCTTTAATAGCTTTTTCTTCATCATTTTGAGGATCTTCAGGATAGTCCGGAATGGCATAACCTTGCGCTTGCAGCTCAGCCACCGCCCCTTTGATTTGTGGAATCGAGGCGCTGATATTGGGAAGCTTAATGACATTGGACTCTGGGGTCATTACAATTTCACCGAGTAGGGCAAGGTCATCGGGCTGTTGTTGCTCCGGTTTCAATTTGTCAGGAAATTGGGAAATGATTCGGCCAGCGAGCGAAATATCTTTCGTGCCCACGTTCACCCCAGCTGTTTTCGCAAAAGATTGGATGATAGGAAGAAACGATCCACTTGCAAGCTCAGGCGCTTCATCAACTTTCGTGTAAATGATATCTGGTTGTGCTGACATTGGTTTTACCTCATAAAAAATTTAGACAATTGAATATAGAAATTGGCTTTGCCCCGGACACGAAGCCCGCTATTGTAAAGAGCTAAGAACCTCTTGACAATAAACCAAAAGGCTCATCTTGCCAGAGACGAAAGGCCCACTGGGGTATAAGGAACTGAGCCAAGGTGAAACGAGTGAAAAAACAACAAACAACGAGTTGAGAGGCATCAATACATATTACCACAAGAAACGCCATGAAAGATTCACCATCACTCCAAGACCTCTCTCCACGACCATACACGTAAGGGTCTCGTCAACAGCGCGGATTTGATCTTGCAACTATCATACGTAAGCATCCATCGGCCAGTCGGATTCTCAACATGCCCTGCCCATATGGCACCCTGCACCATGATACCTGCTCCGGCGCCCTGCATGATCATGCCACCTGTACTAACCAGCAAGCCATACCATTCAACATTGCCTTCCAGGATAAGGTTGCCATCGACCAACAAAATGCCAAAGCCTCGGCTATCTCGGATAGTCAGACTTCCAAGCCCGGTATTCGCATACAACGTAACAAAATCTGTGGAACTTCCAGATGATTGACCATTCAGATCGTGTGTAATCTGTGTGGCGCCAGATTTGAGTATGTTCACCGCCTGAGCTAAATCAAGAGCCAGGGGACCAATCTGAGTCGTCATCGGGGCCCCTTGCAAGAAAGCCCCAGGGGCCACAGCAACAGAAGTGTTGGTATAAATGGGAGGAAGCCCCGAGGCTAATTGACATGTGTCGTGGCCCGTAATCGTCGACTTACCAGAAATTGTGACAGGTCCCTTGGCATACAGCGCTGCCAAAACCTTCGGACCAGGAGGTCGTAGGACTTCAACCTCAATCACCGGCCCAGCACCGTCATGCCCACCAGCAGCCGTAATCATTTCAACGGGAAATCCCATTGGAATAGATGAACCCGTAAACTGTACGGGCTGTATGGCTTGGGGCGTGGGATAGCCATAATAGATCACTTGTCCCACATTATTGAGGCTATGGCTCCTTAAGTTACCATCATGATCAGCATAATGAGAGGTCGCTGGGCGATGGCCAGCTTGCTCGGCATCAAACTCCGTTTTATGGCGGATTTTTGCCCAAAACGAAAGCGAAGGTTGCACCGTATTCGCCACAACCATGGTGCCTGTTTGCGAAGAAGAAGTCGGAATATAATTTGTGTGCTGTACGCGGTAAGCCCTGTCCGCTGATGGGATCCATTCATCCGATGTCAGAATATACGCGGACCATTGCGAGTTGGCTCGAGCCATCGGGTCACCAATAAACGGCTCTCCAGAAGAAGGCGCCCCACGCAACCGACGGCGTGCCTCCGCAATGCCGGCCTCGGCCCAATACAACCGTTGCACCTCAGCCTTAGAATGGCCACTGATCTGAATCTCCGTGGAAGTCGTCTGAAGCACCGTCACCCCGACCATCCCAGCCACCACCACTAAAAGCAATGCCGCAACGAGGGCAAAGCCCCGCTGATCCTTCTTGAACGAGGAGAAGGCCATATTCACCAAAAGGCTCACCATACAGCTCAACAAACCATTGCAGACTCGACCACCCCTCCAACAAACTCAGAAACGGCCGACAGAAGATGACACTATTCGTCACGTTCTGAAAGAAAACATGATAATTGATAAAGCTCGTGTGCATGATCATCGTTCTACATCAAACAATGTCTTGCAGCACTATGGTTGGGGTTTACACAGCATACGCGAACACGCATACTGCACAATATTCACAACATCACACAGTATACGTCATGACATACTGAGAGAACATCAATCGATACCTTTTTATTCAAATCACATCCCAAGAGCCGCACAGTTTTTGGCTGAAGATCATGTAAGAAAGGGGAACCTATATGGAAGGATCTGCCGACACCATCATTCATAATCTTGTCAATGTCATCACCGAATATAGTTTGAACATTCTCGGCGCTATCATCATCCTCATCATCGGAACCATTGTAGCGCGCTTGATTCGAAAAGGAGTGTATGCTGGCTTAGGCAAAGTACAGCGTGTCGATGACACATTGCGCACCTTCTTTTCAAACTTGGCGCGCTACATCGTACTGATCATCACGATCATTGCAATGCTAGGCCAATTTGGCATTCAGACGGCAAGCCTCATTGCCATCTTTGCCACCGCAGGACTCGCCATTGGCTTGGCCTTGCAGGGAACCTTGAGCAACATTGCAGCAGGAGTCATGCTGCTCATTTTCCGTCCCTTTAAAGTCGGAGACTTTGTGGAAACAGCGGGGATTGCCGGAACAGTCCAATCCATCACCTTGTTTGTCACAGAATTGAGCACCCCCGATAACGTCCAAATCCTTGCGCCAAATGGGCAGGTCTGGGGAGCCGCGGTCAAAAACTATAGCTTTCATCCAACACGCCGAGTCGATCTAGCCATTGGAATTGACTATGCCGATGATATCGGAAAAGCCATGACGGCCATTCACTCAGTGCTTGATGCAGACCAACGGACACTCAGAGACCCTGAACCGATGGTCGCCGTGACGGAACTCGCTGACAATTCGGTGAATTTGACCGTGCGCGTGTGGTGTCAAGCAGGAGATTATTGGGCGTTAAAATTTGATCTCACGAAAACCATTAAAGAACGACTCGATACGGAAGGTATTACCATTCCTTTCCCTCAACGCACCGTACACCTACTCAACGTCCAAGCATAAAAGGATACACCAAAGAGAAAAGAAAGAACCGCACTACAGAGAATTGATCGCAAGACCTAGACGAGGTTTCCTTCGCCACTAGCCTCGACCAAATCCATGGCCCCAAGGCTTGGCACCGGAACATCTTCGGTTCAGCCTGCCACCAGGCAGGCTTGCCCTCAACCTTGACCGGAGGGCGACGCCATGGATCTATGGTATTTCACACCCGCACCTCATCACGCTGAATCTCCACCGCAAAAATAGTTGAGCCAATCCGCGCTGTAGGCTTCCCCTGACAATAGAGAAAATCGGCATTCTGAAAGAGATACGGAATCTTGATGCGATAGTGTGTCGATTTATTGGGGAGACCAATATGAATCGAGAGGCCGTGTTCGCGGTAGGTAACCGTCGTTTGCTGACAGCGTCCGGTGGCTCGATGATCAATCAATTTGATGGGTAGACCTGCGAGGAGCATCCCCATTAACAAGCATTCATAGACCATGATCTCACCTCTTTTACTGAAGTTGATTGATTGAATCGAGAATACGTTGCTCACGTTCATCATCAAGCTTTTAATGGGCAAGGACTTGTTGCTCGACCTTCCCTACTCACCCATTTGTTTCGCGCGCAATCCCCTAAATCTCTTTGATGCTGTCATTCATCTGGGCGGTTCTCGTCCCCAAATGATCGAGTTTCGTCTCAATCACCCCCAATGATTGGGTGCTATTCGTGTCGTCTTATCCTACTCCCCTCGAAGTTGAGTCCACCCATAAGACAGAATAATCTTTGGGGCTGTCCTAGTAACTATTTCATATAAGGCTTAACCCACTGTTTTAATTG
>JAALKI010000044.1 GCA_011088105.1 Nitrospirota bacterium | reverse complement strand
AACACCCTCAATTATGTCGTATTGGTGGACTCACTTTCATGGGGGGCAGGATAGAACGATCAACGTCCCTCAAGCCACATAATTCCTAGAAATCGATAATAAAATCAAGAATAGCAGACAATAGTGAAATGCGACGAGCGCCGGATAATATCTTAGGAATGTGGAAAATCTGACGAATATGGGGAGACGCCGAATTCGGTGTGGATCTAATGAATGGGTAGCAACCTGTCGAGCACTGAGACCGTCGCAATATGTTTTTGAGATCCGGGGAAAACCATGAGGGCATGCTTCATGACCCGAGTACGCAAGGGGAGAAGATGGAAGGATCAAGACTCACAGAGGAGAATTTTTAAAACAGTGATGAGTCATTCACGATATGTCAGTTTTCTAAGGAGAAATTGGTGGCAACCCCCACCTTAGATTTTCTAGGTATTGATCATCCTCATCGGGTTGCACAGGTTGGTCCGTCTTCTCTGTTTTGCGCTGGATCCGTCGCGCCTCTTTTTCTTGCCGCTTCAATTGTGTTGCTCGTTCTCGGTTGCGTTTTGCTTGTGTCATTTTTGGTATTTTTCCCATACGGACTCCTTTACTACACGCCACCGCATGACTTGAGAGAGGGCAGAATCGTCATTGGTATCCTTGGGTGGCCTACCTTGTCCGACAAAACCTCCAGGGGTAGAGAAACTCGTTAACCGCCTTCTCATTTAATCCGGTCATAGGGTCCTGCCCATTGACTGGAACTTTTGAGATCTTATTTCGTTACCCGAGGACGACCTTTACGCTTTGGTTTCTCTGAGACGTTAATCCCTTTAATTGACAGACTTGGAGCCAACCCCTGTGTAGACATCATTAATGCTTGTCGGCGGACCTCATCCATTGAAACCTCGGTGTGCTCTTTTGATGGATTCGCAAGTCCCAACCGAGGCCAGTCGATACCCTTTCTCACCCCGCGAAGATTCTTTTTGTGTTTATTCTCAGGCTGACTCTTCGTAAGTTTCATTATATTCTCCTTCTACCTTATGATCACACGTCATCATCATCACAACCCACTCTATAACAAATTTCATGTTTGAGCCTTTCGCCTTTCCAGAGCAGAAACGAAGGACTCTTGAACCTCATCACCAATTTAAGAAATTGTTGTATTCAATATACTCATTCATGTTCCGTGCTGCCTATTTTTTTGTGCATAGATCCTAAATTAAAACAAGCCTTACCCAAATTGGGTCAATGCATCACAGAGACATGTAGTCAGGAAAACGCCGACGGGCCTGGCAAAAGGAAGCCTGCCAAACTTCCTATATAACGGGCCATAGGAACAGCGAGCACAAATGAACTGATCACGTGAGGGAAGGGCTTACGAGTATGAAGGCATAATACGTAGGTGAATCATTAGAACCCACACGATCATGTACCCTAACACGGAGGCTAGCACGAGTCAAATTGGCGGAGTTGAAATACAGTCCATACGCTTTTCAATCTTGGAGCTACCCAAAATGAACATTCGCAGAAAGGACTCTTTGCCATGCAAGAAGAACCAGGTGGAGGCGCCGAGCGGGTTCGAACCGCTGAATCGCAGTTTTGCAGACTGCTCCCTTAGCCACTTGGGTACGGCGCCGTAGCAGGCATTATACGCACGACTCTAGGAGACAGCAAGGTAGGTAGAATGGAAATAATGCGGGAGAGAGCAAAGAAACAAACTCTTCAAGAAGATGCTTACCGGTTTGGCAAGACGGGAAGTTCGCGAGCCCCCATTTCTTGGAATGGTTCAAGGGAATCTACAAGCTCTGGAAGGTTGTCAGACTGCTCATTGGCAGAAGTTTTGGCAACTGCCCCTTGTTCCAGAGCCATCATTTCAACTTCGTGAATGAGGGTATCGACAAGCTCTTCTGACGGAACTTTCCGTACTAACTTGCCTTTTTTAAACAAAATACCCATCCCGGCTCCGCCAGCGATACCAATGTCCGCTTCTTTCCCTTCGCCGATACCATTCACAACACACCCCAGTACAGAGACGGTCAAGGGAGCGGAAATATGCCCGAGTCGTTTTTCTAATTCATTAGCCATCTTGACGACATCAATTTCGACACGGCCACACGTCGGACAGGCGATTACATTAATACCGCGATGTCTCAATTCTAAAGATTTGAGAATTTCAAATCCGGCTTTGACTTCTTCAACCGGGTCCGCAGCCAACGAGACACGTAGCGTGTCACCAATCCCATGAGCCAGAAGCCACCCAAGGCCCATAGCAGATTTGATGGCTCCTGTGGTCGCCGTTCCGGCTTCGGTAATGCCAATGTGTAAGGGATAATTGGATTGCTGGGCAAAAAGCCAATAGGCATCCACGGCCATATGCACATCAGAGGCTTTTAAGGATACCTTCATATTGGTAAACCCAACGTCTTCCAACGCATGAACCGCATTCAACGCGGACTCAGCCAATGCTTCGGCCGTTGGATATCCATATTTCTCAAGAAGAGGGCGCTCTAACGACCCTCCATTTACTCCAACGCGCAGAGGAATTTGTCGATCGTTCACAGCTTTGATGACTTCTTCAACTTTCCACCAAGGTCCGATGTTCCCAGGATTAATCCGGACACAATCCACAACTTTTGCAGCTTGTAACGCCAATCGATGATCGAAATGGATGTCGGCAATTAAGGGAATAGTGGTTTGTGCTTTGATCCGATGAAGTGCATCAGCTGCTTCCTTATCGGGTACCGCAACTCGAACCAGCTCGCATCCCGCTTCTTCCAAGCGATGAATTTGTTCAACTGTTGCTTGCACATCCCTAGGATGAGGAATGGTCATGGATTGCACCGTAATGGGGGCACCTCCCCCAATTTTCACGGAGCCGACTTGAACCTGCCTTGTTGGTCGTCGAGTGATATGCATGAAGCTACATGGGTTATCGCAAAATCGATTGAACCGACACCTGCGTCAAGAGTTGCTTGGCTTGTTCATAAATTCCGTCAGCCGTCAATCCATATTTTTCTCGTAATAAGTCCTGTGGTCCTTGTTCGATATACCAATCGGGCAGACCAATAATCCGTGTCGGAACGTGGACAAGACTCTCATCAGAAAGCCATTCCAACACTGCCGACCCAAATCCGCCCTGACGACTGGACTCCTCGACAGTCAAGAGACACTTCACATGCTTCGCCACTGCACTGATTAATGCACCATCTAAGGGCTTCACAAAGCGGGCATTGACTACCGCCACTGACATTCCTTCTTGCTCTAAGCGTTCAGCCGCTTTCATGGCTTGGTGAACAGTGACCCCCACTGCTATTAAAGCAATGTCTTCTCCATCCCGTAATAACTCTCCCGTGCCTATGGGAAGTTCCATGGGCTGTGGGTCCATCTCAACACCAAGACTTATTCCTCGAGGATAGCGAAGAGCTGTGGGGCCATCATGATTCAAACAGGTCTTCATCATATGCTGCAATTCATTTTCGTCTTTGGGCGCCATAATGGTCATATTCGGAATATGCCGAAGATAGGCAAAATCAAATGCACCATGATGGGTCGTTCCATCTTCCGCCACAAGCCCACCACGATCGATGCAAAACGCCACGGGGAGATTTTGCGTGGCAACATCATGCACAACTTGATCATAGGCTCGTTGAAGAAATGTAGAATACATGGGAACAACAGGCTTCATCCCTTGCGCCGCTAATCCAGCAGCAAAGGTCACCGCATGCTGCTCCGCAATACCCACATCGTAGAGGCGTGTAGGGAATTCCTTTTCAAATGCGGTGAGGCCTGTGCCTTCACACATCGCAGCGGTAATGGCCACAATACGCGAATCTTCTCTCGCCAGCCCACATAATGTATTCATGGCTACCGCACTATAGGAAGGACGAGCCGCCGTCTTACGCGGTTTGCCTGTTTGAAGATCAAAAGGTGGACAGGCATGAAACCAGACGGGGTTCTTCATTGCTGGTTCATAGCCTAACCCTTTTTTCGTAATGACATGCAACAACGTCGGACCTTTGAGTTTCAAGACATTTTCTAAGGTGGGCAACAGATGCTCAAAATTATGCCCATCAATGGGGCCCACATATCGAAAGCCCAACTCTTCAAAGAGCAGTCCTGGAAGAATGAGGCCTTTTGCCAATTCTTCTGCGCGCACAGCCATCTTTTTCACCGAGCCACCAATTTGGGGGATTGCTTCAAGTAATTGAGAGGTTTCTTCTTTCAACCTGGCATAAAATTCTCCGGTAAAGGTCCGATTCAGATAGGCCGAGATCGCTCCCACATTTTTAGAGATCGACATTTGATTGTCGTTGAGAATGACGACAAAATCTTTATGAAGACTGCCTGCCTGTTGAAGCCCTTCCAGTGTCATGCCCGACGTCATGGCGCCATCACCCACGACACAGACGACTTTATGAGGCTGCGCTTGTTGTGCATAGGCCTCAACAAACCCAACCGCCGCAGAGACACCCGTTCCGGCATGGCCAGCATTAAACGTATCGTAGGGACTTTCTTCACGCTTGCAAAACCCGCTTAGTCCCCCAAACTGGCGAAGGGTATGAAACTGATCTCGACGTCCAGTCAACAGCTTGTGGGCATAGGCCTGATTACTCGTATCCCAGACAATCTGATCATCCGGAGTATTCAACAAATAATGAAGGGCTATCGTGAGTTCAACCACTCCTAAATTTGAGGCAAGATGCCCCCCCGCTTGTGAGATGGTCGCGATAATACAATCACGAATTTCCTGGCACAGTTGGGGAAATTCTTCAGGAGTCAGTTGTTTTAAATCAGCAGGACTTTCAATCCTATGTAATAAGGACATTCTCCTCTTCCTTTCAGAATTTACAGAAAGATTATCTGGTGGGAAACAACACGAATGTAAAAATTTCTACGAGGCTTAGGTAGTTTAATCTAATATCCCATACTTCTTATAGCGTGTCAAGTCAATAGATGGCCATACTACTTTCGAATGTTTTCCTTATAAACCTCGGGGTTGATACAGTACGGCACCTGCTGCCCTGCTAGACCGGACAGAAGATTTTCAGCAGCCATCATCGCGATCTTTGTCCGTGTGGCTAACGACGCACTAGCGATATGTGGAACAACGAGACAATTGGAAAGCGTCAGCAACGGATCATCCATTTGAAGTGGCTCCGGATCAGTCACATCCAATGCCGCATACGCAATCGTTCCATCTCGTAGCGCTTCATATAAGGCCTGCGAATGCACGACACCACCACGAGAGGTATTAATAAGCATCGCAGTCGGCTTCATTGCACGGAACTCTGTTGCACCAAAGAGATACCTGGTGTGAGGGGTCAGTGGAACATGGAGGCTGAGAAAATCCGACTTCTGCAAAAGAGTGGAGAAATTAACTTGTTGGATTCGATATTCAGCGACTAATTCTTCGGGAATAGGCTTAGAATGAGACACCAACACCTGCATGCCAAACCCTCGGGCTCGTGCAGCAACTGCACGCCCAATTCGGCCAAAGCCTACAATACCTAATGTCGCACCATGAATATCTTGACCAAGGCACAACATGGGGCCCCAACTTTTCCAGTGCCCGGCCTTGACATAGTCAACCCCTTCAACAACCCGACGTGCAGCAGCCATTAATAACGCAAAGGCCAAATCCGCGCTGGTCTCCGTCAATGCCCCAGGTGTATGCCCAACAGGAATTCCACGCTGCGTACAGGCTGCCACATCGATATGATCTGTTCCAACAGCCATTGTGCTAATAACGCGTAGTCGAGGCGCTCGTTCTAACAACTCCACATCGATAGTGTCCGTAAGCAAGCAATACAATCCATCGATGTCTTGAACTTTTTCCAACAGCACACTCCTGGGAAGAGCCTCCTCACCATCCCACCATTCCATATCCGCACCATTCTGAACACATGCCATGCCTTCTTGTGGAACTCTCCTGGTCATGTAGACTTTTGGTTTTGACATCTGTGCCCCCATTCATTCCATGATGATGAATATGACAAACAGGCCATAACATAACCCATTAAACAGAAGGTAATAGGGTTTCAATGACCCTCGACGCATCATGATAAGAAGGTAGGTCGTAGCCAAAATGGTCAGCCCCATTCCAATCAAAACATCTCGCATTGGGGCCCATGGGGTCAGAAAAATCCCTAACGCTGGCAAGAGGCTTCCTTGAAAAACCATCGCCCCCGTGATATTGCCAAAGGCTAACGTATCGCGTCCACGACGAATCCAAATGATACTATTGACCTTCTCCGGAAGTTCCGTGGCGACAGGAATAATCAACAATGACAAGGCCAAGGTTGAGATCCCGAGAAAAACCGCCAATCCTTCCACTCCATACACAAAGCCCTTCGCACCAGCAACAATCAGGGCAAACCCCATTCCAATCTGAAAGAGGATACTCACCATATTAGTTGGAATCCCTAGTCGACTCAGGAATAATGGATGATCAGCTTCCGTCCCATGCCCATCTTCAACTAGCGCATTCGATGCACGAATCGTTACCACCAGATAGACGACATAGAGGAAGATCAACACCAATGCCAGTATTGCGCGAGTTCCACGCCAATCAAATGGCACAAACACTGCCGAGGCTCCAAGCAAAAATGCACCTAAGAACCAAACAAGATCTCGATTCACCCCTGTAGCTTCAGGCCGCAACGTGCCAGACCAGCCTCTCTTGTGGGCGGCAAAGAAGCCCATCAGGCATAACGTGAGCGTGGATAACATCAAGGGTGCGCCAAGAATAGCCCCAACGCCGACTTCTTCACGGGTTTGCACATTGCCCGAACTCATCATCACCGCAATCACCGGCACCATCGTTTCAGGCAACGCGGTGCCTACTGCCGCAAAAATTGAGCCCGTCACTCCTTCGGAAATGCCTAAGCGCTCACCAATGTGTTCTAACGCATTGGTGAAAACCTCAGCTCCCACTAGAATAAGAACCAGCGAACCGATCAAAATCCATAAATCCATAGTATGCCTATTGTTCTTCGAAAACCCTCACCTTCTCACCCTCATGACAATCTTGCCCCACTTTCCCGTATCAACTACACTAGGTCTTACCATGGATATGGCTTGGGGGATACTACTTGTCGTAATCGGTGTGGGAGCCTATATGCTCGGGGTACGATGGTGGCGATATCGACGCACGGTAAAACTTGCCGACAAACTCCTCTCGGATGTGATCAAAGATAAAGATTCTTTTCGTCGATAGATGTCAACGTGATAGTTCAATTCCGCATGAACGCAAAAACTAATTGTTGCGGTATCTCGACACTTCGATGAGTTTCATGCTCATGATGTTCCAAAAATGGCACCTGCGCGACCTTGTCAGAACGGTGATCCTGGCCCCAAGGCGTGTGCAGCCCAGGTTGAATCTCTCGAAGTGATCCCTGGCAATACCCGCAACGGTGGCGACGAGGAGAAAGCGTCCGTCTCTGACGTCGATAGGCTTGACCACACTTCATGCATTGCCAAGCATATTTGGCTAATGCTTCCACATCATTGGTAAACGAATGATACACCGTAATGCCCAGACCATCTTCATTCATGATCGCCATCATCTGCCGGAAATCGGCACCATGCGATGGGTGTCGTTTTTTCACATCATATTGCCATTGATGAATCATTTCATGCGCGAGAGTCCGTCGAATTTCCACAAGTGGTTTCCCCGTGAGTAAGGGAAGAGAAAGCCGAATCAGTCTCACCGTATGCTGCTGTTCGTTCTGATCAAGCCGACGTGATCGAGGCCCATGGCGATTAACAAACATGCCCGCGGAAGAAGTCAGCCTGGCGCTCCATTGAATATCAATAGCTGACAGTGCATTCTGAAAATAGACCGCATTAAAGGCTTTCCAATGGGATTGCAGTTCATCCAGAGATAGTGGGAATGAAGGCGGATGCTGAGATTTTTTCATAGATCCTAAGGCTAACACTCCTCTCCCCCATAGGACAGGGCCACTATACTACCATGCTTTGCCTAGCTCCCTAAAGCCGGTAACATGCGTACACTAAAGAAGAGGCACATACACATGCTTAGGAAAGATCCTGACGAAAAAAAAGATCAATATTTTATGGAACTTGCACTCCAACAAGCCAAGGTGGCGGCTACATTAGGCGACATCCCTGTCGGAGCCGTGCTCGTCCATCAGGATAACTCCATCACCCTGGGCCATAATCAGAAAGAAATCCTCAACGATCCGACGGCGCATGCTGAAATCATCACCATCCGAAAAGCCGCGGAACAAATTAGAACCTGGCGACTCATCAATACCACGCTGTATGTCACACTCGAGCCCTGTTGCATGTGTATCGGCGCCATCATTCAAGCGCGAATTACGCGCTTGGTTTTTGGCGCTGCAGACCCCAAAAGCGGAGCCTGTGGATCGCTGATGAATATTCCTCATGAACGACGATTAAATCATCACGTCATGGTGACACAGGGCATACTAGAGCAGCCATGCGGGGAGATCCTGACTTCATTCTTCCAATACCGACGTTAACAGGGACACATATACTATTCATGGAAAGAAGCAGAATCTTAGATTCAAACAATCTCGCTGTCTGCATTTCTGAGAGACATGCAGATGTTATCATCCCCAAAAAACCTTTGCCGTTTGTCAAAGCCACGTGATAAGACTTCTTCCCAACCGGCACACACTGGCAGATTACATATAAAGTGAATTACCATTCTATCTTGTAGAACCACGTAACAAGAAGATAGAATGTTTATTCATTTTAAGGAAAGCATCCGATGACCCCACGTGTTCAACGAAAACAACGAGAACATGAAGCTCGTCGCCAAGAGATTCTCTCTGCGGCAGAAAGCCTATTTTCCAAACATGGGTTTTTTAAAACGAGCATGGCCGATATTGCTATTAATGCCCAATTTGCAATGGGAACGCTCTACCGGTTTTTCAAAAATAAAGAGGACATGTATATCTCGTTGGTTGAGTCCAAGGTTGAAGAATTAGAACGTCTTGTAAAAAAACACATTGCAGGTGAATCGACAGCATGTCACAAAATTGCCGCTTTTATCCGTATCAAACTGGACTACGCCGACCGAAATCGTGATTTTTTTCGAATCTACGTATCCGAATGGAGTGGATTTGAATGGACAGTTAAGAGCGCCTTTGGTGAACGCGTATGGAAACTGTATATGGCACAAGTTGATCTCGTCGCAGAACTCGTACAAGAAGGGATCCAGAATGGGGAATTTCGTGACGTTGCCTCGCGCGATGTCGCCTTTGCCCTTCATGGCATGCTGAATTCGACTATGTACATCTGGATTCTGCAATGCCCTCCAACCGGATCATTAGTCGAAAAAGCTCACCTCATTCAAAACATCTTTTTACAGGGCATTGCAAAGAGCCAACGCGATGTCAAGGCAGGGCACTCAGCCATATGATGACGAATCAACCTCAAATTATTCATAGAATCGTCTCCCTTGCAATCCTCGCATCTACACTCCTGTTGTCGGGATGCAGTGAACAACAAGCCGCATCTCCACCAACCATGCCTCCACCTACACCCGTGCGAGTTGCACAGGCGATGAAGCAACCAATTCAACAATCAGTGACGTTGGTTGGAAGTGTTGAACCCTGGAAGCGCAGCGTCGTAGCCAGTGAAATTGAAGGCCTTGTCCGGACTTTTCCTGCCAAAGAAGGTCGGTACGTCGAAGAAGGACAGGTGTTAGCGCAGTTGAGAACAGAGACATTGGAAATTCAGTTTGACTCAGCAATTGCCTCATTTAAAGAGGCGAAAGCTCGATATCAACAAGCCAAAAAGGATCTCGATCGCATCCAACACCTTTTCCAAAAAGAGCTCGTCACCCAAAAGGAATCTGATGAGGCCGTAGCCGAAGAACAAGCCTTACGAGAACGGTTGGCTCAGCTTAAAACGGAGATTCAGCAGGTTCGCGATCAACACAACAAATCGACAGTGGCAGCGCCTTTCAGTGGATGGATCATTGAAGAACGCACGGAAGTGGGACAATGGGTCGAAGCCGGAGGCCCTATCGTCGAACTGGTCGATCTCTCACATGTTCAAGTGGAAGTCCCGCTCCCTGAGCGATTTATCCCCTATGTCCGTATCGATGATCCGGTATCAGCGTTCTTCGATGGGCTCCCGGGGTCGATCGTGCAAGGGACTATATTTTCCGTTATTGCACAAGCTGATCGAAACTCCAGAACGTTTCCTGTCAAAATCAAACTGCCGAATCCAGACTTACTCATTAAGAGTGGAATGGTGGTGCGCACCACACTCCACGTCGGAAAGCCTCATGAGGGCGTGGTTGTCCCAAAAGATGCCTTGGTACTTCGTGGTGGGCAAGAATTTATTTTTTCTGTCTCAGACGGCCACACCCAACAAATTCCGATCGTCTCGTTAGTCCATTCAGACGAAAACGTAGAAATTCAAGGGAATATTCAAGAAGGCCAACTTGTCGTCATTGCAGGAAATGAACGTCTGCGATCAGGACAGCCGGTCAGAATTCTCTTAGACCCTGAAGAAGTAGGCACCCATTGAAGATAAAACGATCTCTCAAGCTCATAGCTTCCAAGACGGTGAGGGTGTGGAGATGAATGTCATTCAATTTGCCATCCGCAATCCTGTCACGACCACCGTTGGCATTCTCCTCATTGTGTTATTTGGGGTGGTTTCCCTTATCCGACTGCCGATTCAACTCACACCGGATGTCTCCAAACCGGATATTACTGTCGACACTCGCTGGGACGGTGCCAGCCCTTACGAAGTCGAACGCGAAATTATTGAAGAGCAAGAAGAACAGCTCAAAGGAGTCGAAGGCCTCGAAAAAATGTTCAGTGAAAGCTCTTATGGCCAAGGAAAAATTATTTTGCGCTTTCCGGCTGGGACTAACAACAACACAACATTGCTCCGTGTCTCTAATCGTCTGAATCAAGTCAAAGAATATCCCACTGAGACTGATGAACCTGTCATCAGTAGTTCCGACACACGCGGCTCAGCCATGGGGTGGTTCATCCTCCAAACGCTCGAAGACAACCCCGTTGATATCGATACCATGCGGGATTTTGCCGAGGATATGATTAAGGCACGGTTTGAACGAATTTCCGGTGTCTCTGCATCGAATGTGTATGGCGGACGAGAACGGGAGATTCAAGTCCTCGTCGACCCTACCAAACTGAGCGCTCGCTCCCTCACGATGAATGAACTAGCCCAAGTCTTGGATGAAGAAAATCGTGACTTCAGCGCCGGTGATTTTGATGAAGGCAAGCGGGCCTATGTCGTACGAACGGTTGGCGAGTACCAAAGCCCTGAAGACATCGAACAGATTATCATCACTCGTAAGAATGGGGCTCCGGTCTATGTTCGAGATGTCGCCTCGGTGAAGCTTGCCTATAAAGATGCCAAACACGTGGTTCGGCAATCAGGCCGGCCCTGTATCGCCATCAATACCGTTCGAGAAACCGGCGCCAATGTGCTCGAGACAATGAAAGGTCTCAGAGAAGCCGTGAACGATCTGAATGAGATCCTCGGCCCCCTGGGATTTACCCTGTTTCAAGTCTATGATGAAACTGACTATATTTATAGTTCTCTCACCTTAGTCCAGCAAAATCTGATTCTTGGCAGCATCCTCGCAATCATCGTCCTCTTTCTCTTTCTCCGTACAGGCAGCACCACCCTGGTGATTGGCTTGGCCATCCCCATCAGTATCATGGGCACATTTATCGCGCTCTGGTTGTTAGACCGCAACCTGAACGTCATTAGTTTAGCTGGGATGACCTTTGCGGCAGGCATGTTAGTCGATAATTCCATTGTTGTTCTGGAAAATATTTACCGCCATCGAGAGGCCGGCAAATCTCTATTCAGCGCCGCGTATGAAGGCACACGAGAAGTGTGGGGCGCCGTCCTTGCCAGCACGATCACCACCGTTGCCGTCTTTATTCCGATTGTCTTTATCGAAGAACAGGCCGGCCAATTGTTTCAGGATATTGCCTTGGCTATCAGCGCCGGTGTTGGGTTAAGTCTTCTTGTCTCGATGACCGTTATTCCCAGTCTCTCAGCCAGAATTCTCACCACGACTCGCACACAGACACCACGAACACCCGCCACAGCCTTCGACAACATACGACACATTCCCTCTCACTTGGGACTGACGCCTGAAAAAATAGGGGACTTTGTCTACTGGCTGTGTGGGAATCCATTTTGGCGGTTGGCCATTGTGATTGGACTGACCGGGTGTGCCATAGGATCAACGTGGTTGCTTCTGCCCAAAGCCGAATACCTCCCCGAAGGGAATAGAAACCTCATCATCGGGATTCTCCTCCCTCCACCAGGCTATAACACTGACGAATTTGTCAAAATGGGCCATGTCATTGAAAACGTGCTCGGACCACATTGGGCAGCCAAACCGGGCTCACCTGAAGAAGCCGCGTTAGAGGGCCCCAGCATCCGGAATTTTTTCTTTGTCGCACGAGGCCGCTCGGCGTTTATGGGTGCGCGCACAAATGATCCTATGCGGGTCCGGGAACTCATCCCGCTCTTTCGCCGAGCAACTGCTGATCTCCCAGGTGTCTTTAGCATTGTCACACAAAGCAACCTTTTCCAAAGGGGGCTAGGGGAAGGCCGAAATATTGATGTTGAAATCACCGGGCCCGAATTATCAACATTGGTCACATTAGGCGGGCAAATTTTTGGGCAAGTGCGTAGCATCATTCCCCAAGCCCAGGTACGGCCAAAACCCAGCCTCGACCTGGGAAGTCCAGAACTTCGGGTCACCTTAAAACGAGACAGAGCCGCCTCCGTACAAATGACCAACCAAGAATTAGGATTTACCATCAACGCACTTGTCGATGGAGCCAAAGCCAGTGATTACCAATATGAAGGGGACGAAATCGACCTCACCGTGCGAGGTACCGACATCTACACCGCCCGCACCCAAGACCTACAGAATATCCCGATCTACACCAAAGGTGGCCAACTCACCACTATCGGTGCAATAGCAGATGTGCAACTCGTATCAGGCCCTGAGCAAGTCAACCATATTGAACGCGAACGGTCGATCATCATCCAGGTGATCCCACCCGCGGATATGCCATTGGAAACTGCGATGGAGCGTATCCAACGGCAAGTGATTCTCCCACTCAAGGAAGGTGGAACCTTAGGACGGCTGTACAATGCCCGTCTTTCTGGAACAGCTGATGACTTGACCCAAACCTACAATGCCCTAAAATGGAATTTTCTGCTCGCGCTGCTCCTCACCTATCTCCTGATGGCGGCATTGTTTGAAAGTTTTCTCTATCCCTTCGCAATCATTTTCAGTGTGCCACTCGCCGCAGCAGGCGGCTTCCTCGGCCTCTTTTTCGTCAATGCCTTTGTTGCCTATCAACCCCTCGATGTGTTGACGATGTTAGGCTTTATCATCTTACTCGGTGTCGTGGTCAACAATGCAATCCTTGTTGTCCATCAGGCTTTAAATTTTATGACTCCCCACCAACAAGATCGATCGAAAGCTAAAGACTCCGAGAACATGGCAGGATTGCCCGTCAGAGAAGCTATCCGAGAATCCGTTCGATCACGCGTGCGCCCCATCATGATGAGTATGCTCACGACGACCTTTGGACTCCTGCCACTGGTCTTATCCTCTGGATCAGGGTCCGAATTGTATCGAGGCATTGGCAGCGTTGTTCTTGGAGGCTTGATCCTCTCCACGCTCTTTACCCTACTCGTCGTGCCTGCATTATTCAGTCTGTTAATGGATTTGAAAACCAAAAGACAACAACACCAGACATCCCATAGGAAACCAGCGACACCGACTATCCATGAAGCTGAAACTGAAATTCGCTGAGGAGACATGATGCGATACAATCCATGCCATTACGGGAAAATCGTTCTTTTCGTCCTTGCGCTCTTCCAACTCGGGGAAGCCGTGGCGATGGAACAGGCCGAAGACATCCTCCCGGCTCCTCCCACCGTGAGATTGAGTCTTCAAGAAGCCATGCAAGCTGCTGTAGAAAGCCATCCATCAATCCAGATCGCACAAGAACAGATCGCCGAATCGCAGGCAATTGCTGACACGCGATTAGGCGAACTCCTCCCTAATTTTTCCAGCAGACTGAGCTATGCGAATCGTCGTTTTTTTCAAAGCTCGTTTGGAGGCGCGGCTCGACGATCTGACCCAATCGACTTTGTCGAGGCCAGGGGGTTGCTCTCACAAAATTTATTTAGCTTAAGCTTAATTCAACAATGGCGCGCGGCAAAGGCTGATGTGAATGTGGCTGGTCTCGACTTTGAGGCTAAAAAGCGTGAAACGATGGAGACCGTGGCTCTCGTCTACTTAGAAGTGCTGCGAAATCAAGAGGGAGTCAAAGCGCGCCAAGCCGATGTCATGCTCAACAAAGAATTGTTGCGACTGGCTCGAGAACGAAAAGCTGCTGGCATGGCCACCAGCCTTGACGTCACACGAGCACAAGTCCAGCTCGAACAAGAGAGGCAACGTCTTCTCGTCGCCCAAAATGATCATGGACGAGCCATGCTCAACTTGATCAGAGCCCTGGGAATCACCTTCGATGTCACACTCGTCTTGACTGACGAATTGACGATGGTTGCCGTTCCGCCACAAACAGTCCAGGAAGCACTGGCCGTAGCTAAAGAACATCGAATTGAGCTTAAAGCCCAGATGCAGCGTGAACGGCTAGCCTCCCTAACGTATAGCTCTGTCAAAGGTGAACGAATTCCTTCCCTTTCAGCCAATGGGGATATCGGGATGATTGGCAACAAGGTTGAAGATAGTCTGAATACCCAAAGTGTTCAGATTCTTCTCACCGTACCCATTTTTGATGGTGGACAACGAGAAGGACGAATTTCAGAAAATCGGAGTAAGGTTCGCCAGGAAAGCTTTCGCAGCAAAGACCTACGCTACCAAGTCACCCTTGAAGTCCGAGAGGCCTTGCTCACACTGAAATCAACACAACAGCAAGTCGTCGTCGCACGGAATGGGCTTCAATTAGCCTTAAAAGAACTCCAAATGGCCCGTGAGCGCTTCTCAGTTGGTGTCGACACCAATATCGAAGTTACAGAGGCGCAGACCAGTGTCGCAGATGCACGAGACAATGTGATAGAAGCCCTCTTTAAGTTCAACGCCTCACGCGTGAACTTGGCACGCGCGCAAGGTCGTCTGCAGGACTTATAAAGAAACGAAACCCGTAAAAACACCAGGGCTGTGCCCTCAGCCGTGACAGCCAAGACATGAAAAATGATGAATCTGGCTTCGCCGAGCTTCCTCTGCTCAAGAGATTGTTGAATAATTGCATAGCCCCAAGAAGGATCTGATGAACACACACATACACAATGAAATTCGTGCCGCCGCAGACAAGCGGCGCACCTTTGCTATTATCAGTCACCCTGATGCGGGGAAAACCACTGTCACAGAAAAATTGCTGCTCTATTCAGGTATGGTCCGCACAGCTGGCATGGTTGGCGGACGAAAAGGTGGGAAAAGCGTTGCATCTGACTGGATGGGCATGGAACAGGAACGTGGAATTTCCATTACCGCATCAGCGATGCAGTTTCCATATAAAGAGGCCATCATTAATGTCTTGGATACGCCAGGCCATGAAGACTTTTGTGAGGATACCTATCGAACGCTGACTGCTGCGGATAGCGCCATTATGGTCATTGATGCCGCCAAAGGCGTCGAGGTACAAACCCGAAAACTCTTTGAAGTGTGCCGGCTCAGAAACATTCCTGTTTTAACATTGATCAACAAAATGGATCTGCCTGGTCGCCCCCCTTTAGATCTGATGAATGAGGTCGAACAAGTGCTCGACATTCATGCGAGTGCCAGAAACTGGCCAGTTGGGACAGGAAATGAGTTTGCCGGTGTAATTGACCGACCCACTGGTCAATTCTATCTCTTTAAAAAAATAGCAGCCGGCGGGGCAGCCAAAGCTCAGCGCACACAACTTCCCTGGGCAAGCGCAGACAGCAAAAATCTGCTTGCCCCTCACGTCTTTGAACAAGTCCAGCAAGACCTAGAATTATTGGATATTGCAGGCAACCCTTTTTCTCATGAAGCCTTTTTATCTGGAAACGTCACGCCGGTATACTTTGCTTCGGCTTTAACCAATTTTGGCATTGAGAATTTCTTTGATGCCTTTGTGACATTGGCTCCGTCAGCTAGACCGCGAGTGGCCGACCAAGCAAATGGCGAAGAGATCACCGTCAATCCGGTCACAACACCGTTCAGCGCCTATGTCTTCAAACTGCAAGCCAACATGAATCCTCGGCACCGGGACAGCACTGCTTTTTTGCGTGTTTGCTCAGGACGTTTCCAACGAGACATGGTCGTCAAACATCATCGTTTAGGGACAGAGGTCCGATTGGCACGACCACATAGTCTGGTTGCACAGGAACGCAATACCGTCGATGCGGCATACCCAGGAGACATTATTGGCATCATTAACCCTGGACAATTCGCCATCGGCGATACTATTTCACTTACCGACGAATTTAATTATAAACCCTTGCCTCAGTTTCAAGCCGAAGTGTTTGCCCGGCTTCGTCCCACCGATGTCGGCAAACGAAAGGCCTTTGATAAGGGCATGGTCCAAATGACTGCAGAAGGCACGGTTCAACTCTTTCGCAGTTGGGATGGCTTAGAGTCAGTTGTCGGCGCCGTTGGGCGATTGCAATTTGATGTTCTACAATATCGGTTACGGAATGAATATCGAGTTGAGACACAATTAGATCTTCTCCCTTTCGAATGCAGCTCATGGCTTGTTGGCAAACCCGACATGTTTAAAGCCCCATCGGATGCGTTAGTGGTGAAAGATCATCGAGATCGCGCAGTTGTCCTGTTTCGGTCTCCCTGGTCTAAAGATTTTGCCCGTGAACGGAACCCTGAACATACATTGCTCGACATGGGCTAGAGGAAATCATGGACCGCGGCCCTTCACACGTTCTGCTGAAATACCCCTAATTGTTCTATGACACTCTTTGATATCCTTGCCATACTGCTCACGTTAACCGCGACATTCAGTTACCTGAACCATCGTTTTATTGGGTTGCCGATTACCATTGGTGTTATGCTGATTGCACTCTCATGCTCCCTTCTTCTTCAGCTCACACATAGATTTGGGATCCATCTGGAGCAACCCGCGCAGGCGTGGCTCAACAGCATCGACTTTAACAAGACACTTCTCCACGGCATGCTGAGTTTTCTGTTATTTGCAGGAGCTTTACACACGAACCTTAATGATCTCTTTGAGAAAAAATGGACCATTAGCTCACTGGCCATCGTCGGTACACTTCTTTCCACATTCTTCCTTGGGAGCCTCACCTGGTGGGTGTTAGGATGGCTTGGTTTAGAAACGCCCTTTCTTCTCTGCCTCCTATTTGGTACGCTGATCTCCCCGACTGACCCCATAGCCGTCTTGAGCATCTTAAAACATGCGGGCGCGCCAAAAAGTTTGGAGACGAAAATCGTGGGAGAGTCCTTATTCAATGATGGGATCAGCGTGGTCGTCTTTCTGGCTATCCTTGAAATTGTGACGGGTAGCCATGAGCTCAGTGCAAGCCATATCACTGGACTCTTTCTCCAAGAAACGATCGGGGGGGTGCTCTTTGGACTCGCCATTGGTTCGACAGCTTATGCCATGCTTAAAAGCGTGAACCAGTACCAGGTGGAGGTCCTTATCACGCTGGCCTTGGTCGCAGGCGGCTATGCCCTCGCGAACGCGCTTCATGTATCCGGCCCTATTGCCATTGTCGTGGCAGGACTTTTGATCGGAAATCAAGGCCGTCACTTTGCTATGTCGGAACAAACCAGAGAACACCTGGATCTGTTCTGGGAACTTATTGATGAGATTCTTAATGCGGTACTCTTTGTGCTGATTGGCGTAGAAGTCCTCGTCCTCACGTTTACTCAGCAGTATGTCTTAGCAGGGCTTATTCTCATTCCATTAGTCCTCTTGGCTCGCTTCATCGCCATTGGCCTTCCGTTCGCCGGCCTTCGTCATTTCCATGCTTTTACACCTGGCTCACTGTGGATCTTAACATGGGGTGGACTGCGTGGCGGTATTTCGGTGGCATTGGCGCTTTCACTCCCGAACGGTCCAGAACGAGACCTTATTGTCGCCATCACTTATATGGTGGTGATCTTTTCTATTATCGTCCAGGGGTTAACGGTTGAAAGACTGGTCAAATGGATCATCGCTCGTTCCGAAACTACGCATTAACAATAATCGAGGCCTTGGAAATCATTTAACTCGATACTAATTTTATGAATAAGAAGAAAACAGCAATGAGAAAGAGTCCCATAATGAGGAAAACTTGTCAGGCCTATCGTTGCCCATGGGTTGACCTTCGAAAACCAGATTATATTGCCTACCATGATCACGAATGGGGAGTCCCACTCCATGACGACAGACAATTATTTGAATTCCTCACTTTGGAATCGGCACAGGCTGGATTAAGTTGGTATACCATCCTACAGAAACGAGAGCATTACCGTCTGGCGTTTGATGGGTTCGACCCTGAAAAAGTCGCAATCTATCATGACAAGCAGATTGCCACACTCTTAAGCAATCCAGGTATTGTTCGCAATCGCCTAAAAATACGTGCCGCTATCAATAATGCTCGTAGGTTTTTGGAAATCCAGGAAGAATTTAGTAGTTTTGACGCTTATGTCTGGCGATTCGTTGATGGCAAACCAATTGTCAATACCATCACATCCACAAGTGAGTATCCAACCACCAGTCTCGAATCGGATGCGTTGAGCAAGGACCTTCGTCAACGGGGTTTTCAATTTGTCGGTTCCATAATCTGTTATGCTCATATGCAAGCCACCGGCATGGTCAATGATCATGTGTTGGACTGTTTTCGCAGGCAAGAAATTCTTATTATGTAATATCATTCAATACATGAAGGAGAAAAAAATCCCGATAGTAGGCTATCACTGAACATATATCGTCACACGCCAGAAAGAAAAAATCCTGTTCATGAAAGCCTTAAACCGTCTCGCTTTTGCAACGATCTTCCGCGTTTGTGCATACAAACGACTGCCAATGATTGAATGACTCTTACCCAAACCAATGACACAGTACAAATTCCCGAGCAATTTCCACGATCGATCAAGTCAAAAAGAAAACGACCCATGGCAGACTTTTTCACCATAACCGAGGAGAATAATGCAAGTTCTTCTAGCCGTTGACGGATCTGACTCTTCCACTCACGCTGTAGAAGCCATTCGCCATCTGGCTTCAGTCGATGTATCCTGCCCCCCATGAAAGTGAGTCCACCAATACGACATAATTGAGGGTGTT
>JAALKI010000070.1 GCA_011088105.1 Nitrospirota bacterium | reverse complement strand
ACTCTTCCGCATCCAGCCATCCTAAGATAACTCTCGTTATCTAGGACAGCCCCTTCTATTTTACCTTTTATCATGAACAAGGGCATCGTCAAACTAAATTCAAAGATTTCCACTTTCCTTTTACTTTTTTCGAGTCCTTGGCAGAAGAAAATGGGTTCAAGTTGCAGGACTGCTCAAAAGATTATCTCCACCCAAGAGGCCAACGTATGGTTGAGATAAGGAGAAAGCAATTGCTTTAAATGGGTTTCAACCCATTTCTCTTTAATAAAGCCTTCATTTACGACTTTCGCTAAGGTAATCTCAGCTTACGATAGGCTTCTGTCCATCATCAAACTCCTGTCATGACATTCACCCATATGGAAATCAACAACCTTACACGGGTGGCCATACATACCGGTGCCATTATATGCAAAAAGGCTTTCTCCCTTATCCTGAAGACAGAGGCCAAGGCCTATTGAGTTATCTGTGCAACGGATTATGAAAGTAATATCGAATGGTATCGTCGGCATCATCAAGGGGATAGACGCGTCTATCAACAGACGTTTATTAATACCTATTAATTAAGATAGCTTTGCGTAACTGTAAGAACGTAAAACCCCGTTAAGGGACGCTGATGTCCTCAACGATCGAACCGTGCCCTTCTTTGACGAGCACGGGGTTCCACTGAGCCGCATGCTTACTGATCGCAGCACGAAATATGGCGGGAGTCCGAATCAACATGATCATGTATGAGATTTATTGGTCCGTGGAAAACATCGACCACACTTGAAACGAAGGCAAGAGTCCGCAAACAACTTGGATCTGCACACGATTCCACCAAACCATGCTCAATAAGTGCTATCGGATGGTCTTCCAGTGGGAGATCAACACAAACCTGGAGGAACTGTAAGCCGACGTCGACCAGTGACTCAAGGTGTATTATAATAGAGAGCGATCGCATTAGGATCAGTGGTGTGACAGCAACACCGCCATGCAGACGTTTCAAGACTGTATGCCGCTGTCCAAAGAGAAAAAAGAACAGTGACTGTCAGATGACGTATTGGTTTTTCACTTTAACTCCTTACTTAATTTTTAACTGATAATGACCATTTGCGTATTGTTCACTTTTAGAAACTTCGTAGTCTGCCACGGAAACTGAAAATGTCATGAGCGACTTATTCCACAATGTTTCCTCACCTCGGTTCCCTGCATGGAAGAAGTTGAAACGACAACTTAAAAGAGAAATGAGAACGTTTCGTGCTGTGGGCGTTAGTTCGATCCTAAAGGCCATGTGGCCAAGCTCTGATTGGGAAAAAGTGTTGCCAGTTCAGTCAGTGAGCCGGGTTTCTATCCCAGGTTTTACGTTTGCCCACGTAGATGACCTCATGCAACAGATCCAATCTAAATGTTCAGGGAAACATTCGCTGTATCTTTCCCCAGATGAATGGGGGAAATCTCCTCTGGCTTCGCTACAGAAGAATTATCCCGAAGGGGCTGGCATAAAATTGATGAAACGCCTGGGGGGTATTGATGTTCCATATGTTGTCGAGGGACAAAGTGGCAAAGTCCAGGAATTGGTCCTACCATCCCATCGACAACAAATCTTGACCTTTAACTTCCTTCATAGGGTCGGGTTGGCTCCTCAATTGTTTGATATTCTCGAAATCGACGGAGGTTCGGCCCTATGTGTTGCGTATATTGTCGAACATGCTCCCGGCACCGTCCCCACTTCGGCCGACGCAAATCAAATGATTAATGCCTTAAAAGAACTGGTTGCTGCCAAACACCTTCAACTTCTGAATTGGCATGGGTTCGAGGGGCGTGATTTCAGGATTCCCGATTGCAACAACAATCTTTTATTGAACAAGAAAGGTGTAGGGGTGTATGTCGACGTTCAGAATTTCAAACTCTTGAATTACGACAAGCACCTTTTAGAAACAGCCAGGAATGCGGAGAAATTCTCACATTTTGGCAAGAGTTCCTATTTATTAGGTGGGAGCTATCTCTATCAAAGCATCCCAGGAGTTTCTTTGCCGGCCAAGCGTGACCCTGCTCATCGGATGAGGACTTTATTGTCCATGCTGAAATCCTCTGGAGTAAATCTAAAAGATCGCGTGGTCTTAGATATTGGCTGTAATCTTGGATTAATGGGGGCGCAATATCTCAAACAGGGCGCATTGTGGTTCCATGGATGGGATTTTCCTGAGGTCATTATTCATGCCAGCCACATTCTTTCTTCAATCGGGTGTACTCGCTTCAGTTTGACTGAAGCCCAACTTACTCCCCAAACAGACTTGCTGAACTCCATGCCGTCCTTCTTACATAATCATCTCAACAATTCCATTATATCTTACCTCGCCATTCGCAAGCATGCCGGGTGGTTAGCAGCGCTAGGAAGCTTTCCATGGGCTTATATGATTTATGAGGGACATGAAAGAGAAGATCAAGAGATGAGCCGAACCCACATTGCTGAATTTCAACGTCTCGTTCCCATTGAAATCCTGTCAGAAAACAAGGTCACTGATGGTACTTCCCATTTACGTTACGTTGCGTTATTGAAACGATTATGAAAATAGAGGGATTTTGCCTTTCGACCTGCATACATGGGCAAACCTCTGCTATTGCTCAATAATGCATGTGAGGTGATCTGACAACAAGAGAAACTTTATTCTCTTTGTATAGATCTTGCCAGAGGCCAAAAATCTTTTGCTTCCGTTTCGCTTCGAGCTACCTCTCATCTCCATGCAAAGCATGGGACTTTGATGAGTGGAGTAAACACGCCCTCATAATTTTTAAAGCCAGTACAAAAAAGAAGGGGCTGTCCTAGATAACTATTTCATATAAGGCTTAACCCACTGTTTTAATTG
>JAALKI010000043.1 GCA_011088105.1 Nitrospirota bacterium | reverse complement strand
TCTTCCGCATCCAGCCATCCTAAGATAACTCTCGTTATCTAGGACAGCCCCTTAATTTTTTGACGATTGGAAATTGGTGAGATCGTCATCCACCCATTCACTTGTCAGCGTCCAATCCATGCAATCATAAATATTAGCCCGAAAGACAAAGGGTGTCTTCAAGTCATTATTGGCTCGAATCGCCTCTTCTTCTTCATGCGCGACATAAATCAGCCCTGTCGGATCGACAATGGCTGGTTCACTCCCTTGTGCTGCTGAGAGCTCAATAGGTGTCTTGATAAAGTGAACATTGTATTTAATGTTACGAGATCGATCCGGGCAGAGGCTCCACCGTCCATTTTCGCCAGGCTTAGCCGGTTCAACCGTCCGGTTTCCGTCTTCATCAACACGGATCATTTCTCCCCATGGCGCAGGGTTATGATCATTTGAGAAAGGTATCCGCTTACCAAAATGTGGGGTGACCCATGGCCATGCGACTTTCCCTGTATTGGGTTCAAACCATATTTGGCGTCGTTCTCCAGGTGTATACCCTTGCCATTCTGGTCGATATTTTGGATTTTTCCCAAGCGTAGCTTCTTTTTCACTCATAGCCCGATTTCCTTGCCAGACCCAATCCATCACGGTGGCGTCATAGGCCATCAACTGCCCTAGTTCATCATCTTTATGCCCGGGCTTCCCTTGATTGGCCAGCTGCATTTCCACCCAATCTTTGATATTGATCACAGCAGGCTCAGCTTTCCAATTGCTCTTTCCATTTCCTACGATCTTAAATTGATCGCCAAACCAATTCACCGTGGTTCCTACTAATTGATCTGATGGCACTGGCTTGGCAATGCGGCCCAGTCGATCGGGAAGCTCACGGAGTGGCGGCATGATGTCATTTTGGACCCCTGGTACTTGCAAGGTGTTATAGACACGCCAGTATCCCCACATGCCTGCTACATAATGGTGTGCGACATGACAATGGAATAAAAAGTCCCCTGCAAACCATTGGCAGAGGCCAGAACCACATTCAGTTTCGAGATCAAGGGCTTCTGAAGGGCCAATAACTTCGACATCCACACGATCAGACTTCGTCCGAATTGCCGGAAACTTCACAGGGCCATTTTGTCCCATATTCCAAACCGGCATTTGCGTCGCTCGTGGACTTCGTTGCCAACGAATTGATCCTCCATGAGGATGGTGAGAATGAAAAACCTCTGATCCACCATGCACGATTCGCCATTTTGCGGGATCACCTAAATAACTTCTAGGGATCGTTGGAGACGCATCACCAAAGGTATATGAGCTGTAGGCCATCGATTCGTCTTCAAAGCCAAAATACTCATGCTGCACATGCATATTATTGATGCCAAACGGCTCGCTCCGATAGTTTAGGGCTCGAGCACCTGGTCGGTAGGCATCGGTTAAAGGATCACGTTGTGGGAGGAAGTCTCCATGCTTATTGACTGGCCGAAATGCCTCATCCCCAATTTCATGGTAAATGATAATAAATTCACGGAAATCTGGCCCTGTTCCATTTTTAATCATCACTTGCCATCCACTTTTGGCTTCAGTTGCAGGGCCGACTCCCAGAGGCTCCCAATACGTTGAATTCTTTGGTTCAACGATAAACGCGCCCATCAATCCCATCACTGTCAATTCTCGATCATTACTATACGTATGAAACTGTCGTGCTCCTTCTTGCATATCCGGCTCGATGTACCACTCCATTTCAATGCTTTGTCCTTCGGCTGCAACCGAATCTGGATTTGTCGTCGTTGCCGGCTTTCCTGTTTGACTCATCACCATATCAGAACCATTGATGTGCAGACTGACTTCTTCACCAAACTCCAATTGATTTCGAAGGGTAAACTTGACACAGTCACCTTGATTCCCACGAATGACCAATGGTTGAATCCATTGATCTTGAATGCCATTCTTGACTCCCCCAGGGTCAGAATGTCCTTCAACTTCGCGAGCGGCACGGTTCTTGGCTTCTTCTTCACGAACCTTTGCGATGTTTTCAGTTAGGACATACATGTAGCCGGGATAGTAATCCAACCATTGATTTAAGGTTACTTCCGCATTAATGGCTGTAATGTCATAGTGTTTAACCGATGCTGCTGTTGGACAGCGTCCTCCTTGTCCTGAGACTGGCTCAGCCTCAGGGTTAGACATGAGGAGCCCATTGGCTTTACCCGCACCATACTGGTGCATCATCGACATTGTGTTATAGCCACCTGTGTTGCTCTCCTGCTGACCTCTTGCTTTATTCATTTGCTCCATCAGGCGCTTATGTTGCAATTCCACCATGGCGGCTCGCTCTGCCCGACCTTCTATCGCATTTTCGGTAATGGTTTGTCCCTTCAGCCTTTCTGCCCACCCTGGGTGACTCTGATGGCTCATAGACACCGTATGAGTTCCTGGTTCTCCCACAGGCTCTTCGGCTTTAACAAAGGCTGAAGGAGTGAATACGACTCCTCCCCCGATGAATCCCAGAAATACACTGATTGGTAATAAGCCTCGCTTGCCACAGAACATGGGCCAGCCTCCTTCCCTCATGTGAATAAACTGTCTTTATTTCTTGATATTGAGCTGATACGTTCTTACCCTGTGCATCAATTGCTCCCAAAGAGCCTTCTTTGTTGCCGGAGGAGCTTTAGGGGCCTTGATAGTCAGCGATCCCTAAGGTCTGCCAAATAGTTTTCTTCAGGTCACCGATATGCATAGGCTTATCGAAATACGCGGCCACTCCGGACTCCATGGCTTGTTTTTTTGAGTGGGCGTCTCCAAATGCCGTGACCACAATCACTGGGCATTTCGGTAAGGTTGTCTTTAAATTTCGAATATACTCAAACCCACCTGAATGCATCTTGAGATCTGTCACGACCAGGTCTGGTGTCACCATATTGAGCTGAGTCAGGGCTTCGGCCCCATTTGCGGCTTCGATAACGAGGCACCCTGCATCTCGTAAGACATCTCCTAAGAGCCTTCTCATTGCCATATCATCATCCACCACAAGGATCATAGGACTTTTTGTTACTGCATCCTCTTGCTTCACAATCAATATTCCGATTTTCGGTCTTCATGATTTGTGAATGGGCGTGTTCACAGAAAAAGATACACTGCACTTGAGCAACATCTATGCCAAGCATAAATTAAAGATTTTTAGGGAAAATCTTGTCTATTCAGTACTATGGCGTTGTAAGAAGAAGGAGGATCCGTAGAGTTTTTCCCCAGGGTCAAGAATAGGAATGTGGCAAAATGCTCCAGATTTTAGATTTCTTCAACAAGAGGCATACCTTTTTCGCTGCCTAGGTGGTCTTGTTTGCGCCTACTCGTTGATCATGCGACACTGACGTTCATGGCACACGTTTCTCTTTCTCATGAAACTCTCAAATTTCGACTTATCTTGGGACTCATCCTCAATGCAGGCATCATTATCATTGAGTTTCTTGGGGGGCTCTGGATCAATAGCGTTGGCATCATGAGTGATGCTGGCCATAATTTTATTGATCAAGGAGCGCTTGCCCTGACCTTTTATGCCCATGTTGTGGCTGTGAAGCCCGCAACAGAAGAACGAACATTTGGGTATCATCGAGCCGGCATCATTGCCGCATTGATCAATGGAAGCATGCTGTTAGTCGCTGCTGCGATTTTGGGGTATGTGGCTCTTGGGCGGATAACAAGTCCAGTGGCAGTCCCCGGCGGCTGGGTAATTCTCATTGCCTTTGTCAGTTTTGTCGCAAACTTGACTGTGGCCTTACTTTTTCAAGAAAGCGCTAAAGAGGATTTAAATATGAGGGGGGCGTTTTGGCATATGCTTATGGATGCCTGGGTGTCATTGGGTGTCGTTGGATGTGGGGTTGTTATGCTCTTCGTCGATATGCCTGTGCTTGATCCATTAGTCAGTCTAATCATTGTAGGGGTCATGATCAAAGGTGCATGGCCTCTTTTTCGTGAATCATTAGATATCTTATTAGAATCAGCTCCACCAGGGATACAAACAAGACAAGTCATCGCAGCTATTGAGCAAATTGATGGTGTGCAAAATGTGCATGACTTTCATATTTGGGCCCTGAAACCTCGTTTAATCATGTTGACGTGTCATGTCATCACAGAACAGGAAGGTCTGCATCTCACCCAAAAACTTCTTGCGACTATCCGCGCAAAGATGGCTGAACAATTTGGGATCAATCATCTCACGATTCAGTTAGAGACTGGGTGTGCGCATCAGCAAACTCGTCATTGTGATCTTAATCACTCGACGGCAGATGCTCCACCATAAGCAGTGGGATCTCTGCCGGACGTGCTCATGACATTGAGAAATCACCGTTTCTCAATGTCTTCCTTTGAGCTAAGCCTCGCCTTTTGACCCATGGCGATATTGTTGCAGTGCTTGAATCCTTACTCTGTTTTGTTTCTCAATCGAGCGGGCAAGATTATCCATTGCCTCACACCCCAAGCGACCACTCCTCCCAACGTGCCTCCAAGGAGCCAACCCACCAACACATCACTGGGGTAATGCGCTGCTAGGTACACGCGGGATATCCCGACACATCCTACAACAGGCCACAGCACCCATCCCAACCGAGGGTAGAGCACGGATAAGAACATGGACGCAGTCGCCGTATTCAATGCATGGTTAGAGGGTAAGCTCATCGCACCACCACATCCGAAGAGTTCTTGAATATTCAAAAGAACCTGACAAGGGCGGGAACGCCCAACCAGTTCTTTGAGTTGACCACCTACAAAATCTCCTATGCCAACCACACCGGCAAGAACTGGTGCCACTATTATGGCTTCCCATTTTTTGCTCCAAAGCCAATAGCAGCCACACAGGATAACGGGAACCGTTAAATTCCCTTTACTGGAAAAGGCTTTCATAAACCAGTCTAAAAACTCCCATTGTCCGGCAAATTGATTGATGAAATGAAAGGACCAGCGATCGATGTTCATGATGTTTTTCTAGTAACGTCTTTCATCAGTGGCAAATAGAGCATGCCAACCTTCTCTGCATCACATTCATTGTGATACAGTCATCTCCTTTATCAACTGGAACGATCACGACATGCTCATCGACAGTCACGTTCACTTGGACGATCCACGGTATGATTCTGACAGGGATGCAGTGTTTCAGCGAGCCCACGAGGCAGGGATTGAAGCATTCATTACCATTGGATGTGATCTCTCAAGCAGTCGAGCTGCTGTGGCCCTCGCTGAGCAACATCCGCAGGTGTATGCCACCGTTGGCGTTCATCCTCATGAAGTGAAGCATATTGAGTCTGCATGGTACGATGAACTCAAAGCCTTAGCCCAACATCCTAAAGTCGTTGCTTACGGAGAAATCGGTCTGGACTATCATTACGACCATTCACCGCGTGATATCCAGCGCACCCGGTTTCGCGAGCAAATCCAGATTGCTCGCGACCTTCACCTTCCTCTTGTAATTCATACGCGTGAGGCGCAAGAGGATACCATAACTATTTTGCGTGAAGAAGAGACTTCCCAGATGGAAGGCGTCTTCCATTGTTTTTCGGGTGATGCCTGGTTAGCCAAAGATGCGTTGGCTCTTGGCTTTTTTCTCTCTTTTTCAGGAGTCATTACCTTTCGAAATGCCACGATGCTTCGGGAAATTATTCCAACGGTTCCTCTTGACCGTATGCTGATTGAAACCGATTGTCCATATCTGACTCCTGTCCCTTTTCGAGGAAAACGCAATGAACCAGCTTTTGTGGCCCAAGTTGCCGAAACCATCTCTACGATTTTGGGAGATGCCAGGACCTTCGAAGATGTTGCTCGAGCAACGACAGCAAATACAAAACGCCTCTTTAAAATCCCTTGAGTTTTTTATTCCGATTCCTCAGGCTTTTTGGCAATTTCCGAGGGTTCCCTTTTTTATCTGGTCGTAATGGCACTTCATCTTCGTCGTGTTTCTCTGCTAATGCATCATAGTGGGCTTGGGCCCCAGAGCCATAGGCCATCATCTTTAATTTACCCTGAAACTCTTGAGATTTCATGACAAAGGCTCCATGTGCTCGTGCGCTATTCATTACTTCATGATCCGAGGAAACAACTGCACAGCCTTTGCCCCATTGAGAGGCCATGCGCTGAATGACTTGATCAGCCCGTTCACCGCTACGCGTGAAAATTACCTCAACTCCTGTCCTATGTTCATGATGCTCTAGCCCTCCCTGTTCTCGCCAGGCATCAAAGATGACGGTAACGTTATAGCCTTTTCTTTCCCGGTATCTTGAGAGGTTTCTGATTAATTCTTCTCTGGCTCTTTCGCCTTCACCTGTCCGTGTTGCTCCAATGTGACCGCGAACGCCCAAAAGGTTGTATCCATCAATAATCACATGCATCGTCATATTTGCCATATACGCGATAAAAGACTGTTAATGAGTTCCCGAATTGTCAGAGATTACCTTGACAAGAATGATATCATCTGAGAAAACCATTAATAAGACAATGATGACGTTTTGTAGCACTGCACTTTCCTGCCTCTTGGCAATCTTGTTCTCTCCTTCTCTCAGCCAGAGTCTTCTCAATTCCACCAATCTGACAAATGTTTCGCAAGACACAGAGCAGTCATGGGTGCGCATGGTGGCAACCAAAAAGAAGCCTGCCAAATCCACACCATCTATTCAGATTCGCAATGTTCGTTACCATCATCATGCAAGATACACCCGGCTTGTGTTGGACCTTTCATCTCCTGTGCGCTATTCCAATAGTGGAAAGCAAGCAAAAACTCAGGCGAACATTCGACTCAATCATGCGGTTTTGAGTCAAGCTGCCCGAGCGACACTTGCGCAGAAACATTTGCCAACAGGGGTTCAGGTTTCTCCATTATCAAAACACCGCATTCAAATATCGCTGAATCTAAAGCAAGTCAAAAAATACAAGATCTATCGTTTAGCAAACCCGCATCGCTTGGTTCTAGACCTCTACTATTTTCCAAATGTTCAAAGAAAAACACAATCGGATTCTCAGGGTATTACTCCTCGGCCTGTGATAAAACCCAATCCCAATCCTCAGAAACCCTTTAAAGAAATGTTGATTGTCATTGATCCTGGTCATGGCGGTAAAGACCCTGGGGCTATTGGCAGGAAAGGCACTCAAGAAAAACACATCACCTTGGCTATTGCAGAACGCTTAAAAAATTTACTCAAAAAACGCCTGGATACACGCGTAACCTTAACCCGAGATAATGATCGGTTTCTTTCATTGGAAGATCGTGTTCAGATTGCCAATCAAAAAAAAGCAGACGTCTTTGTTTCGATCCATGTCAACTCGCATCCTAAAAAAACTGTCCATGGCTTGGAACTCTATCATTTTGGAAAAGCCAGTGATCCCCGTGCCTTAGCCGTGGCTGCACGCGAAAATGGCACGCCACTGAAAAACGGTGCACCTGCCTGGCAATTTATCCTTGCCGATAAGTTAAATGATCAAAAAATCGACGAATCTCGTAATTTTGCTTGGATGACAAGAGAAGTCCTGGTCAAGGCTCTGAAAAAACATTATCCAATTAACGATCATGGAATAAAAACAGCGCCGTTTTATGTCCTTAGATTTACCACAATGCCGAGTATCCTGGCTGAAGTGGCTTTTGTTTCAAACCCCATCGAAGAAAAACGACTGCGTGATGTTTCATTTCAACGGAGAATGGCCGAAGGGATTTTTAGGGGGATTAAGACTTACCTCTTATCCAAGCCGTTTGAAAAATGAATTTTGGTCTACTCATTCTATGTGGCTTCGTTTTCTGGCGTGAATGCTAAACAGCTCGAATGTCGACCTACAAACTCATACTAGAGTATGACGGAACTGCCTATGCTGGTTGGCAATGTCAACCAGATCAACCAACGATTCAAGCAAGCCTCGAATCCGTTTTGCAAGATATTACCCAAGCTCCTGTGGCGGTCATTGCCGCTGGAAGAACCGATGCTGGCGTGCATGCTTTAGGCCAAGTAGTTAGTTTTCGTTCAGATAAACCACTAACAGATCCAGAATGGATGCGGGCATTAAACGGACTGCTTCCTAAAGATATCAGCGTCAAGCATATTGAAAGAGTTGCAGATACGTTTCATGCACGTTACAACGCACTTGCAAAAATCTACGAATACCGGATTTTGAATTGTCCCTATCGGTCTGCCCTTAAGCATGAACGTGTTTGGCATATTTCTCAATCGCTCAATATCCGAGCGATGCAACAGGCATCGGACCTTTTCCTAGGCAAACATGATTTTTCTTCATTTCAGGCTTCCCGAACCGACACAGAAAACCCCGTCTGTACAATTCAACAATTACGGCTTATCAGAGAAAAGTCTATTCTTCGCATTCATATCCAAGCTGATCGGTTTCTTAAACACATGGTTCGAGCTCTCGTTGGAACCTTAGTTGAGATTGGACGGGGGAAACGTGATCCAGCCAATATTACGGGTATTCTCAATAGCATTGATCGCCGATGTGCAGGTAGAACGGCCCCTCCTCAAGGGCTCTATCTTGTCCATGTTTTTTATAACGATGAAGAGAACAACAAAGATAGCTGTAGGTCTTGAACCTTCAGCAACATTGAGTGGTTTAGAGGTCGTGAGAGTATCGAGGCATTGATCCTTTTACAATCACTCTTCCTCGCATAAAGGGGTGAATACTACAGTGATATGAATAGGTCCCAGGTGTGAGATGTGCGAGAGTAAAGTGGTTGCCAGGAGAGACAGGACCCGATTCAAACGCACAAGCCCCTCGGCGGATACAACCATCATGGGTAATGGTGTGAGGCATGCCGGATTGGTTGTACCATTGAATGGTTTGTCCCACGTAGAGCGTTGCAACAGATGGGGAGTAAAATGGCTCATGCATATCCATGGTGATACCTACATGAGGCAATTGAGCAGGACCGTGAATAGGGAGAAACAGCGTGCCCAATAACATGATGATGATGACCATTGGTTTCATCAACAGACTTCCAAGATGATCATTGTACAAAAAAGTCTCCGTGTCATTGTGTGTACGGCTTTGTCTTCAGGAGATTATCTCAACCGCGTTTCACCGTATATTAGCGTTTGCCCATACTCAAAAGGCAACCATGAGAATGGCGACACTGATGAGCGGGATTGATCAGGTTGCCCAAGCCCATCGGGACCGGGGGGGGTATCTGTAATTGACGGTGTCGTCCATTTTGGCTTTCTCTTATTTGGATAGAATGTTGTCTGTGACAGAGGCAGCCTATCCTATTTGCGTGCTATTCCCCCTACTCTTCTCCTGCATAAATCTTCATGACTTTTCCTAAGAATTCTAGTGCTTGTGGCTTCGCCCGTTGGAAAGAATTTCGTCCAATAATGGAGCCAAACCCTCCACCATCACGAATGGCACGAACTTCATCGAAAATCTTTTGGTCTTCTTCTTTAGCCCCACCGCTAAAAATGACAATTCGTCTTCCATTAAATGCGCTCTGCACGACATGCCGTACCCGGTCAGCCGGTGTGGTAATGGGAATCTTTTCAGCTTCATATACTTTCTTGGCAGCGGCTTGTTCAATATGATCTGATGGCATCTTCACTTTAATAATATGTGCCCCGAGTTGAGCGGCAATCTGTGCTGCATACGCCACGACATCGATAGCAGTCTCACCTTGTTTACTCAAATGGCTTCCTCGTGGATATGACCACACGACGACAGCTAAGCCATATGATTTGGCTTCTTGGGCAATTTCTCTTAGATGTTGATACATCTCTTGACTATGGGCTGAGCCTGGGTAAATAGTATACCCAATTGCACTGCAACCTAGACGCAACGCATCTTTCACGCTTCCGGTAATTGCGGCATTGGGGTCTTTTGTTTCAGAGAGTGAATCGTTGTTGTTTAGTTTCAGAATGAGCGGAATTTGCCCCGCAAATGTTGTGGCTCCAGCTTCCAAAAATCCCAAGGGTGCCGCATAGGCATTACATCCAGCATCAATCCCTAATCCAAAGTGATAATGGGGATCATATCCAGATGCATTAGCAGCAAAGCTCCGAGCTGGACCATGTTCAAAACCTTGATCAACCGGCAAAATCACCAACCGACCTGTGCCCCCTAACCGTCCATGGGCCAACAGTCTGGCAAGATTGGTGACAATGCCAGGGGTTTCTGTTTGATACTGTTGTAAAATTTCCTTGACTCGATCAGTCATTCCATTGCATTCACTCACAGGCTAATCCTCCTTCTCAAAGACAATGACTCAAACAATTTTTGGCTCGTATGATTGAAGTTCTATCCCTTACTCATCGAGAATCTTGTGGATTTTCGACCTTTTTTCGTAGCTCAATCAGTTCCTGTTCCATGGCATCGAACCGCTCAGCAATCGGGTCAGGAATATTAATGTGATCCATAGCCTCTTCTGGCATCCGCACGCCCACTGATTTAATGATTCTTCCGGGAATCCCAATGACAGTAGAGTTTGAAGGCACTGATCGTAAAACGACAGAATTCGCTCCAATTTTCACAAAATCGCCTATGGTGATATTGCCCAGGATTTTTGCGCCGGATCCCACGACGACATGATTTCCCAATGTTGGATGACGTTTCCCTCGATCTTTTCCCGTCCCTCCTAATGTGACGCCTTGAAACAAGGTGACGTAGTCTCCAATTTCAGCTGTTTCTCCAATCACTACACCCATTCCATGGTCAATGAAAAACCCATGTCCAATTTTTGCTCCGGGATGAATTTCCACCCCGGTGAGCCATCGGACAAATTGAGAAATAAGCCGAGGCAGGAGCGGAACGCGACGATTCCAAATAATATGGGCTAATCGATAGGCCAGCAGGGCATGAAATCCCGAATAGGTCAGCAAGACCTCTAACTTGCTTGTGGCCGCCGGATCCCGTTCAAAGACTGTATGAAGATCGTGACGAATTTTTTTGAACATAGACCCAATTATGCGAATAGACCTGGTAATGCTCAGGAATGTGGCCCCATCTCGTGTTGTTCCGTGTGAATTAAGCACACGGCTTGAGCCGCCATGCCTTCTTGTCTCCCAATGATGCCAAGTTTATCCCCACTTTTGACTTTCACATTCACGAGGTCTGGAGAGACACACAGAACCGAAGCAAGCTGCTTTTGCATGTCGGCTAAATACGGACCTAACCGAGGCGCTTCTGCCATAATGACAGTATCAAGATTGATTAAGCCATATCCGCGTTGCGTAAGTTTTTGATGAACGGCTTGCAGCATCTGAAGACTATCGATATTTTTAAATTGAGGATCGCTACTAGGAAAGTACGTGCCAAGGTCTCCTTCACCCATTGCACCTAACAGAGCATCACAGACGGCATGAGTCAGAACATCCGCATCTGAATGCCCATGTAATCCCTGTGAATGAGGAATGGTTATCCCTCCGAGAATTAACGCTCTTCCGGCACAGAGTGCATGAACATCATACCCAAACCCAACGCGCATACATCACCGTCTGTTATAGAAAAATGTGATCATACCAAAAATATCACTCGCCCTGAGAGGGTGGCACTTCGTGTCTTGATTCTAAACCCCTGGACGCCAAGATCGCTTCACCAATTACTAAATCTTCCGGTCTCGTAATCTTCATATTCTCAGCACTGCCTTCGACAATAGCCACGGGATGTCCTAGCCGTTCTACTAACGCGGCATCATCAGTTGCCTGGATCTCATCACGAATGCCTTGTTTGTGCGCTTCTCGTAAGAGGGCTGTTCGAAACACTTGAGGAGTCTGCGCAAGCCATAGACTTTCCCGATCGAGTGTCGAGTCAACCATCTCTCCATGTTTGACACGTTTTATCGTATCCCGCATTGGCACGGCAACAATACAGGCACCATGCTGACTCGCCCCTTCTATGGCTTCACGCACCATCTTGATACTCAGAAATGGTCTGACAGCATCATGCACTAATGCTAGATCAAAATCCTTGTAGATGGCTTCGAGCCCATGTCGAACAGAATCTTGCCGTTGTGCTCCACCCTGGACAAGCCGAATCACTTTCGTGAAATGAAACGCTGGCAAGATGTCATGCGTACAAGAGGCAAGGTCCGCCGCAGGCACGACCAGAACAATCTCATTAACCTCATGAACACGATCCAAAACCTGGAGAGCATGAATGAGAAGGGGAATGCCACCCAGGGTGAGAAATTGTTTGGGCGTCCCCATGCCCATTCGAATGCCACGACCGGCTGCTGGAACAATGGCCGCAACACGCTTACCCACGAGTAGGACTCAACACATCAAGACCTGTTCGGCCGTTTCGACATCTTCAGGGCTACCGATGATCAGCGGGACACGTTGGTGAAGTGCGGTTGGGTGAATGGTTGAAATCCGTTCCATCCCAGTGCTCCCGATTCCACCAGCTTGTTCAATCACCAATGTCAGTGGCGCACATTCATAGAGCAATCGCAATTTGCCTTCAGGTTTTTTGACTTCTCCAGGATACAGATACAGGCCACCCTTCAAAAGAATCCGATGCACGTCAGCTGCCAGACAGCCTGTATAGCGCCCAGTGTAGGGGCGACCTGACGGCGCGTCAGTCTCCTGGAGATAGGCAATATAGTTTTGCATGCCAGATGTCCATTTCCAGCGATTACCTTCGTTCACGCTATAAATTTTCCCCCGCCGTGGAATCGTAATATTCCCTGCCGAGAGTAAGAACTCACCAATTCCAGGGTCAAGCGTAAATATTTGTACTCCATTGCCACAGGTATAAACGAGGATCGTACTGGAACCATACAAGATATACCCCGCCGCAACTTGTTCCGAACCAGCCCTGAGGAGACTCTCATTGGATTTCGGTAAGGATGACAAGCGGTGAAGAGAAAAGATTGACCCTAGGGGTGCATTCACATCAATATTCGATGATCCATCTAAAGGATCAAAATAGAGCGCATAGGTTCCTGAATTGTTTGTTGTCGAGACCGAAACCGGCGTTTCCATTTCTTCCGAAATTAATGTCCCCACAATGTGACTGTCTTCAAAGGCTTGGACAAAAATTTCATTAGCCCGTTCATCAAGCTTTTGGACCTCTTCCCCTTGGATATTGGTTGCTCCAGTTGACCCTAAAATATCGATCAAGCCGGCTTGGCTAAGCTCACGGGCGATAATTTTCCCCACCAACGCAATTTGCGTCATGATGGTCGAAAATTCCTCAGTAGCCTGGGGAAACATGGCCCGTTCTTGAATAATAAACTTGGTAAGGGAAAGAACCTTAGACATAACACATACACCAAACTGAGGGGTTAAGAGGGGTGATTATAGGCTTTTTCTTATGCCCGAGCAATGCTCCCCACAGTTCTGTCCAGTCGGTGCAAGGCTTTTCTAACCACCAGGCCAAACATGGAACAAGAGTTGCTTTCTGATAAGTTTAAAATTTTTGATCTTTCGTTTTTAATGGGGTACGGTTAAACATTTTGGGGAGGTGTATTGCCCATCCTGACCTCGAAAGATGGACATCCTCTCACGTTATGTAACATGGATGCGCTTTCGATGAGAGGTTGAGCTGAGATTAAATCCTTTTGTCAGAGAAGCAAGAGAGGCGCATTTACCAGAGCCCAGACCTCACAAGCAGGGGCCAGTCAAGGAACGATTTTCCTTGACGAAATTGGCGAGATGAATCCCTATGCCCAGGCAAAACTGCTTCGGGCTATCGAAACCAAGGAAGTCTTTGCGAGCGGGCATTATGGCGGGCTTTCAGGACGGTTAAGGGTGAATCCCGGTTCTGGGGACTTTTCACTGGGAGACTCATATGACCAATTTAATTTTGGTGCTGGGCTACAGCTTGGCTGGGATCCACAACTTGGATTGACAGTTGGTGCAGGGGTACAGGGTCGTTTTTAAGATTTGCTTAAACAAGAACAATGAAAAGAGTGTTTTCAATCATTCAAGAATTGTGGTTCTCTGTATCATTCAAATCCAGGTAGCAACGAGGATTCTGTCTTCTCGGGCCAAGATTCTTTCTCTTGCTTACCCCCTGCATGCTTGTTGCTCATGGGCAGCAATCACTTTTTCTCCGTTCCATTTCTTTCACCTCCTTCGCCCAACAGCCATTTCAAGCATGATCACCTCACCATCACCAGGAGGGTTTTCGAGAGCATGGTGTTGTGTCCGCTCGCATGCGTAAGTAGTATGGCTCAACATTGGTATCGATATTGTTCCCATACGTGCTTTAAAGGCTTGATATACTAAATTCTTATGAATGCCCTTCGATTTGTTCACGCCGCTGACTTACATCTCGATAGTCCATTTCGGGGATTATCCGAAGTCGCGCCAGGTTTGCAATCAATCATGCAAGAAGCCACATTTCAGGCTTTTCAAGGTATTGTTGATCTCTGTCTTCAGCAAAAAGTCGATTTTCTTATAATTGCCGGAGATATCCATGATTCCTCTAACCGAAGCTTACGGGCGTTGGTCCGGTTACGGAATGAATTTGAGCGTCTTGCCGAGCATCATATTCCTGTATTGCTTTGTCATGGCAATCATGATCCGCTATCTGGATGGGGCGCAAAGTTTTCCTGGCCAAAGAATGTACATGTCTTCAAATCTGGAGAAGTTGAGGCACAATCCCTTTATCGGAATGATATCGAAATCGCTAGAGTTTATGGTGTGAGTTATGCCACCGAGCAAGTTTCGGAGAATTTAGCTAAAGCCTTTTGCAAGGAAGATGATGCCCCCTGGTCTATCGGACTCCTTCACACTAATGTCGGCCATGATCCCAACCACCACAATTATGCGCCATGCACGATCCAAGACTTGCTCGAGGCGCATATGGACTATTGGGCGCTTGGTCATGTGCATACCCATCGTGTCTTGCATAAAGCCCATCCAACAATTATCTATCCTGGCAACTCACAAGGTCGGCACCCACGAGAACCTGGACCTCGTGGATGTGTGTTGGTCAACGTTCGGGAAACTGGACAAGTGCAGTATGAATTGGTTCCTGTCGACGTGGTCCGATGGTACGATGAAACCATCTCCATCGAAGGGAAAAGAGACCTTGAGGAGCTCTTGTCTCATATCGATGACCATATTCATCGTCTTTGCCAACAGAATGGCAATCGGAGTCTCGTCATACGCTGGATCTTGGAAGGACGAAGCCCTCTCCACCACGAGCTTACCAAGCCTGGCCGTCTAGAAGACATTCTCTCGACCCTCCGTGACAAATGGGGCACAGGATCGGTTTTTGTCTGGTCAGAATCTATTCAGGATCACACCAAGCGAGCGGTCGATATTGACGCACTTCGCCTTGAAGATAACCTGTTAGGCGATTTCTTACGGTTAATGAGTCAGCGAGACCCTACTTTCCTTGAAGAACTCAAAGGTGCGGTGGCCCCCCTCTTTGATGACCCTCGAATCGCCCGCTATGTCAAGGCTCCAAGCGATGATCAATTCCGTGCGTGGATGCACATGGCCGAGCAACAAGGTATTGATCGACTGATGGCTGGCGAGGAATGACCTAATGCGCATCACGGAAATGCATATCGAAGGGTTTGGGATCTTTCATAACGTCGTTCTGCGTAATCTGTCTCCTTCCTTGACACTGTTTGAAGGGCATAATGAAGCTGGCAAAACGACACTCATGTCATACATTCGAGCCATTTTATTTGGATTTGAAGGACGCCGGAGTGGTCAAAACCGTTATGAACCAGTTCATGGCCGACAGCATGGAGGGACGCTTCATGTCGTGACAGAAGACAAGAAACCATTTCGAATTGAGCGACTGGAAGCCGGAGGGCGCAATCGAGTCAGAGTCACCTCATTGGCAGACACTTCTTATCCCTTCTCAAGCTCAGAGGGAATGCCTCATGAGGAAGAATTGCTTAAACACCTCTTATATGGAACATCAAAATTTCTCTACCATAATGTCTTTGCCTTTGGGATTAGTGAATTGGAACGACTGGATACGTTGCAAGCTGACGAAGTGAGCGCACATATTTACACGGTTGGCATGGGGGCAGGATTGACCCCACTTGGTACAGTCTTGACCAGGTTAGACAATGAACAGGCCCAATTATTTAAACCTGGAGGGAAAAAACCCCTTATCAATCACCTTCTTCAGCAACTTGATGACACTCATGCCTCTATCCGTGATTTGCAAGTACTCCCGGATGAATTTTTCACACTCCGTGATCGTCTCACTGTTCTAGATCGTGATATTACCCAATATCAAACGCAACTCGAAGACATGAAGCAGCAGACCAATTGGTTAGAATGTCTTGTCAAAGCCAGACCGGATTGGGAACGATTGCAAGTGATTCGGCAAGAGCTCAAAGCCAATCCACACATTCAAAATTTTCCTGCTGGAGGTATTGAACGGTTGGATCAACTCAATCGGTCACTTGAAAGCCTCGAAACCCGGATAGATGAGACCCAACGAGCCATCAAAACGGCAGAACGACGAAAGGGTGAATTGCAGCCTGCCCCTCTTCTTCTTTCGCATCAAGCTGATATTGAGGCCTTAGATGATGTGCATGGGCAGGCCAAAGGACAGATGGACACCCTCTTAGATCTTCGCTCTCGATCTGCCTTTCGTCGGAAAGTTCTCGATGAAATTCTTTCACGACTTGGGCAGTCCTGGACAGACGAACGAGTGGACTCGTTTCAAGCATCTATTCCCATCCGTGAACGGATTCGAGATCTGCGTGATCGTGTTGATGTGGCAAAATTGGAAATGGTTGAGACCGGACGTCGACAGGATGAAGTTGGAAAAACTCGTCGTGACAAAGAAAATGAACTTGAACGACTCCAAGAGAAATTAGATCAGCTAGGTAGCCAAGATTCTTCAGAACGTATCTCGTTAAAAGAAAGAGAAAAGGCTCTGAGAAAATGGTTTCACATCTATCACCGGGTAGAATTAACCAAACAACACGAGGAAGATGTCCGCCGACAAGCCCTAGCGTTGACTAACCAATTGTACGCACAACAAAGCGAACGAGCTCTCGCCAAGTCTCAACATGGTCTTCCTCTGTGGGTCCTGCTGGTAATGGGGTTGGTTTTTACTATTCCAGCGACTCTTGCCGGAATGCAACAACAGCGTATCCTGACCGTTACGCTTGCGACCGCTGGCATTGTCGCCATCGGGCTTCTCATCTGGTGGCGACGCGGATTCATCCGACAACGACGAGCTCGACTGAGCAATCTCCGACTTCAAGAACAGACGCTCAAAAAGCAAACTAGTGATTTACAAAAGGAAAAGGCCCGCACCACTCAAGAGCAGGAACGACTAACGAGGGAAATGAATACCTTGAGTCAGCAAGCGGTTGATGTCGAGGGGCTAGAACCTGATCAGGCTGAAATCGCTCTTAGGGCGTTAGAAGCTGAACGTCGATTGAAAGAACGTTGGGATGACCTGGCGTCTAGAATTCAAGATGACGAAAAAACCTTAGTGGAGATCCTGGAAGAACAGGATGCCCTTGGAAAAACCCATCGTGGTGCCGAACGTGTCTACAGTGACGCGCAGCAGGCATGGGCAGCTTTTTTATCTGAATTATGCTTACCCAAGGAACTCACGCCAGATGGTGCATTAGAAATTCTCTCTGGAGTCGAACGAGCACAAATCCAATTAGAGGAATGGCGAGATGCTACTCAAGAGCTTCATCGTGTTGAAAAACAGATTGAGCAATATGCCCAACGTCTCAAGATTGTATTAGAACGTTGTCAATGGGATTCTTCTCTTTCTCAAGACTTTTCGTCAACGTTGGCGGCCTTACGGAAAGCCTTGGAAGAAAGCCTGGACGCTTATAGCGAATTTACTCGGCTCGATCAATCGATTCAAGAAAAACATGTCGAATTAGAATCCGCGAAAGCTGAGAAAACGAGATATCTCGAACAACTGACGGCCTTGTTGGATGCCGGTGGTGCGACGGACACGGAATCCTTTCGAAAGCGTGCAGTCTTATTTGCACGCCAATCTGAACTCGAACGCCAACAGCGGCAGCTTGACGTCGCGTTACAAACGCACGCAGGTTCCGAGACTCGTGCCTCTTTCTTAGAAGAAGCCCTATCGATGAAAAGCCGTGCGGAATTAGAACGAGAATTTCACGAGGCGACAGAAAACACCCAACAGCAGCTTGTGCAGGTTTTGACTGGGTACATTCAAGAAAAAGGTCGAGTTGAACAACAAATTCAAGATCTCGAACAAAATAAACGATTGTCCGAGACGATGCTCGAACACCAAACCTTGTTAGCCCAACTCGATTATCAAGCTGAACGATGGGCCATTCGCTCGCTTTGCCGCCACACTCTAGAAAAAGCACGGCAAATTTATGAACGAGAACGACAACCCGCGGTGCTACAAGAAGCGTCAAAGTTTTTTACAACCATGACTGGTGGACGCTATGTTCGCATTATGGTGCCATTAGGCGAAATGCGCCTTGAAATTGAATCAGCTGATGGTCGGATCCGTGGCACGGATATTTTGAGTCGTGGCACGGCTGAACAATTGTACTTGGCTATGCGTTTGGCTTTTGTTCGAGAATATGCCAAACATGCGGGGCCGCTTCCCATCGTCGTTGACGATGTCTTGGTGAATTTTGATTCTGTTCGCGCCAAAGCCACGATACAAGTGCTTCAAGAGATTGCGAAAACCCATCAAGTTTTAGTGTTTACCTGTCATTCTCATATCTCTCAATGGTTTCAAGAAACAGTCAACGATCTCACCACCCGTGCCATTCCCCAAAGCGCATAGCCTTTGGGCAAAGGAAAGACCATCATGCAAGAGTTTTCTCAAGAAATCACAGTAGCGTCTCGGCTTGCGAGAGAAGCCGGCGCAATCATCATGAACATTTACCATGCTCCCTTTGCTGTTCATTTTAAAAGCCCTGGTGATCCAGTAACTGAGGCAGACCAAAAGGCAAATGCACTCATCGTTTCAGGATTACACCATGCGTTTCCTAATGATCTGATTGTGGCAGAAGAAAGCGATCGGCCATCTGGGGATCTCCTTCATGGACGGGTTTGGTACGTGGATCCATTAGATGGCACACGTGAATTCATTCAAAAGAATGGTGAGTTTTCCGTAATGATTGGATTGGCTATTGATGGACAATCATACCTTGGCGTGGTCTATCGACCTGACCGGCAGCTCTTATATGGCGGAATTGCAGATTGCGAAGCCTGGGTCGAAGAACACGGAGAGCGCCAATCGCTCGGTCTGCTATCTATCCCTAAAACTGATACCCTTCGATTGGCAATTTCTCGCTCTCATCGTCATTCTCACATGACAGATATCGGCCAAGCGTTAGGTGTTGACGAGGAAATTCCCTGTGGCAGCGTTGGACTCAAGATTGGGCTCATTGCGAGTGGGCAGGCAGATATTTATGTTGAACCTGGACCCTACACCAGTGCCTGGGATGCCTGTGGACCCGAAGCCATTATTCGTGGGGCAGGTGGTCAGTTTACAGACATCACCGGAACGCCATTGCTGTATGGTGCCGGCAATTTAAAAAATACCACTGGGCTCTTGGCATCAAATGGGGCACTTCATGATAAGATTGTTCAAACACTTGCTCCATTTGCCAAAACAGTCTTAGAGAGTACCGCATGTGGTAAGGATGACCACTAACTTTCAACGCCGAAACTAAGGGTACTACGCGTATCACTGCGAAAATGTACGTTAAGGGGTTGCTGCAGTTTGAAAGAAGAAAGAGACCTTACTCAAAGTGGTACGCGTCCAAAATCCTTCCGGTGTGCGATAATCGCGAATGTCTGCTACCGACTGTGAGTTCAACTGGTCGCTGCAACACATGCCTGAAATGTTTCTGCCGGTGTTGC
>JAALKI010000069.1 GCA_011088105.1 Nitrospirota bacterium | reverse complement strand
GGATGGGAGTCCAGAATAGCTATCCGGTATTGATGACTCACAGTCGTTCAATGCTGATAACCAACTCAAAACAGGACTGGCCTTCATAGACCAACATATTTATCTGCGAGGACCACTATTGGTCGTTATCGGAGCTAGACCGTCTCATGGCAAAACAGCCATGGCTTTGACATGGATTCGGAATCTTTGTCAGAGCGGGAGACCGGTGGGACTCATGACGCTGGAAATGCCCCGCTTTGCAATTCAGGATCGTTTTGTGTCTATGGCCACCGGGATACCCCTCCCCCTGCTAAGGAGACCAAAAGGTCTGTCGGAAATGCAACGGTCACGGATGAATGATGCTGTGAAGGCCATGGAATCATGGCAATTATTCATTGAGGAGGGAGTGAACGCCCCCGGCGATATTGTGCGTAAAGGGAGGAGGATGGTATCTCTTAACGCCGAAGTCCTCTTTATTGACCAACTATCCATGATCAAAGCAGGAAGTGATAGGCATAATCTCACAGAAGACTATGCGGATAGAGTCGCACAAATTGCGCAGCTAAGAAAGGAATTGGGGATACCAGTTGTTTTACTCGTTCAGGCGAATAGAAAAGTAGAGGAATTACCTGCGGCGAAACGACTCCCCGCGCTGCACCATTTTAAGCAGACAGGAGCCATCGAGGAAATGGCCGACATTATTGTCACTATCCTTCGCCCCGTTGTCTATAAAACGGAATTGGACGAAAAACTCAAGCGATGGGAAAGGTTGCCGCAATTCGTCAAGTTCGCCATCCTCAAAAACAGACAGGGAATGATCGTTGATTCAAAAGACGCGATAATGTTTTCCCCTGACCACGTGATGTTTACCAATGGACTCCCACAGGTGTGACTATGCCAAAAGAATCGTTTTACACGTTCAGAATCCCCGGACGAATGCCCGGCATGAACGAGATTATAGCGGCTGCTAAAAGTGGTCATGGAAGAGGCGTGGCCTACTCGCGCATGAAGAAGGAGTGGCATGAAATCATTAGCGACTCCATAATCCGTGCCGGTATCCCATTCATTCAGTCCCCCGTGTGGCTGCACTTCATCCACTTGGAAATCAACAAACGGCGCGATCCGGACAATATCGTAGCGGCAAAGAAATTCGTCATGGACGCACTGGTGAAAACTGGAGTGCTCCAAAACGATAATTGGGCTTGCGTATCGGGTTTTCGCGACTCTTGGATGATAGCTGACCCACCATCTATCCTTGTCCATATTCACACAGACCAATTCCAGGTTATCCCCATCAGGGAAGGATGCACGACATGACACCACTTCAATTTGCTGAACACATTTACAATTGGGAAACCTCCAACAACCGACGAATTTACGTCAATCACAAGAAAGACCCCGGACGCGAAACCGTTGGAGGGTTTTCGCGCAGGTATCACCCGGACAATACAATCTTCACCTTGTTCGACCAACTCAAAACTCAATATCCGGAGACCCACCCGAACAAGTGGCCGGAAGAGGCAAAACTCCAAATCAAACAAGTGGCCACCTATGGGTTTCTGAACGAATTCTGGTTTAAGTACAGAATCGAACGCTTGCCGTACCCCTTGTGCTACCATGTGTGGGATTTCTACGTCACCTCGGGAAATACAGCGGTCAAAGTCCTGCAACGGATGTCCGGGGCTGATGATGATGGGATCATAGGTCAGGAGACGATCGAACAAGCGGGTATAGTAGCAGATCTTGTTTTCCATATTCCGGCATATATCCAAAAGCGCATCGAGTATTATGTTTCATTGGGAGAAAAAACTTTTCCGGTCTCTCGACACCCCTTCCTTGCCGGATGGACGCGCAGGGCAACTTTGATCCTGCACGAAATTTTTTAGATAACCATCAGGCTGAAATTTTTTAGATAACCATCAGGCTGAATTTTTTTCCGATAAATGAAAGGCTTCAAAAATGGTTGATTTTTTAGCACTGGCGAAGGCTCTGCCGTCACTCCCTTATGCCCTGAAAGACGGTGTGCTGGACACGCTCGAAACCTACGTGGCGAATGAAAGAACGGGCATCGCTGCCAACATGGCGACCCCTATTATCGATGCTGTACGGCGTGTCACCCACACCCCTGATCTGGACAACATAGGCAATGTTGTGCCCAACCTGGAATCATACCTTGCAACACAGGCAGTCCGGGGCTTGGCTGCTGTTCTGGGCAACGTCCACCACGATGCGGGCACATCACACGTCAACACGGACGATTTAGCCGATGCCATTTATGCCGTGGCGCATGACCCCGGCAATGCCTTCACACTGGATGATTAGGCGACAATAAAAAACCCCTGCCGGGCATGACAGGGGTTGAATAGGGGATGGGGGCATCGCGTGTCTACCGTAGCGACACCATCAGCAACCGTAGTGCAGACAATACGGCATCCGGCGGCTCAAAGCCCGGAGTGATAACCGTGCGTCCTCCGGACGTGTTGGCGATCCGCTGAACCTGATGACCACCGTAGGCACCCTGCAAGATATATGTGCCTACGGTTAGTGGGGATGGGTTGACGATGCCATCGTTAAGACGGTTGATTAACCGCTCGATTTGTTGTACCGACTCGGTATGGGTCATGATGCTATGTTCCTGTCTTGCTCTTCGGCGCGCCACTTACTGCGCAGGCGTTCGGCATGATTAGTGTAAACCAATTGGGCGTGCTCGTGGGTGACGACGTTGAGCATGTTGTAACGATCGTTTCCATGTAGCACCAGCAGACCGCGGCTATGTGTCTCCATGAGGCCGATCTGGATCAATTCCCCCTTCAAGATATGCCAACGGTCTGCACGTCCAAACATATAGCGTACACACTCAAACGCTGCCGGATACTCCCGCGATCCGAA
>JAALKI010000068.1 GCA_011088105.1 Nitrospirota bacterium | reverse complement strand
CGCAACCGATCAGACACCTCATCAGCGCCTGCGAGACGGTTTTCGAAGGCATCCGGCAGTGTGCCTTCACTTCGGTATTCACTTGCCTCAGCAGATACGTCTTTACCATCCACCCACTGCCCGCGTAATAACTGCCAAACAGCATCGCGTTCGGACCGAGTTTGTATAAGTGTAGCCTCCGTCGGCACCTCCCCGACTCGTCCGATCTCATCAAGTCTCTGAGATGCGTCTTGCAAATCATCAATTAGCTCGCCCTTTTTCTCCTCAAGTCGCTGAATACTTTTTGAGAGCTCATCGAAGTCACCTTCAAATTGGTGGATACTTTCTCGGTTTGGCAATGGCAACACAGCCACCACACCTAGTTCACCTTCCCAAAGCGTAAGCCTTGAGAGATCGGCCTCGCATTCTGCCTCCAGGCTTACAAGTTGACTTTGAGCGGACTGAATCAAAGCATCCAACTCCCCTTGTTTCCTGGCTGCGGTTATCGCTCGGTGCAGCGCATCTGTAGGGCCAGATTCAGGAATATCATCACGCTCCTTACGGGCAGATTTCAGGCGTTTATCGGTTTCACGCAGACTGGACTCTGCTTGCTCTACACGGGCACTAAAAACAGCATCTTTACTGCCTAAATTGGCAATGTGCTGTCTGCTCGCCAATACCGGGAGTAATTGCTCAATATCCTTGAGTTCAAGATCGGGGCGATTCTCTTTAAGTATGGATTCAACATCTGCCAATAATTGCTTAGCTTCAGCTTCAAGATGTGGCCGATCTTGCAGTGCCTTTCGATGACCACCCAGGCGCGCATGGAGATCTTCAATGGCCTCTGCCTGTTCCAACAATGCCTGATTGGTCGATAATCCAGCTAGCTGCTTTTGTAGTCCTTCCAAGCGAGGGGTTGTCTTGTCCACGATGGCTTGAGCCGTTTCCAACTCATTAACTGCCTTCACGCGACGACCAGAAAAATCATCGCCAAGGACTACCACATCGCCTAACGACTTCTGTTCCTGAAAATGATCACGCCGTCTGGAAAGTTTAGGTAGAACACGTTGGATACGCTGCAAACGGTTTACCTCCGCCCGATTGTCTCCCAAGTCAGCCTGAATTCTCGCCAGTTCGTCCGTTATACGCACGAATGAACGACGATGTTCATCCCACTCTTTTGATGAAAGAGATTTATTCCTGATCTCACTTTTGACTGCCTTATGCTCTCGAATGGCAGAGTTTATTACTGGTTTTGAGCCTGCAGGAAGAAAAAGATTTTTCGCCGAATCATCTAATTCCCCAAGGACATTATGCAGAGCGTGACTACCAAGTGCTGCGGAAAAAAGCGCCTGCCCGACTTCTCCTTTCTGCTCAAGGATCTCATTTCCTCCTTGCACCAATGCCTGATGATCAACTCCAAATAGAGATTCGAAGAGTTCTGGTGTCACTCCTTGGAGAAAAGGTGCTAGTGCCTGCTCCTCAAGAACTCCCCCCTCTGGAGTCAATAAAGTGTTTTTTCGGCCCTTTCGCCGGACGAAGTCGAGTTCACGATCATCGATACTCTGTAAATATCCCTGAATACGGAGCTTATCGTTCGCATGAATGAAATTATCGAGAGTACGCTCATCAATGCCATAAAGCAGGGCTTTCAAACCACGGAGCGCAGAGCTCTTTCCCGCCTCGTTGTGACCATAAACAATATGTAGCCCTTCTTCATCAAACGTCAGTTCTTTCTCAGTAAAGGGCCCGAATGCGGTGAGGCTCAAAGTCCGAATCTTCATGCCTCATTCTCCGTGGACAGCAAGCGATTCACGAGAAGCTCCTTGATATCCTCCAGCGTCTCTTTAAGGAATTCTGGGCTGGACGGATCAAAAGGATCATCGCCACTCAGCAGCTCGGCAGGCAATTTCTGACGAAGCAAGGATATTTCATCTGCCAGTATGTCTAGAACCGAAGCGTCAAGCTCCATATCGCGGATCGCACGCAGCAAACCGCTCAGAGCGTCATCACGTTCAAGCACCTCATCAACCGAAACAGACGGTTTTGTCTTGATAGAAACCTTTTCCAGCCAAATGCCTGCACCACCTAGTCCCGTTGCCAAGGCTCTGTACTCCTGAACCCAGCGCTCACGATCAGCGTGCAATTTCGAATGTACAGCACAAGCCCCTTTCAGAACTAGGCGTACAGCAACTAACCTCCCTTCTGTGGCATCTGATGCTGATTGCAGACATTCGCGCACCTGCTCATAGATGTCATCAACTGACTCGCTAGCAGAAACATCCAGCTCACAGTGCGCCCAACGCATCACATCCAGATCACGATGTTCTACATCCGTGACTTCTCCGCTGTTTATAGTCACCAATGTGCATCCCTTAGGCCCCTTTTCACGTATATGCCGACCTTGAATGTTCCCAGGAAAAACTATCCAAGGATCTTGACTGACTACTTCGCGGGTATGGACATGCCCTAGAGCCCAGTACTGGTATCCTTTGGACCGTAATCCATCAACCGAACAAGGGGCATAGGGTTCATGACCCGGCTTACCGTCCAGGCAGGTATGAAGCAGACCAATATTAAGAAGTTGTGGATCACCTTGCGGATAGTCTTGTGAGATGTCGTCCGTGACTGCCCGTGTTGCGAAACCCTGCCCGCAAATACTTACACCCAAATCATCCAGGACAATCCGTTCAGGCTTCCTCGTTGAAAATAGAGTGGTATTGTCTGGCAGACGAAGGTGCTTTGTAATCTGGCTGGCCGCATCATGATTTCCTGCCACTATGAACACACGGATGCCTGCGTCGCGCAGTCTTCCAATGCGTTCAACGAAATACAGCCCGTGTTGTAGTCCTTCCAGTCGCCGTCATACAAATCCCCGGCGAGCAATACAAATGCCACTTCCTCATCAATCGCCAGCT
>JAALKI010000067.1 GCA_011088105.1 Nitrospirota bacterium | reverse complement strand
CCAAAAGGCCGGAAAACTCTATATTGAACCTGTCCGCTTGACGGGGAAGCTTACACTTACACTCGGACTGGCGTTTGCCGAAAAACTTCCCTATGACCGGATTGAGGGGTTTCGAACCGCCAAAACCTCGCTTTCTTTCAAGGTTTTGGGTCAATTAAAGGAAGGCGACTCTAATATGGCGCGCCCGACAGGAGTCGAACCTGTAACCTCTTGATCCGTAGTCAAGTGCTCTATCCATTGAGCTACGGGCGCTACCTTGTATTTTTCAATGATGAAGGTAGCGGATTTATACAGGTTCCTGAGAAGATGCGTCAACTTAGACGTGAGAGAACTCAGCTGGGCTTTCTCCGCTGTGGCATCTTCTGGACAAAGCCGAATCAAGCCAACCTGAAAATCGACTCTATCCCACAAGGTCAAAAATTTCACCTGGTAGGTTCACAAGACAACGTTCCCATGGAACGTTGTGCCAATAATTCCTAGACACCAAGCTTGAAGAGACTGGACGGTATTGTGGATTACAGGGCAAAGGAGGCGTGAGTTTTACTCTGCGTCAGTCAAGGCTGCCATGGGATATGATGAACCATGGCAGCGGTGTGTCGAGGCGTTGGCTATGAGGTTCTTGAATCAAGATGCCTAGTACCTTTATCCATTCAACTTTTGTGACCGTACAGGTTCACAGTTTTCCCTTCCTTTATGACCGCATTGCTAGACTTTTTCACGCCTTGTGTCATTAAGGTGCTGTAGGCTTCACTACTGAATTTCCAAATTGGGTGGTGGAAGCTGATATTCCTGTGACTCTTCAACGCTAAGGACCCCAGAAATCTTCCGCAACTCACTTTCTTTGTCTGGGTCGATCTCTCCCATCACCTGGCCCAGCATATCCAAGGATTCGTAAACAACCAATCCAGCTGCCCGACATTCATCGGTTACCTTTTCAATAGAGTTGGCATGCTCGTCATCCAGCGTAACGATTACAGACTTTTTAGCCATGGATTGGGCCCCAACACCACATTATGCGTTACCAAGGTACGGTTTCTAATATTGTACAACGGGAGCTGTCACTCAACAAGAGCGTTCCATTTACTAGACCCCAATTTTCTTTTTAATACTTGGAAAGTCAATATATTTTACCCTGACCACTCAAACAAGTCTCGTGAATAGCGGTCATCAGCATTCAATCTCATTATAGGATTCTCTAATTAAGTCATTAAATCGCTTCTCCTAGGCCATTACCCACATCAGCTCGGGGGAAGCGCAACCTGCGTACACGACGGCGAAGCTCGTGATAAAGCTGTATGCCCCGAGCGGATGGTAGCTCCTGAGCAATAAGTGCTGCAATGCCTGCTACATGGGGTGTCGCCATACTAGTCCCACTGATCGAACGGAGGCGACGCGGCATTCGCAGGGCTGGAAACTGGTCGTGTCACACTGGGTCGTGAGCTATCGTTTCCTGCAGCTGCAATTATTAATGTGCCAGCCCGTAAGGCGCGCTGACCTGCAATTTCATAACTCCGCATCGGTCGTTCTCCTATAGACACTGCTCGGCCCAACGACATTGACACGACCTGGCAGCCGTTCCGGATTGCCCAGTTAATTCCACCAAGAATTCCTCCGTCATTTCCCGATCCAGAATTGCTCAGCACTTTGCCGGCAAAAATCTCTGCTTCGTAGGCAATCCCGTATCGTGGACCGATGCCGACGCGCAATGATCCACACGAAGTGCCAATACAGTGAGTGCCATGCCCATTCCGATCTTGTACTGTTTCTCCCCTAATAAACGACTGGGAGTGTATTGTTCTACATGTGAAATCAGGGTGATTGAGACCCATCCCCGTATCGAGCACGGCCACACGAATTCCTCTGCCGCTGAATCTTGACTGCAATACTCGCGTAGCTTGGAGTCCCCAAGTCGTATGAGCCGTATCACGAAAGGCTGCTCTTGCCTCTGTTTCAACGATGGGAACTGTAGCGGATCCGCCTGTTGTCAGTGATTGAACGAGTTGATTCACTGCTTGCTGGTAGCCGCGCAGAAAATCCACGGAGACATGAGAAACTCCCTCCGTAAGCCCTCCTTCTTCAGCTTCGTCACTGACCAGAATATCTTCATCCAAGCTCAAGTTGTCGTAAGCATAATTCACATATTCAGGCTCAACAATGACGTTTGCTTCTCCCTCGGCTGCCATCGACATCATGGCTGGTATGCGGTCTGTGTCTCCTCCAACCACGGCAATACCTAGCTCGTCAAACACAACAGCCTCGGCATCATCGACTTCTTCAAACGAAAACGACTCAACGTTAAAGTCATTCATTCGACAGACCCTCGATACCCCAGCCCGCTTCTTGAGACTGGCCAAAGCAACATTCATAGAGTCCCTTGAATCATCTAACACGGTAACAATAGATCGTCCGGTCCGTTCTTCGCTGACATCCGCTTCACCTTGTGGTATTTCCAAGGGGTCAGGACCATCGGTGGTTGGTCGAGATCCAGCTTGATGAACAACTTTTTTAGGTGGTCTTTTACTCTTTTCCATTGTAAACCCTCCAAACATGATGTTTATGAATAGAGCAGTCTTTTCTATCAATCATCGGCATGTAAACATTTAATTTTTCGAGACCTCAAATTTCCTGTTCACTCATCACGCAATACTTTTATAATGGCCATGATCTTTTCTGATGCGTCTTTTATTAAGTGTCAAAAGCTCTACAATAACTTCTCTACGCTTGTTTGGTCATGGCTTTCCTTTAACGATCTGTTTTTTCTTAAGTCGTTGTCTCTCGTGAATTGGTTCAATTCGAATGGAGGACTGTCCTTGAACTGCCCTTAAAAGTTCTTCTCTCTAAATATTTATAGGCGCTGGAAGTGCCACAGAATTTGTAAGCTTCCCCCAACCACGGACAGGCGCAATGTAGAGCTTTCTGGCAGAAT